>NZ_JABWQY010000026.1:0-46065 GCF_014268685.1 Pseudomonas sp. SWRI92
CCCTTGCCGGGTGTGTAGAGGACTTGCACCTCCAAGTCACCAGCGTGGCCACCACAGCCAAGCTGGTTGCGCTTACGCGCAACGCGCCATGCCTGGCGCACGCACAAAAAAGCCACTCGTCTGAGTGGCTTTCTTTAGATCTTGGAGCGGGAAACGAGACTCGTATCTGGTATCCGACTCATTGAAATCTAAGGGGTTTCTTTCCTTGCCTGAGCAGGAAAAGACTTAATTCTGGACTTGTTTTTAAGGAGTATCAAGGGCCAAGAAAGCGGGATTTCGGGCTGTGCCATTTTCCTTCGCCCCATAGCCAACCAAACTGGAATCGTCCCGGCGGCTGGAAAGTTACTCACTGCTTCTTGGATACCAGATGGATCGTCGAACTGCTCCCGCTGAGCTCAAGACCCCTTGTCTTGGAACTGCTTCAATCAAAGCCGCACACTATCAATTCGTTGGCGTTGCTCTCACGCCTGGGCGACCGCTCAAAGGGCTGCTTTCGGCCAGAAGCGGTCAATCGACGGCTACGAAAGTGGGGGCTATTCGCCCTTCATATTTCATCTACATTGGTCCATCTGCTTCAAGGATTTGGTTCAGGCTGAACGCTACTTCATATTCAAAAAGCGAGACATTAGGGACTGCCACGATAGCGTGACGTAAGTTTGAGCTTATGGATTTCGCAACGATGACGCCCTTCACCATCTTCCCGTGCGCGAGGTTCTTCTTGATCCAGCCCATGTATCGGCTGATCTGACCGATAGCACGGTCTGCCACACGTCCACGTTTCAGTTCGAAAATCACGAACGCGTCATCTGAATCAAGTGCGAGTATGTCGATTGGCCCAACGTCGGTAGGGTATTCAACTCCATCACGACCTTGAGGGTCGACATAGAGGCGAAGGGTTTTATCTTCCAGTTTCAGCGATTCGATATTGTGAGATATGAAATCGCGTAGCTGCCATTCTAGTTCAAAAACTGTCTCTCGATCTGAGTCTGACGTGTCTTCGTCTCCAGGAGCCAGGTCTTCGTCTTCGATGGCTTGGATGGCTGTTTTAGGTGTGCCGGGATGCAGGACCAGAACCTGTGTTTCAGTTTCTTCAGTGATCCATCCCATTCGAGTGAATGCACGACGAAGCTGCTGGGAATTCGTGTTTGGATCGATAGGTGGTGCGTCATTGGGATTCTGACGGCACCATTCTTTCATCGATAGAGCGTGTGCTCACCATCTAAATCGACCAAAACAACAGAGTATTTCTTGGGTGGCTGCATCTGGGGGCGTCCATGACTGATGGCCTAAGACAGGCAGGTTAGCTGGTGGGGTAAGACTACCACTGTGGCAACGTTGCTCGCCTATCGCCACCGGTAGCTACGCGCAGCTCTCAGATGGCCCTGGTTGCCACTCTTGCCGTTCTACGGACGGAGGTCGGTCGGCTAAGAATCCGCTTTAGGCTGGTTCCTTCCGGTGACGAAGGACTGCAAGCGGGCAAAAGCGGACCTTCAATTCGCACTGCTTTCCTCTTTGAAGTGAATATCGCGTATTCGATGACTGCAGGAGCGGATACTCCTGCCGCCGCAGTTAAAAACGGGCTCAATGTAAATGCTGATGCCGCGAATACCGAGATAACCGGCTGAATGGCTCAAGTATCGTGGCTGAGCGGAGCCTTGGGTAGATATAACGATGGTAAGCCGCGTAACCACGTCCCGTTGAGCGCTTTATTATGCATGCATGCTATTCAATCAAAGACGTTCGATCATGTACCTGACACAACCCGTCAGCGCGCTGACGACCAATCCAAAAACAACCATATTCTTGGCTGTAACCATTATCGCCTCTTTCGCTATAGCTCGCATTTCCTTTTCTTCGGGCATGGTGGGATTGACGCCAACTAGAACCATGTTCTTGGATAGAATTAAGGCTCTGTTTAAAAACCAAGAAACGATGATCCGCTGGAAGCGCTCAATTATGCTTAGCCCAAAGTAGCAAAAAAGTCCCAGCCCGGTAGTCAATAACGCTAGCGTTACTTCATAGCCGAAGTTTTGGGCCGCAAGCGCAGATTTAATTATTATTAACTTTTCTGACGTGTCAATGTGATATGCCACAAATAAAGGAAACATCACTGAAAATGGCAGCAGAATATACTTAGTCGCGTCCGCACTTCTTTTTTCGTCTTGAAGTGCATTTCCTACGAATGCTAAAAACCCCAATGATAAAAACATTGCAGGTGCTACAGGTGACAAGAAGTCAGAAAAGAAAAACTGAAGCAGCAGCAGAAACACAAACAAGGCATTCGCAACCTTATAGATGGCGCTCGACAGAGCTGAAAGTTTGGTTCGTCTGACTTTGGGCCAAATCCTTTCAAGAAATTTATTGACTCTTATTTGAAGCGCGTAGCTTTTGAGAAATTCATCGTTTTCAATAATCTGGGGCTGATTATCAAGTATTACACTAATCAATTTTAGCTGATATACCGCATAAGCAAATGCGCCCACCAAGGCCGTATAGCCGGCAGCTATTATCCAAAAAATTAGCTCTATGTGCATGGTTGCTACGCCTTTCAATGTAGGAGACTTGCATCTGCGAAGATGGCTAATTGACATTAAAGCCCGTACTTAAGAAAAACACAATACGGGCCTCCCTAGATGCCTCTGAAAGGATTGAAGGTGTGCATGAAATTTTGAGTATTTCTAACAAAAACCTCGGCTAGGTTCAGATGCTGCGCCATAAAAATTGATGGTCAGAGCATCTCCGATCCGATCCCAGTTTTACCTTCTCATGCTCGAATGTAGTCTGCCTCACTGTCAGCTTTGGGTCGAAAGCTGCCATTAACAGGTGGAGGCAATAATAACTAACAGAGTCAGAACTTATTTAGTTTTCAATAATTGCTGGCAAGCAGCCTTGCGGGTAAGACTGCTTTTACGCTCTCATAGTTCGGGATAAATTTGACGTATTAAATTACGTCCGACTAGACAGCAGCGTCCGTGACAGGTGCGACCATAGGAGTGGTGAACTTGCAGTCAGCCATCGTACAGTTGAGAGAGAATAGCAGGGACTGCTTTCGGCGGGTCACTCTTTGACAGACCATGATAGTTACTGAAAATTTAGTTGAGGCTTACGATTTTGTAGACGCTCCTAGCTATATAGTCTGATATCTCATAAATATGGGCTAATAGACAATTTAAAGCCTGAGTGTTAGCGCGTTGTTGCAAACTGCACCCGCCACTATTTTTACGCCTTTTTGATGAATTCTTGCAATGCCCCTAATTTTTCCAGCGCAGCAAACGCATTGGGAAGTTTAGAACCGAGCGCTAACTTTCAAATTCGTACACACATTCACTCCTGAACCGTAAGATTTCGCAGTTTGGACATATGGATAAGCAGAAGCTTCTGGGTGGAGCATGCAGCGAGTCGGCGGTTCGCTGCTGGCCAACATCCGTCTAGGGTATGCGCGCAAGCCTTAGTCCAAGTCGCCTCTAGGAGCGGCCTGGGCTAGGCTGTGCCAATCACACTTCTCGTAACTCCCCCAGAGGTTACACTTGACCCATTGTGGCGTTTCACATCGGAGATGTATTAGCAATCACAACTCCTGCCCAGGAGCATGGGATGGGGTCGGTTATGGACAGATTGATAGCCAAGGGCTATCATAAAATCTAGTTCTACGGATATCTGTCATACTATCAGTCACCAATCATCCCTCAATAATATCACTACAGTATTCTATGAAGACCTCTCATGTTAACGCTATTTGGCAAAAGACCTCATCAGATGGTGCCACCGAATCAGAACGCTATCTTTCAAAGCTAGCGAGGAAAGCGTTTCTGAACTTCTGGAGTTACTCAAACCCCTATACAAATGAGGGAAATGGCAAAGAGCTTTGCGATTTTCTTGTAGTGTTCGGAAATGACATAATTATATTTTCGGACAAACATTGTAAATACCAAGACAATGAGAACCATAATGTCTCATGGAATAGATGGTACAAAGCAGCCATTGAAAAATCATCGAAGCAACTAGCGGGTGCTTCCTCATTCATTGAAAGATTCCCTGAGCGAATCTATTTAGATTCAGAGTGTAAATATCCGCTACCTATCCCACTGCCACCTGCCATAAGTAGAAAAATACACTTGGTGGCGGTTACTCGAGGATCAGCAGAGGCTGCGGAGAAATACTGGGGGAATGGTAGCTCCGGCAGCCTCTTCATAAACACAACTCTAAGTGAACGAGATCACAAAAATCGTCCATTTATGGTGGGATGGCCAATAAAAAATCGCCGATTTATTCATGTCTTCGACGAATTCACTCTTGATATCATTCTGGATGAGCTGGACACAGCCCCAGATTTCATCGAGTACTTAACAAAAAAAGAGGATCTGCTTTCTGTAAAAGGCAGGGGTTTCGTAATTCCCGGCGAAGAAGATCTGTATGCAGATTATTTTTTGCACCCACTTGAAAATTATCTTGGTTATTCATTTACCCCCATTCCACCGAACGAAAAACTCGTTACGTATGAGGAGGGCACATGGAAAAAGATTTTCCAGAGCAACATATATCGCTCTTGGAAAAGATCGAAGGAAATTAGCTATGAGTGGGACAGGCTGATTGAGCACCAGACATCACATATACTCAATAAAACGGCCGACATATATGCCTCTAACGGTTACGATTTGGCAGATGTGCAAGTGCACGAGATGGTTTTGAGAGCAATGGCCGAAGAAAGGCGCAGTGTCAGAAAGATTCTTGCTGAAACTCATATGGATGCGCTAACAAAAAAACACCCTGGGGACAGGCTTGCGAAAACAATGGTTATCCCTAATCGGCCAAATCGAGCTTATGTCTTAATGTCCTTGAAAGCGCCATCAAATCAAAGCTATGAAGAGTACCGTGCTGTACGAAAAGCGTCACTTATTTGTTATTGTCGCGCCGCACGGCTCAGAGCAGGTGGAATTCAAGAAGTGATCGGTATAGCATCAGAGCAATTGGATTCAGGCACGCTGACGCAAGACTTTGCGTTCCTGAAGTTCGATGCTGAGTTGACAAGTGAGCAAAAAGAACAGGAAGTATGTGCCTTACGAGAAGCGGGCGTATGGAAGGATGACTGGCAGTGCATCTAGGCTCATATCATGGTGTTGAGCGCACTATATTAAGCTGATCCGCACTGGCCAAACCATTAAGTAGACCAGATCATCCATACCACCAATGCTTATCCTGTACAGACGTCGGTTTGAACAATGATAAGCTGCAGACTCATATAGATTTAGTCGCTTGCTATGCGACTAAAATGCCTATCGCCTTAGCAGTGATGGGTCGATTCCAGCCTTTGATGACAGGCTGCTTCCGGCCAAAAGCAGACCCTCAAATGGGTCTACGATATTAGGGCCGATTCAGTGGATCAACCACGATCCTTTGGCCTTCTTATCCATTGTATTTCCCCTAAGGTCCACTGCGACCGCCCTGCCCAGAGCTAAATAGCGCAAATCAGCTCTCTAACCAAACCTTATGCCAAACAAACCGCCGTCTTCGGTGGCGTCAGTCAAACGCTTGGGCAGGACATAGCCATTGAGGTCGAAACCATCGAGGGTCTCTTTGAAGGCATCGTCTTCATTCATCGTCACGATGTACTGAAAACCAAGCTCTTGGGCAATCTCAGAACCAAGGCGCAATGCGCTGATTACCTGGCGGCCGTCAACACCATCGAACAGGTGGCTGTCATGGATCAAGAATCCAGGCCCAATTTGTCGGCTGATGCACAGGCGCATAAGCATCATGTCGAAGCAGAAGATTTGCATGTTCTTGATGCCTTTGCTGCGCTGCCCTTGCATTGGAAACTTGAAGACTGGTCCATTCGAGGTTTCATCGATCGTCATGCTCCCCGCCGATTCATACAGGCGTTGAGAGGTTTCCTCGAAGGCGACGATAGCTTCAGCCAGCCTGTCCTTTTGCTCGGTGAAGTCACGCCGTAGGCGGATCGTGAGGCGGTTGCGCTCGATCTCTAGCTCGTTCTTGGTGCCTTCGAGCTGCTCTGCGGCTTCGAAGCGTTGCCGCAGGGATTCCACTTCGAATTCCAGCCGTCCCAGCTCGCCTTGCAGTTTGAGGAACTGTTCGAGCGCACCATGGCTCCTGAGAATGCCCAGGATTTCTCCGCGCCTCTGGTCGAGCTGCGCCTTCTTACTATCACGTAGCTCGATACGCATCTTGGCGGCTTCAAGTTCGCTGGACAGATAGTCCCTGCGATTGCGCACCACAGAGTCATGAAAACTCTTCACATCCTCGTAGCGGCGTTTGACCAAGTCAGGCAGGACGATGCCCGCCTCTTGGTAGACCGCCTGGAGATCCTCATGGTCAGGAGGAACCTCGGAGGCGAGGGCGTTTTCCAGATCACGAATAGCTGAGAAGTCGATGGTATTGGCGTTGGCTAACTCGTTGAGCTGGCGGGTCAAGCTGGAGCTTTCGACTTCCAATTCCCGGTACTCAGGCAAGACCTGAAACGTCTCAACTTCCGCGTGAAGCCTCTTGAGGCGAGCCTCCTGAATGGTCAGCTCTGTGCGCAAGTCGGCGGCCTTGCCAATAATTGAGCCGAATGCACCGTTCCCGGCCGCCTTCTTTAACTCTTCAAGGGTCTTTTCCCGATCCCGGACAGCTTGCCAGTCCCTGGCAATCTGCCAGTCCAGTCCGAGCAGGAACATCAGCGCCATCTGCATGTCGCCGGTACCCTGCATCGTTGCCTGTTTTTCCGGCGTCATGAAGGCACCGCTCGCCTGTCGGCGCACAAAGTAGGCAAACAGCGATCTGAACGAAGGCGGCTTGCTGCCTGCGGCTTCAAGGCTAGTCAGACCAAACATTTGTTCGCCAAGGAACGTACACCACTCGGTGGCCGAGAACTTCACTTTCGCGGCTGGTGGGGCAGTCACGAAAACTTTGGCTTTGGAGCCACCACTGCGTTCGACGACAGTGGGTTCCGACTTCAAGTCGAAGTCCATGCCGAAAGTGTGCTCCGCCAATTCCTGGGTTCGGAAAATCGAGTCCGGCCCCGCGTCAGCACCAAGCAGAAAATGCACTAACTCCACGAAACTCGTTTTACCAGCGCGATTGCGTGTTTGTTTTGTGGTCGCTCCCTCGGTTTTTTGAGCGAGCAGCACATTTAGACCTGGTTTCAGATCTCCAAGATTCTTAAAGGTCGGCAGAGTACTGAAGATGTTGTGAATCAAGCTTTTCTCCGTGTCACAAGGCCGTTTTCGAGCTCAATGATTCCAAGGGCGTACAGAAGATCGAGGGAAAGTAAGAACCAGTCGTACGTAACTCGCCGAGGCATGGCAGTCACGCCCGTTTCATGCCTACTCAGCTCCTCCCAAAGTGCGGAGACAGTCTTTGGCCGTGTGAGAAACGTCAAAATATGACCGCCGACGGTCAACAATGCGCGATCCTGCGGAAGATGCTTGGATGGAAGGATCATGCTGTCCCCACCGTTTGAGCGTCCTCGAAAATTTCGCACTTGTCGAAAAGGTATGCCATGACTGCCAGCACTGCGGCCTTATGTGTGGGAGTGGTGTTCGCTGAGCCGCCAGCCCACGCTTCAAGGCGACCGAAAATTTCATCAGGATGCAGTAGAGGAGCGCTATCCCGTAGGGCTATGTATTCGCGCTTGAACGTCTGTGCAATTTGTTCGCCGTAGGTAGGGTTCTTCCAGTTATTGAAGAACTGCGCAACGAGCGGTGACTTCTGCATACCGATCTTCAGGAAGTCGGCCACAGCTTGAGACAGAAGGTTTGCTTCGATCTTCCCACGTGATACGTCTTTGACTTCGCTAGTAGTGGGCGCTGGAGTGACACTGATGTGGCTGAGCACGGCCATCAGGTCGCTGTAGCCCAGGTTGACATTTGCCTCCATTGTGAGCGACGGCCCAAACCAAGACTCAAGGTCCTGCAAGCTCAACTGACGAAACTTCGCCAGCATTTCTTCGTAGCCACAGTGGCCGATTCTGATCTGCGGGTTCTCTTGCCCGAGCTTCGCAAGAGCTTCGATGATGTGAGGACCCAAACGGCCATCGGGTGCGTTGTGCACGAAGGTCCACTCATCGAAATGCTGCTCCCAGTGGTCTTTCGCTCCCTCGAAGTCTTCGTTGATTTTCTTGATGGCTTCAGCAGCGCTCAACTCGTTGGGGGCATAACTCTGGAACAAAATTCTTGCCGACGGCAGATATCCATCGTTCTTGCGGTCACCAACATTTCCCCAAGGCCGGCAAGCCATGAAGTCGTTAGGGTGGGCTTTTGACATTAGCCTCTCGAAAAGACGTTGAAACCCGTCCCCCTTGGTTTCCAAAAATGCGATGCGGAAATCTTTTTCATAATTGAGCTGCTGTATGCGATCCATGCGTTTTTAGACCCGTGAAGTATTTTTCTTGATTTTCTTCAGGCAAGCCTTCAAGGCTTTTTGATTTCGGAGTGGGGCTGTGCTCGATTGATATCAAATGGGAGGGCCTTGTCCGCCGCGATGCGAACGAGCAGCATCCGAATCGCATCCGAAAGAGACAGCCCCATACTAGCCAGCACATGGCTAGCTTCATCCTTGATATGGCCGTCGATCCGAGCGCGAACGACATCACTGTTTGCCATTGGATTTCTCATAGCGATTTGTAGCTACATTGTGCTCCAATTGGGCTGCCATGTCATTTGCTTCTTGCTCAATTGGGCAGGTGTCCCGGTGTTCCGCCGTCACGCTCGGGGCTGCCCCCCTTTGCATCGTGCCGAGTTACACGATCCTTGATGCCTTGGGCCCTTTCACGCTTGCGTAATCTGCCTACTAATACGTGGCATGTGTGGACCGCGAAGGCATCCCTAGCGGCGCGGGCCAACTCGGCGCCCAGATCAGGACGTTCTACCGTCAGGCGGTTGGATACAGCGACAACTTGCCACGCGCTTCTGCCGGAAAATTCTGGCCGAAACGGCGCTCCACCATTGGCTGCTATTGGCCGACTCCCGCCCGTCGCGACAGGCAGAGATCGTCAAAAGCGGACTTAACGTGAACCATTCAGTGCCAGCAATTTTGGGGCTGAGGAGCTCTTTATCTCTTCAGATAGGCGCGCCTACGACCGCTTTCAGCTGCGGCCGGATTAGCAGGGAGAGGTGTAAGCAGGGGAAGTCTTGATTCACAGTAAGGGGCAGGGATCGCGCTTCGGAGTCACAATGGTGGTCCGACGTATCGCCCGAGTCACGCCCACCCGCAGTACTAAAAGATCCTGGGCGCAGATTTTTGGATCCTGCGGGGCTTTGGCAATGCGCTGGAAAAGGCCGTCGTAGATGATGACCTCGTCGAACTCCTTCCCTTTGGACTTATGTATCGTCATCAGATGGATGCCACGCCAGTCCTTTTGAGCTGCAGCGAAATGCTCCTGCATCAAGGCACTCCGGACTGCCTCTTCAGCACCCATGTACTCTCCTTGGGCACGCCACAACGCACCCAAATTGGTTCGCAATACTGAGCCTCGGTGCAGCAGTCGTAGGTAGCGAGCATCTGTTGCTACTTGCTTCAAGGCTTCCGCAGTGGACGATGCCAACAGGCCGCGCAGGTGTAACCAGTCTTCCGCAGGGTCGCCCGTTAATTGCAGTTGCCGCCGCAATTCTGAGATGCGCTGAACTTCGCTGACAATCAACAGGCGCTTGGAACCGCGGATCTTTCCCGAGGAGAGGAACCCGCTAAGAGCACCCGCCAGGTCAAGCTCGGTCTGTGGGGTAGGCCTGCCCCCGCGCCGCCCGCGAATGTGCGAGTGAAGTGCGCCGAGCATGCGGCTCGCCACATCGCCAGCGGTACCTCCCGCCAGTAGCGTGGCGATAACGCCAGCGGCTAGAGCCGGCGGTTCAGCATCCATTGCGACGTCGTGATTTAGCGCTGGCAGACCATCAGCTGCAGAAGAAAGGTAGTCAGAAAACTCGAGCATCAGCCGCCTGGATGGCACCAGGATTGCGATCGATTTGTCAGGTACTTTCTTGAGGCGATCCAACGCCGAGAGCACCGCGGCCTTGGCGGTGAAGTGCAGGCTCTTGCCATACATGAAGTTGTAACGCGTGATTTTGACCTGCTGGTAGGCCTTGCCCTTGTTTGCTCCAGTGAGCAGGTCATTCCCATAGGCCGTGATATCGGTACCGCTGCTGCGATGATTTTCACCCGCGAAATCGAAATGGGCGGCGCCGAAGTTCTCCAGAAAGTCTCCCACCCGCCTGGGATCAGCACCTCGAAACTCATAGATCCGCTGTTCGGGGTCGGCCAGTGCAATGAGGCGACTGCGCCTCCCAAGCTGCTGGATCAGCGCCCATTCATCACTGTTTGTGTCCTGAAACTCGTCAAGGATGATGATGGGATATGTGTCGGAGAAGATGGCGCCTAACCGATCACTTCGGCTCAGCAGCTCGCTGGCCAAACTTGCGAACAAGTCGAAATGCAGGCGGCCCTCCTGTTCGAAAAGGCGTCGCTTTTCATTTTCGTGCTGGGCCTTATCGATATCTGCCAAATGCGCTGCTGCTTCGGGCGGAGGCAAAAGCTGCAGGTTCGGTCTGCCATTCAACAGATAGGCATGGCTTCGGAGAATGCTCCATGCGAAACCGTGGTACGTGCTGACCTCTAGTTGCTTCAGATCCTCGGGAGAGATCAGCTCAGAAGCCTTTTCGATGATGCGCGCTACGGTCGGCCTGGCGAAGCTCAAGAAGAGGACCTTCTGGCCTGGCTTGAGTATTCCTGAGCGAATCTCATTGCGAGCTTTGACCAGCGCGACGTGTGTTTTGCCGGCACCAGGGCCACCTAGCGCCAGGGCGTGCCTGACGCATTCCAGAAAGTTGCTCTTCTGATCGCTCCACACTTTCGTCATGCCAGAGGCTGGGGCGGGGACGGTTGGAATTTCCCATAGGCGGCTGCCGCCTCTGGGAGAGGGGGCACGCCGACTAGCTGGGGAGAAAGTGGAGGCAGCGGAGGTGGCTCAATGACGTTCTTGATGGCTGCCAGCGTGGTTCTCACGTATTCAGGCATGTCATTGGCGGTTGGGCAGGAGGCGAGCAAGTCGCCGGCGTCACCACCACCCTTGGCCCAGCTGAAATAGTTCAACAGAGCCGCTTGCAGGTCGGCCAGCGGCGTTGCGGGCGTTGGCGTCCATGCAGCGAGATGCTGCGGCCAATCGCCGCCAGCAACTACAACAGCAGCATAGCTGCGGAGTGCGACCTCAGACACGCCATACAACACAAGGTTCTCGAAGCCCTTAGTCGCGGACTCATAGGCATGATCGACCGAGGCAATGATGGTTGCGAGCGCCTCCTGTGATTGCTTGTCGAACACCGCGAACACGATCTTGCCGAGAGACCGGAAGAATGTACCCAGAGGAGCGACATTGGTCTCGCCGCGAGCATCGACGATAGCCACTCCAAGGTTTTCGAGAGATTTGAATCGCGTGGGATCCAGCTCGGCGAGCCGGCGGGCGGCGGCAGGCAATGCGTCGAACTCCGTACGGCCCTCAAGCACAAGTACGTAGCGGGCAAGTAGAGCTTCGCAGAACCGAGCTTTAAACTCTGTGCGATATGCCTTGGGCTTGACTGCTGGTGGGTATGTTGCAGGGACTCCGGTCATAACACCGGCCGTGCGCTTGAGAACCACCACCTGGGCAGGATCGAACTCCTCCAGCACGTAGGGTGAGTGGGAGGTGAAGATGGCCTGTGCCGACTTCTGGCGTAGCGAATTGATAATTCGTTTCTGGGTGTGCGGCGGAAGCGCGATCTCTGGCTCTTCCATCGCGAAGATCACGCTTTGCTTGAGTTCGGCGATGATAGACAGCAGAGCCAATACCAGCGTGTTAATCGTGCCAGTGCCTTGGTGCTGATATGGGGCGGAATAGACGGAACCGTCCGGCCTTTTCGCTCCAGTGCCCATGAAGACAGTCAGGGTTCGACGGAGCATGTCGCGGGTGAGGTCCGAAACCCGCATGTGGGGTTGCTCTGCCCAGTCGGATGGTACGTAGTGCCGTACTGCATCCTGGACTGCGACAAGTAACTCGCCGATATCCTCGGTCTCTCCAACTGGCAATGCCCTCAGTTGGTCGAGCAAGTCTTCCCACATTGTCAGTCGTGTCTCCTTCAGCCGAAGGATTACGTCCAACAAAGAGCCTCGCTCTAGGCTGAGTGCGCGGGCGCCGGTTCGTAGGGTGCGAAGATAAAGAAAACCGCACTTTCGTTTGTCGGGCGCAGAGAACCGCAGGTAGGAGCCATCCGGCATTTCGGGAGTGGCGTAAAAGGTATCCCCAGCGAAGTCGTCCTCTTCTACGTCATACCAGCCGTTGAAGAAGACGCGTATTGCTGCGCCAACATGGGGGGCGTCTGTTCCCTCTGGGGGTGCCCCCACAAGCAATGTCTTTGCCTGTGAATCCCACCACTCGATATGGTCGCGGAAATGCCGCAGCTGCTCATCAGAGAGTCCAGCGACAATAACCTCGATCTGGATCGGGACGACCTCGTTCTTGGCCGGATCTACGTACGTACCTGCATAGAAATCGTGCTCATCAATTACAGGACGGCGACTCAGGCGCTCCGGGCCAAGTACCAGGTCCACCGCTTCCAGCAATGTGGACTTGCCGGCGTTGTTGTCACCAATAAAAGCAGTGTGTCCATTGAGGTGGACCTCACCGTAGGCGATGCCTCTGAAGTTCCGGACGCGAACACGCACAAGATGCACTTCGACCCTCCTTGTCTATCGAAAACCAATCTACTGATTCTAGTGCCTCATGGTAGGTGCGATTCGACTGTATCGCCACTTGAGAGCTCCTTCGGGTCGATCCGCGTACCGCGCGCGCGCAACCAAGGGCCGCTGTTGGCCGACTGATGCCTCTCATGAAGGACAGCACCGCCAAGAAACAGTCTGTCGCCAGCCTCATCTGTCGAAGAGTGATTCCAAAGACGTCACTTCGTTCGCTGATGTTGCGAGCTCATAGGGAAACGAGCCCATCGAGTCAGCAGCAGAAATATCAACATTTCGTTGACTCGAAAGCCAAAATTGCCCTATATATTCAACACTTTGTTGAGAAGCGCAATTTAATGACTGAGCCACTGTCGGGCCCCCTGTTTCAGGCGCATCTGCTGGGTCTTTTGGCCGGAACCGTACGAGCCCTTGGAAGCGTATTGCCTCGCAATACTGAGGTCGTGCTCCATGACCTGCGAACGCCTGAGTATTCCATAGCCGAAATCGCTAACGGTCACATCACCGGCCGCCGTAAAGGTGATTCAGTCCTAGCAGGAATGCGGGCTGACCTTGCGTTCAGTGACGCGCTTGAGGAGAAGCTGGAGTCGATTTCGCTCCTGGTGGACTATCCGACACTCTCCAAAGATGGCCAGCCTCTGCGTAGCAGCACAGCACTTTACCGTGACCTAAACGGTAAAGCGTTTGCGGCCTTGTGCATCAACGTGGACCAGGCATCCGTCGTCGATGCTCTCAACGTGCTGCAGGGGATGGTTGGTCATCCGGAGAGTAGTGCTCATCCTCCAACTGCGGTTACTCAAGCGCCTGACATAGCCGAACCGGCCCATCACACCCATCAGACCATTGACGAATTGATGCGCGAAATTATTCGTGGCGCCACTGAGCTCAGTCCGGGCACGGGCCGTACCGATATCAAGCGAGCCAACCTCTTGGCCGTATCGGAAATGCAAGATAAAGGGATCTTTTTGATCAAGGGCGGCGTGGAAAAGGCTGCCGCTGCCTTGGGCGTAACCCGTTACTCGATTTACAACTACCTTGCAGAGCTGAAAGGTACGGATCGGTCAGGCCGTCACTTCGAGCAATGAAAGAACGCGGTGATAAATCAGTCTCGTCTGTTGATCAGGCGCGAAGCATTAATAAAAGCGTATGCCTTGGCCTGAACGTGGCCCACGTGGAGAGCACAGCATGTCCCTGAGTATCAAAACACCGCTTCTCGAATCCCTGCCATTGAGTCAGATCAGTGGCACCAGGATCTGGATGAAAATGGAGGCCCTGCAGCCTTCCGGCTCTTTCAAAATCAGGGGTATTGGGCATGCCTGCGAACAGCACCATGCCCGCGGTGCCAAACGCTTCCTCTCCTCGTCCGGAGGCAACGCGGGCTTGGCGGTGGCCTACGCAGGCCGCCGTCTTGGCCTGCCAGTGATCGTGGTTGTGCCTGAAACAACGTCAGAGCGTGCAAGACATCTCCTCGCGCTGGAAAATGCCGAAGTTATTGTCCATGGCAGATCTTGGTTCGAGGCCAATGAGCTCGCTCGGTCCCTACTGACCCCTGCAGACGCATTCTTGCACCCCTTCGACGATCCTTTGTTGTGGGAAGGTCATGCGTCTATGATCGACGAAATCTTAGCGGACGGCGTGGTCCCAGATGCAGTGATTCTATCGGTGGGAGGTGGGGGACTTATCGCCGGTGTCCATGAAGGACTGCGCCGAAACGGACTCACCCAGGTACCGATTTTTGCAGTCGAAACTGAAGGTATGGCTTCGTACAGTGCCTCTTTGAATGCGGGCCATCTGGTCGAGCTGCCATCTCTGTCCGGCGTTGCGACGTCACTGGGCGCGCGCCAGGTCTGCACTCGAGCGTTCGAACTATCCAAGGAGCGCCCGGTTTATTCGGTATTGGTCACTGACCTACAAGCCGTCAACGCATGCCTGACGTTTCTGGATGACCACCGTACTCTTGTCGAACCCGCTTGTGGCGCCTCACTCGCGGTCGTTTACGGAAATACGCTTGACCTTAAAGGCTTCCAAAACGTGGTGGTAGTCGTCTGTGGTGGCTCGACAGCAACTGTCGGCTCCTTGAAGGGATACGGAATTAAAGCTGATACGCCTGGCTCGGCGAGTTAGCCGAAGCTGTCGCGGCCATTCGCTGAAGCCTGGCCCGCGTTGAGGATCATCGCCCCCGGCATGGCACGCTCAGTCAACTCTGGCCGTTGCGCTCAAGCATCACCCACCACCGGGACTTAAAGTCGAAGTGCCAGGGGACATTCCCCCGCTCACAATTCCAAGAATAGAGCCACTTCGATGAGTCTGACCAAATCCCTGCCAGCATGCCTGGCACTCAGCTTCGCCTCATTTGCCGCCCATGCAGCCGACGGCCCTCCTCCACCTTCCGTAAGCCAACCCAGCGGTATCAACCTGGGCGGCACCAGCTTCTACGACGGGTTTGCAGGGCCACCCGGGCTGACTCACCAGACCTACCTGAAATTCAGCACCGCCAGCAGCATCAAGACCAACGGTGGCAAGAATAACGCCGCCTTCGATGATCCGAAGATCAACGTCATCACGATGATCAATCAACTGAGCTACTACTCACCAGACACCTTCGCAGGGGGCGCACACCTGGGTTGGAGCCTTTTGGTGCCCGTGGTTTCCCTGGACGGTGACTTCGGTGACAACGGCGCCAAGCTCAAGGACAACGCCACCGGCCTTGGCGATGTCACAGTGGGGCCCCAGGTACAGTTCGATCCGATCATCGACGCCAGCGGCCGGCCGGTTTTCGTGCAGCGCATGGCCTTCGACACCATTCTGCCAACGGGCAAGTACGACAAACACAAAGACCTTAACCCGGGCTCCAATCACTTCTCGTTGAACCCGTACTGGGCCGCGACCTGGATGCCTGCGCCCCGCTGGGAAGTGAGCTGGCGGCTGAACTACTTGTACAACTTCAAGAATGACGACCCGGCGAGCAGTTCGCAGCAGTTCTTTGAAGGGCAAGCGGTGCGCGATACCCAGTCAGGACAATCGGCATGGGCCAACTTCACCGCCTCGTACGAAGTGTTCCCGAAGGTCTCGGTCGGCATCAACGGCTACTACTTCCGGCAGATTTCGGATGACAAGGTCAACGGCAACACCCTGACCGACTCCCGGGAAAAGGTGCTGGGCTTTGGCCCGGGCCTGTTCTGGAAAATTACCGAAGACAAAGCCTTCTGGCTCAATACCTATAAAGAAACCGGCGTCGAGAATCGCTCCCGAGCGGATTACCAGGTGCAGGTTCGCTACGTTCACAAGTTCTGATTGACGTGTAGGCCGGCTCACGCATGAGCGGGCTCTTTACCTGAGGTGATGCTTCATGAACGCACTCGACTCCATCGACAGCAAAAAATCACTGGGCGCCATCTGCCTGATGATGGTCATTTCCCTGGGGACGCTGCAGATCCAGCCGATCCTGGGCGGTGCCTTGATCGACCAGCTCGGCCTGCCGCTCAATGCGATCGGCGCGATCTTCGCCGCGGAACTCATGGCGATGGCCATCGCTTGCGGGGTCTGCGCCCTGTTCATGGCGAGCGTCGACCGGCGCCGCTTCGCCCTGGTGGCCTTGTTGATCCTGGCATTGGGTAACCTGGCCAGCACGCAACTGCACAGCCAGGCCGGACTGGTCATTTCCAGGATGATCTGCGGCGCCAGCGGCGGCGCGGTCATGGCGGTGGTCTATGCCACCGCAGCGCTGCGCACGTCCAAGGATGCGACCTTCGCGGTCATCAACATCGGCAACCTGTTGTGGGGCATGCTGCTGGTGACCTCCATGCCGCTGGTCCTTCAAACATTTGGCGTGAATGGGGCGTTTTCCCTGTTGGCGATCACCAGCGTGCTCGCGGGGCTGGGTTGCTGGAGAGTGCCCAAGCGCTACCCGGACGCCCATCGCGCGGCCAATGGCTCGATCCAGCCATTCGGTCTGACCGCCATGCTGTTGATCCTGCTGTTTGCCCTGCTGTTCTTCGGTCACTCGGCCCTGTGGGTCTATCAGGAACGCATCGGCAAGAGCATTGGCCTGGAGCCCCAGCAGATTGGTGGAATCCTCGGCGGCAGCATCCTTGCCGGTGCCCTTGGCGCCGGGCTGGCCGGGCTGATCGGACGACGCCTGGGCCTGCTGTTTCCGCAACTGTTGAGCTTCGGCACGGCATTGCTGGCGACCTTGATAATGGTCTATGGCACCAACCCCGTAGCGTTTGTCACCACGGCTTGCCTGATCCATATGGTCTGGTTTTTCAGCCTGCCCTACCTGCTTTCCATGGCAGCGGAACTGGACCCTTCCGGTCGATTGGCGGGCCTGGGTAACGCCGCCATTTTCGTCGGCCAGGGGCTGGGGCCATTCGGGGCCGCACTGGTCGTCGGCGAGGGCCATTTCAGGGCGGTGGGATGGCTGGCCGCTTCCGCCTATTTGCTAGCCTTGGTGGTCTCGTGCCTGGTCGTTGCCCGCTTTCGGCGCGGCGTGAAACCGTCCGGGCCGGCCATGTCTGCACAATCGGCCTGACGCCGCACCTTGCCAATGAATGAAACCGCACACTGATGAGATTGCCCGATGACCACTCCCTATCCCCAGACGCCTGAATTTTGCGGCGCACTCTACACACCCAGTCGCGTTGAAGCAGAGGTGTTCGACCTGGAAATTGAAGGCACTCTTCCCGCTTCGATCCATGGGACGTTTTATCAAGTCGCGCCAGACCCGCAGTATCCCCCCATGCTGGGCACCGATATCTTTTTCAACGGTGACGGCATGGTCAGCCGTTTCCATTTTTTCAACGGCAAGGTCTCGCTGCGACGCCGCTACGTGAAGACCGATCGCCTGCTGGCCCAGCGCCGGGAAGGTCGCTCGCTCAATGGTGTCTATCGCAACGCCTTCACCAATGACCCGCTTGCGGCGAAGAACAACACTACGGCCAATACCACTGTCATCCCGCACAACGGTGTGCTGCTGGCCCTCAAGGAGGATGCCCTGCCCTGGGCGTTGGATCCCGAAACATTGGAGACCCTGGGCGAATGGACTTTTGACGGGCAGATCAAATCCGCAACCTTCACGGCCCATCCCAAGCTCGATCCGGTGACGGGCAATCTCCTGGCCTTCAGCTATGAAGCCAAGGGCGACGGTACGCCTGACCTGGCCTACTTCGAACTTTCGCCGGACGGAAAACTGCTGCACGAGATCTGGTTCCAGGCCCCTTACGCGGCCATGGTGCACGATTTCGCGGTGACCGAACGGTACGTGGTGTTCCCGTTGATTCCGTTGACGGTGGACGTCGAGCGCATGAAAAACGGCGGGCCGCATTTCCAGTGGCAACCCGAACTGCCTCAACTGTTCGCCATCGTGCCGCGCCACGGTAACGCGCAAGATGTACGCTGGTTCAAGGGGCCCAAGGACGGTTTCCAAGGGCATACGCTCAATGCGTTCGACGAAAACGGCAAGGTGTACGTGGACATGCCGGTCACCGGCGGGAATATCTTCTACTTCTTCCCCCAGGCCGACGGCTACGTACCACCGCCCGAAACCCTGGCCGCCAGCCTGATGCGCTGGACCTTCGACCTAAACGGCACCGAGGAGGATGTCCAACCGCAGCCACTGACGGAATACCCCTGCGAGTTTCCACGGTGTGATGATCGCTACATCGGTCGAAAGTACCAGCATGGTTTCCTGCTCGCCTTTGATCCTGAGCGTCATTACAACCCAGCAAATGGGCCGATACCCTTCCAGTTTTTCAACCTGCTGGTCCATTTGGACATGAAGACAGGCATCACCGACGCCTGGTTTCCTGGTGACAGCGGCTGCTTTCAGGAGCCGATCTTCATACCGCGCTCTGCTGATGCCGAGGAAGCCGATGGCTATGTAGTTGCCCTGCTCAACCTCATTGCCGAAGGGCGCAGTGAACTGGTCGTGCTGGATACCCGTGACATGGCCAGCGGTCCCATTGCCCGGATCAGGATCCCCTTCCGGATGCGCATGTCGCTGCATGGCTGCTGGGCACCGAACGATTGATTGGCATCGGGCCCTGATGCCCGTCAATTAAGCACAATCCCTGTGGGAGCGAGCTTGCTCGCGATGGCGGCGGTTCAGTTACATGAGTATTGAACTGGCTGGCCTCATCGCGAGCAAGCTCGCTCCCACAGGTTTAGAGCCCTTTCCGCACCTCCCCTTGCTCCCCTTGCTCCCCAGGTCCGCCAAAAGGGACAGCCTCGTCAAAAAATACATAAATTCCATATTTTAGGATTTCTCCATAATTCCCACTTTACAGGATTTTATAGCAAGACTAGATTAACCCTCATTGCACCCTCCCTCTCTCCAGGAGCCTCCATGAAACTCGCAAGCTTTATTGTCCAAGGCCGTAGCAGCTACGGCGTGGTCGAAGGTGATCAAATCATCGACCTGGAATCGCTCAAGCCAACCCTCGGCAACGATCTCAAACAGGCCATCGCCCACAACCGCCTGAACGAACTGAGCGCTGCGCGCCTGGCAAGCCTGCCGCGTATCCCCTTGGCTGACGTGACGTTCCTGCCGGTGATCCCGAACCCGGGCAAAGTGCTGTGCATCGGCATCAACTACGCCACCCACGTGCGCGAAACCGGTCGGGAAATGCCGACCTATCCGATGATCTTCACCCGCTTCGCCGACAGCCAGACCGCCCACTTGCAACCCATCGTTCGCCCAACGGCGTCCCACAAACTTGATTTCGAGGGCGAGCTGGCGGTGGTGATCGGTAAAGCGGCCCGCCACGTCAAACACGCCGACGCGCTGGACTACGTCGCCGGTTATGCCTGCTACAACGACGGCAGTGTTCGCGACTGGCAGAAGCACACCATTCAGTTCGTCCCCGGCAAGAACTTCCCGAACACCGGCGGTTTCGGCCCCTGGCTGGTGACCGCCGACGAGATCGGCGACCCGCAGGACCTGGAATTGACCACCCGCCTGAATGGCGAAGTGATGCAGCACACCCGCACCAGCGACATGATTTTCGATGTGCGCCATCTGATCGAGTACTGCTCCACCTTCACCGAATTGGCCCCCGGTGACGTGATTGTCACCGGCACCACTGGCGGCGTCGGCGCGTTCCGCGAGCCGCCGGTATGGATGAAGCCGGGCGATCAGGTCGAGGTCGAAATCGCTCGAATCGGCACCCTGCGCAACAGCATCGTGGACGAGCAATAAGCATGGAAAACCTGCATACCCCTGAACACCTGCCCGAGCAGGATGGCGACAACAAAGGCTCGAGCCTGGAGCGCATGCTGCGGGTACTCGACCTGTTCACCGAACAGAGCCCGATCTGGGCGGTGGACGACATGGGCGGCGCCTTGGGTTTTACCCGCTCGACGATCTACCGCTACGTGCGCGAATTGGCCGAGGCCAACCTGTTGTTCCAGGTCGAAGCCGGGCGTTATGCCCTCGGCGCGCGAATTATTACCTGGGACCGCCAACTGCGCCTGAGCGACCCCCTCGTGCGCGCCGCACAAGCGCTTGAGCCCAACTTCCCACAGTGGAGCGAACAACAGGTCTGGCTGATCTGCCGGCTGTTCAAGGACCAGGTCGTCTGCATTCACCAGCACGGGGACTTGTTCAGCGAGGTCAGCTACTCCCGTGGTTCGCCCAGGCCGTTGTTCCTGGGTGCGACGTCCAAGGCGATCCTAGCCAACATGACCCCGCGTCAACACAGCCAGCTGTTTCTCGACCACCCCGAAGAGGCGCGCGCCAGTCAACTGGGCCAGACCTGGGAACAGTTCCGTCGTTCGCTGCAGCAACTGCGTCGCCAAGGCTATGTAGCCAGCGCAGGTGAAGTCGACGCGGGCGTCTATGGCCTGGCCGCGCCGATCTTCGACGGCGATGGCAAGGTCGTCGGCAGCATCAGTTGCGTGCGCCCGGCGCAAGAGCGCGACAGTGCCCAGGAAGAGACACAAGGGCAGCAGATCCTTGCCCTGGCCCAGGATCTGTCGCAACGCATGGCTGCGCTCGCCAACCGCGCCAAGCCACTGGGCTGAGCCATCCGCAAGGGAATAACAATGACAACCCTCAAACGCATCAACACCCAGGTCCTGGTCATCGGTGCCGGCCCTACCGGGCTGACCCTGGCCAACCTGCTCGGCCAAGCCGATGTAGACACGCTGATCATCGATCGCAAGCCGGGCACCGTGACCGAGCCACGGGCGGTTTCAATCGATGACGAATCCTTGCGCACCATGCAGGCCATCGGTCTGGACCAGGCTGTGCTCAAGGACGTGGTTCCCGGCTACGGCGTGCATTACTTCACCCGGCCCGGCGGTCGCTGCTTCGGCAAGGTCGAGCCGACCGGCAAGCTGTATGGCTTCCCCAAGCGCAACGCGTTTCGCCAACCGCTGTTTGAAAACACCCTCAGGCTAGGCCTCGAACGTTTTGCCAGCCTGACGGCTCGGTTCAGCCACGAGCTGGTGGAATTTACCCAGGACCCACACGGCGTGTGCGCGCTGGTGCGTGACGCTGATGGGCAGATGATGGAAGTCCACGCGGCTTACCTGGTGGCCTGCGACGGCGGCCGTAGCCCAGTGCGCAAGCAGCTCGGGATCGAGATGGTCGGCTCGAGCTTCTCCTCGCGCTGGCTGGTGGTCGATACCGACCAGGACGACGACCCCTTCTGGCAGACCCGCGTGTATTGCGACGCCCGGCGCCCGGTGGTGGAAGTACCCGGCCCTCACCGTACGCGCCGATTCGAATTCCTGCTCAAGCCCGATGAAACGGACGAACAGGTGCTCGACGAAACCTGCCTGCAAGCATTGCTGCGCCCGTTCAAGGGAGACGCGCCGGTTTCCATCGTGCGCAAGACGGTCTACACCTTCCACGCCCGGGTCGCCGAGCAGTGGCAGGTGCAGCGGGTGTTTCTCGCCGGCGACGCCGCGCACCTGACCCCGCCCTATGCCGGGCAAGGCATGAACAGCGGCGTTCGCGATGCCCATAACCTGGGCTGGAAGCTGGTCGGCGTACTGAAGGGAAAAATGGCAGAAAGCGCACTGCTGTCCTACGAAAGCGAGCGTCGTGATCATGCGTGGGCATTGATCAAGTTGGCCTTGAACCTCGGCGTGGTCATGGCACCGGCCACCGTCCTGCGCGCTCGCCTGATCAGTGGCGCATTCGCCTTGATCGGCCTGTTGCCGCCGTTGCGCGATTATTTCCTGCAAATGCGCTTCAAGCCCAAACCCCGCTTCACCCGGGGCCTGGTGCTGACCGAGGGGCAAGCAGGCACGTTGTCCTGTGGACAGATGTTCCCGCAACCGATGCTCACTGACGCCCACGGCCAGGAACACCTGCTCGATGACGCCATCGGCGCCGGCTTCGCCTTGATTCAATACGGTGACCCGACCCGCCAGCGTATCGATGAACTTAAGCATGGCCTCTGGAGCCACCTTGAAGCCAGACGCATCCTGATCCTACCCGCGTCCGTCCAGGCCATGCCGTCGATACCGGGCTGCACGGTGCTCCAGGACCGTGAAGGCCAGCTCAAAACCCTGCTGGGCGATTCGCACCCGTTCCTGCTGCTGCGTCCGGATCGCTATATCGCCGCGATTTTCGACAAGGCCACCGAAACCCGGACCGCCGAATCGTTGCAGTCGCTGTTCGGTATCGCCGTGGCCCACAGCAGCGCAATCGAGCCGAGCATCGCGCCCGTCTTTCATTAAACCTTCACGCACAGAGGTGGTTATGCAAACACTCCAGACTTCCACACCTGCACGCCTGTGCTACCTGCACCTGGCGAGCAAGGACGCGCAACGGCAAATCGATTTCTATCGACGGATGCTGGACATGGACAGCCAGGCGCAAGCCGATGGCAGCTGGATGCTCAGCGGCCCGCAACGCGCCATGCTCGTGTCTCCCGCCGACCACAGCGGCCTGCTCGCGGCAGCGTTCGACCTGGGCAGTCAGCCTCGACTGCAAGCACTGCGGGTTCGCCTGCTCGGCAACGGCTGCGTCATCGAAGAGCTCGACTCGCCGTTGCTTGAAACGGGGGCGTTCCTGATCCGTGATCCCCAGGGCCGGCAAACAATATTTGGCGTCGCTCACCCCGCACTCCACGCCCCTCGCCAAGGCATGCCGGGCCGCTTGCAGCACGTGGTGTTCCAGACCACGGAGCTGGAAGCCATGATTGATTTCTACGTCAACACGGTGGGCTTTACTGTTTCGGACAATGTCGTGGATGAGCAGACCGGCCAACTGATGACGTGCTTCCTGCGCTCGGACGACGAGCACCACACCTTGGCATTTTTCCGCGGTTCGAAAAACGAGTGGGACCACCACTGTTACGAAACCAACGAATGGAATGACATCCGCGACTGGGGGGATTGTTTCGCCAAGGAGCGCATCACCATTTTCTTCGGGCCCGGCCGACATGGGCCGGGCAACAACCTGTTCTTCATGGTGGTCGATGCCGATCGCAACCGCCTGGAGTTCTCGGCTGAGCTGGAAGTCACCGACGCCAGCCGCCAGCCCGGCGTCTGGGCACAGGAGGAGTACACACTCAATTCGTGGGGCCGCGCCTGGATCAGGAGCTGAGCAGTTTTCCCCATCGGCGTTTGCACCCTTGATTTCTAAACGAGGCGACCACCTGCCTCCAAAGGTAAAAGACCATGACGACTCAACCGCTCGCGCCCTACGCCATCAACGGCAACCAATACATCAACGGCACCTGGCGTGCAGGGCGCTCCGCACGCCGCCTGGACGACCGCAACCCCTTCAACGGCGAACAGCTGCTGGAGATGCCCCTGGCCTCGATTGCCGATCTCGACGACGCCTACCAAGCGGCGCAGCAGGCGCAGGCCGCATGGGCACAACTGCACCCCACCCAGCGCAGCGCTCAACTTGAAAAGCTCGCCCAAGTCATCCAGAACCGCCGTGAAGAGATCATCGACTGGCTGATCCACGAGTCCGGCAGCACCCGGATCAAGGCGAGCATGGAGTGGCAATTCACGCTGAACCTGGTGCGCGAATGCACGACGATGCCGATGCAGGTTGAAGGTCGAATCCTGACCAGCTACAAGCCCGGCGAACAGAGCTTTGTCTTCCGCGAGCCCTTGGGTGTGGTGGGCGTGATCAGCCCATGGAATTTCCCGCTGTACCTGAGCATGCGCTCGGTGGTGCCGGCACTTGCCCTCGGCAATACGATCGTGCTCAAGCCCGCCAGCGACACAGCGGTGACCGGCGGCCTGCTGATCGCCCACCTGTTCGAAGAGGCCGGCTTCCCCGAGGGTTCGCTCAACGTCGTGGTCGGCGCAGGCTCGGAAATCGGCGATGCCTTTGTCGAGCACCCGGTGCCGAGCCTGATTTCCTTCACCGGTTCGACGGATGTGGGACGCAATGTCGGCCGTATTGCCACCGGAGGCAAACACATCAAGCGCGTGGCCCTGGAACTGGGCGGCAACGCGCCGCTGGTGGTACTGGATGACGCCGACATTGACGTTGCGGCGCACGCTGCGGTGGTCGGGCGTTTCCTGCACCAGGGCCAGATATGCATGAGCGTCAACCGGGTGATCGTCGACCGCTCGCTGTATGCCGATTTCGCGGCGCTGGTGGTGGAGCGCGTGCGCAACCTCAAGACCGGTGACCCTGCCCTGGCGGATACGGTGATCGGGCCAGTGGTCAATCAGAGCCAGCTCGATGGCCTGCAGCGTAAGCTCGACGGCGCCCGGAGTGCTGGCCTCAAGCAGCTTTGCGGCGGCCCGGCATCCGGGCTGGTGCTGCCTGCCCATGTGTTCGGTGAAGTGGGAGCCCATCAGGAACTGGCCCGCGATGAAACGTTCGGCCCCCTACTGCCGCTGCTGGTCGCAGAGAGCGAAACCCATGCATTGGCGTTGGCGAACGCCAGCGAGTATGGCCTGTCCAGCGCCGTGTTCACCCGGGACATGGCCCGTGGCTTGAACTTCGCCCGTGGCATTGTGGCGGGCATGACCCATATCAACGACATCACCGTCGATGACCAACCCAATGCCCCGTTCGGTGGTGAAAAGAATTCGGGCCTCGGTCGCTTCAACGGACACTATGCCCTGGATGAGTTTACCCGTGCCCATTGGGTGACCTGGCAGACCGGAGGCCACCACTACCCGTTCTGAGTCTGTGGCACCGTTGATCACACCCGGATCGGGCAAATCGACCCCTTTGCCTGATCCGTCAGAAAAAAATAATAAACAGAGGCGAAAAATGAACCATTTAGCCTGCGTGTCCACCGATCAGGTCGTTCGCGCCGACCGTCTGATGAAATGGAAAGAGTTCATGAGCGATCACCTGGGGCGCACGCCGGATTACATAAAACGGCTGGAATCGACATTCATAGATCCGTTGCATGACAGCAACTTCCAGGGTCGGCTGGAGTACGGGGACCTGGGCCAGTTGCGATTCTGTCGAATGACCGCCAGCGCCCATCGGTATTCGCGCCACCTGAGCAAAGCGATCGACGCCCTCGACACGCCGCGCATGTTGATCATGCAGGTGGCTGGCGTCAGTCATTTCGAGCAGGGCCAGCAAAGCAGCGTGCTGGCCCCTGACGAAATGCTCCTGGTCGACTGCGGCAAACCTTTCAACGTGACCAGCACGCAAGGTTGCGAACACTTCATTCTGTTATTCCAGGGGGCATCCGGGCAGCTTACGCAAACCGGCGACATGCATCTTAATGGCCGCAATGGACTGGGGCGGATGCTCATGCACCTGATCAGCGATGCCTACAACCAATACCCTTTGCTGAACAACCATTCGGCCGGGCTGATCGGCGACAGCATCACCGGGCTGCTGGATAACGCGCTGAAGAACAAACAGGAAGAAAAGCAACTCGAACACGACTTCCGCTTCTTCAAGCAGAACCGCCTCAAGGCGTACATCGAGCGCCACCTGGCCGACCGCGACCTGACCATCGAACGCATCGCCAACGCCGAACAGTGCTCGGTACGCAGCCTGCACCGCGCCTTCCAGGATGAACTGGGATGCAGTGTCAGCGAATACATCTGGCAGCGGCGCCTGGCCCGCTGCGCTGAGGACCTGCGCAGCCGGGAACACGCCCATCGCTCGCTCACCGAGATCGCCTACGCCTGGGGCTATGGCAGCAGTTCCCACTTCAGCCGGCATTTCAAATCGACGTTCGGCATGTCGCCTCGGCTATTTCGTGACACCGCGAGCGACAGCCGAGAGAAATCGACGGCGGCTTGAGCCTGGTTCCAATTCATCTGGGTTCACGATATCCCCTGTGGGAGCTGAGCTTGCTCGCGATGGCGGTGGGTCAGTTTGCAGGGATGTTGAATGTGCCGCCTTCGCGAGCAGGCTCGCTCCCGCAGAGAGACTCCTTAATTCCAGCCGCCGCCTATCACCTTGTACAACGTCACGCGGTTGCTCTGCTCGGTCAGGCGCAGGGTGATCAGGTCCTGTTGCGCGCTGTACAGGGAACGCTGGGCGTCGAGGGCTTCGAGATAGCTCTGGGAACCGCCACGGTATAACGCGTCGGAGAGTTCAAAGCTCTTGCGACTGGCGTCGGTCAACGCCTGTTGGGCCTCGATACGGCGATCCAGGGTGCTGCGCTCCGCCAGGGCATCGGCCACTTCCTTGAAGGCGCTCTGCAGTGTTTGCTGGTAGGTCTGCACCTGGATCTCGCGCTCGGTCTTGGCCGAGTCCAGCGTCGCGCGGTTACTGCCGGCATCGAAGATCGGCAGGCTGATGCTCGGGGCGAACGTCCAGGCGCCGCTGCCGGACTTGAACAGGCCGGACAAGGCCGAGCTTGAGGAACCGGCATTGGCCGTCAGGCTGATGCTGGGAAAGAACGCCGCACGGGCCGCGCCGATGTCGATATTGGCCGACTTGAGCGTGTGCTCGGCGGCCAGCACATCGGGGCGTCGTTGTAACAGACTGGAAGGCAGCTCTGCCGGCACCTGCACCAGCGCCGCGGCCGATTCCAGGTACTCGCCCGGCAACAACTCTTCGGGAATGTCGCTGCCCACCAGCAAGCGCAGTGCGTTGCGATCCTGCAGGATCTGGCTTTCATACGCCGCCGCGTCGACCCGCGCCGACTCCACGGTGGTTTGCGCCTGGGCCACGGACAGACCGGAGGAGCCGCCCAAGGCGTGGCTGCGTTGGGTCAGTTCGTAGGTCGCCTGCTGGCTGCGCAAGGTCTCCTGGGCCAGGTGCAGGCGCTCGTTGTCGGCCGCCAGGGTCAGCCAGGCGGTGGCCACTTCGGCCACCAGGCTGATCTGCGTGCTGCGTCGGGTTTCGGTCAGGGACAGATAGTCTTCCAGGGCTTCGTCCTGAAGGTTCTGTACCCGTCCAAACAGATCCACTTCATAACTGCTAAAACCCAGTTGCGCACTGTAGTCATGGGTAGTCGCCGCCGAGCCCGTGTTGGACAACGAGCCGGGCGTGCGACCGTGAGTGCCACTGACACTGGCATCAATCGAAGGCAAGGACTCGGCGCGCTGGATGCGGTATTGCGCCTGGGCCTTTTCAACGTTCAGGACCGCCAGGCGCAGGTCGCGGTTGTTGCTCAGCGCCAGGGACTGCAAGCGCGCCAGGCGGCTGTCGGTGAAAAAGTTTTGCCACTCGATGTCGGCACTCACCTCGCCCTTGGGCGTGCTGGCGACCGGCAGCCACTGCTCGGAGACTGGCGCCTCAGGGCGCTCATACTGCGGCGCCAGATTCATGCAGCCACCGAGCAGCGTGAGGATGGCCAGCAATGGCCAGCGGAACTTGATCATGCGTCACCTGACTGGGCGGATGGAACAGAGGTCGAAGCCGTGGAAACGCGGCCGAAACGCCGGCGAATCTGCACGAAAAACAAAGGGACGAAAAAAATCCCCAGCACCGTGGCGGACAACATGCCGCCCAGCACACCGGTACCAATGGCCTGGCGTCCGGCGGAACCGGCACCGCTACTCAGGGCCAGGGGCAATACGCCGAACATGAAGGCCAGGGATGTCATGAGAATCGGCCGCAAGCGTTGGCGCACGGCGATCAGCGTCGCCTCGCGCAAGCTGTTGCCCTGCTCCTGCAGGTGCTTGGCGAACTCGACGATCAGAATGGCGTTCTTGGCGGCCAACCCAACGGTGGTCAACAGCCCGACCTGAAAGTACACGTCATTGCTCAAGCCACTGACACGCGTGGCCAGCACCGCGCCCACCACCCCCAACGGCACCACCAGCATCACCGAGAAAGGCACCGACCAACTTTCATAGAGCGCAGCGAGACAGAGGAACACGAACAGCACCGAAATCCCGTACAGCAACGGCGCCTGCGAACCGGAAAGGCGCAACTGATAGGACTGCCCGGTCCACTCGTAGCCGATGCCCTCCGGCAATTGCTTGACCAGCGCTTCCACCGCATCCATGGCGTCCCCGGAACTGACGCCGGGCGCCGGATCGCCAACCACCTCCAGCGAGGCATTGCCGTTGTAGCGTTCCAGCAACGGCGAGCCGTAGCTCCAGGAACTGCTGGCGAACGAGGAAAACGGCACCATCTCATCGTTGCTGTTGCGCACGAACCAGTGCTCCAGGTCAGCCGCCTGCATCCGCGCCGCAGCCTCGCCCTGGACGTAGACCTTCTTCACGCGCCCCTGGTTGAGGAAGTCATTGACGTAAGTGCCGCCCAACGCCGTGGACAGCGTGGTGTTGATGTCGCTGGTGCTCAGGCTCAAGGCCCCGGCCTTGCGATCATCGATGCTGACCTTGAGCTGCGGTGCGTCGTCCAGGCCATTGCTGCGAACCCCGATCAAGCGAGGATCCTGGTTGGCCAGCTCGATGAGTTTTTCCCGCGCCGCCACCAGCGTGTCATGCCCCAGGCCGGCAAGGTCCTTGAGTTGCAGGTCGAAGCCGGACGTCTGTCCCAGGCCGCGCACGGCCGGCGGTTGCATGACGAACACATTGGCATCGCCGATGCTCGACAGCGCCATGGTCGCGCGCTGGGCGAAGGACGCCGCATCCTGCCCCGCCCCCGTGCGCTCGCTCCAGTCCTTGAGCCGGATAAATGCACGGGCGCTGTTCTGGCTGTTGCCGTTCATGCCCAGGCCGGAAATGCTGATCAGCGCTTCGACTTCCGGCTGTTCGAGCAGGTAGCTTTCGAACTGCTTGACCACCGCTTGCGTGCGGCTGTCCGTGCCCCCGACGGGCAACTGCACCTGGGCCATGAGAATGCCCTGGTCTTCGTCAGGCAGGAACGAAGTCGGCAAGCTGAAATAACCGGCGGCCATCACCAGCAGCACCAGCCCATACACCAGCCAGCCGACGCGCCCGCGCTGCAAAATGCCCCCCACCTGGCGCTTATAGGCCTCGGCAGCACGCTCGAACGTGCGGTTGAACCAGCCGAAAAATCCGCGTTGAGCGCCATGGCCCTGACCATCGGACGGCTTGAGCAGGGTCGCGCACAAGGCCGGCGTCAGCGTCATGGCGACGAGTACCGAGAGCACCATGGCCGAGACGATGGTGACCGAAAACTGCCGGTAGATCACGCCTGTGGAGCCGCCAAAGAACGCCATGGGAATGAACACCGCACTGAGCACCAGGGCGATGCCGACCAGGGCGCTGGTGATTTCATCCATCGACTGGCGCGTGGCGTCCAGGGCCGACAGCCCCTGCTCGGCCATCACCCGCTCGACGTTCTCTACCACCACAATCGCGTCGTCCACCAACAGGCCGATGGCCAGGACCATGGCGAACATGGTCAGGGTGTTGATCGAATAACCGAACAGCGCCAGCACGCCGAATGTCCCCAGCAGCACCACCGGCACCGTGATCGCGGGGATCAACGTGGCCCGCACGTTCTGCAGGAAAAGGAACATGATCAGCACCACCAGGACAATCGCCTCGCCCAGTGACTTGACCACTTCTTCGATGGACAGGCTGACAAAGGGCGTGGTGTCGTAGGCAATCACGTTTTTGAGTTGCATCTCCGTCGGATAGAACGGCTCCAGTTCCTTGAACTTGGCCTTCACCGCCTCACCGACGTTCAGGGCGTTGGCCCCGGCGGCGAGCTGGACGCCCATGGCGGCAGCGGGTTTGCCGTTGAGGGCAGAGCTGACATCGTAGCTTTCACTGCCCAGTTCAACCCGCGCAACATCCGCAAGCAGCACCACCGCACCGTCGCTGGTGGACTTGACCACCACATTGCGAAACTCCTCGACGGTTTGCAGCTTGCTGCGGGCGCTGATGGTGGCGTTCAACTGCTGACCTTTCACCGCCGGCATGGCGCCGAGTTGACCGGCAGAAACCTCGGTGTTCTGCGCCTCCAGGGCGGTGCTGACATCCGAGGGCATCAGCGCGTATTTTTCCAGCAGGGCCGGGTCCAGCCAGATGCGCATGGCATAGCCGGAGCCCAATGTCTGCACATCGCCGACACCGTCGATGCGGCTGATGGAATCGAGCAAGGTGCTGGAAATGTAATCGCCGATCTGCGTGCCGGTGACGCTCGGATTGTCGGAGGCCAGGGCGGCAATCATCAGGAAGTCCGAACCGCCCTTGGTCACGGTCAGGCCCTCGCTTTGCACCGACTGCGGCAGCCTCGACTCGGCCTGTTGCAGCTTGTTCTGCACCTGCATCTGGGCCACGTCCGGGTTGGTGCCGGCGGTGAAGGTCAGGCTGATGCTGGCGCTGCCATCAGAGCTGCTGGAGGCCGACATGTAGGTCAGGTTGTCCAGGCCCTTCATTTGCTGTTCGATGACCTGGGTCACCGAGTCTTCCACGGTCTTGGCCGAGGCGCCGGTGTAGGTTGCGGAAATACGCACCGTCGGCGGCGCGATGTCCGGGTACTGTTCCAGGGGCAACTGGCTGATGGACAAGGCGCCAGCGAGCATGATGACGATGGCGATGACCCAGGCGAAAATCGGTCGGTCGATAAAGAAGCGCGCCATCTTCAACCCTCCTGCGCAATGGCAACAGGCGTCGCTTTCTGCGTACGGCTGCGGGTACCGGTATTCTGTGCCACGACGGTTTCACCGACCCGGACCTTCTGCCCGCCCTCGACAATCACCTGGTCTCCCGCGTTCAGCCCCGCGGTGACCCACCACTGGTTATCCACGGCGCGGTCGATGGTCAGCATGCGCTGCTCGACCTTGCCATTGACCACCACCAACACCGAAGTCGCGCCGCTGGCGCTGCGGGTCACCGCCTTCTGTGGAATCAGGATGGCCTTGTCATCCCGCGCCTGCTCCAGCACCGCTCGCACGTACATGCCCGGTAGCAACAGTCGGTCCGGGTTGGCGATTTGCGCCCGCAGGGTCACCGTGCCCGTGCCCTCATTGACGCTGACCCCACTGAACTTCAAGCGACCTTCATGGGCGTAGGTGCTGCCGTCATCGAGCTTGAGGCTGATCCGCGCTTCACCTTCGCCATTGCTCTGCAGCACACCGCTGGCCAGGTCGCGCTTGAGGCGCAACAGTTCGGTGGTCGACTGGGTGACGTCTACATACATCGGGTCCAACTGTTGCACGGTGGTCAGTGCGCTGTCCTGGTTGGCCACCACCAGCGCGCCGGGCGTGACCGTCGAGGTTTCGATGCGCCCACTGACGGGGGAACTGATGCGGGTATACGCCAGGTTGATGCGTGCGGTGTCGACATCGGCCTGGGCCACTTGCACTTCCGCTTCGGCGGTCAGCAGGCTGGCCTGGGCATCCTCGTTGTCCTGCTGGCTGATGGCATCGATCTTTACCAACTGGGCGTCACGCTTGGCCGTGGCCTGGGCCGACTTCAAGGTGGCGCGTGCCTTGGCGAGGTTCGCCTGGGCCTCAGCCAATGCGGCCTTGTAAGAGGAAGCATCCAGTTGATACAGCGCCTGCCCGGCCTTGACCTCGGCCCCTTCGACAAACAGGCGCTGCTGAACGATACCGCCGACCTGCGGGCGTATCTCGGCGACCATGAACGCCTGGGTACGCCCGGCCAGTTCCGTGGTCAGCGCCTGGCTTTGCGGCTGCACAGTGATCACGGAGACCTTGGGCGGTTCGACAACCGGCGCCGATTCACCGGAGCAACCGCCCAACAGGAACAGAACGATCAGGAACACCAGCACGGCGCTGGTCACCAGGGATTTGGCGAATAATTTGGTCGACATAAATGCCTCTGCAAGACGGATGGTTCAAGCCAGGCGCCATACTGCGAGGCAAATGTGCAGGAAAATTGAAGATTGCCCGCCGCCCTTGAATCTTCCTCACACCAGGGCCTAAATGGACGGGCCATTCACCGACCTGCCCGAGCCCATGAAACTGAGCATCTCCACCAAGCTGTTTATCGCAGTGCTGGCAAGCGTACTGTTCGTCATCCTGAGCATGGGGGTGGCCAACGGCTGGAGCTTTGGCAAAGGCTTTCTCGACTACCTCAACGAACAGGCCCTGCTGCGCATGACGCCGGTATTGCCTCGCCTGGCCAGCGCCTACGAGCGCGAAGGCAATTGGGAGTTCCTGCGCAACAAGCCCGATCGCTGGTTCGAACTGCTACGCCCGGAGCCGGTGGAAAACACCACCTACCCGGAACGGCCACCCATGTCGATGTCCGATCTGACCGGCGCGGTGTTTCGCATCGCCCTGCTCGACCAACGAAAGCAATTGGTCATGGGCTATTCGGCCATTGACGACGACGCCCTGATGCGCCCGATCGAGGTCGCGGGGAAAACCGTCGGCTGGCTGGCGGTGACACCGTTCCAGAACGTGACCGAAGCCGGCGGTGAGCGCTTTCGTCAGTATCTGGTGCGCACTAGCCTGGCCGTGGGCGTGCTCTCGTTGCTGTTGGCGATGCTGATTGCCTGGTGGATCGCCCGTACCCTGCTTGACCCGGTCAAGCGGGTGGCCGCCGCCACGCACCGCTTGGCCGCCGGGGAATACAGCAACCGCGTGTCGGTGGCCTCCAATGACGAAGTCGGTCAGTTGGCCCGAGACTTCAACCAGCTGGCATATACCCTGGAACGCAACGAAAAAATGCGCCGGGAGTTCATGGCCGATGTGTCCCACGAACTGCGCACCCCGTTGTCGGTATTGCGCGGTGAGCTGGAAGCCATCGAAGACGGCGTCCGCACCCTCGACCCGTCCTCGATGAAGTCGCTGCAAGGCGAAGTCAGCATGCTCAGCAAGCTGGTGGATGATCTCTACGAACTGTCCCTGGCCGATGTCGGCGCGCTGACCTACCGCAAGAGCGAATGCGATCTCAACGACTTGCTGGGCGATTGCGTGGCGATGTTCCAGGAGCGCTGCAATGCCCGGCATCTGCGTTTGGAGCTGGAACTGCCGACAACGCCGCTACGGTTGGAAGCCGACCCCAAACGCTTACAGCAGCTGTTCAGCAACCTGTTGGAAAATGCCGTGCGTTATACCGACGAGGGTGGCGTGTTGCACATTCGTGCCGCCAGCGAGGACGACGTCGTGCGCATCGACTTTCTCGACTCCGGCCCCGGGGTCGATGCAGATCAACTACCGCGACTGTTCGAGCGTTTTTACCGCGGTGAAACCTCACGCAATCGCGCCAGTGGCGGCGCCGGCCTGGGACTGGCCATCTGTCACAGCATCGCCCTGGCACATGGCGGCGGCCTCAGCGCCGATCACTCGCCTTTGGGCGGCCTTTGGCTGACCCTGCGCCTGCCACGGAACGCCTGAACATGCCCCCTGACAGCCCAATCCTTATCGTCGAAGACGAACCCAAGCTGGCCGCATTGATGCGCGACTACCTGATCGCCGCCGGCTACGCGACCCAGTGCCTGGACAATGGCCTCCAAGTGGTGCCGGCGGTACGGGCCAGCGAGCCGCGGTTGATCCTGCTCGACCTGATGCTGCCGGGGCGCGACGGCCTGCAAGTGTGCCAGGAGCTGCGCAGCTTCAGCGCCGTGCCGATCATCATGATCACTGCCCGCGTGGAGGAAGTCGATCGCCTGCTCGGGCTGGACCTGGGGGCCGACGACTACATTTGCAAACCCTTCAGCCCGCGTGAAGTGGTGGCCAGGGTCAAGGCGATCCTGCGGCGCAGCCCGCAACTGCTCGTCACCGCGCCAGCCCGCCTGCTGATTGATGAAGACAGCTACCAGGCGTCACTCGATGGCGTCGCCCTGGACCTGACGCCCTTGGAACTGCGCCTGCTAAGCACGCTGGCCCAGTCCCCGGGGCGGGTGTTTTCCCGGGATCAATTGCTCGACCGGATCTATTCCGATCATCGGGTGGTTACCGATCGTACGGTTGACAGCCATATCCGTAATTTGCGGCGCAAGCTTGAACAGGTTTGCCCAGGTGAACAGCCGATCGAGTCGTTGTATGGCGTGGGTTATCGGTTTCAGCTTGCCGACGCCTGAGGGCCAGTTTGCGGTGGATGTTGGCTGTGCCGCCGTCATCGCGAGCAGGCTCGCGATGGGCGATAGATCGACGCCGTAGATGCACCGGGCGGTCGAGCCTATTGATCCGCTGAGTAGATAATGGTTTGAGCACTGCCTCCGATAGTAGGCCGACGGGTGAAGTAGGTGTCGCCTTCGTCCGTCTGGATTTCGTAGTCGATCTTGCTGGCGATCCGACCCGATGCATCGGCGTGCTTAATGATTCTCAGCACCCGCTGGAATTTCACACCTTGAGTACCATTGTGGGCAGGGCCGGTGAGCACGTTGACCGTTTGAAACCAGCCGTCGTTCTTCTTGTTCGACTCCAGGGTGCCGGTCAGCGCCTCAAATCGCTCCAGACGGGTAAAGCCCCAGAGCGTCTGTTCCTCGATGGCTTTGTCCCGGGTGGTAGAGCCGGTGAAGACAAACAGGTTGATGGCCGGGTTGTCTTCGCAAAAGAAATCATAAGGCACCAGCCCATCGACCATTTTCTTGCCTGGAACAAAGCCCTTCTTATGGACGAGAAACATGACCACCTCCATGCCGGAACAACAGCAACTGCTGAGTAAATTTGAGCCGGAAGTCTACTGCGGCTGGGCGTACAGGGCCGTCAAGCCAATGTAATATCGCGTAAAGATCATGCCCGCCGGGGCAAGTTGATTTCCACGGTCAGCCCACCGGACGGCTCGTTGCGCGCCTGTATGGTGCCGCCGTGTATCTCCACGGCCCTTGAGGCAATGGCCAAGCCCAGGCCGAAGCCAGTGCTGGCTTCGTTCAAGCCCCTTTCGAACGGGTTGAAAATGCTTTGTAGACGCAAATGTTCAACACCCGGGCCCTGATCGCTGATCTGCACCACCAGGCCGTCTGCGTCACCATCGGCCTCGACCACGACCGCCACCGTAGTGTTTGGCCGGGTATGGCGCACCGCGTTTCGAATGACATTTTCGAAACACCGATACAACAGCTCGCCGCTGACCCGACTGACAAAGGCCGGGCACGCCTGCAAGCTGACCTGGCACCCTTTCATTTGCGCTTCGAATCGAGCGTCCTCGACGATCACCGCCAGCAACTCGACAACATCGACTGGCTCGCGCTCGATACTCTCTGGTCGCCCCTGCAGGCGCGCCAGGGTCAACAACGCCTCGATCAACGTGTCCATGCGCACCGACTCACGGTCGATGCGCTCCACCATTTCCAGGCGAGCCGGATCTTGTTGCAGCAGCCCGATGGCCGCTTGCATGCGGGTCAAAGGCGAGCGCAATTCGTGGGAGATGTCGTGCAGCAAGTGTTGCTGAGCTTCTACCAACAGCTTCAGCTGGTTGGCCATTCGGTCGCAGTCTTCGGCCAGATCGACGATTTCATCACGTCGGTCCCCCATGATCGGCTTGACTCGGGTTTCGAAGCGCCCCTGGGCCACGTCACTCATGGCGCGCCGAAGATAGGCCAGCGGCCATGCCAGGTAGAAGGCCATATAGCCGCTGAACAGCGCACTCATGACCGTGCCGATGATCAACGGCGTCCAGTGGCTCGGCCCCCTGTCGCCTTCTTTGCCCAGGGCATGGGTGGATCTAAGTGACAGCGCGATGCCGTCCTTGCTGATGACCGATCGCTCGTAGGCTGGTTGCGGCACCGGCGTTCCGGCCAACAGCTGACCTGCATGGTCGTAGACGCCAACGGCCTGGTCATCCGGATGCTCCCACACCGCCAGCAGTTGCCGGCCCGACTCGATGCCAAACTGTCGCAATAACTGCTCTTCTGTGGCAAGGACCGTTTCCAGATGAGGATCGCCCGGCCTGGAACTGCCCATGACCAAGAGACCCAACCCGACCAGAAACGTCAGGCTGGTGGCGAGCCAGAACGCCAGGAACAGTTTCCAGAACAGCCGGCTGGGCTTAATCATTCGGCGATCAGCAGGTAACCGAGGCCCCGCACGCTCTGGATCCAGGCCTTCGCATCGGGTCGCGGCCCGAGCTTGTGGCGGATACTGCTAATGTGCACGTCGATACGCCGGTCGTAGCGGGTCAAAGGACAGCCCAAGGCATTGAGGGACAAGTCCTGTTTGCTCACCACCTGCCCGGCACAACGGGCCAGCTCTTCGAGCAGGCTGAACTCGGTGCTGGTCACCGCCAGCTCGCGTCCAAGCCATTGGGCCTGGCGCTTGCCGGGCCACAGGACCAGGGGGCCGGTCCTGATCACTTCGCCGATGGGCAGATCCGCCGGCCGCACCCGGCGCATGATGGCCCGTAGACGCGCCACCAGCTCCCCTGGTGAGCTGGGCTTGGGCACATAGTCATCGGCACCCAGTTCCAGGCCGGTGATCTTGTCGATGTTGTCGCCACGGGCCGTCAGCAACACCACGGGCACCTGGTTCACCGCCCGAATGCGCCTGAGCACCTCTATACCCGATAACCCTGGCAGCATCACGTCCAGCACCACGATGCTGTAGCGACCGGAAAGCGCCTGGACTTCGCCCTCCTCGCCGCTGTGCACGGCCGTCGCCTCAAAACCTTCACGCTCAAGGTATTGGCTGAGCATTCCAGTCAGTTCCTGGTCATCGTCGACAAGCAATACGCGAATCATGGGACGCTCTTGAGTGGGAGACGGTGCATTATCGCCATTGCATGGCACAGCGTCATCGCCACAGGCCAACCTTTACCTAACTTGACACTGGGTTAACCGCACCAAACGCACCGAGCTTTTATGCTGCATTTCCACCAGCCTGCTCGCTGCGCGGTGACTTGTCTTGCTTTGAGATATCCGCGCCCGCCTACGCTGCTTGTCGATGTGTCCTGGATAAGATCTTGATGAATTTTTCGCGCCTGCTCTGCTCGGCTGCACTGCTGCTCAATGCCACATTTGCACACGCTCAAGGCTTCAAAATTTCCGACATCCGTATCAATGGCCTTCAGCGCGTTTCCGCCGGCAGCGTGTTCGGTGCCTTGCCCTTGAATGTAGGTGACCAAGCAGATGAGCGGCGTCTGGTGGAGTCTACCCGTGCGTTGTTCAAGACCGGTTTTTTCCAGGACATCCAACTCGGGCATGACGCTAATGTCTTGGTGATCACTGTAGTCGAGCGCCCGTCGGTCGCCAGTATCGAGATCGAAGGCAACAAGGCGATCTCCACTGAAGACCTGATGAAAGGCCTCAAGCAATCCGGCCTGGCCGAAGGCGAGATATTCCAGCGCGCCACCCTCGAAGGTGTGCGCAACGAGCTGCAACGCCAGTACGTTGCCCAGGGCCGCTACTCGGCCACCGTCGACACCGAAGTGGTGCCGCAGCCGCGCAACCGCGTCGGCCTGAAGATCAACATCAACGAAGGCACCGTGGCGGCTATCCAGCACATCAACGTGGTGGGCAATACCGTCTTCGCCACGCAAGAATTGACCGATCAATTCACCCTCAAGACCACAAACTGGTTGTCATTCTTCAAGAACGACGACAAGTACGCCCGTGAAAAACTCTCCGGTGACCTGGAACGCCTGCGTTCCTACTACCTGGACCGCGGCTACATCAACATGGACATCGCTTCGACCCAGGTGTCCATCACCCCAGACAAGAAGCACGTCTACATCACCGTCAACGTCAACGAAGGCGAGAAGTATACCGTTCGTGACGTCAAGCTCAGTGGTGACCTGAAGGTTCCTGAAGACCAGGTCAAGTCGCTGTTGCTGGTGCAGAAGGACCAGGTGTTCTCGCGCAAGCTGATGACCACCACCTCTGAACTGATCACCCGTCGCCTGGGTAACGAGGGTTACACCTTCGCCAACGTCAACGGCGTGCCGCAGCCGCACGATGAAGACCATACCGTCGACATCACCTTCGCCGTGGATCCGGGCAAGCGTGCCTACGTCAACCGCATCAACTTCCGTGGCAACACCAAGTCCGAGGACGAAGTGCTGCGCCGTGAAATGCGCCAGATGGAAGGTGGCTGGGCGTCGACCTACCTGATCGACCAGTCCAAGACCCGCCTGGAGCGCCTGGGCTTCTTCAAGGAAGTCAACGTCGAGACGCCGGCCGTGCCGGGTGTCGATGACCAGGTCGATGTGAACTACAGCGTCGAAGAGCAGGCTTCCGGCTCGATCAGCGCCAGTGTCGGCTTCTCGCAAAGCGCCGGCCTGATCCTTGGAGGTTCGATCACCCAGAACAACCTTCTCGGCACCGGCAACTACGCCAGCCTGGGCCTGACCCGCTCGTCCTATCAAAGCAAGTACAACATCGGCTTTACCGATCCCTACTTCACGCCGGACGGTGTGAGCCTGGGCTACAACGCGTTCTACAACGCCACCGACTACAACGAATACTACGATGACGACTATTCGTACTATTCCATCAATAGCTACGGCGCCGGCACCTCTCTCGGCTACCCAATCAATGAAACCTCACGGCTGAACTTCGGCGTCACGGTGCAACATGACAGCATCGAACCAGGGACCTACAGCGCCGACGAGATCTACGACTTCATCGAGCGTGAAGGCAAGGATTTCACCAATTTCAAGGCTAATCTCGGCTGGTCGGAATCGACGCTGAACAAGGGCGTGCTGGCCACCCGCGGGCATTCGCAAAACCTGAATCTGATGGTCACCGTGCCCGGCAGCGACCTGAGCTTCTACAAGATTGACTACACCGGGCAGGCTTTCCTGCCGGTCAGCGACGCCACCTCGCTGCGGTTGCATACCAAACTGGGCTACGGCAACAGCTACGGCTCGACAGACGGCTTGCCGTTCTATGAAAACTACACCGCCGGTGGCGAGGGCTCGGTGCGCGGTTTTGAGAGCGGCTCCCTCGGACCGCGCAACACGCCAGCCACCGGCACCTACGCCAGCGCCGGCCAGGCGTACTACTCCGACCGGGATACCGAGTCACTGGGCGGCAACATACTTATCACCGGCGGCGTGGAATACCTGTTCCCAATGCCCTTCATCAAAGACAACAAGTCACTGCGCACCTCGGTGTTCTGGGACGTCGGCAGTGTCTATTCCGACAAGTGCTACCTGAGCACCACCCAAGGATGTGACGGGCTCGACCTCAGCCAGATGGCCAGTTCGGTGGGCGTCGGGGTGACCTGGTACAGCCCGCTGGGGCCGTTGAGCGTCAACGTGGCCTTTCCGGTCCGAACGCCGGATAACGCCGATACGCAAGTGTTTCAGTTTTCCTTGGGGCAGACGTTTTGAGCTGAGCAATGCAAGCATGAGTGGATGCATCTCAACGCATACAATTGAGGTACGGTCGGACTACCGTCAAGGAGACCGCCAAATGAGCCGCCTACCCACGCCCATGGGCCTTTTGATCAACCGTGATCAGCCGCTTGATTTCTGTTTCGACGGCACGCCATACCAGGGTTTCAAGGGTGACAGTATCGCCAGCGCGCTGCTCGCAAACGGACGGTTTCTGCTGTCTCGCTCGTTCAAATACCACCGCCCTCGCGGCCCATTGACCATGGCCGGGCAGGATGCCAACACGCTCGTGCAACTGCCGAATGTACTGGCCGACACCTATCCGTTGGAAAGCGACGTAGAGGTTACCGGGCAAAACTTTAACGGCTCGCTGGATAACGACAAGGATGCCTACCTCGGCAAGTTCTCCAAATTCATGCCGTAGGTTTCTACTACCGCTCGTTCTACAAGCCTAAAGGCATGTGGAAAGCCAGGCTGGCGGCAAGCTCGCCTACGATGACCAATTGGCCGAGTTCACGATCAGTGGTCTGCCGAAAAACCTGAGCGTTGCCGGTTCTGTCCAAGGCTATCACGCGCTGGACAACGTCTTGGCCGATGCAATCCATGCCGCTGCCGCGATAGTCACTGCGCTCAATCTCGATCTCACAGCCAAGCCATTGCCGATGCGGGCCGAGGCTCAGGTCAATTTCCCCTGGCCGATCTTCCCCCACCCCAAGGGTAAGGTCTTCGTCGATTTCGATGAGGACTTGCAAGTACGCGACATCATCAACGCGATCAAGATTGGCTATCGAGACATCCAGCTGGTCAAACGCTACTCCACGGTGGGCATGGGTCCCTCGCAGGGGCGTCACTCTGCGTTAGCGACCGCGCGACTGGTGGCGTCTTCGACTCAACGTAGCGTCAGCGAAACCGGCATCTCCACCGCCCGGCCCCCCTTCGAAGTAGAAAAACTCGCTCATGTGGCCGGCCGTGCTTTCGACCCGTATCGACAGACGCCCATGCACAGACGGCACTTGGATGCCGGAGCCAGGATGATGCCGGCTGGGATCTGGCAGCGTCCCGCGTATTACGGCAAGGCGAGCGAACGCGACAAATGCATGCAAGCCGAAGCGCAGCACGTGCGCAACAAAGTCGGCATCATCGACGTCTCGACCCTCGGCGGCCTGGATGTCAGAGGACCGGACGCCGCCGAACTGCTCAACCGCATGTACACTTTCGCCTTTCTCAAACAACCGGTGGGGCACTCGCGTTACGCGCTGATGACCAATGAACAGGGCGTGGTGATTGATGATGGTGTTTGCGCACGCTTCGCCGAAAACCATTTCTATGTCACCGCCACCACCAGCGGCGTGGATCGCATCTACCAACAAATGCTCAAGTGGAATGCGCAATGGCGGCTGAACGCCGACATCGCCAACGTCACGGCAGCGATCTCAGCAGTCAATGTCGCGGGGCCGGATTCACGCAAGGTTCTGGAAAAGATCTGTACCGACCTGGATCTATCGGCACAAGGATTCCCGTATCTGGGCGTGCGTCAAGGTACCGTTGCCGGGATCAAGGCACGTCTCATGCGAGTCGGTTTTGTCGGTGAACTGGGCTATAAAATTCACGTCCCTGCTCGGCACGCAGTGAAACTTTGGGACGCGTTGATGGACGCCGGCAAGTCTTTCGATATCCGACCTTTCGGCGTCGAAACCCAGCGGTTGCTCCGCCTTGAAAAAGGCCACGTGATCATCAGCCAGGATACCGATGGGATGACACACCCATCTGAAATTGACATGGGCTGGGCGGTCAGCAGGAACAAACCGTTCTTCGTCGGCCGTCGCTCGGTGGATATCCTCGAAGCCCAGCCGCTGAAACGCAAGCTGGTGGGCTTCACCTTGCCCAAGGGCAGCTTGCAACCGCTGGAAGGCCACTTGGTACTCAACGGCCCGGACATCAGCGGCAACGTCACCTCCTGCGAATACTCCGCCACGCTGGGCCGAATCATCGGCCTAGCCTACGCCGGTAACGAGCAGAGCGCCCCGGGACAGCACATTTCGATTCTCGTCGAAGGCGGCATCCTCGTCCAGGCCGAAGTGGTGCAACTGCCCTTCTTCGACCCCAACAACCAACGCCAGGAGGGTTAAGCCATGACCAGTCTGAAAGGCCATGAGACCATCACGCAACCGTACCACCTCATGGACCAGACCGACCTGCCCCGGGTCGGCTTTCGTGGCAGCCACAGCGCCGAGTACCTTACCGTGCGCGGCTTCACCCTACCGGACATTCCCAACCGCGCCACCGCCCAGGCCGACGGCAGCTGGGTGGCGCGCCTGTCACAGACCGAATATATGTTGCTGGGCAGCCTCCAGGATCAAGGTCAGCGGATTGCCGATGAAGAGGCACGCTGGGAACTCGGCCACCAGGGCAACTACCTGTTGCCCCGCCAGGACAGTCACGCCTGCCTGGTACTCAGCGGCGGTGCGATTGCCCAGGTGATGGCCAAGCTATGCGGGGTCGACCTCAGCTTCCCTGCCTTCAGGCCGGGGGCGGTGACGCAGACTTCAGCGGCACGGATCAATGTGATCCTGATCCATACGGGAAGTGCGGAGGCGCCAGCGTTTCATATCCTGTGGGATCGCGCCTCGAAGCAATATTTCAACGAGGCGCTGCTGGATGCGCTGGAGGAGTTCGGGGGCAGCCGCTACAACTCCACTTCACTGCTTTGACCTTCCGGGTGTGTTGACGTGTCGCCATATAGTCATGGGTATACAAGTCAACATCGTCGGGTTATCACTCAAGACCTTTCAGCGTTGGCCCCTGCCGCAAGAGCTGCAAGCTGATGCGCGCACGACCACCTTGCGGGCTAAGCGGCGCAATGCGCTGAGCGGAATTGAGCACCAAGCCATCGTAGCCCAGTGCAACAGCCCGAGTATGCCCACTTACCGCCAAGCCAAATCCTTCCCCGCCTGGCAGACCAAGCCAGATATCGTGCATCGGAAGCCACATTTTACCGGGAGCACGGCAGAGGCCTAAGTCGACGGCCTCGACGCGTTGTAATGACGAATGATTCGATTCCGGCAACTAAGTGCCGGGACACAGACTAGCAGTCCGCTCATGGCGGGAACCGTCAGAGCTAGAAGGCTTTAAGCAAACAGTAGCGAACGAGGGCCCGTTCGACGCTTTGCTTATCTCTCAAGACCAGACCAACGGCGACAGTCTGATCCGCGTCGTAGATCTCGTAGAAGACGCGGTAACCATCTGTATTAAGTTCACGATATTGCATGACACCCAGCTCGCTCAATTGAGGGCTAACGGGATAACCGAAGGGGATGGACGTGAGGTTATTTGTGATGATGTCAACGACGGCATCAACCCGCTGGTAAGCAGATTGCAACCCATGATAATCAGCCAGATATTCAATCTGGTCTTCGATACTTTGCTGAGCGATTTCAGTATAACGAACGGTGAATCTGGTCATTTAGACTCCTATATTATTTGTGGGCAAACCTCCTGCTCAAACGGGCTTTCAGGTCATCAGTGGAACAATGTTTACCTTGGGCATACTCGCGAGAGCTGATTGCGAGCATTTTCACAAGAGCAACTGCTTCGTCACGGCGCTTATGGTCAACATAAGACTCCACAACATAGGCAGGAACACCATTTTGCGTGACGACCAGCGGCTCATCTAATGGCAGGTCGGAAGCGTGCTTTTTCAAGAAACTTATTGTTTCGACTCGCATGAGCAGAAACCCTCCTTTGCGACGTCCATCCGGACGCCAATACTCTGATCGTTCTGTGTCAACGCGACCCAGAACCTTCCGGGCGAAATTGCCCGACACCGCTTACAGTACACCAAATTCAGACCAAAACAAGACCGACAACAGAAAACATTTTACGAGCCACGTCAATATTTATTTTTATTTCAACCTTTCGGACCGGGGCCTGCGAGCGGCCTGCCAACAGCACCACAGAGGCCGTAACCGACAGCCTCGACGCGCTGTGCGGATCAGAGGCCCAACCAGGTATGGTCGTAGGACATCACGTATCTTCCCTCGCCGATACGCGACAAATGTTACTAGCGGTAATTTGATCGAGGATAAGCTGGGGATCACACCCGCTCGCAGTCAACCCCGCCTAAGCAATGACAACCCATACTCGGAATCACTGTCTAGAACACTGAAATGCTGTCCGCTATAGCCCTTGGAAGGCTTTGCCACCTTGGACGCTGCACGGACTCGGCCGAGGGATTTTATGCGCTGCTACATCAACCAACACAGGCATAGCAGCTACTCGCCGACACGCCAAGACGTGCAGCTACGAGTAGCTGTGGTTCCACCACTCCATGACCGTGAGTTGCGTGCAGTCAATCGGCATTTAACGAATGCTATCAATACCGCCCATATAGGGCTTGAGCACCTCCGGCACACGGATAGATCCGTCCGCCTCTTGGTAGTTTTCCAGCACCGCGACCAAGGTGCGCCCCACCGCTAGCCCAGAACCATTGAGGGTGTGTACCAATTCCGGCTTACCAGTTTCTGGATTACGCCAGCGCGCTTGCATGCGACGGGCCTGGAAGTCACCGCAGTTGGAGCAAGAGCTGATCTCGCGGTATTTTTCCTGGCTCGGCACCCATACTTCCAAGTCGAAGGTTTTGGCGGCGCTAAAACCCATGTCGCCGGTGCACAGAACCAAAACACGGTATGGCAATTCGAGCGCTTGCAACACCCGCTCGGCACAAGCTGTCATGTCCTCCAAAGCCTCCATGGACTTCGCCGGCTCAACTACCTGAACCATTTCGACCTTGTCGAACTGATGCTGTCGGATCATGCCACGAGTGTCACGGCCAGAAGCACCTGCCTCACTGCGAAAACATGGGCCATGGGCGACAAATTTGAGGGGCAATCGTTTTGCATCGAGAATCTGCCCTGCGACCAGATTGGCCAATGGGACTTCCGATGTAGGGATCAGATAGAAGTCAGCCTCACCTTCACGGGTGATCTTGAAGAGGTCTTCCTCAAACTTCGGCAGTTGGCCGGTGCCCTGAAGAGCAGACGCATGGACCATATAGGGGATGTAGGTTTCCTCATAGCCATGCTGTGAGGTGTGCAAATTGATCATGAACTGCGCCAATGCGCGGTGCAGGCGCGCCATCGGGCCATGCAAAACGGAAAAGCGGGCGCCGGACAGCTTGGCTGCAGCTTCAAAGTCCAGCCCTCCGCTAATTTCACCCAGCGCTACATGATCTTTGATATCGAAGTCGAACACACGCGGAGCACCCCAGCGGCGCACCTCGACGTTGCCTTCTTCATCGGAGCCTATTGGGACGCTGGCGTCCGGTATATTGGGAATGGCTAAAACGATATCGTCCAGTTCCGCCTGAATGCTGTCCAGTTCGTTTTTACCAGACTCAAGTTCGTTGGCTACCCGCGCGACGTCAGCCATCAAGGGCGCGACGTCTTCACCCTTAGCCTTTGCCTGCCCAATGGATTTTGAACGGGCATTACGCTCAGCTTGCAATTGCTCGGTGCGGACCTGCACTGCTTTTCGACGGGCTTCCAGTGATCGATCTGCGTAACATCTAGGCTAAAGCCACGGGAGGCCAGACGATTCGCCACTTCTTGGGTTTGGCTGCGTAAGAGTTTGGAGTCGAGCATATCGGTTTCTCTCAGCGTGAGGGTGGCTTTGAAGCCCAGTCGTGAATAAGCGAGCCCAGCTGACAGGCGGCTGCTCGGCACGCGGCAAACATTCCTTAAATAGAATTCAGACAACACTTACTACAACCAATCGCCTGTCGAAAATTCAGCTTTGCATATTCAACGGCTTGGCGACTGCTTTCACGATATCCAAGAACTAGCCTCTCCTCTGGACGAGGAAGCAAAATAAATATGCTCGTATGAACCTCATAACCACCATTAGCTTTCGGTAGAATAACTGGCAAGAAATATAAGCAGTACTACGAACCATTCCCAGAATGGGCAATTTCCTGCCCATTCACAGATGAGTTCCCCTAGTGCAAAATTTGACTTAGAAACGCACGTGTACGGCTATTTTGTGGATTATCAAAGAATTCCTTTGGAGAGGCTTCCTCGACAATCTCTCCCTTATCCATAAAGATCACGCGATTGGCTACGGTGCGGGCGAAGCCCATTTCGTGGGTCACGCACAGCATGGTCATGCCGTCTTCGGCCAGGCCGATCATGGTGTCCAGCACCTCTTTCACCATCTCCGGGTCGAGTGCCGAAGTCGGTTCGTCGAACAGCATGATTTTCGGCTTCATGCACAGGGCACGGGCGATGGCCACGCGCTGTTGCTGACCGCCGGAGAGCTGGCCCGGATACTTGTGCGCCTGCTCTGGAATACGTACGCGCGCCAGGTAATGCATGGCGATTTCCTCGGCCTCGCGCTTGGGCATCTTGCGCACCCACATCGGCGCCAGGGTGCAGTTCTGCAATATGGTCAGGTGCGGGAACAGGTTGAAGTGCTGGAAGACCATGCCGACTTCGCGGCGGATCGCTTCGATCTGCTTAAGGTCGTTGGTCAATTCCACGCCATCGACCACGATGCGGCCCTGCTGGTGTTCTTCCAGGCGGTTGAGGCAGCGGATGGTGGTGGATTTGCCGGAACCCGAAGGGCCGCACAGAACGATACGCTCGCCCTGTTTGACGTTCAGGTTGATGTCTTTTAGTACATGGAACTGGCTGTACCACTTGTTCACACCCTGCATCTGAATAATGCCTTCAGGGCTCACAGGCTGTTTGATTGCTTCACTCATTACAGAACTCCTAACGCTTGTGGCCAGTGTCCAGCTTGCGTTCCAAATGCATGGAATAGCGGGACATACCAAAACAGAAAATCCAGAACACCAGGGCGGCAAACACATAGCCTTCA
>NZ_JABWQY010000027.1:0-39286 GCF_014268685.1 Pseudomonas sp. SWRI92
CGCCCCTCACCCCCCATTTGCCCCTCCGGCGCATCCCACAATCCAATCGCGCATCCGCACAAGGCGGGGGATAATACGGCCCAGCTTGGGGTTACAAGCGCTACCCTAGTTGGTATTGGCGGCTGAGAAGGATCGAACGCAATGACAGATTGGCTGCAAAGCTATGGCGAAATGGCTGGGCGGGTACGCCGTCATGATTGGAACGGCACCTCCCTCGGACCTTTGGATAAGTGGCCCGATGTGCTGAAGACCACGGTGGCGCTGAGCCTTGCTTCCCATTTTCCCCAGGCCATCATCTGGGGGCCCGAACTGGTCACGCTTTACAACGATGCGTTCGCCCCCATTCTCGGCAGTAAACCCGAAGCGCTGGGCCGACCGTATGATGAAGTCTGGCAAGAAGCCTGGAGCGAAATCAGTCCGATCATGCAGGCGGCCTTTGAGGGTCAAGCCACCTTCATTGAGAACTTCCCGCTGGTCATTGAACGCGGTGGTGGCCCTGAACAGGCCTATTTCACTTTCTGCTACAGCCCCATTCGTGACCAGTTCGGCAAGGTCGTGGGCGTGTTGGATACGGTCACCGAGACCACCTCCACGGTGTTCATGACTCAGCGGCTCGCCGTGCTTGATGCCATTGGCAGCGCCGTGGCGAATGCCACCGATCCGCAGACCATCATGGCGACCACTACGCGCATTCTGGCGGCGCACCTGAAGTTGTCCAATTGTGCCTACGCGGACATGGATGAAGACGAGGACGGTTTCACCATTCGCGGCGATTGGGCGAGAGCCGGGTCGCCTAGCATCGTCGGACATTACCGACTGGCGGATTTCGGTCGACTGGCCGTGGCCAATCTGCGGGCCGGCAAGCCATTGGTGCTGAACGATAACCTGGCGGAACTCGAACCAGAGGAAGCGGCAACCTTCCAATCGATCGGTATCGCGGCCACCATTTGCGTTCCGTTGATAAAGAACGGGCGTTTGACCGCACTGATGGCAATTCACGACAAAACGCCTAGGGTCTGGTCTTCCAAAGATCTGGCGTTGCTGATGGAAGTCACGGAGCGATCCTGGGCCCACATCGAGCGCGCCCGCGCGGACGCCGCGGTACGTGAAGGCTTGGCCGCACTGGCTGAATTGAATGCGACCCTGGAGCAACGGGTCGAGGAACGCACCGCGCGACTGAAGCAGACCGAAGCGGCGCTTCGTCAGTCGCAGAAGCTCGAAGCCATAGGCCAGCTCACTGGCGGTGTCGCCCATGATTTCAATAATCTACTGACAATCATCCGCTCCTCCGTCGATTTCCTGCGGATGCCCAATCTGTCCGATGAGCGCCGGCAGCGCTACATGTCAGCTGTTGCCGAGACGGTGGAGCGCGCATCGAAGCTGACCAGCCAGTTGCTCGCGTTTGCCCGCCGCCAGCCCTTGAAACCGGAAGTCATCGAGGTGGGCAAGCAGGTGCAGAGCCTGGGAGACATGCTGGAAACCGTGACTGGCGCACGAATACGCGTCAAGGTCGAGTTGTGCGACCGACCTTGTTATATCCGCGCTGATTTAAGCCAGTTCGAAACGGCCATCATCAACATGGCGTTGAACGCCCGGGACGCCATGAACGGCCAGGGAACGCTGTGGCTCAGGCTCAATTGCGGTGCCGGCATACCGCCGATCCGTGGCCATGCCGGGGCGGCGCAGGCTTTTGCTGCCATCGCCCTGGAGGATACCGGCACCGGGATCGCTCCGGAGATACTCGAACACATCTTCGAACCGTTTTTCACCACCAAGGAAGTGGGCAAGGGTACGGGGCTGGGGTTGTCCCAGGTGTTTGGTTTCGCCAAACAGTCGGGTGGCAACGTCGACGTTTCCACCGTTGTCGGAAAGGGGACCCTGTTCACCTTGTATCTTCCGGAAGTGGAAGCTCAAGAAGTGCATTTACCTCCCATGGAGGAAACCCCGCATTTGAGGTTGGAAAAGGGCCGGCGCCGGGTACTGGTCGTGGAAGACAACCTGGAAGTCGGGCGTTTCGCCAACCAGATTCTGCAAGACCTAGGGTACGAAACGGCCTGGGCGACCAACGCTGAGCAGGCACTGGAAATGGTCGGCCAGGATGCGATGGCGTTCGATGCGATATTTTCCGATGTGCTTATGCCTGGCATCAGTGGCATTGCGATGGCCAGGCAGCTGCGCCAGCGTCGCCCGGATCTACCCGTGGTGTTGACGTCTGGCTACAGCGAAGAGTTGGCTCGTAGCGGGCATGAGGGTTTCGAGTTTTTGTCCAAACCCTATTCCGCCGATCAGGTTTCCCGTGTCTTGAGCCGGACGCTGCTGGGCACCGAATGAATGTTTTCTTTTCGAAACAGCGCATTCCATTCGTCGGTCAAGGGTGTCAACGAACGGCCAGTCTGTTGATGACCGACTAGTCTCTTTGCTGTGAGGATCGATATCTCCAGGCGATCGTTTGTTGCCGGTATCGACCTTGGCGAAAGGGGAAATGCGATGGGAGCACCGTACAGCGAGGAAAACGGAGCCGCGTATCCGGTCAACGAAGGACTGCAATGTGGCCAGTCGGCGTATCGATCAGACTTTGGCGATGAGCCAATCAAGTCCATCAGGACGAAGGTTGCCAAAGTGCAGCGAGGGGAAAGGGCCAAGTTTTTGCCCAAGGTTCCTATCAGGAAATAACGTAAGCACAGCCCCGTCACCGAATGGGGCTTTTTTTTTTCAGTTATTTTTAGAGAATTGGACGTTTCGTAAATATTTTTAATCTTTTTCCTACAGACAATTGCTTTCACGTTTCTTTCACACTCGCACGCGTAGTCTCAGCTCATCCGTTAGAAAGCAGTACCTGCCCGTTTCCCCAGCGGGCTTTTTTTTGCCTGTCATAAAACTACCCTCGTGTTTGTGGTCCAACCGTCATGGCTGACGCGGTTTGGCGTACACTCGCGCTCGCGCGCATCGGCCATCTACCCCTGATGCGGCATTCTTGAGGTTTTTATCATGCGTTTGACTTTGTCCACCTTGGTGCTTGGGCTTGTGGTCGCTCAGGGCGCAATGGCCGCTGGCGACGGTACCGCTGCGGTCGGCGGTGGTCTTGGCGGTGTCTTGGGTAACGTGGTCGGCCAGCAGATGGGCGGCAGCACAGGCGCTGCGATTGGCGCCGGTGTCGGTGGCGCAGCCGGCAGCGCGGTGGGGGCTCGCAAGGGCAGCCGTACGGAAGCGGCCATTGGCGGTGGCCTGGGTTCGGCCGGCGGTTCGATTGTGGGCAACCGCCTGGGCGGTTCTACCGGGTCGACCATTGGCGCGGGCGTCGGCGGTGCGGCTGGCGGAGCGTTGGGCAGCAACCTGTCCAACGATAACGACGGCCATTCCGGTGGCAAGAAGAAGCACAAGCACAAGAGAAAACACCGCTGAGCGGACGCTTGATTGAAGAGACCCGGCCTAGTGCCGGGTTTTTTCTTATTGGGCATTTCCCGGAACGTTTGCCCGACCACCGCCTCGAACGCATACACACTTGCAATAGTGAGGTCTGCCATGACGCCGGAAACCGAAGGCAAGGAAGAAAAAGGCCCCTCGGGCGTTCCGTTCATCAATGATCCGGGCGTGAATGACCCGGGCAATGAAGATCCAGGTTCGCTGATGGACGACGCTCAGGTTCCGCTGATCGAGGATGAAGATACTGAGCATGAAGATGAATCCTACGATTGAAGCTGCCCAAGCGCAGCGCCGATGTCCTCGTAAAACTGCATGATCAGGAGATTTGCCATGACTGCCGACTCGCCTGTCCCAGACGATGATGAAACCCCGGAATATCCGTTGCCATCGCCAACCGACTCCCTGAGTCGCGATCAGCGTCCACCTGAGGACGAGGAGGCCGGTGTAGAACAAGTACCAAGCGACGACCAGGATGTCGAGGCGACTCCGGACGACCCGGACATTGCCGGTGACGACGCTTCCGGCAAGCCAAGCTGATTGACAATCCGCCCGTCGATTTTGCGGCACCATCGGCGTGCCAGGGGTGCCAGACGTCAGGTAGTCATCTTAAAAGGAGATTGACCATGATGAAGTCAAACCTGAAGGCTTTGGCACTCGCCGGTGTTCTTTGTGCCAGTCCGTTGGCGGTTTTCGCCCAGTCCTCGGACGACGCACCCGTGGACAAGGGAGGCATGCCGCCCTCGACCCAGATGGACGCCGGATCCACCACCGAGCAGACCGGCAACGCCTTGCCTCCCGGTTCTGTGGGTGGCGGCAATGGTGGCGATGCCAGCGGCAGCAGCACCAGTCCGGGAACCGGCAGTGGCTCGACCAGCGGTGGCAGTACGATGGGTGGCGGATCTTCCGGCTCAAGCAGTGGAACCGGTAGCAGCAGCGGTGGCAGCTCAAGCGGCGGCGAATCAGGCTCCGGTTCGGGTGCATCCGGCGGCTAGGGCACAACCCACTGTCGATCACCCCTGTGTTCGTGGCGAGGGATTCTGTTCCTTTGGGGGCGAAGCGCCCCCAAAGGCAGCCCGTCGCTGCCCGGTCAAGCAGCAGCTCATCCCTCGCCACCTCGTTACGAAAATTTCCCATTGCTTGCATCCAGCGCGCCTCGTTATTCTGCTGAATCCTTTAAGGCGAACACGTTGCGCTGGCCGCACCTGAGCCCTCCCTGAAATGTTGTGTTAATAACGGATCAGATGCGATGAATGCACCGCTGAAAAAGTTTGGCCCGATCAAAGCCGTGATCTTCGACATGGATGGCCTGCTGTTGGACACCGAAGGCATCTATACAGAGGTTACGTCCTTCATTGCCGAGCGCTACGGGCGTACGTTCGACTGGAGCCACAAGCAGAACATCATCGGGCGCGGCGCGGGTGACCTGGCTCGTTATGTGGTCCAGGCGCTGGAGCTGCCGATCACCCCGGAAGAGTTCCTGGTCATCCGCGAACCGCTGATGCGCGAACGTTTTCCTCATGCCCTGGCGATGCCCGGCGCTGAAGAATTGGTGCGCCATTTGAAGGCCCATGACGTGCCCATCGCGGTAGGAACCAGTTCGGCTCGCCAGTCGTTCGAGCTGAAAACCACGCTGCACCGGGACTGGTTCGCGTTGTTCGATTTCATCGTGACGGCGGATGATCCGGAAGTGGGCGCGGCCAAACCGGCGCCGGATATCTTCCTCACTGCGGCCCGTCGCCTCGGCGTTGCGCCGAAAGATTGTCTGGTCTTCGAGGATTCGCCGTTCGGCGTGACGGCGGCAAAAGCCGCGGGCATGACCGCTATCGCTATTCCGGATTCGGCCATGGCTGACGAGAAGTATGCCCATGCCGACGGGATCATTCGCTCGCTCAAGCTGTTCCAGCCAAGCCTGTGCGGTTTGCCAGAGATGGAGTGGGCCTGACGACACACTGCGAGGCAACGCAAAAACGCCGGTCATGGCTCAACCATGACCGGCGTTTTTGTGTGGCTTGGGATCAGGCGCCAAAGCCGCCGTCGATGGTCAGGCTGGCCCCGGTGATATAGGCCGCTTCCGGGCCTGCCAGATAGGCAACGAAGCTGGCGATTTCTTCCACCGTGCCATAACGCCCTACAGCCATGAGATCCATCAGGCTGGACGCGAAGTCGCTGTCTGCTGGATTCATGTCAGTGTCCACTGGACCGGGCTGCACGTTGTTGACGGTGATACCCCGTGGGCCGAGGTCGCGCGCCAGGCCTTTGGTCAGGCCCACCAGGGCAGACTTGCTCATGGCGTAAGGTGCACCGCCCGCGAAGGGCATGCGGTCGGCGTTGGTGCTGCCGATGTTGATGACTCGACCGCCTTCGGTCATGTGGCGCGCGGCGGCCTGGGTGGCGACAAAGACGCTGCGCACGTTGACGGCCAGGGTCCGGTCGAAATCCTCCAGCTTGAACTCGTCCAGCGGTGCCATCGCCAGGACACCGGCGTTGTTGACCAGGATGTCCAGCCGGCCAAAAGCGTCCACAGTCGCATCGACGGCGCTGCGGATGGCGTCGGCGTCAGCGCTGTCAGCCTTGATCGCCAAGGCCTTGCCACCGGCTGCGGTGATGCTGTTCTGCAGTTCTTCGGACTTGGCGGCGGAACTGACGTACGTGAAGGCGACTGCAGCGCCTTGCGCAGCGAGGCGTTTGACGATGGCGGCGCCGATGCCGCGGGAACCGCCTTGGATCAAGGCGACTTTACCGTTCAGTGTCTGATTGCTCATGGAGGTCTCCAAAGGTGCCGAGGCGAGGTGCCGCGGTTGATGGGGCGAGTATCAAGACTCGGCTGACGGCTGTGTAGACCTCCTTTGATATAGTCTGTGTGAACCAAAAGTTTATAGTGAGCGCCATGGAGACTTTCAGCAGTATCGAATGCTTCGTCCGCAGCGCCGAGGTCGGCAGTTTTGCCGAGGCAGCGCGACGCTTGAGCCTGACCCCGGCGGCGGTGGGCAAAAGCGTGGCCAAGCTTGAAGCGCGCCTGGGCGTGCGGCTGTTCCAGCGCAGCACTCGCAGCCTGACACTGACCGAGGCCGGGCAGTTGTTCCTGCGAGAAGTGGGCAGCAGTTTCAATACGATCCAGAACGCCGTCGCCAACCTGGCCAGCGCCGGTGGGCAGCCAGCCGGTACGCTTAAGGTGAGCATGGGCACGGCGTTCGGACGACTGTTTGTCGTGCCATTACTAGGGGAATTCCTGCGGCGGTACCCGGCGATCAACCCGGACTGGCATTTCGATAATCGCCAGGTTGACCTGATCGGGCAGGGCTTCGACGCGGCCATCGGGGGCGGGTTCGAGCTGCCTCAAGGCGTGGTGGCGCGCAAACTGACGGTGGCACATCGGGTGTTGGTCGCGTCCGAAGGTTATCTACAGAATCATGCTGCGATCACTGAGCCGCAAGATCTGGCGCACCATCAAGGCATCCTGATTCGTTCGCCACAGACCGGGCGTGTCCGTTCCTGGCAACTGACCAATCGCAACCGGGAACATAGCCCGCTGATGCTCAAGGCGCGCATGACTATGAGTGACTCGGAAGCCGACTGCGCGGCCGCCGCCCAAGGGTTGGGGATCGGGCTGGTGAGCATGCCGATCGCCATTCCTTTCCTGGAGTCCGGGGGGTTGCAGCGAGTCCTGCCAGACTGGTACGTCGATGACGGCAACATCTCCATTTATTACGCCGAGCACAAACTGCTGCCGGGCAAGACCCGGGCGTTCGTGGATTTCATCATTGAACAGTTTGCCGAGCAGGGGCTTGCGCAGCGGTTCAGCGCGGTCTGAAGTTTGAACTCATCGCGCAAACCGCCCCGGCCAGCCAATGATGGTCTTCGGTCGGGGCGTCGCGTAGGTGCGTACTTTTGACGTCGACAAGCCCAAGCGCACCAGTGATTCGGCGATGGTCACCGCTGCGGTTACCCCATCGACCACCGGCACGCCAGTGCGCTGGCGGATCTGTTCATCGAGCCCGGCCATGCCGCCGCAACCCAGGCAGATGACCTCGGCCTTGTCCTGGCTGACCGCCAGTTCGGCCTGGTACACGATGGCTTCGAGTGCCCGTTGTGGATCCTGCTCAAGTTCCAGCACCGCCAGGCCACTGGCCCGCACAGAGGCACAGCGGTCGAACAGTCCTGAGAGCTTGAGGCGGTCCTCGATCAGCGGCACCGTGCGGTCCAAGGTAGTGACAACCGAATAGGCATGACCGAGGAACATCGCGGTGCTGGCGCCGGCATCGGTGATGTCCACCACCGGCACGTTCAGCAGCTCCTGCAAACCTTCGCGGCCATGTTCGCCATAACCGGCTTGGATGACCGCGTCGAACGGCTGGTCGTAAGACATCACCCGGTCCATCACGGCGATTGCTGCCAGATAGCTTTCAAAGTTGCCTTCGATGGAGTCGGCACCAAAATGCGGCGTCAACCCGATGATCTCGGTGCCCGGCGCGGCTACGGCCTGGGCCTGTCGGGCGATGGCCTGGGTGATGGATTCGGTGGTGTTGACGTTGACGACAAGAATTCGCATGAGCTGTCCTTTTTAAACACATACATGAGCGGCCCGCACCTGACGGGCCACCGGTCATGGATCAATGGCTGACGTTATCCACGGCGATGGATTCGCCGCTGACGTCCTCGTAATACGGCTGGCGCTTGGCAATGATCAGGTACAGCAACCCTGCAATCGAAGCGCCAATCAGCCAGGAAAACGGTGAAACGCTGTCGAAACCGGGCACCAGCGCCAGGATAATCGCGATCAGCGCCGCAGGAATGAACGCTCCCACCGCCCGCAGATTGACCCCATTGCTGTAGAAATACGCACCATTTGGGTCCTCGCTGTACAGTTGCGGCACGTTGATGCGGCCTTTTCGCAGCAGCCAGTAATCGACCATGATCACGCCGTACAACGGCCCGAGCAGGGCGCCGAGGCCGGACAGGAAATACACAATCACTAGCGGGCTGTTGTACAGGTTCCATGGCAGGATCAGCACGGCAATGGCGGCGCTGATCAGCCCGGCGCGACGGAAGTTCAGGTATTTGGGCGCCAGATTGCTGAGCACGAAGGCCGGGGCGACGAAGTTGGCCATGATGTTCACCGCCACGGTCACGATCAGGAACGCCAGGCAGCCGAGCACCAGGAAAAAGGTGTTGGGGATCGAGGCGATGACCTGGGTCGGGCTTTCGATGATCTGGCCGTTGATCTGGAACTGCGCACCGCACAGCAGGATTGTGATCGCGGCAAACAGCAGAATGTTTACCGGCAAGCCCCAGAAGTTTCCGACGACTATGGTCCGACGGCACGGCGAAGACCGGGCGAAGTCGCAGAAATTGAGAATCAGCGTGCCATAGATGGCCAGCCACAACGCGCCACCGGCGAATATGTTGCGCCACATCTCGCCGCCGGTCAGCGGTTCACGGATTGACCACGCGATGGTGGCATCGGCCTGGATGTACATCCAACCGGCCAGCGCCGCGACTGTCACCAGGATGACTGGCCCGGCAAAGCCTTCGTAACGGCGCACCGTTTCCATGCCGTAGGCCAGGATCATCAGTTGCACGAACCAAATCGCCACGAAGCACACCCAGCCCAGGCTCGATAGCCCAAGGATCGAGTTGTGATCGTACTCGGCGAAGCCAGGATGGATCGCGGTCAACAGCACTCGGAACACCACCGAAGCGAGGTATGTCTGAATGCCGAACCAGGCGATGGCAATGACTGCCCTGATCAGCGCAGGAATCTGCGCGCCGTGGATGCCGAAACTGATTCGGCTGATGACGGGAAACGGCACCCCGGTCTTTTGTCCCATGTACCCGGACAGGTTCATGAAGCCATACACCAACGCCGCGCCGATTCCCAGGGACAGGAGGATCTGCCAGCCGCCCAGGCCCAGTGCGTACAGGCCGATGGCAAATGAGTAATTGGCGATGTTGTGCACATCGTTGGTCCACAAGGCGAAGATGCTGTAGCGGCCCCAGCGGCGGCCTTCGGCCTTGGTCGGTGCGAGATCCTTATTGTGTAGCCTGGGGCTCAACGTGGGAAGGACTGCGGTGGGGTCATCAAAGGCAGTAGTCGGGGAGGGCAGATCCAGCGCGATATTATTGGAGAGACTTGTACGCATTCCGGCAGGCTCCTGATTCTCAGGGCCGCGATGACTGTGCATGAGCGCGGGGCTCGGCAGATCTTCGTCGCGGCGGGGCGAGCAATCATTGATTACGGGGCATCTGCAGCCTGTACGGGATAGGGCGCTTCAGGCTGTCGGATCTAAAGTGTGTGTACGTTTCCGTATAGTTGTATACAAAACGCATGTCTACTAAAGCCAGTTTTATGCCAAACCGGAATCTATAAAACGCCTGCTTAATTTCGTTTCGTTCTCTGTTACGACTAACTAACTGAAATACAACTTTTAAAAATTGACCATTTGAACAGGTATTTCTAAAAGCGAGGCGAGTGCGAGGACGGTCAGGCAGGCTGACCATGGGACGGGGTGTAACTTTTTCGCGCAGGGTGAGCGATGAGTGCACACAAAAATGGCACCTGAGGTGACATTTTTGTGTACAGGGATAGCGTCTCGTCAGAGCGTCTTGGATTTGGCGATGATGTTGCCGGCGTGCAGCCCGCATTCCTTCTGCGTAGCTTCTTCCCACCACCAACGACCTTCCCGCTCGTGCTGGTTCGGCAGGACCGGACGGGTGCAAGGCTCGCAGCCGATGCTGATGAAGCCGCGTTCATGCAGGCTGTTGTAAGGCAGCTCCAGCATGCGGATGTAGCCCCAGACTTCTTCGCTGGTCATCTGCGACAGCGGGTTGAACTTGTACAGGGTGCGCTCGGGGGTGGAAAACGCTGTGTCGATTTCCAGCACTGCCACCTGGCTGCGGGTGCCGGGGCTCTGGTCGCGGCGCTGGCCGGTAGCCCAGGCGCGGACATCGGTCAGCTTGCGTCGCAGCGGCTCGATCTTGCGGATGCCGCAGCACTCGCCGTGGCCGTCTTTGTAGAAGCTGAACAAGCCTTTTTCCTTCACGAAGGGTTCAAGTTTCGTGTAGTCCGGCGAAACCAGCTCGATATCGATCTTGTAATGCTCGCGCACCTGGTCGATGAACCGATAGGTTTCCGGATGCAGGCGACCGGTGTCGAGGCTGAACACTTTGACGTTCTTGTTCAGTTTCCAGGCCATATCCACCAGCACCACGTCTTCGGCGCCGCTGAAAGATATCCACAGATCGTCGCCGAACTCGGCGAAGGCCAGCTTGAGGATGTCCTGCGGGGACTTGTTGGCATAGGTCGTGGCGAGTTCCACGATGTCAAACGTTGGGCTCATCAGGGCGGTTTCCTACAGGTCGGTGGCGCTGGGCGCTCTATATGGGGCTGATGGTAACAAAAAGCTGCCGGGGCTGGCGCGCTCCTGTGCGTTGCGCAGGCTTCGTTGAATGGCTAGAGTCGGCAGTCCTTTGGTTCGCTCAACCGATAAACATCAAAAAATGGGAGTGTCTTGTGGAAATTGCCTGTCTCGACCTGGAAGGTGTGCTGGTCCCGGAGATCTGGATCGCCTTCGCTGAAAAAACCGGGATTCCATCCCTCAGGGCAACCACTCGGGACATCCCCGACTACGACGTGTTGATGAAACAGCGGTTGCGCATCCTCGATGAGCATGGCCTCAAGCTCTCCGACATTCAGGAGGTGATCGCCACCCTCAAGCCACTGGACGGTGCCATCGAATTCGTCGATTGGCTGCGCGAGCGCTTCCAGGTGGTGATTCTTTCCGACACGTTCTATGAATTTTCCCAGCCGCTGATGCGCCAGCTGGGCTTTCCGACGTTGCTTTGCCACCGGCTGATTACCGACGATGGCGGGCGGGTGACGGGCTATCAGTTGCGTCAGAAGGATCCGAAACGGCAGTCGGTCCTGGCCTTCAAGAGCCTGTACTACCGTGTGATTGCAGCGGGGGATTCCTACAACGACACGACGATGCTCGGTGAAGCCGACGCCGGGATTCTGTTCCATGCGCCTGACAATGTGATCCGCGAATTCCCGCAGTTCCCGGCGGTGCATACCTTTGCCGAGTTGAAGCAGGAGTTCATCAAGGCTTCGAACCGCCCGCTGAGTCTGTAGACCTGAGCGGGTGATCGTTCCTACGTGAGCGTGGGAGCGATCACTGAAGTCCTAAAGTTCCTGCAGGGTTTCGAGCAAGACCCGGACCTTGGTCATCGATTCCTGATACTCGGCTTCCCAATCCGAGTCCGCGACAATCCCGCCGCCACCCCAGCAGCACACCCGCCCATCCTTGACCAGCAAACTGCGGATGGCGATGGAGCTGTCCATTTCCCCGCGCACGTCCAGGTACAGCAATGAGCCGCAATAGAGTCCGCGTCGGGTCGGTTCGAGTTCGTCGATGATCTGCATGGCGCGGATCTTCGGCGCGCCGGTGATCGAGCCGCCGGGAAAACTGCCGGCGATCAGGTCAAGGGCGTCCTTGTCTTCGGCCAGCTCGCCAGTCACGCTGCTGACCAGGTGATGCACGTTCGGGTAGCTTTCCAGGCTGAACAACTCCGGCACCCGTACCGAGCCAACGCGGCAGGTGCGGCCCAGGTCGTTGCGCAGCAAGTCGACGATCATCAGGTTTTCGGCGCGGTCCTTCGGGCTGGCCAAAAGATCAGCGGCGTGGGCGACGTCTTCCTCGGGCGTTGTGCCCCGGGGCCGGGTGCCCTTGATCGGTCGGGTTTCCACTTGGCCTTCGCTGACCTTGACGAAGCGCTCCGGGGACAGGCTCAGCACGGCGCCGCCATCGGGCAGGCTCTGGAAACCGGAAAACGGCGTCGGGCACGCGGCTCGCAGCGCCTGGTAAGCGGCCCAGGCATCACCCTGGCAGGGGGCGCGAAAGCGTTGGGCAAAGTTGACCTGGTAGCAGTCTCCGGCCTGGATATACGCCTGGATACGCTCGAATGCTTGCCGATAGTCCTCGGCGCTGAGGTCGGGCGTCATCGGGCCTTGGAGGTTGAACGCAGTGACGGGCGCCGGGTTTGGACGGGCGAACAGCTCGATCAGTCGCTGGCGTTCGCTTTCGCCGCAGTGGGGATGGAAGACCAGTTGGCTTGTGCGGGCCTGATGGTCGGTGATCAGCGCCCAGTCATACAGGCCGAAGCGCGCGTCTGGCAGTTGCAGGTCGTCCTTGGCATGGGAAGGCAGGGCCTCCAGATGCCGGCCAAAGTCATAACTTAGATAGCCGATCAGGCCACCGGCGAACGGCAGCTGCACCGTGGGCGGCAGCTCTGCGTGGCCCAGTTGCGTCAGATGCGTGCGAAGGCGTCGCAGGAAATCGCTGCCACTTTCGTCCGGTAACACCGCCAGTTGCACCAGCGACCAAGCGCTGAGCAGGTCGTACCGCCCGCGCTCGGCACTCGGCCGGCCGCTGTCGAGCAGCACGCTGCCGGGAGCATGGCGGATCGCCGCGAAGTAGTCGGCGGGGTTGGCACGGTAGGGCAGCGGGTGTACGGAGCAGGTTGGCATGGGCGGGGCGGGTCAGCCGTTCCGGGGGGGGGGCGATTGTAATCCCCTGTAGGATTTGCTCCTAGAGGGATGTCGGTATTGAACAGGTCTGAAGCTTCAATGAGACCCGTGGCGAGGGAGCTTGCTCCCGCTGGGCAGTTGAGCGCGATCATTCTGATACACCGAGGTGCTGGGCTTTGGGGTTGCTGCGCAACCCAGCGGGAGCAAGCTCCCTCGCCACAGGGTTCAACCTTCAGCTTCGGTTTTCATCCTCAGCTTCAACCCTCAACCGGCGGAATATGCCCAAACAATTCCTGGGCAAACGCCACGCGTTCTTCCACGGTTTCGATAACGCCGCGGGCCTTGAGCTCTTCCAGGCGGGCTTCCACGGCATGGGTGCGCAAGGTCAGGCCGCAGTCGTTGGCAATCTGGATGTTCAGGCCCGGTCGGGCGTTCAGTTCCAGGATCAACGGGCCTTTTTCCTGGTCCAGCACCATGTCGACACCGATGTAGCCCAGCCCGCAGAGTTCATAGCAACCGGCGGCCAGTTTCATGAAACCGTCCCAATAGGGCAGTTGCACGCCATCCACTGCGTTGGTGGTGTCGGGATGCTTGGTAATGATGTTGTTCAACCAGGTGCCGCGCAGCGTCAGGCCCGTGGCGAGGTCAACGCCGACGCCGATGGCGCCCTGGTGCAGGTTGGCCTTGCCGCCGGACTGACGGGTCGGCAGTCGCAGCATGGCCATCACCGGATAGCCCATCAGCACGATGATACGGATGTCCGGCACGCCTTCGTAGCTGATGCTCTTGAAGATCTGGTCTGGGGTCACGCGGTATTCGATCAGCGCGCGGTCACGGTGTCCGCCAAGGGAGTACAGGCCCGTAAGGATGCTGGAGATGTGGTGCTCGATTTCCTCGTGGCTGATGATTTTGCCAGACACGGTTCGATAGCGGCCCTCGAAGCGGTCGGCGATCACGATGATGCCGTCGCCCCCGGCGCCCTGGGCCGGCTTGATCACGAAATCGGTACGCCCGCCGATGATTTCGTCGAGCTTGTCGATTTCCTTCTCGGTGGAAATCACTCCATACAGCTCCGGTACGTGAATACCGGCAACGATCGCCCGCTCCTTGGTGATGATCTTGTCATCGACGATGGGGTACAGGCTGCGCTTGTTGTACTTGAGCACGTAGTCGGCGTTACGCCGATTGATGCCCATGATGCCCCGGGCTTCCAGGGCCTTCCAGGTTTTCCAGAGGCCGAACATCAGGAGTCAGCCTTGACGAAAGCCTTGAACCGCACCAGCTCGGTCAGGCGGTAGCCGCGATAACGACCCATGGCCAGCATGAAGCCCACCAGGATCAGCAGGACCGCCGGGAAGGTGAACACGAAATACACCAGCTCCGGCACGCTCATGATCAGGTGCGCCAGCGACGCGGCGAACAGCGTGCCGATGGCGACTTTCATCGCGTGGCCGGCGCCGCGTTCTTCCCAGGTAATGGACAGGCGTTCGATGGTCATGGTCAGGATCACCATCGGGAACAGCGCCACCGACAGACCGCGCTCCAAGCCCAGCTTGTGGCTGAACAGGCTGATGGCGGCGATCAGCACCACCACGAACGTCAGCACCACCGAGAGCCTCGGCAGCATTTGCAGCTTGAGGTGCTCCAGGTACGAACGCAGCGACAGGCCCAGCGTGGTGATCACCGTGAACAGGATAATCCCGAAGCCCAACTGGGTTTCGCGGAAGGCCAGGGCGATCAGCACTGGGGTGAAGGTCCCGAGGGTTTGCAGGCCGATCAGGTTGCGCAACACCAGGATCACCAGCACGCCGATCGGGATCATCACCATGATCATGAACGTCTGCTGGGTTTGCAGCGGCAGGCCGTAGAGGGAATATTCGAGGAAGTTGGCGTCGGTGTTCTCGTCCGTCAGCTTGGCCAGGCGAATGGCGTTCATTTCGCTGTTGTTCATGCTGAAGGTGACCGTGGCTTTCTTGCCACCATCGACGGTGATCAGGTTCTCATCGCCAGTCCACCACAACAGACGGTCGGTCGGCAGGCCTTGCTCGCCGGAGTCCGGATTGAAATACAGCCAGTCGGTGCCGTTGAAACTGCGCAGCCACAGCTCGGGCGTCTGCGGCTGGTCGGCCACCAGGCGGATGGTATGGACCTTTTCCACCGGCACATGGGCGATGGACAGCACCAATTCGACGATACGCGCCTTGTTGGCCGAGGAAGGGTCACCGGCCAGCAACAGCTTGACGTTGTCGTCGTTGAGGTTGTTGACCCGCTTGATCGCTTCGCTGATGAAGGTCTCGACGTCGGCCGAGTGCTGGCGGATCGGTGCAAGCAGGGCTTCGGCGGCAAGTTTTTCCGGGCCTTCGACGGCGATGCTGTCGCGGAAGGTCGGGCCCTTGATTTTGGTTTTCTCGGCGCTGTAGCGCTTGGTCAGCACCAGGCGGTAATACAGGGTCTGGTTGCCTTTGGCACGACGGGCCGACCACGTCACCTTGCGATTGCCGTCGACCCGGTTCACCGCCACGCCGTAATTGTTGGAAATGAAACTCTCATTGAGGCTCACATAATCGCGGCTCAAGGGCGGCACAAACATCTGGATCTTCACCGGATCCTTGGCGTTGGGCACGAATTCGACCTTGGCGTCGATGTTCCACAAGTCGTCTGTGGCGTCTTCGGTGACCGGGATGCCGAGCACGAAAATCTGATAGGCCGTCACCGACAGGCCCAGCACCACCAGGATGGCGATCAGCATTTTCAAATGGAGGGTAAGGGAGCGCATTGGAATTACTCTGCGGTATGAGCGGCATTGGCGCAGGCGGGTTTGCCGGCAGCGTATTTAAGACTGGGGTCGACCAGCGCATCGAAACGCTTGAGCGCTTCGGAGCCGATCAGCAACGGGTATTGGAAGGCGCTGCGGTCGGTCAGGTTCACTTCGATGCTGCGCAGGGCAGAACCCATGCAGATGTCGAGTTCGATGACCGGCCGGGCCGTGTATTTCTTGCCTTCTTCCGGGTCGTAGTCACCGGCGCGGCGTTTGATCTTGCTGACTCGGGCCAGCGGGCGCTCGATGGGGTGCGAATGGGCTGCGTCGATGGCCAGGTAGAAACGCACCCAGGATTCGCCATTGCGCTTGAAACGCTTGATGTCCCTGGCGCTGAGGGATGCGGTCTTGGCGCCGGTGTCGAGCTTGGCGGCGACCTCCAGGTCTATGCCTTGCAGCGCAGCATATTCGTTGAGGCCGTACACGGTTTTCTCACCCGCCGCGGCAAGCCCCGGCAGGCACATGAAATAAAAAGCAGCAGATAAGGGCTTGAGTGTCATAGATCCTGGTGCGCAGCGTTCCGTTTTCGGTTCAGGCCCTGGCATTACTGCACAAGCTCCCTAGGTTGCCTCCTCTATATAGGAAGAGCGGCAATTGCGGCGGCATTCTAGCACGGTGGTTTTCTGACGCCACCGCTGGCCGGGGGCTACGAGTCGTCGGTACGGTCGGTTATGGCAGGGGCGTTTATTAGACGATTGTCGACAATACCTATTTTTGTTTTGACGTCAAGGCGGTCAAAGGGTAATTTTCGCCATATTGATCTACAAGGTGTTGACAATATGCTCGATCAGCTCGAAACTCTGATCCCGGTCCAAGACGATGTCGAGACCCTCTCGGAGAACGTCTTCCGACGCATCCAGGCGGCCATCGTCAAAGGCGAAATCGCCCCGGGCAGCAAGATCTCCGAGCCCGAGCTGGCCCGGACCTACGGCATCAGCCGTGGGCCGCTGCGCGAGGCGATCCACCGCCTGGAAGGCCAGCGCCTGCTGGTGCGCATCCCGCATGTTGGGGCGCGAGTGGTGTCGCTGAGCCATGCCGAACTGCTCGAACTCTACGAAATCCGTGAATCCCTGGAAGGCATGGCCTGCCGTCTGGCGGCCGAACGCATGACTCTCGAAGAAATCGACGAACTGCGCCGCGTGCTGGAAACCCACGAGCGCGATGCGGCGTTCCAGGCCGGTGTCGGTTACTACCAGCAGGAAGGTGATTTCGACTTTCATTACCGGATCATCCAGGGCAGCGGCAACCGCACCCTGACGCAAATGCTCTGCGGCGAGTTGTACCAACTGGTGCGCATGTATCGCATCCAGTTTTCCACCACGCCAAACCGTCCGCGCCAGGCCTTTGCCGAGCACCATCGGATTCTCGACGCCATCGCCGACCGTGACGGCGAACTGGCTGAATTATTGATGCGCCGGCACATCGGCGCCTCCAAACGCAACATTGCGCGTCATTTCCAGGACAGCGCCGCCACTGAACGAGGTGAGTCATGAGCAACAGCACTCCAGGCCAGCGTTTCCGCGATGCGGTCGCCAGCGAACATCCCCTGCAAGTGGTCGGCGCCATCAACGCCAACCACGCGCTGCTGGCCAAGCGCGCCGGTTTCAAGGCGATCTACTTGTCGGGCGGCGGCGTGGCGGCCGGTTCCCTCGGCGTGCCGGACCTGGGCATTACCGGCCTGGATGACGTGCTGACCGATGTGCGCCGCATCACCGACGTGTGTGATCTGCCGCTGCTGGTGGACGTGGACACCGGGTTTGGTTCCTCGGCGTTCAACGTCGCCCGCACGGTCAAGTCGATGATCAAGTTCGGCGCGGCGGCGATTCATATCGAGGATCAGGTCGGCGCCAAGCGTTGCGGCCATCGTCCGAACAAGGAAATCGTCTCGCAGCAGGAGATGGTCGACCGCATCAAGGCCGCCGTCGATGCCCGCACCGACGACAGTTTCGTGATCATGGCGCGTACCGATGCCCTCGCGGTGGAAGGCTTGGAATCGGCCCTGGACCGTGCGGCCGCCTGCATCGAGGCCGGTGCCGACATGATTTTCCCGGAAGCCATCACCGAGCTTGAGATGTACAAGCTGTTCGCCAACCGCGTGAAAGCGCCGATCCTGGCCAACATCACCGAATTCGGCGCGACCCCGCTGTACACCACCGAACAGCTTGCGGGTGCCGACGTGTCCCTGGTGCTGTATCCGTTGTCAGCGTTCCGCGCCATGAACAAGGCCGCCGAGAACGTCTACACCGCGATTCGCCGCGACGGCACACAACAGAATGTCATCGACACCATGCAGACCCGCATGGAGCTTTACGATCGCATCGACTATCACACGTTCGAGCAGAAGCTCGATGCGTTGTTTGCGGCGAAGAAGTAAGGCGCGACTCCCCTACAAATTCAAGAAAATGGAGACAGCAAATGGCCGAAGCAAAAGTACTCAGTGGCGCCGGGCTCCGTGGCCAGGTGGCCGGGCAAACCGCACTGTCCACCGTGGGCCAGACGGGCGCTGGCCTGACCTATCGCGGCTATGACGTTCGCGACCTGGCGGCTGACGCTCAATTTGAAGAAGTGGCTTACCTGCTGCTGTACGGCGAGCTGCCGACCCAGGCACAACTGGATGCCTACACGAGCAAGCTGCGCCAGTTGCGCGACTTGCCGCAAGCCCTGAAGGAAGTGCTGGAACGCATACCCGCCGACGCCCACCCGATGGACGTGATGCGCACCGGTTGCTCGTTCCTCGGCAATCTGGAGCCCGAGCAGGATTTTTCCGAGCAGCACGACAAGACCGATCGCCTGTTGGCCGCGTTTCCGGCGATCATGTGCTACTGGTATCGCTTCAGCCACCAAGGCCAGCGCATCGAATGCGTGACCGACGAAGTGTCCATCGGCGGCCACTTCCTGCACCTGCTGCACGGCAAGCAGCCGAGCGAGCTGCACGTCAAGGTGATGAACGTGTCGCTGATCCTTTACGCCGAACATGAATTCAACGCCTCGACCTTCACCGCCCGGGTCTGCGCTTCCACGCTGTCGGACCTGTTCTCCTGCATCACCGCTGCCATCGGCTCGCTGCGCGGCCCGTTGCATGGCGGTGCGAACGAGGCGGCGATGGAAATGATCGAACGCTTCAGCTCGCCTCAGGAAGCCATCGAAGGCACCCTCGGCATGCTGGCGCGCAAGGACAAGATCATGGGCTTCGGCCACGCGATCTATAAGGACAACGACCCGCGCAACGAGGTGATCAAGGGCTGGTCGAAAAAACTCGCCGATGAAGTCGGCGACACGGTGTTGTTCCCGGTCTCCGAAGCCATCGACAAGACTATGTGGGAACAGAAGAAGCTGTTTCCCAACGCCGATTTCTACCATGCCTCGGCGTACCACTTCATGGGCATCCCGACCAAGCTGTTTACGCCGATCTTCGTTTGCTCGCGCCTGACCGGCTGGGCCGCCCACGTGTTCGAACAACGTGCCAACAACCGCATCATCCGACCGAGCGCCGAATACACCGGCGTCGAACAGCGCAAGTTCGTGCCAATCGAACAACGCTGAGCGGGAGGGCTCGCGCGATTACTCTGATCGTTCCCACGCTCTGCGTGGGAATGCCGCCCGGGACGCTCCGCGTCCCTGTAACGCGGGAACGATCATGGTCGTGGCAAGTGCCCTTCTGAAACCACCGTGACCCGAGTCCTGACGATGAACACAGAATTTCGCAAATCGCTGCCCGGCACTTCGCTGGATTATTTCGACGTTCGCGCTGCCGTGGAGGCCATCCGCCCCGGCGCCTACGACGGCCTGCCGTACACTTCCCGCGTGCTGGCGGAAAACCTCGTGCGCCGCTGCGATCCGGCCACGCTGCGCGAGTCGCTGCTGCAACTGATCGAGCGCAAGCGCGACCTGGACTTCCCGTGGTTCCCGGCGCGCGTGGTGTGTCACGACATCCTCGGCCAGACCGCCTTGGTGGACCTGGCCGGCTTGCGCGACGCCATCGCCTTGCAGGGTGGCGATCCGGCGCAGGTCAACCCGGTGGTGCCGACTCAACTGATCGTCGACCATTCCCTGGCGGTGGAAAGCGGAGGTTCCGACCCGCAAGCCTTCGCCAAGAACCGCGCGATTGAAGACCGGCGCAACGAAGACCGCTTTCACTTCATCAACTGGACCAAGAAAGCCTTCAAGAACGTCGATGTGATCCCGCCGGGCAACGGGATCATGCACCAGATCAACCTGGAAAAAATGTCGCCGGTGATCCAGCAGCGTGACGGCGTTGCGTTCCCCGATACGTGTGTCGGCACCGACAGCCATACGCCCCACGTCGATGCCCTGGGAGTGATCGCCATCGGCGTCGGCGGGCTGGAAGCCGAAAGCGTCATGCTCGGTCGCGCTTCATGGATGCGCCTGCCGGAAATCATCGGTGTCGAGCTGACCGGCAAACTGCAACCGGGCATCACCGCCACGGACATGGTGCTGGCGCTGACCGAGTTCCTGCGCAAGCAGAAAGTCGTCGGGGCGTGGCTGGAGTTTTTCGGCGAAGGCGCCAGTGCCTTGACCTTGGGCGATCGTGCGACGATCTCCAACATGGCTCCGGAATACGGCGCCACCGCGGCGATGTTCCATATTGACCAACAGACGATCGATTACCTCAAGCTCACCGGCCGCGAAGACACCCAGGTGCAGTTGGTGGAAACCTATGCCAAGCACGTGGGCCTGTGGGCCGACAGCCTCAAGGGCGCGCAATACGAGCGCGGCCTGACCTTCGACCTGTCGTCGGTGGTGCGTAACATGGCAGGTCCGAGCAATCCCCACGCCCGTGTCGCGGTGTCGGATCTGGCTGCCAAAGGCATTTCCGGCCAGTGGGACGATGTGCCCGGACAAATGCCCGACGGCGCGGTGATCATCGCCGCGATCACCAGTTGCACCAACACCAGTAACCCGCGCAACGTGATCGCCGCCGGCCTGCTGGCGCGCAACGCCAATCGCTTGGGTTTGGCCCGCAAACCATGGGTCAAGTCATCCCTGGCGCCGGGTTCGAAAACCGTGGCGCTGTACCTGGATGAAGCCGGCCTGACGACCGAACTCGAGAAACTGGGCTTCGGCGTCGTGGCGTTTGCCTGCACCACCTGCAACGGCATGTCCGGCGCGTTGGACCCGGTGATCCAGCAGGAAATCATCGACCGCGACCTGTACGCCACCGCCGTGCTGTCGGGCAACCGCAACTTCGACGGGCGTATCCACCCATACGCCAAGCAAGCCTTCCTGGCTTCGCCGCCGCTGGTGGTGGCTTATGCCATCGCCGGGACCATTCGCTTCGATATCGAGAAGGATGTGCTGGGCGTGGTGGACGGTCAGGAAGTCCGTCTCAAGGACATCTGGCCGAGCGACGAAGAAATCGACGCGGTGGTCAAGGCGTCGGTGAAACCGGAGCAGTTCCGCCAGGTGTACATCCCGATGTTCGCCATCCAGGAAGACACCGGGCCGAAAGTGACGCCGCTGTACGACTGGCGCCCACAAAGCACCTACATCCGTCGTCCGCCGTATTGGGAAGGGGCGCTGGCCGGTGCGCGGCCGCTCAAGGGCATGCGCCCGCTGGCGGTGCTGCCGGACAACATCACCACCGACCACCTGTCGCCGTCCAACGCCATCATGCTGGACAGCGCCGCCGGCGAATACCTGGCGAAAATGGGCTTGCCGGAGGAAGACTTCAACTCCTACGCGACCCACCGTGGCGACCACCTGACCGCGCAGCGCGCCACCTTTGCCAACCCGAAACTGTTCAACGAAATGGTTCAGGAAAACGGCAAGGTCAAGCAGGGCTCGCTGACCCGGGTCGAGCCGGAAGGCAAGGTCATGCGCATGTGGGAAGCGATTGAGACCTACATGGAACGCAAGCAGCCGTTGATCATTGTGGCTGGCGCCGACTACGGCCAGGGTTCGTCGCGGGATTGGGCGGCCAAGGGCGTGCGCCTGGCCGGTGTCGAGGCGATCGTTGCCGAAGGTTTCGAACGCATCCACCGTACCAATCTGGTGGGCATGGGCGTGTTGCCGCTGGAGTTCAAGCCCGGTACCGATCGCAAGACCCTGGGCATCGACGGCAGCGAAATCTATGACGTGATCGGCGAGCGCACCCCGCGAGCGACGCTGACCCTGGTTATCACTCGCAAGAACGGTGAGCGCGTCGAAGTGCCAGTGACCTGCCGCCTCGATACCGCCGAAGAAGTGTCGATCTACGAAGCCGGGGGCGTGCTGCAACGCTTTGCCCAGGACTTCCTTGAATCGGCGGTTGCCGTTTAAATCTCTGCGTGCGGCCAAAGGATCATGAGTCTTTTGGTCGCCTGCTTTTATGGAGCAAGAGCACCATGGCTCACTCGCCTCAAATCAAGATCCCCGCGACCTACATGCGTGGCGGCACCAGCAAAGGCGTGTTCTTCAGCCTGTTAGACCTGCCTGAAGCGGCCCGCGTCCCCGGTCCGATCCGTGACGCGCTGTTGCTACGGGTCATAGGCAGCCCCGATCCGTACGAGAAACAGATCGATGGCATGGGCGGCGCGACGTCCAGCACCAGCAAGACCGTGATCCTGTCCAAGAGCACACGCGCCGACCACGACGTCGATTATCTGTTCGGCCAGGTGTCCATCGACAAACCGTTCGTGGACTGGAGCGGCAATTGCGGCAACCTGTCGGCGGCGGTGGGCTCGTTTGCCATTGGCAGCGGTCTTGTGGATGCCAGCCGCATTCCGCGAAACGGTGTGGCCGTGGTGCGGATCTGGCAGGCCAACATCGGCAAGACCATCATCGCCCATGTGCCAATCACCGAGGGCGAGGTGCAGGAAACCGGCGATTTTGAACTCGACGGCGTGACCTTTCCGGCCGCCGAAGTGCAGCTGGAGTTCATGGATCCGGCGGCCGAGGAGGAAGGCGGCGGTGGTTCGATGTTTCCCACCGGGAATCTGGTGGATGACCTGGAGGTGCCCGGCGTCGGTACGCTCAAGGCCACGTTGATCAACGCGGGTATCCCGACGATTTTCATCAATGCCCGAGACGTTGGTTACACCGGCACCGAGTTGCAGGGTGCCATTAACGGCGATCCCAAGGCCTTGGCGATGTTCGAAGCCATCCGCGCCCACGGTGCGTTGCGCATGGGCTTGATCAAGCATCTGGACGAAGCTGCCCAGCGCCAGCACACCCCGAAAGTCGCGTTTGTCGCGCCGCCGACGGATTACATTTCATCGAGCGGAAAAGCCGTGGCTGCGCAGGATATCGACCTGCTGGTGCGGGCGTTGTCCATGGGCAAGCTGCACCACGCGATGATGGGCACCGCTGCTGTCGCCATTGGTACCGCCGCAGCGATTCGCGGGACACTGGTGAACCTGGCGGCGGGTGGCACCGAGCGCAACGCCGTGCGCTTCGGTCATCCGTCCGGAACTTTGCGCGTGGGCGCCGAGGCGAGCGAAGTCAACGGCGAATGGACCGTGAAAAAAGCCATCATGAGCCGCAGCGCGCGGGTATTGATGGAAGGTATCGTGCGAGTGCCAGGGAATGTCCTGAACTGACTGGGTCACGGTGGGAGCGAGTCCATTCGCGCCTACCGTCGGCTACGCGCCTGTCCTCATCCCTTGGTCAGCGCCGCGACGACCAGCTCCACATTGCTTTCCAGTTCCGCCACCGGATCGGCGCTGTCGGTACTCAATACCCGCAACTGACTCCCAGCTTCGGCAATGGCCGCTTTCAACGCATCCGACGGCTGGCGGTGATGGAGCACCAGTGCCACGTCGTTGTCATTCAGCGTCGCGGTCAACTGCTTGAGGGCTTCGGCGGTCCATTCGGCGTCGGGCCGGGCATCGGTGCCGATTGCGTCGAGATTCAGTCCGCTGATCAGATAACCAAAATGTTCGCTCAGGCTGAGCACGCTCAAGTTGTCGGCACTGGCCAGGCGTTTTTCGCTGTCGGCGCTGAGCTTGAGCAGGCGTTGCTTGAGCGTCGCCAGGTTGGCATCGATTTTTGTTTTGTCCGCCGGGGCCAGGCGCACCAGGTCGGCGGCAATCACGTCGGCCATGCGGCCCAGGTTATGGCTGGCCATCCACGGTTGGCTCGCCAGGCCATCGGCCATGCCCGGTTGCACGGCGATACCGGGCAGGGCGCCGTCCACCGGGCGCGCCGCGTCGACCTCGACGATGCGGATATTGCTGCGCCGGGCCATCGGATACAGCGGATCGTCCGGCCACAGCGAGCGCAGGCCTATCACCGCGTCGGCATCGCTGGCCAGTTTGCTCAAGGCCGGCGCGCCACGGCCGCTGAAGTAGGCACTCTGGCGGGTTCCGGGCAGATTGGCGGGCGCGGCCCGCTCCAGGCTGACCTCGGTGCCTTTGAGCAAGGTCTCGCTCAACCCATAGGTGACCGGCAACGAGGCCAGCAGACGGAGCTTTTGGTCGGCGAAAGACGAATTGACAGCCACGCCGCATAACGCGACGGCCAGGGTCAGTTGTCGCAATGAAAAAACCATTTATCCAAGATTCCCTTTGAGACTGGGGACGACACCACGGGCGATGGCGCTCAGGGCGAAAGCGATGCCGGCCACCAAAATGATCGCGGCACCGGACGGGATCGGCAGGTCGAACACAATCGGCGCGAGAATCCCGCACAAGGTGCTGACGGTGGCGATCAGCACGGAGCACCAGAAAAAGCCTTTCAATGATTGGCTGAGCAAACGCGCCGCCGCCGCCGGGATCACCAGCAACGCGCCCACCAGAATGGCGCCGATGACTTTCACCGCCGCCACGGTGATCAGCGTCACCAGCACCACGAACAGGTAGTCCAGGGTCTTGACCGCCACCCCGCGAACCGCCGCCAGTTGCGGGTTAAAGCTGGCGAGCATGATCCGGTTGTACAGCGGCAGCGCCAGGGCCATCACCAGCGAGCCGACCACCGCCAGCACCACGAGGTCGTTGCCATTGACCGTCAGCACCGAGCCGAACAACACGTTTTCCAGGATGTGCACGTTGATCTTGCCCGCCAGGATCAACAGCAGGCTGGCGCCCAGGGCCAGGGACACCGAAAGGAATACGCCGATCAAGGTGTCCGGCGCCAGGCCGGTGCGGTTGCGCAAGTAATTGAGCAAGATGCCAAACAACAGGCAGTAGCCGAACAGGCTGCCGTAGGGCCCGGTGTAGGGTTCGCCGAGCAGGATACCGATGGCCACGCCAGTCAGCGCCGCATGGCCCACCGCCTCGGAGAAAAACGCGAAGCGCTTGACCACTACCAGCGTGCCAAGGCCGCCCAGCACCGGCCCGATCAATAGCCCGGCCAGCAAGGCATTGACCACGAATCCATAGGCCAGCGCCTCGGGCAGATAACCGGACGAGGCCCAGCCCTGGATCATCAAGCGAAAGGTTTCGTAGCTCATCCTGCGGCGCTCCCGTTCGTGCGTGGATGGATGGAGAACAGCGTCAGCAGGCGTTCCGGTGTCAGGGTCTGGCGCGGCGGGCCATCGAACAGTACGCGGCGATTCAGGCCGGTGACGCGGTCGGCCAGGCGCCCGACGGCTTCCAGGTCGTGTTCGATCCACAGCACCGTGATCCCGGCAAGGCGCCAGTCCTGTAGCAATTTTTCAAACACCTGGACGCCTGCCTCGTCCAGCGCCGACATCGGTTCATCCAGCACCAGCAATTGCGGTGAAGGAATCAACCCCTGGGCCAACAACACCCGCTGGCGCTCGCCGCCGGACAGCGCGCCCATGCGCCGCTTGCGCTTGTCCTGCATTCCGACCCGCTCCAGGGCCTCGCCGATGGCGCCAGCGTAGTGTTTGCTCAGGCCGAGAAAGGCTGGCCGCCGCTGACACATCGCCGCCATGAAATCATCCACGGTCATGGGCAAGCCCCGGTCGAATTCCAATGCCTGGGGCACGTAGCCGATCACCCCAGGCTCGCCCGGCCATTGCAGGCTCAAGCGGCCTTGATGCGGCATCTGCCCGAGCAAGGTCTTGATCAGCGAACTCTTGCCGCCACCGTTGGGCCCGACCAGCGCATGGATGCTGCCCGGTTGTACCTGGAATGCCACGCTGTCGAGAATCGCGGTGCGCCCCAGGTTGAGACCAACGTCGGCGAACTCGATCAGAGGGCCGGCGTGTGGCTGGATAACGGTTTCCTGGACGGTCATGCGCCGGACTCCTGGATCGCTCGGACTACCGTGTCGAGGTTGCCGGTCATTTCCTTTTCGTACTTCTCGGCGCTGTAGTCGCCGTACGAGATGTGCGAGAGCGGGTACAGCTTCACACCCGATTCACGCTGGATGGTGTCGACGTAGGTGGACGGGAAGTCCATCTCCGAGAAGATCACTTTCACGTCCAACTCGCGCAGTTGGTCGATGGTCTTTTTCAATTGGCTGGGGCTGGGCTCGATGCCGTGGGCGGGCTCGACCACTGCGGTGACTTCCAGGCCGAATTCGCGCAACAGGTAGTCGTAGGCGGCGTGCACTGTGGCGACGCGCAGTTCGGCGTTCGGCGCCTGGGTCAGCTTTGCCAGGGCGGCGGCACGCATCTGCCGCAGGCGCTTGCCATAGGCGCGGGCGTTCTGCGTATAGGCCTTGGCATTGTCCGGATCGAGCTTGCCCAATTCCCGGGCGATATTGTTGACCTGGGCGATGGACGCGCTGATGGACAGGAAAGTGTGTGGGTTTACGACCTTGCCCGCGCCTCGTGCGGCGGTGCCGGTGGCGGCCAGCAAGGGTACGTTTTCGTTGGCCTCTATGACCTTGACGCCCGGGGTTTCGCTGGCGGCGATCATGCGGTCGGCGAAATCGTCGTGGCCAACGCCGTTGAGCACGATCACGTCCAGGCCGCCGATGCGCTTGATGTCTTGCGCGCGGGGTTCATAGGCGTGAGGGTTGAAACCCGCCGGGATCAACGGCACCACTTCGGCCTTGTCGCCGACGATGTTGGCTACGTAGCTGTAATAAGGGTGCAGGGTGATGCCGATGCGCAGGCGCTTGGGTGTTTCGGCGCTCGCCAATGGGGCGACCAGGCAAGCGAGCAGGCCGATCAATAGCAGGCGCAGCAAGGGGCGGCGTTGAAATGCAATAGGCATGGGAAAACGGTCTTCTCTCGAAAAAAGCGTGGGGTCAGTGCCGGTGCTGGCGGGTTACGCCGGCATCGAATTGCGCGACGATCTGTTGCCAGCCGGCGGCGGACAAGGCGGCGTCGTCCAGTGCCGTGGGAGCCGTCGGAGAGTTGTTGCGGTTAAGCCAGATGTCCGGGACGGCGTCGGACGCTTCGCTGATGCGCATCAGAAAGGAGCCCGAGACCGACGGATTAGTGCTCGCGCCGAAGTAGGCCTGTTCGTCCAACAGTTGCCAGGCGTGGTCGCCTCGACTGACGGAACTGGCGTCGTGGGCGAACGGCGCAAAGCCTTCGTCGGCCAAGGCTTGCGGGCCGGGGAGGGCTTGCTCGCTTTCGCGCAGAAGGCGGATCTCATCCAGCGTCACCCGCAGGTCGGCATAGATGCCTTGCTCGGCGGCGCTGAGGTCGCGACGAGCATCCAGTTGATAGGTCTCCAGATGCGCGACGTCCTGGGTTTCCCCGTGCCAAGCCACGACCGAGCCGGCGCCCAATACGATAACCAGGCACAGCAGCAGCACGTAGAGGGTTTCATGGCCGGCCCCGGCGGGGCGGATGACTTGGGTTATAGGTGCGCTCATGGGGCCTCGATGTCGGCTTGGTCGATTTCCACTACGTGGCCGGGACCTGCGTCGAAGAGCACGTAGAATTCGGCGTTCGGCTTTTTGAAGGTCAGGGTCGAGTCGGCGCCGAGCTTGCCGGGGACCAGGATGGTTTCGTCGTAGCCGATGACGTCCAGCGTCACCCCCGGGGCGCCGCTGCCGTCGGAAAAACCGCCCGTGCATTGGATCTGTTCGGCGTCGATGGCCTTGCATTCGCACATCGGGTTGTGGGCCAGTGCGCTGGTGCTCAAGCCTGCACAGAGCAGCAGCGCCAGGCTGTTGAAAGAGGCGCGGAGGGTCATGGTCGGGCTCCTTGGGATTTCAACCAGGCGACGGTGGCCGGGGAGGCCTGGCTCAGGGGAATGGAAGCTTGATGCATCGAACCGTCCCAGCCTTCAAGGGTGATCCACAGTTCGGCGTCTGGCTGGGTCTTTTTCGGCACTGGCAGCAGGGCGCCCATGCGATACGGCGAGCCGAAGAAAATCACCCCGGCGGCCCGCAGGCTGCGCGGTTTGCCGATGCGCAAGTAGGTGGCCTTGACCTGGCTGATGCAGCGCTGGCAGAGGGCGGCGTTGAAGTGTTTCATCGGGCCGGCGGGCCCCTGGGTGCGAGGCGCTTCATTGCGAAACTCCGCCAGGCGCAAGCTCCACGGCCCGACCTGGACCTCGCCGACTTCACGCTCGCCAAGCCCCCCGTCTCCTCGGAACAGAGCCGCTTCTGAAAAATACTTAGGCATGAAACCCAGGGGAATCAACAGCAACAACACGTTGAGGTGGAAACGCCATTTGTGCCAGAACTGGCCCAGGCGTGAAGGTGATGTTGTTGTGGTGGACGGGTTCACAGGTTGCCCTCCGGCGAGTCACGGTGCAGGGACGGCTGCAATAAAGGCGCGGCCAAGGCCTGTGGTGCGGGTTTCTGGCTGCGCTTGAAGGCGTTGGCGGTCGCCAGGGCCGTGCGTTTGGTCCAGATCAACAGGCCGCTGAGGACCATCAGGCTCAGGACCAGGCCAAAGAAGAACCAGATGAGCTTGATCCACAGTCCGCCGAAATCCCCGGTGTGCAACGGGCGCATCGATTCGGTGACGAACTCCAGTGCCGTACGGTCCGACAACAAGCGCGAGGCGTCCACGTCACCGTTGTAGGGATTGATAGTCGCGGTCTGGAACATCAGGGGATACCAGCCGCGACCGCCGATTTCCAAATGGCTGTAGGCATTGAAGGGCAGGCTGACGAAGCTCGCCTCCAGCCCTGGGATTCGCTGCTGGGCGATTTCGATGGCGCGATCCAGGCTCAGCTGTGGCGGCGGCACGCCATCGGCCGAGAGCGGAACGCTTTCGCGGGCCACTACCGGGACGACCGGTGCGCTGGAGATGGAAATCCCGTTGTCGGCGAGCGCGGCCTCGATCAGAAACCAGACGCCAGTGATGGAAATGACCGCAATGAACCAGATCGACCAGATGCCGCTGAGCCGATGGAAGTCGCCCCAGAAAATACGGGCGCCGTGGCGGATGCGCAGGGTCGGACGGAAGAAACCCTTCCAGAAACGCTTGTAGACCACCAGCCCGGTCACCAGGGACGCGAGCAGCGGCAGGCCGAGGAAAGACACCAGGTACCAGCCCCAGCTGTAACCGTTGGTGAATGGCACCAGCCACCATCCATGCAGTGCACGTGTAAAGGCCCTGAAGTTGAACGCCGGGGCCGATCCCTGGATGACGCCGCTGTAGGGGTTTACGTAGACGGTGTCAGGGCGGCCGTCGGGGTAGGTGACCTTGGCCTCCAGGGCGAAATGCGATTCGTCCGGACGCACGATGCTTTGCACTTGGGTCAGCGGTTGGGCCTGCTTGATGGCGGCAATCACCTGGTCATAGCTGAGCAGCGGGGCATCGTCCGAGGGTTCGCTGGCGCGCATTTCAGGGTTCACCAGCCAGACAATCTCCTGGCTGACCACCGCCAGGGTGCCGGTGACGCAAACTATCAGGACGAAGAACCAGATGGGCAGCGCCAGCCAGCTATGAACCAGGAACCAGAGTTTTGAACGGGATTTCTTGGACATGATTGCGCGTCTTGATTCGATGAAAGGTTATGTGTCACGGGCTTCGTAACGCCATGAACCCTGGGAAAACAGACCGTGGCTTTTGCCGACGCGGCCTGCTGCATCTAATTAAGACGAATGAGCGACCGAAATCCCGAAAGAGAAGATGAAAGAAAATGTTTCGCGTTTACTGTTCATGTCTTTTTGGCGAGGAAGTTCCCTCGCCAAAAAGGCTTTGGGCAAGTCAGCCCTGCTGTTGGAATATCTCCCTGGCTCGTTGCTCGATCTGTTCCTGGCTCAGATCCTCCTTGTGCGTCGCCAGGAACCACAGATGCCCATAGGGATCTTTCAAGGTCCCGGTGCGATCACCATAAAATTGATCCTTGACCTCGGAAATCACTGTGCCTCCGGCTTCAATCGCTTGGGTGAAGGCACTGTCCACGTCTTCGACATATAAATGCAGTCCCACCGAGGGCGATCGGTCCGGGTTGCTCAGCGGGCCCTGATCGCAAGGCGTGCCGAGCATGATCGGATAACCGTTGATGCGCAGTTCGGCATGTCCGATACCCCCATCAGGCATGGCCAGGCGCATCACCTCCGTGGCATTGAAGGCTTTTTTATAGAAGTCGATGGCTTCGGCGGCTTTTTGAATGCCCAGGTAGGGCGTGATGCTATGGAAACCTTCGGGAATCGCTTTGACGCCCATGACGTTTCTCCTTGGTTGTTATGGGAGGCGAAGAAAGTCTTCGTCGATTTGCGCCCATCCACTATAGGCCGGCCATTGCGGCTGGGCTCATGTCCCGACGAACGCCTCAAGGTTCGTCCAGCAAATGCGCCCCAGGTCCAAGCTTGCCTAGTACATCGCCATGATTGCGCAGCGGGCAACTCTCCATGGATAGGCAACCGCAGCCGATACAACCGTTGAGCCGGTCGCGCAACGCGACCAGTTGATTGATGCGCTCATCCAGGTTCCGACCCCACTGCGCCGACAAAACCTTCCAGTCGGTCGCCGTTGGCGCGCGGTTGTCCGGGAGGTTCTTCAATGCCTCGCCAATTTCCGCCAGAGGAATACCCAGGCGCTGGGCGACCTTGATCAGCGCCACGCGCCGCAGGACTTCGCGAGGGTAGCGCCGTTGATTGCCCGGGTTGCGGGTGCTTTTGATCAAGCCTTTGGATTCGTAAAAATGGAGCGCCGTGACTGCCACACCGCTGCGGGCGGCGACTTGGCCGACAGTAAGTTGCTTGTGAATATTGAGAGGCGTTGACAACTGAATCACCGCTTGACCTTGACTTAACTAGAGGTTTTACCCTGCAGGCCTTCGGATCGCAAGATTCGCCTTACGTGGACGGGGGACCTTTCATGCAATCTCCAAGTAATAACCGCAGCTTCACGCAACTGATCGAATTCGATATCGAGCCGCAGTCGCTGCAGCCGTTGGTAATCGCCCTGACGAAGCAGACCGAGCGTCTGGCCCGTGACCACCTGGGCTTCCTCAGTGCCAGTATCCAGGCCAGCGAGGACGGCCGGCGGGTACTCAATTATTTGCAATGGCAAACCCGCGAAGCGGGTGAAGCGGCGTTTCGAAGTTTCGAAAACGGCGAGGAAAATTTCTGGCAGTTGATTCAGGCGCACCGGGCCAAAGCGGTGACGTTCGGCTCGTTCCAGGTGCTGCACGACATCGAGCGCAGCCTGGACAACGCGCTGCAGTGCCGCTGGCTCAGCCAAGCGCAACGAGAAATCCCAGAGGGCGATACCCACTATCAAAACCGTTGATTTCTGCCGTGCCGGGTCGGCGGGTAGCCTTTGTTCATCGCCCAACTTCAGAACATTGGACTCCCGCCATGAATCGTATCCTTGCTGTCTTGCTGTTGTTGACTGTCACCGTATTGAGCGGTTGCGCTTCGTCGTCCCCGGAGCTGCGTCCCTACACCGCTGAGGAATCTCGCGAGCTGGCCCTTGAAGCCTTGAATCGCCGCGGCCTTTCGTTTGACGAATACCATGCGAAAAAAGCCGAACTGCTTGGTCCTTTGCAGAAGAATGTCGGCTTTGATGAGCGTGGCGAAATGAATGCCGAACGGGCCGTCCAATTGCCTGGGCGGCCAAGCTGAGGGACTGTACCGCTCGAAGTTTTGCCTAACTGTCCATGGGTTTGCGCCGGGACGTGGGGTAGGGTCAATACCTGACTGCCCCGACGGATTGACCCGCTATGACCTTATCGCTTGATCTGCTGCTGGGCTTCGCCCTGTTTGCCCTCGTGACCTCGATCACGCCAGGCCCCAACAACACCATGTTGCTGGCCTCGGGTGTCAATTTCGGTTTCAACCGTACCATTCCTCACATGCTGGGCATCACCTGCGGGTTCTTTTCCCTGGTGTTGGCGGTGGGCCTTGGCCTGGGCGCGGTGTTCCAGGCCTACCCGCTGCTCTACACCGTGCTGCGCTACGTCGGCGCGGCGTACCTGATGTACCTGGCGTGGAAGATCGCTCATTCCGGTCCCGTTTCTGACAGTGGAACCGGGGACCATAAGCCGATCAGCTATTGGGGCGCGGCGGCGTTCCAATGGGTCAACCCCAAGGCCTGGATCATGGCCATCGGTGCCATCAGTACCTACACGCCTCTGCAAGGCTACTTTTTCAACGTGGTGGTGATCGCGACGGTGTTTGCCCTCATCAATCTGCCAAGTGTCAGCTTGTGGGTGGTTTGCGGCAGCCTGTTGCGCAACTTGTTGCGTGATCGTCGATGGCTGCGCCTGTTCAACTGGGGCATGGCGCTGCTGCTGGTCGCATCGCTGTATCCGTTGTTGCTCGAAAGCGTGAGCTGAGGGCTGAGCTTCGAGGCGATGCCTGCTAAGCTCGCTTTTCCAGGAGCGTTCCTACGCACTTTTAAACGAAGTCCGACTTCTTTAAGGTCTTGATCAGGTATAGCTTGTCTCGAACCCAACGAGGGCATCCTGATCCCGGAGCAGGCTCTGCGAGTTTCTTATGAATAAGCGTCCTTTGTATTTCGATTATGCCGCCACCACACCGGTGGATGAGCGAGTCATCCAAGTCATGGTCCAGTGCCTGGGGTTTGACGGTAATTTTGGCAACCCGGCCTCCAGCTCCCATGCCTTCGGACAGGAAGCCCGGCGTTCCGTGGAGCAGGCGCGCGCGCAGGTGGCCCACTTGGTTGGGGCTCAACCCGGGCAAATCGTCTGGACGTCCGGCGCCACCGAATCCAACAACCTGGCCATCAAGGGCGTGGCCCAGATGCGCGGTGCGCGCGCTGGCCATGTCATCACCAGCCTGATCGAACACAAGGCGGTCCTCGACACCGTCAGGCAGCTCGAGGAAAGTGGCGTCGCGGTGACCTGGCTGGCGCCGGACGCCGATGGGCTGATCAGTCCGCAAGCGGTTCGCGAGGCGTTGCGTGACGACACATTCCTGGTGTCGCTGATGCTGGTGAACAATGAGTTGGGCACCCTCAATGATGCCGTCGCCATCGGCGAAATCGTTCGCGAGCATGGTGCGCTGTTCCACATGGACGCGGCCCAGGGCGCCGGCAAGGTGAGCATCGACCTGGCCCGGTGGCCGGTGGACCTGATGTCTTTTTCGGCGCACAAGATCTACGGCCCCAAGGGCATCGGCGCGCTTTATGTCGGTGATCGCGCGCGGGCGCACCTGTCGGCCCAGATCCATGGCGGAGGTCATGAAGGTGGCTTGCGCTCCGGTACCCTGGCCACCCACCAGATTGCAGCGATGGGCGCGGCATTCGAGCTGGCGGCGCAGTTCTTTGACGAAGAGCTCGCCAAAATCGCCCGGTTGCGCAATCGTTTGCTTGAGCCGCTGCTGGCGTTGCCCGGTGTATGTATAAATGGCAGTGCGAACTGCCGGATCCCCCACACACTGAGCGTTACTTTCAACGCCGGCGAATTCAACCCGGCGACGCTGGGCGCATCGATTGCATTTTCCGCGACCTCGGCCTGCAACTCGGCGCAGAACACCCCGTCCCACGTGCTGCTTGCCCTGGGGCACGATGCGCGTGCGGCCGGGCGGACCATCCGCTTGAGCCTTGGTCGCTTTACCAGCGAGCAGGATGTCGATGAGGCCGTGCGGTTGATCAAGCTAGCCTGCACGGCTGCGCCGGCTTTCTGGGCGGCAGCGCCCTGAGCCGAACGTGTTTGGCATCGAACAATAAAATTGATTAGCAGGAGTAATGATGAGCACCCAGCCTTTGACCGCGGGACAGATTCCCCAGCGCCTGGCCCGAATCCGCCAATTGATGAGCGAGGAGGGCGTTCACGCGCTGCTGGTTCCATCAGCCGACCCGCATCTATCCGAGTATCTGCCGGGCTACTGGCAAGGGCGCCAATGGTTGTCGGGCTTCCATGGCTCGGTCGGTACCTTGATCGTCACTGCGGATTTCGCCGGGGTCTGGGCGGACAGTCGTTATTGGGAGCAGGCCACACAGGAACTGGAGGGCAGCGGCATCGAGCTGGTCAAACTCATTCCCGGCCAGCCTGGCCCGTTGGATTGGTTGGGCGAGCAGACGCCTGAAGGCGGCGTGGTTGCAGTTGACGGTGCGGTCATGGCCGTGGCGTCGGCCCGAACGTTGAGCAGCAAGCTTGAGTCGCGTGGCGCGCGATTGCGTACTGATATCGACCTGCTTCAGCAGGTTTGGACCGATCGTCCGGAGCTGCCTGGTCAGCCGGTGTACGCCCACCTCCCACCACAAGCGACGGTCAACCGTGTCGAGAAGCTTGCCAAGCTGCGTGAATCTCTCAAGGAGCGCGGCGCCGATTGGCATTTCATCGCCACGCTAGACGACATCGCCTGGCTGTTCAACCTGCGCGGCGCGGATGTGTCGTTCAATCCTGTATTCGTTTCCTTTGCCTTGATCAGCCAGCAGCGGGCAACGTTGTTTGTCGCCCTGGGCAAAATCGATGCATCGCTGCGTGCCCTCCTCGAACAGGATGGCGTGACGTTGCGCGACTACAGCGAGGCCGCGGCCGCTTTGCGTGAAGTTCCGAGCGACGCGAGCTTGCAGGTTGATCCGGCGCGGGTCACGGTCGGATTGCTGGACAACCTCAACAGTGGCGTGAAACTGGTCGAAGGGCTAAATCCCACGACACTGGCCAAATCCCGCAAAAGCCTGGCCGATGCCGAGCACATTCGTCTAGCCATGGAGCAGGACGGAGCGGCACTCTGCGAATTCTTCGCCTGGCTGGAGAATGCCTGGGGCCGCGAACGCATCACCGAGCTGACCATCGATGAGCACCTGACCGCAGCGCGCAAGCGTCGGCCGGATTTTATTTCCCTGAGCTTCAATACCATTGCAGCGTTCAATGCCAATGGCGCGATGCCGCATTATCACGCGACGGAAGAAGCGCACGCGGTTATTGAAGGCGATGGTTTGCTGCTGATCGATTCGGGTGGCCAATACCTGGGCGGTACCACGGACATCACGCGCATGGTGCCAGTCGGAACGCCGACACCAGAGCAGAAGCGTGATTGCACTCGTGTGCTCAAAGGCGTGATTGCCTTGTCCAGGGCCAAATTTCCAAAGGGCATCCTGTCGCCCTTGCTGGATGCCATCGCCCGCGCGCCCATCTGGGCTGAACAGGTGGATTACGGCCATGGCACTGGCCACGGCGTCGGTTATTTCCTGAATGTTCACGAGGGACCGCAGGTCATTGCCTACCAGGCCGCAGCCACGCCACAAACGGCAATGCAGCCGGGCATGATCACATCCATCGAGCCAGGCACGTATCGTCCCGGTCGCTGGGGTGTGCGCATCGAGAACCTGGTGTTGAATCGCGAGGCGGGCAGCAGCGAGTTCGGTGATTTCCTTGAGTTTGAAACCCTGACTCTATGCCCGATCGACACCCGTTGCCTCGAGCCGTCCCTGCTGACCCAGGATGAAAAAGACTGGTTCAACGGCTACCACGCCGAGGTTCAGCGTCGATTGAGCCCGTTGCTGGACGGCGACGCGCTGCAATGGCTGAATACCCGGACTGCGGCAATCTGAGGCAAGGGATCAGCCAAGGGCTTCACGGACGAAGTCCAGCCGATCCTGGCCAAAAAACAGTTCTGCGCCCACGAACATGCTCGGGGCGCCGAACACCCCACGCCTGATAGCTTCTTCTGTGGTTGTCTTGAGCGCTTCCTTGATCTGTTCATCTGCGGTCAAGGCCAGCACATCATCAGGATCGAAACCGCCCTCGCTCAGGACCGCCGCCACGGTTGCCGGATCGTTCAGGTTGCGGGCATCGACCCACAATGCTCGGAACAGACACTCAACAAAAGCCTCGAAACGCTCGGGCTGGCGCAACTGCATGCCGGTCACGGCACGCATCAGCAGCAACGTGTTGATCGGGAAATAAGGATTGAGCTTGAAATCCACGCCGTAACGTTTGGCAAAGCGATTCAGATCCTTGAACAGGTAAGGTCCTTTGGCTGGCACGGTCACCGGTGATGCGTTGCCCGTTGCCTTGAATACGCCACCGAGGAGCATCGGGCGGTAAATAAGTTTGCTGGCCGTTTGCGCGCAAAGCGCGGGCAACTGGGTATAGGCCAAATAGGTGGTCGGGCTGCCGAGATCGAAGAAAAATTCCACAGATTTATTCATGAGCGTTGCTCTCTTATTGGTATAGGAAGGAGGGGGCTACCAGCGTTCGCTCCAGGGGCGCAGGTCCAGCTCGAAGGTCCAGGCGTCGCGAGGCTGGGTGTGCAGATACCAATAATTTTCAGCAATGTGCCCAGGGTCGAGGATGCCGTCCTCATCCTTGGTTGCGTATTTTTCAGGGAAATTATTGCGGATGAAATCAGTGTCGATGGCGCCGTCGACCACCACATGAGCCACGTGGATATTCATCGGCCCCAGTTCACGCGCCATACTCTGGGCCAGCGCGCGTATGCCGTGCTTCGCCCCGGCAAACGCGGCGAACCCAGATGCGCCGCGTAATCCCGCCGTGGCCCCGGTGAACAGAATTGTACCGCGCTGGCGCTTGACCATGCGCTTGGCCACTTCCCGCGCGTTGAGAAAACCTGAGAAACATGCCATCTCCCAGATCTTGAAATACTTGCGTGCTGTCTCTTCCAGGATGCTGCACGGCACGTTGGCGCCGATATTAAATACAAAGGCTTCGATCGGGCCGAGTTGAGTCTCGATTTGCTCGATCAATGCAATGACGTCGTCTTCCTTGCGCGCATCGCAAGCGAATCCGTGGGCTTCGCCGCCTTGGGCTCGAATGTCGTTGACCAACGGTTCGAGCTTGTCGGCGCTGCGACGCGTCACACATGCGACGAAACCCTCCTGGGCGAAACGCCTGGCGATGGCGCCCCCTGTGGCATCGCCCGCACCAACAACCAGTACGATCTTCTTATTATTCATGATCAGTCCTATAGGTAAACGATCGTTAGCTAAACGAACGTTATGCTAAGGTTCGGTGGACGTCAAGGTGAGTACCAAGAGGCAGGACGATGCGTTATTCAGCCAATCACAAGATGGAAACCCGCGAAAAGCTCCTCGTTAGCAGCGCCATGTCAGCCAAGAAGTCGGGTTTTTCGACGGTAGGGGTTGATGGTCTTATGAAGGCGATCGGATTAAGCGGCGGTGCGTTCTACAGTCACTTCTCATCCAAGGACGAGCTTTTCAAGGTAATTATCGAGCGAGAGCTCGCCCACAGCCTGGACCGTTTGAGCGGCGACGGGGTGATGGACTCAACGAAACTGCAGCGTTGTCTCAAGCAATACCTGAGCATGAGCCATGTCGAGCAACCCGAAGCAGGGTGCGCCTTGCCGGTACTGGGAGCCGAGATTGCGCGTTCGGATCTGGAGGTTCGTGAAGCGGCACAAGCGTGGATCTGCCGTCTGCACGAAAGTTGGGCGCAAATACTGGGAAGCGGCAGTCTTGCGTGGGCGATCCTGTCGCAATGCGTGGGAGCGTTGGTCGTCGCGCGAATGTTGGCGACACCCGAGGTCCAGCGTGAGGTCCTCAAGTCCAGTCATGATGAAATCAGCCGCCGAATAGCCGAGCGGCCATTCGATTGACCTGCGCTTATTTGCAGATGACGATCATGCTGCGGCTGGTGTAACCGGCGGGGTTGAGTCCGAAGGGATAATCCCCCGGTTCCTCGACGGCGTCGCCCGACTTGGCGATGACCTTGTAGTTTTTTGGGGCGCATGAATTGGCGGCGGTAGCAGCACACTGGTCCCAAGATGACGTCAGGCCAGAGCAATTGATGTGCAGGCCTTTTTTACCGCGTTTGATTTCGGTTTTCGATGTCGCCGCGCAGCCCGCAACCGCAAGTACGGCGATCAATATCAAAATTCGTTTCATTCCCGTCCTTATGCCGTCGTGGATCTTCTGTCTACGTACGGCTGCGTTCGCTTTCGCTTGAAGCGTTCATGACGTCCTGTATGAAAAAATCCATGTCTGACATTAGGTTACGGGGCTAAACATGGCCTAAATGGCCGGTAAATACCAGAGCTATGTAAAAAACTGCTCAATCCGCCGCAACGGCGGGCTTTGCGGTATCGCCCATGGTCAGCGTCGCGCCGATCGAAGCGAGGATAATGCAGGTGATGGCGCTCCACTGGGCCAGGGACAGATACTCTTGGAGGAATAACAGGCCCGACAACGCGCCTATCGCGGGCTCGACGCTCATAAGGGTTCCAAACGTACGCGCGGGGATCCGGGTCAGGGAGATCATTTCCAAGGTATAAGGCAGGGCAGTGGAGAGTATGGCAACTGCAATGGCGACCGGGATAAGACTTGGCGTAAGTAGCGCGGCCCCGGCATGGACGATGCCGATAGGGGCTACAAACAAGGCGGCGATCATGACGCCCAATGCCGCGGTCTGCACGCCGTTATCCGCTCCTGCCTTTTGGCCAAACAGAATGTACAGCGCCCAACACACGCCTGCTCCCAGGGCATAGCTGGCTCCGGTCAGATCGATGCTGGCGCTGGCTGCTCCGGTTGGTATGAGTAACAGCAGTCCAATCACTGCCAGGGCAATCCAGAGGAAATCAATTGCTCGGCGAGAGGCGTAGATGGCAACGGCCAAGGGGCCGGTAAACTCCAGTGCCACGGCAATGCCCAGTGGAACCGTGCGAAGCGACATATAGAAGAGGAAATTCATACCGCCCAGGGCCAATCCGTAGATGACCACGGTGCGCAGGGACTGGGCGGTGAGTTTGGCTCGCCAGGGTCGTAGCAACAGCAACATGATGAGGCTGGCAAAAATGAGCCGCAGTGTAGTGGTGCCTTGGGCGCCTACAACCGGGAACATGCTTTTGGCGAGGGATGCTCCGGACTGGATGGATGCCATGGCTATGAGGAGCAGGGCAACCGGATATAGGGTAGCTACCAGGTTGCGATTGGGAGAAGTCATTTACAGGGTGTCATCCAAGAAAAGGCGAGAAAGACTGGTTTGCGCAATATAGTGCGCATTTCAAGCGATACCGTCTATATATAAGACTGATTGGGGCCATTTCGGTCTGGAAGGCTGGAAAAGCGAAATAAAGGGTTGACGGCAAATTCTGGGTGTCTATAATTCGCCCCACTTCCGGCGCAGTCGAAATGGAAAACTCCTTGAGTTTCAAAGAGTTAAGTAGGTTTCGATGTAGGCGGGCTTCAGTTCATCGAAGCACGGAAGGAGTGGATAGGGCGGTGTTGTCTGGCCCTGTCGACGGTTCGATCTTCTCGGTCGAAAGCGGTGTAAAAGAGGTGTTGACAGCAGCGACTAACGCTGTAGAATTCGCCTCCCGCTAACGAGAGATCGAAAGCGCAAGTGGTTGAAGTTGATAAGGAA
>NZ_JABWQY010000028.1:0-39208 GCF_014268685.1 Pseudomonas sp. SWRI92
CGATACTGGATACGATTAACGGTTTATCCGTATAACCTGAACCGCCGTATACGGAACCGTACGTACGGTGGTGTGAGAGGACGGCGGATGTAAATCCGCCTCCTACTCGATATTGAGAAATATCACAGAGTTTAGATGCACTGCGCTAGACCTTGGGCATTTGTTCAGCGAATTATTGGAATCGATTAGTGGACAGTTTGGCCGCCAGCGGGGTCTCGGTGGGGTATGAGTAGCTATCCAAGCACGGCTGGGCCCTGTAAATGCAATGGGCGCGCATTGGCGCCCATCGCCCGATTGCGCAGCCGCACCGCAAGGCTCAAACCCTTGCAGCCTGCCGGAACACGAATTTCACACCAGTCATGCAGTACGCCCACCGAGCACTTCAGCCACCCAGTCGGCAATGTAGTGACCTGCATTGATACTGTTGTCGAAGCTCGAATGCTGCACACCGCCCTCACGTTCGGTGAAGATTTTCAGTTCGCGTTTTGGGCTGTTGACCAACTGCTCGTAGGTGCGGTGGGCCCACTTCAATGGAATCTGCGAGTCCTTTTCACCGTGGGTGACCAGGAAGGGGACCTTGATACGGTCCAGGATGCCGTCCAGATGAACGTTCTCGGCGATGGTCATGAACTCCTCCGTGTCCTTGGCGCCCCAGACCCATGACACATGCGACCAGTAATGCGGTACCGGAAAGCTGCCTTCCTTTTCCATTCGACGTTTCTGCACATCGCGCCAATCATGGTTGGCACCCCACACGACGCCGCACGCGAAGCGCGGCTCGAAGGCTACCGCGCGCGGGCAGTAGTAGCCGCCAAGCGACACACCCTCCAGGCCGATGCGTTTGGCGTCGACATCGGCGCGGGTTTCTAGCCAATCCACCACGCGGCTGGCCCAATGTTCGCTGTCGAAGCGCGCGGTCAGGTTGTGCAGACGCAATGCTTCGCCGGTGCCGGGTTGGTCGATGATTAAAGAAGAAACGCCACGTTTGGCCAGCCAGGCGGGCAGGCCGACGCGGTATTTCATTTCTTTGGTGGAATCCAGCCCATTGACCTGCACCAGGATCGGCGCGGGGCCGCTGACGCCTTCGGCACGCACCAGCAGACCGGAAATGTGTTTGCCTTCGTAGGGGATTTCAACGCGCTCGCAGTTTTCTCGTGCCAGTTCGATACCGCGTTGGAACGTGTGCAGAAAGCGCTGGTACAGCTCCGTACGGCCAGGGGCACCGTGGGCCTGAAGGCGTTCGCAGCTCAGGTAATAGGTGGCGGCGCGGTTGTATTTTTCACCGGCGGACAGCATTCGACCCTTGCCTTCGTCTTCTTCAGCCAGGCCGCACAGCTTGTCGGCCATGTTCGCCCAGGTTTCTCGGAAGGCCTTGCTGCCGGCGGCGTCCGGTTGCTTGGCGGCTTCTTGCAGCGGCGCACACATTTCTTCGATTTCGCCGATGCGGGCGCCCATTTCAATGGCCAGGTCGACGGAAAGGTTCCACACGTAGTTGGTTGGGAAGTAGCGAAACATGATGGTTATTGTCCTTGTGCAAGCAAAGGCGGGCGGCCAGGGCCGGAGCGGGATCGCCAGACCTGACGGTCGACGCAGGCTAAGGGGAGGCCCATTGTTTGGCCAATCGCGAGTCGGGATGGGAGGTATTGCGAACGGAGATAGAGCCATGTGCACCGTTGGCTAAAGGGTTTCCACTCACCGTTCAAGCAGCAAATCCGGATACCTATCATCGTACTTTGCGATGGCTCATAACGCAGGATGCGATTGGTGTCGTTGAGGTCCGACTCACTAGAGTTGGCGCTGCACCGCGTCGTTGGTTGGCGTTTGGGGCGCCACAACAACAAGAACAAGGTATCGGCAGATGAGTGAGTCCAGATCCGGCACAGCGATCATCCCGTGCGCCAAGGGCAGGCTGTTTTTCCATGACCGTGCGAGGAGTTGGACATGCTCGTATTGAATCGCGTGCTCGGAAATCTATCGGTAGGGGGCAAGCTATTGTTGGGTTTTGGCCTGGTGCTGCTGGTGACCCTGGGGGTCGCGCTCACGGCGTTTCGTTCCCTGGGTGTGCTGCAGCAGCGCGGTGAGCAATCGCGTCAGGAATCATCGATCCAGGCCCTGATCCTGCGTGCGCGTATCGACGAGAAAGCATTCGCCCTGGATCTGGCGCCGCGGCGCCTGGAGCAAGTACGCGAGACAATCGAAAAACTGAATCAACAACTCGATGATCACCCGACCAACAACGCAACGCACATCCCCGTTCGCACAGCCGTCAGCGTTTACCTGGAGCAGTTCCTCGGCTATGCCGATTCGTTGCGTCGGGCTCGCGAAGCGCGACTGCGCATGCAGGCACTGGCGCAGACGGCTGGCGACAGTTTTACCCTGCTGTTTCTCGACCAACTGGATGCGCTTAACGCTCGGTTAGGGCAGGGGACGCCGCCGAGCAGCGATCAGATGGTGTTGCTTGAGCAGACGGCAGCGTTGCGGGACAAGCTCGTCAAGCTGCGCGACAGTGAGCTGTATTATTCGCTCGATGGCGAAGAGCGATACCGCAGCGACTGGGAAATGAGCATGAGTGACCTGCTGGCCGCCATGCAGGCACTCGCGCTTGGCGAGCAGCAAGGCGAGTCGCTGCAGGAGGCGAATACTGCCCTGGGCGACTACCGCAAGGCCTTCCTCGAGTTCGTCGACAGCCGCGAACGAAGTGCGCAAAGCAGTGCGACGATGAGTGCGCAAACAGAGCAGGTCAGCAAGCTGTTGGCCCAGGCCGATGAGCAGCAAAGGCAGGCGGTACTTGACGATAACCGCAAAGCCGATCGTCAGTTGGGCTGGATCACTGTTCTGGCGCTGGCCTTGGGCATTGGCGCCAGCCTGCTGATCCGTCAGTTGATTGTGCAGCCGTTGCGCCAGGCTGTGCAGTTGGTCCAGCGCGTGGCGGCTGGGGACTTGAGTGATCCGCCGGCAGACAGTGCTCGTCGTGATGAGTTGGGCCAACTGTTGGGCACTGTGGGGAGCATGCTGGGCAGCCTGCGTGGATTGGTCGGGCGCATCGACCGCGGTGTTGGCTCGCTCAACGGCATGGCCGGCAGCCTGGCCGAAGTGACCCTGAGCAACAGCCGTGGTGTCGAACACCAGCGCCAGGAAACCGAGTTGGCCGCCACTGCCATGCAACAGATGGCCGCCACAGCGCAGGAAGTCGCGCGCAACGCCGGTCAAGCCAGCGAAGCGGTGGCGCATGCCGACCAACAGGCGCGTGAGGGTGATGAGTTGGTGCGTCAGGCGAGTGACAAGATTGACCATTTGGCTGTGGAAATGGGTGGTTGCGCTGAAGCCATGCGGTCGCTATTGGTGGAGAGCGCGGCGATTGGAGGCGTGCTCGATGTGATCAAGGCGGTGGCCGAGCAGACCAACCTGTTGGCGCTCAACGCCGCCATCGAGGCCGCGCGCGCGGGCGAGCAGGGGCGTGGCTTCGCGGTGGTCGCCGATGAGGTGCGGGGCCTGGCACGGCGCACCCAGGGATCGACGACGGAAATCGAAGGGTTGATTGTTCGTCTGAGCGCTGTGGCCCAACACGCCGCTGAGCGTTTGCAAGGCAGCCATGTGCTGAGCGATGAAACGGTGGTGCTTGCGGCGCAAGCTTCCCAGGCACTGGCGCGGATAACCCGGGCGGTGTCCAGCATCGAGCAGATGAACCAGCAGATCGCCGCGGCCGCCGAACAGCAGAGCGTGGTGGCCGAGCAAGTCAGCCAGAGTATGACGCGGGTGCGCGAAGTGGCCGAGGGCAGTGCCAGGGAAAGCCTGCAACTTCAAGGTTCAACGGCCGACTTGCAACGGGTTGGCGGCGAGCTCAAAGCGGCCGTCGGGCACTTCCGTACCTGACGCACCTCCAGGCTTCGGCAGCCATTACTGCTCCAGCTCGTTAATGATCTGACTGATTTTCGCCCGCAGCCAACGGTGCATCGGATCCCCCTCCATGGTCCGATGCCAGAGCATGAACTCACGCATCACTGGGATTTTCACCGGCGGTTGCACGATGCGCAGCGGCAGGTAGTTGGCGTAGAGCCTGGCCATGCGCTGGAGCATGGTGGCGACGCGTTGGGTGCCGACGATCAACTGTGGCAGGGTGTTGAAGTCATGGGTCACCACTTCCATGCGGCGCGTGAAACCATACTGGCTCATCAGCCATTCTTCGACGCTCAGTTGCCGGTTGCGGCCAAAAATCACCGAGACATGGCCCATCTCGATGTACTGATCGAGGCTGATGCTGTCGCCCACCAAAGTGTTGCCTTCCCACACGACGCAAACGTGCTCTTCTTCAAACAGTAGCTGCGAGGGGTGGCCTTCGATCAGATAGTGCTCAGGCACGATCATCATGTCGGCCTCACCGCGCATCAGCATTTCGGTGGACGTGTCGCCGGGGCCGAGCAGTTCGAAGGTGATGTGCGGGGCTTCCAGGGAGATTTTCTGGATCACCCGGGCAAACAGGACGCTGATCAGATAGTCCGACGTGATCAGGCGAAAATGGCGCTTGCTGGTAGCGGGGGCGAACACCGGTTTGGCGGTGATCGAGGACTGGATCGTCAGCAGCACCTGGCGCACCGGTGCCGCCAGTTCACGGGCATAAGGCGTGGGCTGCATCTTGCGTCCGACCTGCGCCAGCAGCTCATCTTCGAAGTAGAGGCGCAGCCTGCCCAGTACACCGCTGGTGGCGGATTGGGTCATGTGCAGGCGTTCGGCGGCGCGGGTGATGTTCTGCTCTTCCAGCAACACATCCAGCGCCACCAGGAGGTTGAGATCCAAGTGGTTAAAACGCATGGCGGTCTCGATTTTTGTATTTATTTTGTAAATACCTTCCAACCTTCCTATCGCGGCGTCAAGTGCCGTGAGTGGGCGAATCGAGCGGTTCGTGTTCGATTTCCAAGCCATTTGTGCTTTGCAGCCAAGTATCGCGTTTGCCGATAGGTCGCATCCTGACAAGCGATTAGTCAGTGAGTTTTTACCCCTTCACTATCAACCCGCAGTCGGTTGGCCGTGACGCTTTATCGACTCCAAGACTAGCCTCGGCAGCGTAAGGCCTGGCACTGCTCTCGTAGTGGGACGTCTGGCTTGCGCTGAATAATTACAATGGAGTGGTAACTCAATGAACATCATTGGCCTTGACGTCCTTATTTTTGGCGTCGACGACATTCAAGCTTGTACCCATTGCCTGCGTGACTACGGCCTGCTGCCTGTCGATGTCGACAGTGAGGGCGGTCGTTTCGAAGCCCTCGACGGCACCGCCGTGGTTATCCGTCGGGCAGACGATGCCAGTCTGCCGGCGGCCATTGGGCCTGCGCCCTCGATTCGTGAAACCGTCTATGGCGTGGCCAGCGCGGCTGATCTTGAGGCCATCGCCGATGAGCTGGGGCGCGACCGCCCGGTGACCCGCGGTGCCGATGGCTCCGTGCACAGCGTTGACGATATGGGCTTTGCCATTGGTTTCCAGATCAGCGTGCGGCGTGCGTACAGCGCGCCAGCCGACCTGACCAATGCGCCGGGCCATGTGCCTCAACGCCCGGTTAACCAACCTGGCATCAATCCCGACATGCAGGCCCTGCCGCGGACCCTGTCCCACGTGGTGTACTTCGTGCCGGACTCAGCCAAGGCCGAAGCTTTTTACAAGCGCTTGGGCTTCGTGACCACCGACACCTTTGTCGGCGCCGGCCCGTTCATGCGTCCGGCCGGTTCCGATGACCATCACTGCCTGTTCATGATCCAGACGCCGCCGCACATGAAGGGCTGCGAGCACTTCACCTTTCACATGGGCAGCGGCACGGAAGTACTGCTGGCCGGTCGTCGCTTCGAACAGCAAGGCTGGACCAGCTTCTGGGGGCCGGGCCGTCATCTCTTTGGTTCCAACTGGTTCTGGTACTTCAACAGCCCGTTGGGTTGCCACATTGAATACGACGCCGACATGGACAAGCACGATGACGCCTGGCAAGCGCGCCAGGCGCCGTTGTCGGCGGATAACTCGCAATTGTTCCTGTTCACCTCCCGGGAAAAATGGTTCCCGAGCGGCCCGCCACCCAAGCAGGCCTGAGTGCGGAGGTCATCCATGAGTCACGAGGCCATGGTGCTCTGTCGGCTGGATGAACTGGTGGAAGGGCAGGCCCGCGGGTTCGATCCCCTGGGCACGGGGAAGGACAGTCTGTTCGCCCTGCGCCATGACGGCGAGGTGCGGGTCTATCGCAACAGCTGCCCGCACCTGGAGGTGCGGCTGGAATACCGCAAGGATCGTTTTCTCAGCGTCGATGGCCGACAGATCGTCTGTTACGCCCATGGTGCCCGATTCCTTCCGGACAGTGGCCTGTGTGTCTACGGGCCGTGCCTGGGAGAAAGCCTGAGCGTGCTGCAGTGGCATGCAGAGGCTGATTGGCTGGTGCTCGAAGCGGGTCAGCTAGACGCGAATACATCGTGACCAACGTATCGCGGTAGCTGATACATCGTATCCCTACATCCGATTGGTCAAACGCCTGCTTTGCCGAGAAAGTGAACACAACGCGGTACCGAATGCGTGCAGACACAGCCGGTGGTGAAGCCTGGGATCGCTCCGGCAGAACGCTAGCGTGAATAACAAGAATAAGAGTGAGACGAGCATGAACGCAGTGAAAAAGGTGCTTATCGTCGGCGGTGGTATCGGTGGTCTATGCGCTGCAATCGCTTTGCGTCGCCAGGACATCGAAGTCGATCTTGTCGAGCTCAAGGCGCAGTGGACCGTCTACGGCGTCGGTATCATCCAACAGAGTAACGTCGTGCGTGAGATGGCCAAGTTAGGTGTGCTGGATGGCTACCTTGACGCCGCCTACGCGTTCGAGGATTTGACCATCAATACCACGGCTGGTGAACAGCTGGCGCGAATTCCCGGTCAGCGCCTGGCCGGCCCCGAGTATCCAGCCAACGTCGGCATCTCGCGCCTGGCCCTGCATCAAGTCCTCAGCGAAACCACCATGGCCCTGGGTGCCTCGATTCGTCTGGGCCTGAGCGTCGAGACGCTGGAGCAGGTGGGCGAGCGCGTCGATGTGCTGTTCACCGATGGCAGTCGCGGTCGTTACGACCTGGTCGTGGGCGCCGATGGCCTGTATTCGAAAATGCGCGGCTTGCTGTTCGGCGAGCAGTACTCGCCGCGCTTCACTGGCCAAGCGGTGTGGCGCTACAACTTTCCACGCGCCGCGGGAGTCGATCATCTGGCCACGTTCCAGGGACCCGCCGGCAATGCCGGGCTGGTGCCGCTGGGTCACGACCAGATGTACCTGTTCATGACCTCCCACGAGCCCGCGAACCCCAGGATGGATGCCGCCACGCTGGCGACCCAGATGCGCCAGCGTCTGAGTGGCTTCACCGGGCTGATCGGCGAGCTGCGCGAGCAAATAATCAACAACGAACAGGTGGTCTACAAGCCACTGGAGGTGGTGTTCGTCAATGAGCCTTGGTATCGCGGCCGTGTTGTGCTGATTGGCGATGCGGTTCACGCCACGACGCCGCACCTGGGCCAGGGTGCCGGCATGGCCATCGAGGATGCCGTGGTGCTTGGCGAAGAGTTGGTCGCCGGCGGGAGCGTCGAACAACAGCTCGAACGCTTTATGGCGCGCCGTTATGAACGCTGCAAATTCATCAGCGAAAGCTCGGTGCTGGCTGGTGACAAGGAAATGGCCCACGACAGCAGCTTCGACCGGATCGGCCTGGTCAGGCGGATGCTTGAGGTCACGGCAGAGCCTATCTGAGGCGCCGACAAAACCAAATTCGCTTTCCCATGGAAGTTTCATGCCTGTGCAGGCTTGGCCCGGTTGGATTGCGGGCGCGGTTTCACCAGAAGAGCTGACATACAACAACAATAAAGAGGGTTACTTCGATGGCTACTCGCAAGTTCGCTGCGTCGCGGCGCGTCCCCTTCACCCTGACCCTTGCGGCCAGCCTGGGGCTTGGCGCTTCGGCGGCCCAGGCGTTTCAGATCGACACCGGTAATCCCGATCTCAGCTTGCGCTGGGACAACACCCTGAAGTACAGCGCGGCCTGGCGCCTGAAGGAGCCCAGCAGCAAGCTCAGCGAAGGGCAGACGGCGTTGAACCAGAATGACGGCGATCACAACTTCGGCAAGGGGCTGATCTCCAATCGCCTGGATATTCTTTCCGAACTGGACATCGGCTTTCACAACTTCGGTGCCCGTGTGAGCGGTGCCGCTTGGTACGACACCGTCTACCAGGACCGCAACGACAATAACGACGCGGCCAGTGCCAACCAACGTTCGGTGGGCTTTGACGAATTCACCAGCGACACCCGTCAGTTGCACGGGGGTGACGGCGAACTGCTGGATGCCTTTGTCTACTGGAACGGTGAGCTGGCCGACCGTGCCTTATCAGTTCGCGCGGGGCGTCATGGTCTGATCTGGGGTGAGAGCCTGTTCTTTGGCGGCAACGGCATTGCCGGTGCCATGGCGCCAGTGGACGTGGTCAAGGCGCAATCGGTACCCAACACCCAATTCAAGGAAATCACCCGGCCGGTCAATCAACTCTCGACCGCCTACCAACTGACCGATGACTTGTCATTGGGCGCTTTCTACCAGTTGGAGTGGGAAGAGACACGTTTGCCTGGCGCCGGCAGCTACTTCTCCACCAGCGATACGATCGGCGATGGCAATGAAAGGCTGATCACCGGCGGGCCATTCCCGGATTTCCTGGGCGGGAATGCCAATAGCCCGGCGGCGTTTTTCCATGGCAAGGACAAGAAAGCCAGGAGTTCCGGCCAAGGCGGCCTGCAGCTCAAGTACAACACCGGGACGACGGATTACGGTCTGTACGCACTGCAATATCATGAGAAAACGCCAACGTTGTACTTGAAGCCGAATGCCACCGGGCCGAATTTCAGTACCGGGCAAGTCGGCGAATATTCCTGGGTCTACCCGGAAGATATCCGTGTCCTGGGCGCCAGTTTCGCCACCTCCGTAGACGAGTACAGCTTTGCCGGCGAGGCGTCGATGCGCTGGAACATGCCGTTGGTGTCCAACGCCCAGACCGTCCTGCCGGGCGTCGACGCGGACAACAACGATGACGCCCTGTACGCCGTCGGCCGTACGGCCCACGTCAACCTCAACGTCCTGGCATCGCTGGGCCCTTCCTTTGTCGCCAATGAAGCCAGCCTGGTCGGGGAGATTGCCTGGAACCGCTTGCTGGCCGTGACCAAGAACCGCGCCGCCCTGGACCCTAACGCCACCGATGACGGCTTGGGCTTGAAGTTGGTGTACACGCCCACCTATCGCCAGTTCTTCCCTGGCGTGGATATCAGTGTGCCGGTGGGCATCAGCTATTTCCCCATGGGCAAGTCGGCGGTGATCAGCGGGTTCGGCCCCGATAGAGGAGGGGACATGAACATCGGCGTATCCGCCACCTATCTGGACCAAGTGACCGTGGGGCTGACCTACACCCACTTCTACGGCCCCGAGGACACCAGCCTCAACGCCGCCAACCAGTTCAACTACAAGCAGTCGTTGAAGGACCGGGATTACCTGGCTTTCTCCGTCAAGACCACGTTCTAAGAGGATTTGCGCATGACCATTCAGTTCACTCTAAAGGCCTTGTGCTTAACTTTGCTGGCCGCCGCCGCGCCGATGGTCCTGGCCGCCAGCGCCGAACAAGCGGCCCAGCTGGGCAAGACCCTGACGCCCTTCGGTGCCGAGAAAGCCGGCAATGCCAATGGCAGCATCCCGGCCTGGGATGGCGGCTACACCAAGGTCGATCCGGCTTATGTTCCGGGCGGCAAACGTGGCGATCCGTTTGCCGCTGACAAACCCTTGTACAGCATCACTGCCCAGAACCTGGCCAAGTACGCCGACAAGCTCAGCGACGGCACCAAGGAACTGTTCAAGCGTTTCCCGGACACCTATCGCATCGACGTCTATCCGACCCGGCGCACGGCGGCCGCGCCGCAGTGGGTCTATGACAACACGTTCAAGAATGCGACCCGCGCCAAACTGGTCGACAGCAGCGCCGGCCTGATCCCCGACGGTGCCTATGGCGGGATCCCGTTCCCGATTCCACAGAACGGTACCGAAGCCATCTGGAACCACCAGCTGAACTGGCGCGGCACCTCGGTGGCGGCGCATTTTCGCCACTATCTGATGACGGCCGACGGTAATCAGGTAATGACCAGCGACGGCCTGTTGACCCAGGAGATGCCCTACTACTACGAGGAGGCTGGCCCTGAAAACTACTCGGGTGACTACTGGCAGGTGCATTTTGTCAATTCCGGCCCGGCGATTCGTGCCGGCGAACAGATCCTGGGGCGCGAGAACATCAACGGCGAAAAATCCCAGGCTCACGTCTATCTGGCCGGTCAGCGCCGGGTGCGCACGCTGCCCAACGCCTGCTGCGATACACCGACGCCGTCCACCGCCGGGGTCATGTCCTTCGACGAACTGTTCGTGTGGCAGGGACGTACGGACCGGTTCGACTGGAAATTGGTGGGCAAGCAGGAAATGTATGTTCCCTACAACACCAACAAGGTGCAGACCGCTGCCCAGCCGCAAGACCTGTTCGCCAAGCACCATCTGAATCCTGACTACGTGCGTTGGGAGTTGCACCGCGTCTGGGTAGTCGAGGCGACGTTGGCCGCCGGCAAGCGTCACCAGTTGCCCAAAGGTCGCTACTACCTCGACGAAGACACCTGGCAAGCCCTGCTCGGCGACCGTTGGGACGCCAGCGGCCAACTGGCCAAGACCCTCTGGTCCCTGCCTTCCGTACTGCCCGACTTGCCAGCTGTGGTGCAACTGTCTGCCGGTTTTTATGACCTGACTTCGGGTGCGTGGTTTATCCAGAACGTCTACGCCGGATTGACGGATCAGTATCGCGCGGTGGATCGCTACAAGGCCTCGGAGTTCTCGCCAGCAGCGATGGCCGGTCGCGGCGTGCGTTGAGTCTGAGCTGAGCGTGATGGGCAGGCCTGTCGGTCTGCCCTTGGGGTGCGAGTGTTTTTCCGAGGTTAGGTTATGAACAGAATCAGTCAGGCGAGCGCTGTGCTCCTGGCCCTGTATTTGCCCTTCGCCGCCACCGAGTGCCTGGCGGGGCCGACTGCCGTGGGCGCGCCACTGAGTACTCCGGCCATGCCGGTACCGGCGGCGCAGAAGAGCGTATTGATCGATCTGGCGCGGGCCGGCGCACGTCTGGTAGCGGTGGGCGAGCGCGGCCTGGTGCTGCTCTCCGACGACAATGGACAAAGCTGGCGCCAGGCCTCGGTGCCGGTTTCGGTCAGCTTGACGGCGGTGCAGTTTGTCGATGCGCGCAATGGCTGGGCAGTGGGTCACGCTGGCGTGGTATTGGCCACCCGCGATGGCGGTGAGCACTGGACGCTGCAACTCGATGGCGTGCGCGTGGCACAGCTGGAACTGGACGCTGCCAAGGCTGACCAAGCCACCGCTGCCGACCCGGATGCCGCGCTGGTCCGGGTAGAAAATGCCGAGCGTCTTGCCGCCGATGGTCCAGACAAACCCTTTCTGGCACTGGAATTCGTCGACGCGCACCGCGGGCTGATCGTCGGTGCCTACGGTTTGGCGCTGCAGACCACCGATGGCGGTGCCACCTGGCACTCGCTGACGGGGCATATCGCCAATCCGAACGGCTTGCACCTGTACGCCATCAGTCGCCAGGACACGCGTTGGTTCCTGGCTGGCGAGCAGGGTTACCTGGCGCGCTCGGACGACGACGCGGTGTCGTTCAGTCAGTTGGATAGCCCTTACGAAGGCAGCTTCTTCACCCTGCAGAGCCGTGCCGATGGCGCGCTGGTGGTCGCCGGTCTGAAGGGTAATGCCTTTGTCTCCCACGACGCTGGCGCAAGTTTCCAGCGTCTGTCGGTTCCCATGCCCATCTCCTTCAACGACGCCACTCGTTTGGCCGACGGCCAACTGCTGCTGGTCAACCAGAGCGGCACGCTGTTTCGCAACAGCGAGCAGACCGGGACGGCGCTGCTGGCATTGGGCAAACCCTTGGGCAAGCCAGTTTCAAGTGTGATCGAGGCCGCCGATGGCAGCTTGATCGTTGCCGGTTTCACCGGGCTGCAGCGTCTTGCGCAGCCATCCACTGCCGCTTCGGAGTGAGGTTATGAAGTCCCCAGGTAATTTTTCCCAGTCCCCCGCGAATGCGTTCGAAGACTTTGATCCGCGTTCCGGTTCGGTGCTCGAGCGAGCCCTGTTCAACCATCGCCTGTGGGTGTTGCTGCTGTGCCTGGCGACCACGCTGGTACTGGGTTGGCAGTCCAGTCGTGTCGAGCTCAACGCCAGTTTCGAAAAAATGATCCCCACCCATCACCCTTACATCGCCAACTACCTTGAGCACCAGCAGGAGTTGAGCGGGCTGGGGAATGCGGTGCGCATTGCAGTGGTCAACAAGCGGGGCGACATCTACGACAGCGCCTACCTCAAGACGCTGCAGGCATTGAGCGACAAGATTTACCTGCTGCCCGGTGTCGACCGCGCGTACATGAAGTCGCTCTGGACACCGGCCACGCGCTGGGTGGCGGTGACCGAAGCGGGCCTGGACGGTGGGCCGGTCATTCCAGACAACTACGATGGCGGCGCCGCGAGCCTGGCGGCATTGCGGCGCAATGTGCAACTGTCCAATGAAATCGGCCAGTTGGTGGCGTTCGACCAGGCCTCGAGCATCATCCAGGTACCGCTGCTGCAGCGCACCCCCGACGGCCAGCCATTGGACTACACCCGGCTGTCGCAACAACTCGAATCGCTGCGCAGCCAATACCAGAGCGACAGCATCGACATCCGCATCACCGGTTTCGCCAAGAAAGTCGGTGACCTGATTGCCGGCCTGCGGCAGATCCTGATCTTCTTCGCCATGGCGATCCTGATCACCACCGTGGTGCTTTATTGGTACACCCGCTGCATCCGCAGCACCTTGCTGGTGGTGTTCTGCTCATTGGTGGCAGTGGTTTGGCAACTCGGCCTGCTGCCGCTGTTGGGCTATCAACTGGATCCCTATTCAGTGCTGGTGCCGTTCCTGGTGTTTGCCATTGGCATGAGCCATGGCGCCCAGAAGATGAACGGCATCATGCAGGACATCGGTCGCGGCATGCACCGTGTGGTCGCCGCGCGCTTCACCTTCCGCCGCCTGTTTCTCGCCGGCCTCACCGCGCTGCTGTGTGATGCGGTCGGCTTTGCGGTGCTGATGATCATCAAGATCCAGGTGATCCAGGACTTGGCGATGATCGCCAGTATCGGCGTAGCCGTGCTGATCTTCACCAATCTGATCCTGCTGCCGATATTGCTTTCCTATGTCGGGGTCAGCGGTCGCGCGGCGCGACTGAGCCTCAAAAGCGAGCACGCCGAACAAGCGGGCCAGCATCGCCATGGATTCTGGCGCTTCCTCGATCTGTTCACCCAGCGGCGCTGGGCGGCGTTGTGCATTGCCTTGAGCCTGGCACTGGCAACGGCGGGCTTTGTAGTCAGCCTGCAATTGAACGTCGGTGACCTTGATGCGGGCGCGCCCGAGCTGCGGGCCGACTCGCGCTACAACCAGGATGATGCATTCCTGACCCGGCATTACGGCGCCAGCAGCGATCTGTTCGCGGTCATGATCAAGACCCCGGCCAGCGCCTGTTCGCGCTACGACATCCTGAACAAGGTCGATGCCCTCGACTGGCAATTGCGCACCTTGCCAGGGGTGGATTCGACCAATTCCCTGGCGCTGCTTAACCGCCGGATGCTCGTGGGTCTGAGCGAAGGCAGCCCGAAATGGTATGAGCTGCAGAACAACCAGGCGATGCTCAACATGGTCACCGCCGGGGCGCCGCGCGGGCTGTACAACGAGGACTGCAGCCTGCTCACGCTGTACGTCTACCTCTCCGACCACAAAGCGCAAACCCTGAGCCGTCTGGTGGATCACGTCGAGCAATTCGCCGCGGCGAACAATACTGACGAGGTCCAGTTCCTTCTGGCCGCTGGCAATGCCGGGATCGAGGCCGCGACCAACATTGTCGTCAAGCAGGCCAACCGCGAAATGCTGTTCTGGGTCTACGGCGCGGTGATCCTGCTGTGCCTGATCACCTTCCGTTCCTGGCGCGCCACGATTTGCGCGGTGATTCCGCTGATGCTTACGTCGATCCTTTGTGAGGCACTGATGGTCTGGCTGAACATCGGCGTCAAGGTCGCGACCCTGCCGGTGATCGCTCTGGGCGTGGGCATCGGCGTCGATTACGCGCTGTACGTGATGAGCATCCTGCTGGGCCATATGCGCCAGGGCACGAGCTTGTCTGAGTCGTATTACCGGGCACTGCTGTCCACCGGCAAGGTGGTGATGCTGACCGGCGTGACCCTGGCGATCGGCGTGGCCACCTGGATGTTTTCGCCGATCAAGTTCCAAGCCGACATGGGTGTGCTGCTGGCCTTCATGTTCGTCTGGAACATGGTGGGTGCGTTGGTGCTGTTGCCGGCCCTGGCTCACTTCCTGTTGCCGAGCAGGCGTGTGAGCACGGGGCCGGCCGAGGTTAAACCCAGCCATTCGACGAGCTTGCCGCTGATGCCTGCCGTAGCCGAGGAGGGGGCCTGCGTGAAGCACTCGCTGCGCCTGGCTTCAGAGCACGCTCAAACGGCAACAGCCGCCAATCCCGTCGCGTCATAACAACAAGAAAGGACGTTTCCATGCCTCGTGTGCATTTGTTCCAGCAGTCCCTATGGCTTGACCTATTCGCCGGCCTGAGCGCCTTCGGCATGGCGTTCTGCGCGGCCCAACCACCGGAGGTGCGCGATGAACGTTGAACGCCAGGCGCGGCTGCCGCAATCCTTGTTGCTCTTGCTCGGCAGTTGCCTGCCGGTGCTCGGTGCGGTGCTGCTGGCCCCCATCCTGCCACGTATGCAGGAGCACTTCGCCGACACGCCGGGTGTGGCGGTGCTGGTGCCCATTGCTCTGACGCTGCCGGCGTTGATGATTGCGTTGTTGGCCCCCGTGGCCGGGATTATCGCCGACCGACTGGGGCGCAAGCCGTTGTTGATCGGTGCGATGCTTATCTACACCGTCTGTGGCGTGCTGCCGCTATGGCTGGAGTCGCTAGAGGTCATCGTCATCAGCCGCGCCGGCATCGGTGTGGCCGAGGCGGCGATCATGACCTGTTGCACCACGATGATGGGCGACTACTACAGCGGCGCACGGCGTGAACGGATGTTCGCCCTGCAAATGGTCGCGACCTCGCTGTCGGCGGCGATTTTCATTGCCCTCGGTGGCGTGCTCGGCGAGCACGGCTGGCGCACGCCGTTTGCCCTGTATGGGCTGGGGCTGGTGCTTCTGCCACTGATGGTCTGGTTGTTGTGGGAGCCGCGTGCACAGGTCGTCACCGCGACAACGGTGGGCAGGGCATTCCCCTGGCGCCCACTGATACCGTTGTATGCCCTGGCATTCCTGGCGGGCTTGAGCCTGTTCATCGTGCCGGTACAAGTCGGTTACCTGCTCAACCTACTGCATGTCGAAGGCTCGCAGCAGATCGGCATGACCATGGGCGCCAGTCAGTTCGGCGTACTGGTCGGCGCCCTGAGTTTCCGGTTGTTCCGTGGTGTCCCGGCGCACCGGCAGATGCTCCTGGCCTTCGTCGCGGCCGGTATCGGTGGCGGGCTGCTGGCGATGGCTGACAGCCATGGGCTGGTGGTGATCGCCGTCCTGATCAACGGCCTGGGCATCGGCCTGATGATGCCGACCCTGCTCACCTGGATCATGAGCCAGGTCGACTTCCAGCAGCGCGGCCGCGCCGCCGGCGGCTTTACGTCGATGTTCTTTGCCGGTGAGTTCGCCAGCCCGCTGGTGGTGTTGGCGATCACCGGCGGGGTAATCGGCGCCTTGCCAGCCGCATTGGGCATCGTCGCGGGCGTTCAACTGGTGGTAGCGCTGGCCTGTCTTCGGTTGCGGGGCAGCCGGTCTGCTTTTCCCACTGCGCTGGCCGCGGACCCTGAGCACTGACCTGCCCATTCGACGATTCAACAAAATAAGAACAACGAGGAGAACATCATGAGTTATTTGCTCAATACCTGGTACATCGCTGGATGGGCAGACGAGCTGGCGCCAGGTGGCATGCTGGGCAGAACCATCGTCGAGCAACCCATTGTGTTCTTTCGCGATAGCCAAGGCGTGATCCAGGCGCTCGCCGATCGTTGCCCGCACCGTTTTGCCCCGCTGCACATGGGCAAGCTTGTCGGCGACAGCGTTCAGTGTCCGTACCACGGCTTGCGTTTCGATGGCAGTGGCCAATGTACGCACAATCCTCACGGGGATGGGAGTATCCCAAAGGCCGCCTGTGTCCGCGCGTTCGCAGTCGTTGAGCGCCATGGCGCGATCTGGGTCTGGCCTGGCGATGCGAGCCTGGCCAACGATGCGCTGATCCCGGATTTTTCCTTCTTCGAACAGGCGCCCATCCATGCCAAGGGGCACGGGTATTTGCCAACCCGCGCGCACTACGAACTGCTGGCCGACAACATCATGGATTTGAGCCACGTTGATTTCCTTCACCCCGATACGCTCGGTGGCGGGGCGTTGTCACGTACCCGCGCCACCATCGAGGAGTTGCCCAGCGATCGTGTGCGCATCAGTTGGTGGGCACCGGATGATGTGCCTCCACCGGCTTTCGGCGCTCACCTTGAAGACCCGACCCGGGCAGACGTCTGGGCAGAAGTCATCTGGCACGCGCCCGGTCTGATGTTGCTGGGTAGTGGTGCCACGCCTCCAGGGCGTCCCAGGGAAGAGGGGCCCGTGACATGGAACCTCCATCTGATGACTCCGCAGGACGCGGCCAATACCCATTATTTCTTCGCCAACACGCGCAATTTCGAGCAAGAAAATGCGCAGTTGAATGCCTTCGTCCAGGAGATGTTGATCGGTATTTTTGCCGGCGAAGACAAACCCATGGTCGAGGCCCAACAGCGCCAGATTGGCGAGGTTGAACTGCTTGGCCTCAACCCGGTGCTGCTGGCGGTCGATGCAGGGGCCGTACGCTGCCGACGTGTCCTGCGTCGATTGATTGCCGCTGAGCAGCCAGTAGGTGCTTCGCAATGATTGACATCGTTGTGACCCGCAAGCTCCTCGAAGCCGAAGGCATCTACAGCTTTGAACTGGCTCCGGTCGAAGATTCCATGCTGCCTGCCTTCAGCGCTGGCTCGCATATCGACGTGCACCTGCCCAATGGCCTGGTGCGCCAGTACTCGCTGTGCAACCACCCAGAAGAACGCCACCGCTACCTGTTGGGCGTTTTGCTCGACCCGGCGTCTCGCGGCGGTTCGCAGGCCATGCACGAGCAGGTGCACGAAGGCAGCCGGCTGCGCATCAGCGAGCCACGCAACCTGTTCCCGCTGGAGCCTGGGGCTGGGTACAGCGTGCTGTTCGCAGGCGGTATCGGCATTACGCCGATACTCTGCATGGCCGAGCGCCTGGCGCGGATCGGCGCGCCTTTCGAGCTGCACTATTGCGGCCGCTCGGCCGGGCGCATGGCCTTCATCGAGTACATCCGCCGTTCGCCATTTGCCGATTGCGTGCAGGTTCATCTGGACGATGGCGAGGATGCCCAGCGTCTCGACGCCGTTCGGGTTTTATCCGGGCCCGCCGCCGACCGTCATCTGTATGTCTGTGGCCCCAACGGTTTCATGGAGTACGTGCTCGGCACGGCGCGCGCGCAGGGCTGGGCCGAAGCGCAACTGCACCGTGAGTACTTTACCGCCGCCGCTGTCCCTGGGGATGAGGCGGGCGGCTTCGAGGTGCAATTGGCTAGCACCGGGCAGTGTTTCCAAGTGCCGGCCACGCTCAGCGTTGCCCAGGTGTTGCTGGAGGCCGGCATCGACATCCCGTTGTCTTGCGAACAGGGCATCTGTGGCACCTGCCTCACGCGCGTACTGGAAGGCGAGCCGGACCATCGCGACATGTTCTTGACCGATGCCGAGCGGGCCCGCAACGACCAGTTCACGCCTTGCTGCTCGCGCGCGAAGAGCGCGCGGCTGGTGCTCGATCTTTAAGGTTTTCTCATGAATTCATCGTTACCCGCTGGCGCGTTGCGCCAACTGATTGAGGACTCGAACATGCAACAGCTTCCTGGTTTCAAACGCGTGGTCACCGGGCACGATGCCCAGGGCTTGGCGGTGGTCGCGCTCAGCGGACCAACGCCGAACAGCTTTCCGCTCAAGGCTGTACCCGGCACGGTCTTCCATGAGATCTGGAACAGCGGCGCCAGCCCGGCCGTGCTGGATAACGGCGACGACCCCACCAACAAGCCGCTTCAACTGAGCCCCGCACCATTGGGCAGTGTCATCCGCGTGGTGGATATTCCCCCGGACAGTGTGCAGAACCAGGTCAGCACCGAGGATGCCGCGGCGGCCTTCGCCGAAATTGGCCAGGCCCACGCCGGCACGGGGCAGGCGGACTCCAAGCACAAGCTGATGCATCGCACCGAAACGCTGGATTATGGCGTGGTCACCGAGGGCGAGGTCTGGCTGGTGCTCGATGGCGAGGAGGTGCATCTCAAACGCGGGGACATCGTCGTGCAGCGAGGCACCAACCACGCCTGGAGCAATCGCACCGAGCAGATGGCCCGCATGCTCTTCGTGCTGCTCGATGGCCGCTTCGCCCCCGAGCTGCAAGGAGAACGGGCATGAAGCTCAGTACCCTGAAAGATCACAGCCGCGACGGTCGCCTGCTGGTGGTGTCGCGCGACCTGGCCTGGGCGGTGGAGGCCAGCGATATCGCCGCGACGCTGCAGGAGGCCGTTGAGCGTTGGCCGCGTGTCGAAAGCGTTTTACGCGCGCGGTATGATGCCTTGAATGAAGGTACGCTGACCGGTGCCTTCGCCTTTGATCCGCGGCAAGCCGCCGCACCCTTACCACGTGCCTGGCAGTGGCTGGACGCCTCGTCTTTCCTCAGTCATGGCGAGCGGATGCAGAAGGCTTTTGGGCTGGATCCGATCGAAGGCGTTGAACATACGCCGCTGATGTATCAAGGCTGTGGCGATGATTTTCTGGGCGCCCACGACGACATCATGCTGCCCAGTGAAACCCACGGTATCGATTTCGAAGGTGAGTTCGCGGTGTTGGTCGATGAGGTCCCCATGGGCTGCTCGGCGCAGGACGCCGTTGACCATATTCGGCTCATCGTGCAAGTCAACGATGTCAGCTTGCGTGCGCTCGCCCCTCGGGAAATGAAGACCGGCTTCGGTTTTATCCAGGCCAAGTCCTCGTCAAGTTTTGCCCCGGTGGCGATCACCCCCGACGAGTTGGGCGAGGCCTGGCGCGACGGGCGTGTGCACTTGCCGCTGAAGGTTGAATGGAATGACAAGTGGTTCGGTCATGCCCATGGTGGCGCCATGCATTTCGGTTTTCATCAGTTGATTGCCCATGCGGCGCTGACGCGGCGCCTCAGGGCGGGCTGCGTGATCGGTTCCGGCACGGTTTCCAATGCCGACCCCACGGTTGGCGCTGCCTGCATCGCCGAACGTCGCGCAGTTGAGATGATCGAGCAAGGCGCGCCACAGACACCCTTCATGCGCTTCGGTGATCGCGTGCGCATGGAAGTCGTCGACCAGCAAGGGCAGTCGGTCTTCGGGGCGATAGACCAGCGTGTCGTGCGTGGAGGCCTCCCATGCGCGTGATGATTACCGGGGCCAATGGTTTTGTCGGCCGGGCGCTGGTGAAACGATTGCTGCAAACCAATGAATTGCTAGGCCGGTCGATCAGCGCGTTGATATTGCTGGATAAAGAGCTGGTGGGGTTTGCTGACGATAAGCGCCTGCGCCGGCATTGCGGCAGTGTGACCGATGCCGCGTTACTGCGCCGGGCGCTGGCCGATGGCATCGATGTGGTTTTTCATTTGGTCAGCATCCCGGGTGGCGCGGCCGAGCAGCACTATTCGCTGGGTTATCAGGTCAACCTGTTGGCCAGCCTGGAGTTGCTTGACCAGTTGCGCGAGCAGTCTGGCGCGCCGGTGCTGGTGTATGCCAGCAGCGTGGCGGTGTACGGCGGCGACCTGCCGGTGCGCATGGATGAGCGCGCCGTGCCGCACCCGCAGTTGAGTTACGGGGTGCACAAGGCGATGGTGGAAATGGCGATCAACGACCTTGCCCGACGGGGCGAGGTGGACGGTCGTGCAGTGCGCCTGCCCGGCATCGTCGCCCGTCCACGCGAACCCAATGGGCTGCGCTCGGCGTTCATGAGCGACCTGCTGCACGCCTTCGCCCAAGGCGAGCCGTATTGCTGCCCGGTTTCACCGCAGGCGCAGGCGTGGTGGATGTCCGTGCGGTGTTGCGTGGATAACCTGTTACGGGCCGCCGAACTGCCCGCCGTTGAGCTCGGCGAGTCACGTATCTGGCAATTACCGCTGTTGCACTTGTCCATTGCCCAGGTTATCGATGCCCTGGCCGCCGCCTACGGGCAGGAACGCCGCGCATTGATCAGCTTTGCACCAGACGCTGGGCTGCAAGCGTTGTTCGGCAATTTCCCTGCAATGAAAACGCCCCAATCCCGTGCCCTTGGCTTTCGTCATGACGGCTCTGCCGGCGCCCTGATACGTAACAGTTTGACCGCTGCTACCCCGACGCGTCGTGCGCGTGGGCGGGTGGCGCTTGGAGTGAGCGAAAATGCAATCAACTAAACGCCGCCTGGTGGACCTGTCCGTCACCCTGGACAACAACCCCTACACCGATCCGCCACCATTGCTGCCGAAAATCGACTACATGGATCATCAGCAAGGCTGGCCGGAGATGGCCGCGATGTTTCCCGGCCTGTCCAAGGCGCAACTGCCGGGCGATGAATCCTGGGCCGCCGAGCGCCTGCAGATCACAACGCACAGCGGTACGCACATGGACGCCCCTTGGCACTACGCCTCGACCACGGACGGTGGCAAGCCGGCGTTTGGCATCGACGAGCTGCCGTTGGACTGGTGCCTGCAACCGGGCGTGAAACTGGACTTTCGTCATTTGCCGGATGGTCATGTGGTCAGTGCTGCCGAAGTGCAAGCTGAGCTGGAGCGTATTAGCCATGTTCTACGGCCGCTGGACATCGTCCTGGTCAACACCCGTGCCGGCGCGCTGTTCGGCCAGCCAGGGTATCTGGACGCCGGGGTCGGCATCGGCCGTGAGGCCACGTTGTACTTGTTGGAACGCGGCGTGCGTGTGGTGGGCACCGATGCCTGGAGCTGGGATGCGCCGTTCAAGTACACGCGCGAACGCTTCGCCGCCACGGGCGACGCCTCGATCATCTGGGAAGGGCACAAGGCCGGACGCGACATCGGCTACGGCCAGATGGAGAAACTGGCCAACCTGGAATGTCTGCCGGCCCATGGTTTCCAGGTGTCGTGTTTCCCCTACAAGATCAGGCACGCCTCGGCCGGTTTCGTCCGCGCCGTAGCGATTTTCGAGGAATGAACGTGCCAGCGGCCGGTGGGAAAAAGCGCGCTAGCCTCTCCCAAGGGCTTGAGACGCTGCTGTCAGAGCGCATTCTTGAGGGCCGGCTGCGTGGCGGTGAGCAGTTGCCCACCGAGTCGGCCCTCATGCTCGAGCATGGTGTCAGTAGAACCGTGGTGCGTGAGGCCATGTCGCGTCTACAGGCTGCTGGAATGGTCGAGACGCGCCACGGGATCGGGACCTTTGTATGCGGTAGCGCCCTGTCGCTGGGGGCCTTCATCGACCCGGCGACGATCGGCATCATCACCGATTCGCTGGCGATCATGGAGTTTCGGATCGGTCTTGAGGTCGAAGCCGCCGGGCTCGCCGCCCAGCGACGTAGCCCGGATCAGTTGGCTGGGTTGCGGGCGCTTCTCGATCAGCTCGGCCAGCCTGCAGTCAGTGTCAATGATCGGGCGGCGTTGGATTTCCAGTTTCATTTGGGTATTGCCCAGGCGACAGGCAATCACTACATCGCCAACACACTGCTCAACCTGGGCGAGGTCATCATCCCGCGCAGCCGACTGGATTCTGCGCAGTTGTTTCACGCTGAGCCTTTGCACTACGAGCAGCGGATGCAAAGCGAGCACGAGCAGATTTACCAGGCGATATTCAATCAGGACGTTGAACGGGCGTGTGCTGCGATGCGCCTGCACCTTCAGGACAGTCGCGAGTACTTGCATCAGGCTCGCCAAGAGCTGATGACATGACGAAAATTCACGATGACCAGGTGCCGGACACGGCCACGCAGTATCCCGCCACTGCTTTAACCATCATCGATCCCCGCTGGACCTTGTTCGTCCGTGTCGTGGCGGCTGGCAGTCTCAGCAAAGCTGCGGTATTGCTGGACATGCCGCAGTCCATGGTGAGTCGCAACATTGCGCTCCTTGAATCCCAATGTGGCGAACGCCTGTTTCATCGCACCGGGCGCGGGGTGATCCTGACCGAGTTTGGCGAGCAATTGCTGCCCTGTATATCGGACCTTCTGGCGAACGCTGAAAGCCTTGCCGATGACATTCGCAACCTGCGTGGAAAACCGGTGGGTGAGGTGGTCGTGGGCATGTTGCCCTCCGCGGTGCGTCGGTTTGCGGGAACGCTTTTTTCTGCGGTGCGCGCCCAGATGCCAGGCGTGAGATTGCACCTGATCGAGGGTGCGAGCGCTCAACTTGAAGAGCAGTTGCACGATGGTCGTCTGGATATGGCGCTGGTGCTGCGCGAGAGCGAGGCAAGCATCGGCCAAGCCCATCTGTTGGCCAGGCTACCGCTGCATCTGGTAGGACCCGCCGCCGATCCTCTGTTCGAAAATCGAGACATTGCGCTGGAAAATCTATCGGGGCTGCCATTGGTCGTGCCTGGGCGGCCGCATCTGCTGAGGGCCAGGCTCGATCATTTGGCTGCCGAGCAAGGCGTGGAGCTGTGCGTGGCCGTGGAAGCCGACTCCGTCCAACTCCAGTACGAAGTCGTGGCGGCCGGCGGCGGCTATGCGATTGCTTCTGTGCTGCCGGGCTCACTGGATCAACGGCTGATGTCAGCGCGCATCGTCGAGCCGGTGCTTGAACGCTTTGTCGTGCTGGTCGAGTCGCCCCGTCGCCCTTTGACCCGTGCTTCCCGTGAAGTGCGACGGCTGATCTGCAATCTGTCCATGCCATCGATTTAAGCGATAGCTGCTTTGCATCCCCAGCAGTATTCGACGGGGGGCGCGCCTCGTAGGGTGTCAGTCAATCAACGACTGATCCCCGATTGCGAGGTTAGCGCTATGCATCACGCCCAAAAGTCCCAAGTCATTGCCCCGACGCTTTTTCTCAGCGACGCCGATGTGGCCTCGCTCGCCGACTGGAGCACCGCCGTTGCCGCGCTCGCCGAGGCGTACGCGCACCCTGCATCGGATGCCATGGTGCCGCCTCGCTCCATGGCCCGGGGCGACGGTATCTGGCTGCGCAGTTTGACCGCTGTACCTCCAACTGGCGGCCATATGGGCTGCAAGTTGATCGCGGCTTCCATGCGGGCGCGCTGCGCCAGCTACCTGATCGCATTGTTCAACCAGCAAACCATGGCGCTCAGTGCCCTGATCGATGGCAATCGGGTAACGGGATTGCGCACCGCGGCAACCGCTGCGTTGGCGGTCGATTTGCTGGCGCCCAAGCGCGCGCTGCGGGTGGGTGTGATTGGCTCGGGGTTTGAGGCCCGTGGCGCGTTGGACTGCCTCAAGTCCGTGCGCGATGTGGCCCAAGTCCGGGTGTTCAGCCCAACGCCCGCGAGCCGCGAGCGGTTTGCCGAGAGCTTCAGGCCGGGGCTGGACATCCAGGCGGTGAACAGCGCGCAAGAAGCTGTGCAGGACTGCGACGTGGTGATTTGTGCCGCCCGCAGTCGTGACGAATCTCCGGTACTACAAGGCGCCTGGCTTTGCCCGGGGGCCACGGTCGTGTCGTTGGGTTCCACCTTGCCTGAGCAACGGGAGGTTGACCCGGTCACGATGGAGCGAGCCGTCTGCATCATCGCCGATATGCCGCAAGAGGTGCTTCACGATACGGGGGACGCCATTGCGGCGATCAGTGCCGGCGTTTATGTCGCCGACAAATTGGTCGCGCTGTCGGACCTCGTCGCGGGTCGTGTCAACCCGCGCCAGAACGCAAGCGACATCGTCCTCTACAAATCGGTGGGCTCGGCGCTGCAGGACGTCGTCATCGCACAAGCGCTATACGAGCGCGCCAGGCAACGAGGCCTCGGCATCGAGCTGCCTGCCAGCATTGTCCCTGTCTCGAAATAACCCCTCCACTGTTCGAAGGAAAATCATCATGGCTACATACAAGAAAGCGGATGCCCGTGCCTGGGCGCGGGAAAACCTGGTGGGCTGCTCGGCGGTCACCATCCCAAGTTTCAGCGCTGACCTGAAGCGTCTCAATGAGCGTGGCATACGCCACGACATCGAACATACGGTAGGGCTGGGCTACAGCGCCACATTGCTGTGCAGCGAGCTGGCAATCTCTGCCCAGGAGAACGCCCAGTTCACCGCGTGGGCCCGTGAATCGGGGAAAGACCTGATCCTGTTCTTCCACGCAGCTTTTGGCACGCTTGCCGAGAACATCGAGGCGGTGAAGCTCGCCGAGAATGCCGGTGCGGATATTGTTCTGCTGTCCTATCCACCGCAGTTCTGGCCGACCAGCGAGCAGGAAATCTACGACTACACCAAGTCGTTCTGTGACGCGACGGACCTTGCCGTCATGCTCTTCCCGATTCCGCTCTGGGGCTTTGAGCGCGTGCATCCGGCAGGGATGTCCTTGGAGTTGGTCCGTCGGCTGTTGGCTGATTGTCCGAATATCGCGGCCATCAAGTCCGAGCAAGGGTTCCCGCTGCCGGCGGGCATTTGCGAGATGTACTACCACTTCCGCGATCAGGTGGTGATCAGTTGCCCGATCGAAGGCGACGCAATCCCCCTGATGAGCCTGATGAAGTTGCAGTTTTCCGGCACCAGCAACACCGCCTGGATGAGCGACTACTACCCGAAAGCGTTCGAACTGGCGCGCACGGGCCGCTTCGAAGAGGCGATGGAGCTGTATTGGAAGGTCAACCCGGCCCGCGGTGCCAACGGCGCCGCCGCGCAAAGCTATGCCGGCGGCACTGGTGTGCTCAATCGCACGATGTGGAAATACCAGGATTGGCTCGCCGGCTTCAACGGCGGCCCACTGCGTGCCCCGGCGATGCGCGTGCCGGATCGCTTCATGAAGTCGCTGCGTCAAGGGTTGGTCGCGTCGGGGTTGCCGGTGACTTCGGATCCTGACAGCGCCTTCATGATCGGGCGTCATCCGTGCTGATCGGGAGGGTTGCACAGTGAAGCATTTACTTAAGGATCCTACGCTGTGGCGTGACGGTGCCTATATCGCCGGTGAGTGGCTGTCCGAGACACCGCACGGTCACTACACGCTGCGTAATCCGGTGGACCAAACGGTACTGGCCGAGTTGCCGCGCTGCCGTGAAACTGAAGTCCGGCACGCCATCGACGCGGCGCATGAGGCCTTTGGCCCATGGCGTCGCCTGACGGCCAAACGCCGTGGCGAGGTGTTGCGCCGCTGGTATGAGTTGATGGTTGAACATCGGGAGGACCTTGCCACGCTGATTACCCTGGAGGAGGGCAAGCCTCTGGAGGAGGCACGGGGGGAAGTCGATTACGCGGCGTCTTTTGTGCGCTGGTTTGGCGAAGAAGCCACACGGGTGCGCGGTGATCTGATTCCGGGCGTAAAAGACACTCAGCGCATCGTGGTCCTGCGTGAACCCATCGGGGTTTGCGCCGCGATCACGCCCTGGAATTTCCCCGCTGCGATGATCACGCGCAAGGCCGCTCCGGCCCTCGCGGCCGGTTGCACGATGGTGGTGAAACCGGCCAGCCAGACACCCTTGACCGCACTGGCGCTCGCCGAACTCGCCCTGCGCGCGGGAGTGCCGGCGGGTGTGTTCAGTGTGATTACCGGCAATGACACGCGCGATATTGCCGGTGAACTCACGGCCAACCCGTTGGTGCGCAAGCTCACGTTTACCGGGTCCACGGAAGTGGGGCGGCTGCTGCTGGCGCAAGCGGCACAGACGGTCAAGAAATGCTCCATGGAGCTGGGCGGCAACGCCCCGTTCATTGTCTTCGATGATGCTGATCTGGATGCTGCCGCTGACGGGGTGATGTTGGCCAAGTTTCGCAACAGTGGGCAGTCCTGTATTGGCGCGAATCGGGTGCTGGTGCAGTCAGCGGTTTATGACGCATTGGCCGAGCGCATCGTCGAGCGCATGGCACGCTTGAAGGTGGGCAATGGCCTGGAGCCGGGTGTACAGGTCGGGCCGTTGATCGATGACGCAGCGGTACGAAAATCCCAGGCGCTTGTTGATGATGCGCTGGCGCAAGGTGCTCGACTGCTGTCCGGCGGCAAGCCCCACGCGCTGGGCGGGTGTTTCTTCGAGCCCACCTTGTTGGCCGATGTGACCCACGGGATGCGGGTTGCGCGCGAAGAAATCTTCGGCCCGGTCATGCCCCTGGTGCGTTTCGACACGGATGACGAAGCCATTGCCATGGCCAACGACAGCGAGTTTGGCCTGGCGGCGTATCTGTTCAGCCGTGACGCGGCGCGTATCTGGCGCAACGCCGCGCGTATCGAATCGGGCATGGTGGGCATCAACTGCGGCTTGATTTCAAATGAAGTCGCGCCTTTCGGTGGCGTGAAGCAGAGCGGGCTTGGGCGAGAGGGTTCGCACCTTGGGATCGACGAGTTTCTTGAGGTGAAGTACCTCTGCTGGGATGGCTTGGAAAGCGTGTGAACACCCGTCGTTAAAAGCCGGTGGATGGCGGTTCGTGTGAGCCGTCGTTCATCGGCTTTTGTATTTGTTCTGCCGCAAAGGCAGGCACTCCGGGCAATGCCCCCGGCTTACCTGCGAGACCCATCGCCGCCAGCGATACCTCGGATTGTGCAAAGCGATTTCAGCGCTGATAGCCGATTCGATAGTCTCGTGGCTGATCCGGCATTTTCCGTCGGCATTCCATATTCCTGCGGCATTGACGTGATAGCGCCGCAGAGCTCTTCGGTGCGCCATGCAATGTCTGCCCGAGTGAATAAGAATAATTAGGAGAGCGTGATGATTGCAGCAGTCAACAAGGTCCTGGTGATCGGGGGAGGCTTCTCCGGTATGACCGCGGCTATCCAGCTCGCCCGCCAGGGCGTCGAAGTGGACCTCGTCGAAATCGATCCATTGTGGTGTCCTTTGGGGGCGGGGATTACGCTCAGTGGGCCCACGCTGCGAGCGCTTGATACGGTTGGGATTTTGGAAAGGGTCGCCGGGGAAGGGTACCTGTCGACCAATTTCGATGTGTTTTCACCGGCGGGCGACCTGATCGTGCAATTGGCGCTTCGACCGCCGGTCAGCGATAAGCCGATTCCCTGTGGTGGCGGCATCCTGCGCCCGGTACTGGCTCGAATATTTGCCGACAGGACGCGGGAAGTGGGCACCCGTGTGCGCCTGGGCATCACCTACGACAGCGTCATCGAGCATGACGATGGCATTGACGTGTCTTTCACCGACGGGACCACTGAACGCTATGATCTGGTCGTCGCCGCTGACGGCGTGCATTCGCGCACGCGAAAGGAGTTTTTCCCGGAAGCACCCTCGCCAAAACCCATTCATCAGAGCGTCTGGCGCGCGGTGCTGAAGCGTCCGTCGGAAATCGTGCGCCCCACTCATTGGCTGGGTCGCACCAAGGTTGGCGTCAACCCGATCTCCGAAACGCACATGTACATGTTCCTCATGGAAAACCGCGAGTTTTCCGAGTGGATTGATCCGGCCAGTTGGCCGGGTGAAATGGCGCGCCTGCTGAGTGAGTTCCCAGCCCCGATCCTGCAAGCGCTGGTGCCACAACTGCACGAGGCGGGCGCCAATATCGACTATCGTCCGCTGTCCAATCTGTTGGTGCCGTTACCCTGGCACAAGGGTCGTATCGTGCTGATAGGCGACACGGTGCATGCCACCACGCCGCACCTGGCTTCCGGGGCTGGCATCGGTATTGAGAGCGCTATCGTGCTTGCCGAAGAGTTGCTCGCCAGTAGCAATCTACAGACGGCCCTGAGCCGGTTCGAAACGCGGCGCTGGGAGCGTTGCCAACTCGTGGTCGAGAACTCCGCGCGGCTGTGCGAGATAGAGAAAAGTGGTGGGGACAAGGAAGAGCATGCGCAGATCATGCGAGAGTCCACTGCGACGTTGGCTGAGCCAATCTGAGTGATCGCGACCCTTCAGTTGGAGGGTCGCGATGCAGGCCTCTATGAGCAGTGATCGAAAATAACGACCTCTTTGACGTAAGCGAAAAAAGACGCCGATGTCAGCGCCACGCCGTCCTCGGCAAGTTTTTGAAACAGCGCTCGCTGATACTGGCGAAAGGTCGAGAAATCCGCTTCATTTTCAAACCAAAGGCTAGAGGCACCTTCGTATACGTTGATGTTCGGCCCGAAATAGGCCGTCACCTTGTCACCCTCGGGTAAGTACCGGGAGCGAACATACCGGCGTAAGGCGTTCTGGAAGTCGGGCTGTTCCCGGGTAATGCTCTCGTGAGCTGCGTCCCAAGCGTCGAAAAAACGATCGAGCGCCACGGCTGGATTTTTCTTCAGCAGGATCATCACCTTCCATGGGAGAGGCGCTGTAGCGGTGCTAGCCGTCTCCGCTTCATCCATCAATTGAGCGAGCTGCTCGGAAAGGTCAGCGAAGTTCTTTGCATCAGGGCCGACGGTTTGCTGGGTATAGGGATCGCTGAAGGTGCGAATCAAACCTGGCACGTCTTCAAAAAACAGCTCCGTAATGGAGTCTTTGTGGAAGGACTGTGCGTAGGCAGTGTCGGCGTCGACCCCGAAGGCCGCGTCGATGACATGGTTCTGTACGTACCGTTTGACGCCTAACGGTTTGGCTTCAGCGATTGCTCCGTGGGTGTGCTCTACATAGTTTAAAAACTCGGCATGGGTCATTCCGGGTTTTCTGCGTACAGCGGCTAGTATTTTTATCATGAGGCGTTCTCGCTTTTGGCAGGATTAACGGGTCTTGGACCTTGGATGCCCTTTTGTGTGGATGGTCCTTCATCCAGTTATTTTCCAACGCCAAAATATAAGCTCAGAGTTACGCTGCAAACCAATCGGTATTTCTACTGACAGGTATCGCGCAATAACATGCACGGTGTCTAATGGGGTCCATCACAATGCTCTTAAAGCCTTAAAGCTTGAGGGGGGCACGCGAACTTCATAGCCTAGTTCAGCCACAAAACTGACCCGCGTAAGACGTGCTTTGATCCCGGCCACGGTACCTTGACGCATGCCCAGCATGCCCAAATACCGTAATCCTTGCATCGATAGATCTAGATCGGTATCGAGTTTTCTAAAGCCTAGCGTGAGTCTGGCCGTCCTACATTGAAATTTACTTTACGAAAGGATTAAGTCGCCAAAATATTGGTAGGCTGCGGTATTGCTTTACTTTGTCCAGCGAAGAGGTTCGATCCGACGAGCTGGAAGGGGGGAATACCGAACGGGTAGCGAACTGGCATGAGTTCTGGGCCTGGCCTGAGCTTTAGCCACAGCTCTGCCAGGGAGACTTCACATCCTGGTGGATGCAGCTTAGGTGCAAGTAGCTGCAGCGGATAGAGCACGAATGAGCGGGTCAGAATTTCGGCTCTAGGCAGCTGGATGCCATCAATATTGCCAGTCAGGCTGTCAAAAAGGAGTAGATCAATATCGAGAGCAATCAACCGCTGCATTCCGCTTCTACGGCCATGTAGGCGCTCTATTCCTTTGAGCCATGCGATGAGTTCTCGCAAACTCAGATCAGTGGACGCAGAAATGACCAGGTTGAAAAAGGGCGGGTGATCTCCATCTAGAGAGATGCTTTCGTAGACGGGTGAACAACGGATATTTTCCAGACGCTCTTCCAGCATTGTTAGCGCGATTTCAATGTGTGTTTCACGCTCAACGTTGCTGCCCAGGCCGAGATAGATTTGATGATGTGTCATAAGGCCTGACTCGCTGGTTTGAAACCCATTTGATGCCGTCATTCCTTGGGGCATCAAATAGGCGATAGTATTGGCGCCTCCAATGGCACGACCTTCAGAGTAACTTCAACTGATGGTGTAATTTAGTAGTAGTGTCGCCAGGAGAGCGACGATGGAAGCTACAACCGTCCCGCCTGTAAAGTACTTCAATGCATCCGAGAGGGATACATTTAAGTATTCCTTCACGACCCAGAAAGCAGAATCGGTTACATGTGCCCAGCCGATAGATCCGGCGCCGATGGCAATAACAAGAATCTCGGGCTTCAGGTGAGGGTCGGCAGCCAACATTGGGTGAATCATTCCAGCAGCGCTCACCATTGCTACGGTCGCCGAGCCGACTGCGAAGTGCATCAGCCACGCAACAAACCAGGCAAGGACAATCAAGTTAATATCAGAACCTGCGAGAAGCCCCGATATAGCTTTACCCACACCACTTTCGATCAGAACAGCATTGAATGCACCGCCCGCACCGATAACGAAGATAATATTGGCTAAGGCTGGAAAGCTACGCTGAGTCAGTTCCAATAGCTCGATCATGGTGCGACGTTGACGTAAGCCAAGTGACCAGTAGGCAAATCCCACAGAAATCATCAGCGCGATCAAAGGGTTACCAACGAACTGTGCGACTAACTTTATCCACATACCATCAGGGAGGCTTGCGGTAGCCGTTTTAAAAACCATGAGGATGAGTGGTAAGCCAATGGTCAATAATGTAATCCCGAAACCTGGCAGTGTTCGCGCCGCACCAACGCTTTCTCCTTGCACTTTCAGGAATACTTGCTGACTTGCTGAGGCTTCTCGCCCACAGTAAAGGTTTACCCAAATAGGCCCTGCAACAATGATTGTCGGAATGCCAACCAAAAGGCCGTAGATAATCACAGTCCCTACATCAGCTCCCATCATCACAGTAATAGCCATTGCGGCTGGGTGCGGAGGAAGAATGCAGTGGATGGTCAGCAAGGAAATGGCGAGAGGAATGCCTAAAAACAGGGTGTTTATCCTTGTTTCCCGCGCTACGACGTACACAAGTGGAATCAGGAGAACAAAGCCGACTTCGAAAAATACCGGAATTCCTGCGATTGCACCGACGATGGCCATTACCCAATGGGCTCTTTTAGAGCCTAGGTTATCAAGTAAGGTTTTAGCTAGGCGCTCAGCTCCACCAGACTCCTCTAGGATTTTACCGAGTATGCCTCCGAGTCCTATGATTGCTATCAGGAAACCCAGCGTACCGCCGATGCCTGATTCAAGTGTACTTATAATTTTTGCAACAGGCATTCCAGCACCGAAACCGACCACAAAACAAGCGATCACGAGAGCAATGAATGCGTGAAGCCTGACTTTCATAATCAGAAAAATAATTAACGCAATCGATGTAAATAGTACCCCTAACAACCATGTAGACTCTTGCATTGGTATGCCTCGCACCTTGTTTTTATTAGCGCAGCGTTGAACGGGATGATAATAAAGTGCCGAAGCTTTATATTGTTTTCATGGGTTTTTGGTTAAGATTGATCAGTTTTTTTTGGAAAAGCACCGCCTTGGAAATATTTCCAGGGAGGTGCTTTCGGCTAAAAATCTTGCCAAACATCTAAGATTTTTTAGTCTTGATGCTTGCTTAACAATTAGCTCACCCGATTGCTTCAGACGAATACGAATCTGGCGAGGCCGGGAAAACGACCGTCTTGGTATCGTTCAGGAAAACACGGCCATGCACATAGGCATGAATAGCGCGTGCCAGAACCTGGCTTTCAACATCGCGCCCCAATGAAACATAGTCTTCAGGGCTCTGAGCATGAGTGATGCGAACGATGTCTTGCTCGATGATCGGCCCTTCGTCCAAGTCTGCAGTCACGAAGTGAGAGGTCGCGCCAATCAGTTTTACGCCGCGATCAAACGCCTGCTTGTATGGGCTTCCGCCTTTGAAAGACGGCAGAAACGAGTGGTGGATGTTGATGATCCGGCCCGACATCTGCTGGCACATCTCATCAGAAAGGATTTGCATGTAGCGAGCTAGGACGATGAGCTCGGCGCCGGTTTGGCGAACAATGCGCATTTGTTCAGCTTCAGCCTCTGCTTTGTTTTCCTTAGTTACCTTGATGAGGTGATAAGGAATGCCATGCCCCTCTACTACCTTTTGGAAGTCCAAGTGGTTAGAAATCACGCCAACGATGTCGATTGGCAAGGCACCGATGCTCCAGCGATAGAGCAGGTCGTTTAAGCAATGGCCAAAACGAGACACCATCAAAATGACTTTGCGCTTAGTACGCTCATCAAAGAATTCGTAATCCATCTTGTATTTCTCTACAAGTGGTTGAAATTCCCTTTCGAGATCTTGCAGTGAACAACCTTCTTCAGAGCGGAAGGTAATGCGCATGAAGTAGTGATTGGTGCTCTCATCGTCAAATTGGGCGCTGTCACGAATATTGCAACCATGCCCAGACAAGAAAGCAGTAATATCAGCGGTTACGCCCCGGATCGAAGGACAGGTAACACGAAGTACGTTATTTTTAGCTTTGTTCATCTGAGATCACCTTAAACGGCAACTGCTGCCTGGTTGGTAACAATGTGGTGCTGACGCTTGAATGCTGTAACGGTATTGGCAAGCAGGCATGCGATAGTCATTGGGCCGACGCCACCTGGTACCGGGGTAATTGCAGAGGCATGCCCTGCTTCGTCAAATGCAACATCACCCACAATCCTGGAACGCCCATCGCGATCAATTCGGTTGATACCTACATCGATAACGACTGCGCCCGGTTTGATCCAGTCACCCTTTACAAGCTCGGGGCGGCCTACAGCGACAACGAGGATGTCTGCGGTGCGGCAGAGTGCGGGGACGTCTTTGGTTTTTGAATGCGCTACGGTGACAGTGCAGTTCTCGGCCATCAGGAGCTGTGCCATGGGCTTGCCGACGATGTTGGATTTGCCCACGACCACGGCGTGCAGGCCCGCGAGGCTGCCGAGTCGGTCTTTGAGCATCATCAGGCAGCCTAGGGGAGTGCATGGAACCAGGGCATCTTGACCGGTCGCCAGACGGCCAGCGTTCAAGATATGGAATCCGTCAACATCCTTATCTGGATCAATGGCGTTAATGACCGCATTAGTATCCAAGTGTGCAGGCAGGGGAAGTTGCACCAAAATGCCATTCACTTCCGAAGCAGCGTTTAGCTCCTCAAGCAATGCCATCAGCTCGGTCTGAGTTGTATCGACCGGAAGTCGGTGTACAAACGACTCCATGCCAATTGCAAGCGTTTGCCGGTGTTTTGCGCCTACATAAACACCGCTGGCCGGATCCTCACCCACAAGGATAACTGCCAAGCCGGGCGTAAGGCCGGTTTTCGATTTGATTTTTGCGACTTCGTCCGTGAGTTTCTCAACAAGATCAGCTGCATAGCCTTTCCCGTCGATACGGTCGGCCAGGAATGGTTTATTCATGGAACGTTACCTCAACATCAATAACTGGCGTGATTGTTGTTTTTTGACGCAAGTAGGGCGGATGGGGGGCGAAGTTCATACCCCTCACAAAACTTCCTCAGTCGATGCTGACTAAGGACGCGCCACGATCCATAAATTTCTTGAACTGATCTTCTGGAACGAAGGCGCCGCCGGTCGTCCAGATAACGTGAGTAGCCTGGGCCAGTTTGCCTGTTAAGCGTTGAGCTTCCTGATAAGCACGACCTTGCGCACTTTTAACAATGAATTCAGGCCCTGCGAATCCGGCAGTTGCCGAAGGTTCGAGGCGAATGGATTGAGTCGTCTCGGCCATCCAGAGCCAGCGGAATAAGTCGTCATCGGCCACTGTAAAAATGCCGGATAACATTGGTTTCATAACATCCGCTACGAATGCCGACATACGTGCTACTGCCATGCCGTCAGCTTCAGTACGGTTAGTCAGGCCAACGTCATAGACCGATACCAGCTCTTTCGAACCACTCATCATGTGCACCAATGCGCAAGGCGACTGGACAGGCTCAACAAAGAATGCGTGTGCAGCATCGCCGAAAATTGCTTTCAAGCCATAGGCTGCGCCACCTGGAGCTCCGCCGATTCCGCACGGCAGGTAAATGAAAAGAGGATGCTCTTCGTCGACGGTTACACCCGCTGCTTCCAATTGGGCCGCGAGCTCGCTTGCCGCTGCGCTGTAGCCGAAAAACAGCATTTCAGAGCGTTCATCATCCACGAAGTAAATGGTTGGATCGCCTTCGGCGTCGATACGGGCACATTCGACCGCAGTAGTGTAATCAGCCTTATGCTGAACCACTTCAACGCCAAGACGAGTCAAGCGTTCGACTTTCCATTGTTTGGCATCGGAGGACATGTGAACCACTGCACGGAACCCAAGTGCGCGTGCTGCAATGCCCACGCTCAGGCCCAAATTACCTGTACTGCCTACCGCGATGGTGTGCTGAGCAAAAAGTGCTCGGGCTTGCATACTTGCAAGCACAGTAATGTCGCCACCAGGCGTGAGAATTCCGCGCTTCTCTGCCATTTGCTTGGCGTACATAAACACTTCATAGACGCCGCCGCGCGCCTTGATAGAACCGGCAACAGGTAAGTCGCCGTCAGCCTTGACGAATACGCGGCCATACTCGGTAGCCTCATATCCAACGGCTTGCCGCAGGCTCGTGGCTTCAATCAGCTTGGACTGAATCAGTCCTTTCGACTCAGTCAGCTCTGGGAAGCAGGTCTGCAGCAATGGTGCCAGCAGTTTCCAGTTCTGTTCGGCTTCTTTAACTTGAGAGGCTCGGATCGGCAGAGACGGATCAGCGATGCCGTTTGCCTTCAGAGCTGGGTTCAGCCAAAGCGCGGGGCGTCCAGCGAGTACATCGGCACGCGCTGGATCATTGGGAAGTTGAACGCTCATTTTTCATTTTCCTACTGCGTTGAGAGACCGGCGAGCGATGGATTCACGCCCGCCAAAGTTCCTCAGGCATAGATTGGGAATGCAGCAACCAGCTCTGCCACAGATGCACGGCTCTTCGCGATGACTTCTTCAAGGGCATCCTCACCACCTGCTTGAGCATCAAAGATGTCAGCGATCAGGTTGCCGATGACTTCGAATTCTTTCGCCCCGAAGCCTCGGGTAGTGCCGGCAGACGAACCCAGTCGAAGACCTTTCCATTCCGAAGGTTTCGCACTGTCGAAAGGAATCGGGTTCTTGTTCGAAGTGATATTTATTGCGGAGAGAGCGTCTTGAGACTCTTGGCCTGTCAATCCTTTCGATGAAACGTCTACAAGAACAACATGAGTATCAGTGCCACCACTGACGATGCGCACACCGCGCTTTTGAAGAACCGCTGCCAGGAGACGGGCATTTGCTTTGACATTTGCGCCGTAGGTCTTGAACTCATCAGTCAACGCCTCACCCAGGCAGACAGCTTTACCTGCGATGGTGGCCAGGTGTGCGCTGCCCTGCACACCTGGGAACACAGCTGGCTGCACCTTCTTGAACAGATCTTCGCGGTTGGTCATTACCAGGCCGCCACGGGCACCGCGTAGGGTTTTAGTCGTAGTGCAGGTGACGATGTCGGCATGCGGAATCGGGGAGGGGTGAACGCCTGCCGCTACAAGGCCCGCGAAGTGAGCCATGTCTACCAAGTAGGTAGCGCCGGCTTTGTCTGCAATCTCACGCATGCGCGGGAAATCAATTTCTCGCGGATAAGAGGAGCCACCCGAGATGATCAACTTCGGCTTATGTTCCAAGGCAAGCGCTTCGACATTGTCGTAGTCGATACGGCCTGTTTCGCGATCAACACCATAGGAAACGATAGTGAACCAACGGCCTGACTGGTTGGGTTTGGCGCCATGGCTCAAGTGGCCACCGGCAGCGAGATCAAGGCTCAGGACTACGTCACCTGGTTGCAGCAGGGCGAAGAAAACCGCTTGGTTAGCTTGAGTACCCGAGTGTGGCTGAACGTTTACATAGCCACAGCCGAACAGTTCTTTCGCACGATCAATGGCTGCTTGTTCGACGACATCAGCGAAATCAGCACCACCGTGGAAGCGTTTACCCGGGTAGCCTTCGACGGTCTTGTTTGTAATAACTGACCCAAGGGCGTCAAGCGATGCGAGGCTTACAGAGTTTTCAGATGCAATGAGTTCGATCTGACCTTGTTGGCGTTTTTTTTCGTTTTCAAGCGCGTTGAAGATCAGCGGATCGCGTACTGCAAGATGATCGTGGAAATAGGACTTGGTCATTGCTGCGGTTCCCGTCTTGGTTTTTTCATACCCTAATCCTTGGCCAAGATGAGAAAAAGCGAATAATATTTGAATATTACATTAGCGTTTCTTACTGATTTCTCGTGTTAGGTGGAGGGGCAAAAGCTCATGGATATCGGTAGATTGCGCGCGTTGAGGGAGCTATCCATTCGCAAAACCATGGCGGCGGTAGCGGAGGCTCTTCATGTATCTCCATCCGCTGTTTCCCAGCAAATTTCCCTTCTGGAGCAGGAAGTCGGAATTGACCTGGTTGAACGGCGTGGACGGGGGGTAAACCTGACCATTGCCGGTCGTATGCTGGTTGAGCGTGCAAACCGGATTTTTACGGAGCTTGAATCGGCCCGTGCAGACATGGCGGAGCTGAAGGAAGTGGTTGCCGGCGAACTTCGCGTAGCAGCCTTTCCCTCAGTGGCAGCAGCCTTTATCCCTAAGACTATTCGCGCGCTTAGCGCCACGCATCCTCAGTTGCTGGTGCAGTTTGACGAGATGGAGCCGGAGGAGGGGTTGAATGCATTGAGAAGCTGGCAAACGGACGTTGCGCTGATCGATGATCTCAATATTCCACCTGGCCTGCTTGATCCGGGAATCGAAACCATCCCGCTGATTGAAGATGTTTTTAACGTGATGATGTCTCCCAATCATCGGCTGGCACACATGGAGGAGGTCACGCTGGGTGATCTCAGTGGCGAGCTCTGGGTGATAGATACGGCTTCCAGTACCTACACTCGCGTATTGACTGATGCGTGTCAGAACGCTGGTTTCACACCCAACATCGTTGCGCGCTGTAAGGGGTTCGAAGTCACTCTCTCCTTGATCCGCGAAGGCTGCGCAATTGCTATTTTCCCCGAATTACGAGCCAGCTTTGACCTGCAAGATGCACGGGTCTGCCGGCTGGTTCCCGAAATTCGACGCAAGATTTTCGTAGCGTTCCGCAAGGGTGAGAAGAAAAGCCCAGCGCTTCAAGCATTCATCCAAAGTATTTGTGCTCATACAACTGATTTCGCTGATCCTCCTGCTGCCTGATCCTCTCAAACGTCGGTACCTCAGGCCCTACCCCTCCAAACGGCAGTGTCTCGGCGCACGGATGTCATTTCGTGTGCCTTGTGCTTCATACAAAATCATTAGTTTTGCTTACGTAATATTGAAAAAATATTCGCTTTTTCTGACTTTGAACAGGGACTACGGTATTTGAAAGCGTTTCTGCCCCGTCACAGCGGGGCCTTTTTAGAACAATAAAAAGAGGGCCTACGATGCCACTTTCTATAAGCGCTTACTGCGCATACCGGGTGCCCTGACGGCCTCCATCTTGTTTTCTGCCCTCCACATCGCTGTTCAAAATTCCGTCCGGTTTCGGTGCGTCGGCATCGTGCGGCCTGGATTTACTCGTGACATTTCTGGAGCATTAAAATGAAAAAAGAAAACAAGCTGATCAAAGTCTGTGGTGGCCTGATCGGGATCACCCTGATGACTTTATTGTCCGCTAATGCCAGTGCTGGTGTGACGCTGGATAACGTGAAGAAAAAAGGCTTTGTACAGTGCGGAGTCAGTGACGGACTTCCTGGGTTTTCCTTTGTGGATGCCAAGGGGACTTTTGCTGGTTTCGACGTAGACGTTTGCCGTGCTGTCGCGGCGGCGGTCTTCGGTGATGCGAGCAAGGTCAAATACTCTCAGCTCACCGCCAAAGAACGCTTCACGGCGCTGCAGTCCGGCGAAGTGGATCTACTGTCCCGTAGTACTACTTGGACGTCCTCACGGGATGGCTCCATGGGCATTCTGTTTACGGGCGTCAGTTACTACGATGGCCAAGGATTTTTGGTTAATAAAAAACTGGGTGTGAAAAGTGCCAAAGAACTGAATGGCGCAACGTTCTGCATCCAGGCGGGGACAGTCACCGAGCTGAACCTTGCCGATTACTTCCGTGCGAACAAACTGAAATTTACCCCCATCTCATTTGATACCTCTGACGAGAGCTTCAAGGCGCTCGAAGCTGGGCGCTGCGACGTGCTGACTTCTGATCAGTCGCAGCTTTATGGGCAGAGATTAAAACTCGCGACTCCTGACGACTACGTGGTACTACCAGAAGTTATCTCAAAAGAACCGCTGACTCCTGCCGTAAGACGAGGTGATGAGGAGTGGTTTACGGTGGTGCGCTGGACGTTGAATGCAATGCTCAACGCTGAAGAGTTGGGCGTCACTTCCAAAAATGTGGCCGAGCAAAAGCAGAGCACCAACAATCCTGATGTTGCGCGGCTGCTAGGAAGCGAAGGTACTTTGGGTAAGGATTTGAATCTGCCGAACGACTGGGCTTTTCAGATCGTAAAGCAAGTAGGCAACTACGGTGAGTCGTTCGAGCGAAACCTCGGTGATGGCAGTGACTTGAAGATCAAGCGTGGGCTTAACGCGCTGTGGAACAAAGGCGGTATTCAGTACGCAGCCCCTGTCCGCTAAGTCTTTTCCGCCCGGTCTTAGGCCGGGCGTTTTCTTGTCTGTCCTGCCGGTGTACATATGCAAATGAACAATGGCTCAAAGCGCCAGGTGTCATTTAATGATCCCGTTGTGCGCGCACTACTCTTCCAGATCCTGATCGTCGCCGCAGTAGTTATGATGGGATGGACTCTCTACCAGAACACGTACACGAACCTAGTGCATCGAGGAATTACTTCTGGCTTTGCATTTCTTGAAAACAGCGCTGGATTTGGGGTTGCACAGCACCTGATTTCCTATAAGGAAGCCGATTCATACGCGCGTGTTTTCGTGATAGGTCTGTTGAACACGCTGCTAGTAACCTTCATCGGTGTAATCCTGGCGACGATCCTCGGTTTCGTTGTCGGCGTGGCCCGGCTGTCGAAAAACTGGATCATCGCCAAGGTGGCGACGGTGTATGTGGAGGTCTTTCGCAACATCCCACCACTGCTGCAGATCCTGTTCTGGTACTTCGCGGTCTTCTTGACCATGCCTGGGCCGCGCGCCGCCCACAGTTTCGCTGATACCTTCTTTGTCAGCAGC
>NZ_JABWQY010000029.1:0-38313 GCF_014268685.1 Pseudomonas sp. SWRI92
CCTGCCGGACGCTTGATCGAGGATTGCAACGATGTTCAATGACTTGAGTCGCCTCGGTAAATACCTCGGTCAGGCCGCGCGCCTGATGGTCGGCATGCCCGACTACGACAACTACGTCGAGCACATGCAAACCAAGCACCCGGACAAACCGCTGATGGACTACGAGGCGTTCTTCCGAGAACGCCAGGAGGCCCGTTACGGTGGCAAGGGTGGGCCCAAGTGTTGTTGAGTTGAGGTGATGACTGTGGGAGCGAACTGTTCGCTCCCACAGTTGTTTTGTGCCCCTTCATTAACTTCTGAACAGGAGATCCAGTTTGTCCTCTCCCATCCCGGTCACGATCCTCAGCGGATTCCTCGGTGCAGGCAAGACCACCTTGCTGCGCCATCTGCTCAAGGCCGAGCACGGCCTGAAAATCGCTGTGATCGAAAACGAATTCAGCGACGCCGGGATCGACACCCAGCTACTGGGTGACGAGCCGGTGCAAGTCATGACCCTGGCCAACGGTTGTGTCTGCTGCACGATTCACACCGACCTGACCAAGGCCCTTTATCTACTGCTGGAACGGCTGGACAGCGGGGAAATCCACTTCGATCGCCTGGTGATCGAATGCACGGGACTGGCCGACCCGGCACCCGTGGCCCAGACCTTTTTCATCGACGAGGATCTGCGCGAGCGCTATATCCTCGACGGCATTCTGACCTTGGTGGACGCGGCCCACGCCGAAATCCACCTGACCCAGGCCATCGCCCAGGCCCAGGTCGGATTTGCCGACCGGTTGCTCCTGAGCAAGACCGATCTGGTGGATGCGGCTCAGGTCAAGGCACTTGGCGAGCGGTTGACGCGCATTAACCGACGGGCGCCGATCCGGGTCGTAGAACACGGCAACATCGACTTGGCCGAACTGCTCGACATCCGAGGATTCAATCTCAACGCGGACCTGGGCGCCGGGTTCAGTCTTCGTCCGGTTGGCAAGGCAACCACGGGCGATCGAATCAGCAGCCTCGTGCTGCGCACCGACAAGGCGCTGGATATCGACAAGCTCAGCGAGTTCATGAACCAGCTGCTGGAAGAGCACGGCAAACAATTGCTGCGCTACAAGGGTGTACTGAACATCGCAGGTGAACCTCGTCGACTCGTTTTCCAAGGGGTACTCAAGCTGTACGGTTTCGACTGGGACACCGAATGGGCGCCAGGCGAAGCTCGGGAAAGCGTGATTGTGTTCATAGCCGATGAACTGCCCGAAGAGAAAATCCGTGCGGGTTTTGAAGCAATCCTGCTTTGACCAAAGATATGTGGGCAGACTGAAAGTACGCGGCTCGCCTTATATCCAGGCGTGCGGGCGCGGGCTTGTTATTTGGACATGTTTCCCTGCGCCAATAAAAAAGACCCACACCTTTCGATGTGGGTCTTTTTTTATCGGTTGGACGGGCTAGATCAAGCGCCGTAAACCGGCAGCTTCTTGCAGATAGCCTTGACCTTCTCACGCACGGCGTCGATCACCGCTTCGTTGTTCAGGTCAGCCAGGATGTCGCAGATCCAGCCGGCCAGTTCCTTGCACTCGGCTTCCTTGAAGCCGCGAGTGGTCACGGCCGGGGTGCCGAAGCGCAGGCCCGAGGTGACGAACGGGGAGCGTGGATCGTTTGGCACCGAGTTCTTGTTCACGGTGATGAACGCCTTGCCCAGCGCCGCATCGGCGTCTTTGCCGGAGATGTCCTGCTTGATCAGCGACAGCAGGAACAAGTGGTTCTCAGTACCACCGGACACCACGTCGAAGCCGCGTTCGATGAATACACCGGCCATGGCCTTGGCGTTTTTCACCACTTGCTGCTGGTAAGTCTTGAACTCAGGCTGCAGGGCCTCTTTGAAGCAGATCGCCTTGGCTGCGATCACGTGCTCCAGCGGACCACCTTGCGCGCCTGGGAAGACAGCGGAGTTCAGCTTCTTCTCGATGTCGGCGTTGGCACGGGCGAGGATCAGGCCGCCACGTGGACCGCGCAGGGTCTTGTGGGTGGTAGTGGTGACAACGTCGGCGAACGGTACGGGGTTCGGATAGACGCCCGCGGCGACCAGACCGGCAACGTGGGCCATGTCGACGAACAGGTAGGCACCGACTTTATCGGCGATTTCGCGGAAACGCGGAAAGTCGAGGATCTGCGAGTAGGCGGAGAAGCCGGCCACGATCATTTTCGGCTTGTGCTCGAGGGCCAGGCGCTCGACTTCGTCGTAGTCGATCAGGCCGTTGCCGTCGATGCCGTACTGGATCGCGTTGTACAGCTTGCCCGAGGAGGAAACGCTGGCGCCGTGGGTCAGGTGACCGCCGTGGGCCAGGCTCATGCCCAGGATGGTGTCACCGGCCGACAGCAGCGCCAGGTATACGGCGGCGTTGGCTTGGGAGCCTGCGTGCGGCTGGACGTTGGCGTAATCGGCGCCGAACAGCTCCTTGGCGCGGTCGATGGCCAGTTGCTCGACCACGTCGACGTACTCGCAACCACCGTAGTAGCGCTTGCCCGGGTAGCCTTCGGCGTACTTGTTGGTCAGTACCGAGCCTTGAGCTTCCATCACCGCGGGGCTGGTGTAGTTTTCCGAAGCGATCAGCTCAATGTGCTCTTCCTGGCGCTGAGCTTCTTGCTCCATGGCGGCAAAGAGATCGGCGTCGTACTTGGCAATAGTCAAATCACGGCTGAACATGGCGGTCCTCAAGGATCGGGGCAGAAAAGGGGGGCATTCTAACCCAACCGGTTTTGGAAGGCATATGAAAGGACGTCATGTCGCGGACGAATGGGTTTCACGCACAATCGAGCCGTGTCCCGGCAGCCTCAATCAAGCATGAACAACGCATCGTTGCTGAACTGCGCTTCAAACCGATTGGCCGGCATCGGCCGACCGAACAGGTAGCCCTGGACTTCGTCGCAGCCATGCTCACGCAGGAATTCCAATTGCTCGTGGGTCTCGACGCCCTCGGCGATCACCGCCAGGTTGAGGCTGTGGGCCATGGCGATGATTGCCCGGGCGATCTGCGCGTCCTGTTCGCCGGACGGCAGGCCATCGACGAAGGTACGGTCGATCTTCAGCACGTCGATGGGGAATTGCTTGAGGTAGTTGAGCGATGAATAACCGGTGCCGAAGTCATCCACCGCGATGCTCAGCCCCAGGTTTTTCAAACCGGCCAGGATCTGCATCGCTTCGCTGACCTCACGCATCAGGATGCTTTCCGTCAGCTCCAGTTCCAGGCATGCCGGCGGCAGGCCGGTGCTGCGCAGGATATTGGCGATGCGCGTGCCCAGTTGGCCATCGGAGAACTGCCTGGCCGAGATATTGACCGAGACTTTTGGCACCCTGACCTTGGTCTGGTGCCAGGTCTTGAGCTGGCGACAGGCCTCGCTGATCACCCAGTCGCCGACGTCCACCACCAGCCCAAGCTCTTCGAGCACCGGGATGAAATCCCCGGGCGGCACCAGTCCGCGACGTGGATGACGCCAGCGCAGCAAGGCTTCGGCACCGGTCAGGCGCTTACCGTCGCCGCTGAACTGGGGCTGGTAATACAACACGAATTCGTTTTGCTCCAGCGCATGACGCAGGTCGCTCTCCAGTTCCAGGCGCTCCAGGGCGCTGGCGTTCATGTCGGCCTGGTAGAACTGGAAATTGTTCTTGCCGCGCTCTTTGGCGTGATACATGGCCGTGTCGGCGTTTTTCATCAATTGGCTCAGTTCGTTGCCGTCCTGGGGGCTCAGGGCGATGCCGATACTGGCGGTAACGAAAAACTCCCGGCCTTCGAGCACGAATGGCCGGACCAGGCTGGCAAGAATCTGTTCGGCCACGGTAATCGCCCGGTTCAGCGCCATTTCCCGACTGGCTCGTGGTTGCAGCAGCAAGGTGAATTCGTCGCCGCCCATGCGCGCCACGGTGTCGTCGTCAGCCACGCAGCCGAGCAGGCGCGTGGCCATTTCCTTGAGCATCCGATCGCCGGCGGCGTGGCCCAGGGAGTCGTTGATAGGCTTGAAACGGTCGAGGTCGAGGAACATCAGCACGACCCAGGTTTTCTGCCGCTCGGCCGATTGCAGTGCAGTGTGCAGGCGGTCCTGGAACAGCGTGCGGTTGGGCAGATGGGTCAGGGCGTCGTAGTAGGCCAGGCGGTGGATGCGCTGTTCGCTGGCCTTGCGTTCGCTGATGTCGCTGAAGAAACACACGTAGCTGGCCAGGTCGCCTTCGTCGTCGAGCACCGCAGTGATGCCGACCCAGGCCGGGTAGTGCTCGCCATTGCGGCGCTTGAGCCAGACTTCGCCTTCCCAAGTGCTGTGCTGTTGCAATTGCTTGAGCACGTAACGCAGGTGAGCTTCCTGTTGGTCATCCACGGTCAGCATGTTGGGCAACTGGTCCAGCACTTGCGATACCGCATAACCGCTGACGCGGCTGAACGCTTCGTTGGCCTGGACAATGTAGCCGGCCGGATCGGTGATGAGGATGGCCGAGGTCGAGTGCTCGAATACCGTCGCGGCCATGCGCAGGTCCTTTTCGGCGCGACGCTGCTGGCTGATGTCCCGGCCTACGCCCAGCACGCCTTCGAACGCGCCATTGTCATCCCAGACCAGCACCAGCCGCAGCTCGATGGGAATCTTGCGCCCGTCGGCACGCAGGCAGTCGAACAGGAACAACTGGGTCTGCATCTGATTGCGTAGCTCGGCCAGTTGTTCGGGCTTGTCGAGGGCCTTGCTGACCCGGTCCATGAGGGAATGGATGCCGGTCAGTTGGGCCGGATTGGCGATGGTCGATTGCCAGCCGCTCTGGAAGATCCAATCGGCGGTATAGCCCAGCACCGCCTGGACCGACGGACTGACGTAGTTGAGCGACAGCTTGCTGTCGGTGGAGAAAATCACGTCGCTGATGCTTTCGGCGAGCATCCGGTAGCGTTGCTCGCTGTCGCGCAGCGATTCGCTGGCCTCGATCTGCTCGGTGATGTCCTTGGCCACGCCGATGATCCGGGTTACCTGATCGTAGCGGTCACGCGCGAGGGCCTGTTCGCGCACTTCGAAGCATCGCCATTTGCCGTCGCGATGACGAAAGCGCAACTGGCATTGAAGCAGTTGCGTATATCCACCCCGTCGCTGCTCCTGCCGCAGGTTGTGGTAGTGATCGGCATCGTCGCTGTGCAGCAGGATTTCCCAGAAATATTCGCCCATCTGGTGCAGTTCGGTACGGTCGTAACCGAGCGTCTGGCCCAGGTGATGGTTGCTGAAGATCATCCGCTGGCTGATGACGTCCTGCACATAAAGATGATCCGGGACGGTGCGTACCACGTCGGACCAGAAACCCTCGCGCTCAAGCAGAGACAGCTCGATCAGCTTGCGGCTGGTGATATCGCTGATGCTCAGGATGACGGCGTTGTAGTCGTCCTGTGTTTCGGGCAGGCGCAGCACCAGCCACAAGTGCTGATCCCGCCCATGGGCGTCCTGGAGCCTGATTTCCAGTTCCAGTTGCTTGTGCTGGTCAAGCAACGCTTCGAGCAGTGTCGAGCCGACCGGGTTGTTGTCCTTCGCCGCGTTGCCCACCAGCAATTGCCAGGCCTGTTCACACGAGTCGACATTGAGCAGCTTCAAGGCCATCTGGTTGACTTCGGTGACGTGCACTTGCTGTTGCAGCTGTTCGAGCTGTTGCGGAATCTGCAGCCAGGCCCGCAGTTGCTCCCCATCGTGCAGGCCGGCCTTGGCGAAGAACGCCTTGAGTCCGGACAGGTCAAGCACGCAGAGGGCCACGCCGGTGCCCTCGAAGATGTCCTGGTAGCGGCGACGTCCTTCATGCAATTGACGCTGGCGCCGACGCATGTTCAGCAGCGCAATCACCGGCAGCATCGAAAACGCCAGGCCCAGCAAGCATTTACCGATAAAGGCGGGCAACAGTTGCTCCAGCACCTGGCTTCGATCGAACAGCCCGCGCAACTGCCAGTCGCTGCTGCTCAGCGGTACGGTCAACACGGTGTTGCTGAGGTCCTGCGTGGTCAACTGGGCGCGGCTGGACGTCGGCAGGCTTTCGTCGCGGCTGATGATTTGCTGATTGAGACGGTTCTCCACCAGCCACAACGGACGCAGGCCCGTATCGGCCTGCTTGGTCAAGGTCGAAAAGAAGCTTGGGGTCAGGCGCAACGCCCAATAGCCACGAGTGCTGCCGCTGGCCTGGTGCAACAACAGATGCACGACGGAGCCGTCTTCGGCGTTGCTGAAATAGTGCGCCTGGGCGCGGCTGCGCCGTACGAGTTCGCTCAGGTACTCGGCGTCGTGGCTGTTGGCGTCGCTGTCACTGAGTACCCTGCCGGAGGGGCTCAGCAAGGCGAGGCTGCGCAACTCGGGCAGCGATTGCTGGAGCTTGCGCAACAGCGAATGCTGTTCGTCGACGCTTTGCGGTTGTTCGACGATTGGTAACAGATTGAGGGCGATTTGCGCATTCAGGGCCATGTTCAGGCTGACTTGCGCGGCCAGGTCGGCGGTGTAGTCAATGGTGTATTGGCGCTGCTGCTGCTGGGTTTCGCGCAGTTGATCGAGCAACTGCCAGAAAAGCAGGCCCAGTAGCAACAGCACCAGCGAGGCCAGCCCGCCCTTCAATGTCCCGCGCAGGGGCAGGCCAGGCACAGCAGTCGGTGCACGTGGGGACGAGGGCGGCGTGACATTGGACAAGCTGTAATCCTGCGGTTTGCTGGACTGGCGCGACGTGCACTATAAGCCGGACGCCCGAAGGGCGGCTAGCATGCCTTGACTTGTGGCAAAGTGCCAGCCCTGGGCGGCTGGACCTTGACCGACGGTTGAGGTAGCTTTGCCGGTCAAACAAGAGCGTTCCAGCTCCAGATTCCCAGGCTCTATCCGTCCGCAGGCATTGATGTTCGTCAAGCGCCCGCGCCGCGCATGGCCTGGCTCGTTCTTTTCACCTGTCACTGACGCTAGGTTCACCATGGCTCAATACGTATTCACCATGCATCGGCTGAGCAAAGTTGTTCCGCCGAAGCGGGAAATCCTGAAAAACATTTCTCTGTCCTTCTTTCCTGGCGCCAAGATCGGCGTGCTGGGCCTCAACGGTTCGGGTAAGTCCACGCTGTTGAAAATCATGGCCGGCGTCGATAACGAATTCGACGGCGAAGCCCGTCCGATGCCGGACCTGAACATTGGCTACTTGCCGCAAGAGCCGCAGTTGGACCCAACCAAGACCGTCCGTGAAGTGGTCGAGGAAGCGGTCAGCGTGATCAAGGACGCCCAGGCGCGTCTCGACGAGGTCTACGCCGCCTACGCCGACCCGGATGCCGACTTCGACAAGCTGGCCGCCGAACAGGCCAAGCTCGAAGCGATCCTGCAGGCCAGCGATGGCCACAACCTCGATCGCCAGCTGGAAGTCGCCGCCGATGCGCTGCGCCTGCCGGCCTGGGACGCCAAGGTCGAGCACCTCTCCGGTGGCGAGAAGCGCCGCGTGGCCTTGTGCCGCCTGTTGCTGTCGGCCCCGGACATGCTGCTGCTCGACGAACCGACCAACCACCTGGACGCCGATTCTGTCGCCTGGCTCGAACATTTCCTGCACGACTTCCCAGGCACCGTGGTTGCGATCACGCACGACCGGTACTTCCTGGACAACGTCGCCGGCTGGATCCTGGAGCTCGACCGCGGCGCGGGCATTCCGTACGAGGGCAACTACTCGGGTTGGCTGGAAGCCAAGTCCGATCGTCTGGCCCAGGAATCCAAGCAGCAGTCGGCCCATGAAAAAGCCATGAAGGAAGAACTGGAGTGGGTGCGCAAAGGCGCCAAGGCCCGCCAGTCGAAATCCAAGGCTCGCCTGCAACGCTTCGAGGAAATGCAGTCCCAGGAATTCCAGAAGCGCAGCGAAACCAACGAAATCTACATCCCGGCCGGCCCGCGCCTGGGTGACAAGGTCATCGAGTTCAAGAACGTCAGCAAGGGCTATGGCGACCGCGTGCTGATCGACAACCTGTCGTTCTCCATGCCCAAAGGCGCCATCGTCGGCGTGATCGGTGGTAACGGCGCGGGTAAATCCACGCTGTTCCGCATGCTGATGGGCAAGGAAACCCCGGATTCGGGCACCATCGAGATCGGTGAAACCGTGCAACTGGCCTGCGTCGACCAGAGCCGCGAGGACCTGGACGGCAGCAAGACCGTGTTCCAGCAGATCTCCGATGGTTCCGACCAGATCCGCATCGGCAACTATGAAATCCCGTCGCGCACTTATGTGGGCCGCTTCAACTTCAAGGGCGGTGACCAGCAGAAATTCGTCAAGGACCTCTCCGGTGGTGAGCGCGGTCGCTTGCACCTGGCGTTGACCTTGAAAGAGGGCGGCAACGTCCTGCTGCTCGACGAACCGTCCAACGACCTCGACGTCGAAACCCTGCGTTCCTTGGAAGAAGCGCTGCTGGACTTCCCAGGCGCCGCCATTGTGATCTCCCACGATCGGTGGTTCCTCGACCGCGTGGCGACCCACATCCTGGCGTACGAAGACGACTCGCAAGCGGTGTTCTTCGAAGGTAACTACACCGAGTATGAAGCCGATCGCAAGAAGCGCCTCGGCGAAGCGGCCGCCCAGCCGCATCGTGTACGCCACAAGAAACTGGCCTGATAAGGTTGGTTGCATAAAAAACGGAGCCCTCGGGCTCCGTTTTTTATGGGGTAAACCTTATCAAGGCGAGTACCGTGGCAAACTCCCTCCCCACGGTGCCTCAGTCTGACGTCAAGTCAATCGCCACCACCTCGATGACCATATCTCCCATCGGTCGCTTCCAAGTCGCCTCATCGCCAATCCTGGTGCCCAGCAGAGCCCGCCCCAACGGCGATCCCCAGTTGATCAATCCGCTGGCGGCATCGGCCTGGTCTTCACCGACCAGTTGCACTCGCTGTTCGTGATCATGCTCATCGGCAAAAGTCACCCAATGCCCGATCCGCACCTGGTCCGAATCACTGGGCGTAACCACCTGCGCGCTTTGCAGTCGCTGGTTGAAATAGCGCAAGTCCCGTTCAAGATCGGCGACCCGCTGTTGGTCCACCAGATCTCCTCGGGCTGCCTGTTGGCCGTGCAAGGCCTGCAATTCGGCGACCTGGGCCTGGAGCTGGGCAAATCCGGTGGGCGTGACGTAATTGGGTTGCGCGCTGACTTGGCGTTCGACCGGCTGATCGGCCTGGGCAGCGGCGTTGTCTTCGTTGACGAAAGCGCGGCTCATGGTGTTCTCCTCTTATTGGAGTTTGGGCCATGGTCGCAGGGATTTGGTTTCGACGAATATCTGTACGCGACTCATTGCGAGCGGTAAGCCCGAGCGGCGTCCCGATCCTTTTCCTGCCGTCCTGCCGGATCCACTCATATCAGAAGTCTAGAAGCGGATTCGTCAGAAGGACGTGAAAGCGCGGTGATCAATCCGTTCAGTAGTGATACCACTTCACTTCGAGCATCACCTCGTTCTCCGGCGAGGCCAGTTGGCTGAACTCCCGCTGGGCGCTCAGGCGCAACCCGAGGTTACGGGACAATTCCCACTGCTGATTCAGACTCAGGCTACGGCGCACTTCGCCGTTGACGAAGTAATCACCCTTGGCTTCCAGGCTCAGGTTGCCCAGCGGGTTTTTCCACAGCACGCCGCTGTTGAAGCCGGCGGCCGGGGCGATGAATTGGGCGAAGTCGTTGTTGTGCTCGACGCGCACCGTGCCCAGGGCAAAGCCCAGCACATCCTCGCCCAACGCCCAGGTGCCGCCAGCGCCGCCGTTGACGTGACTGACCAGGGTTTCATCGTCGTGCTTGCCCGGCACCCGTTCCAGGCCGCCCGTCACCTGCCAGGACAGCGGTTGCAGCAGCTCGTTGCGCGGGGTCAGCGAGCGAATCGTCGCCAGATCCAGTTGCTGTAGCTGCCAGTCATTGCCTTCGTATTGGCGCAATTTCAATTGCAGGATTTCAATCTGCGCACCCAGCGGGAAGCTCTCGGCGTTGTCATTGAGGTCGTGGTAGGCCATGCGCAGGCCGTATTCACCGAACGCCCGGTCGCCGCGTGTGCCAAGGCCGGCCTGCCAGGTGCGCGATTCGTGGCCATCTTCGGGCAGGCCCGGCTGCGGGATATCCAGTTCCGGCGCAGGGTTCTGGTTGATTGCCCGCAGCAATTCGAAGCTGCGCTGGGAGCGTTTCGGATCACGCTCCTGACCGTTGGCGCGGTAGCGCTCCAGTCGATAGGCAGCGTCGATGATCAGCGCTTGGCGTTCGCGCGGCAGCGCCTTGAAAGCGGGGGCTTGAAGCTGTTGCTGATCGGCGCTGACCTTCAGTACCCATTGTTGTTCGTCATCGCTGAGGGGGTCGGCGCGGCTTAGCAACTCCCGCTCACGGGACGGCCGATACTGGATGCTTTCCACCAGGCCGGCTTCCTTTACGGCCTTGACGGTGTCGGTGGGAATTGCCGTCAGAGGGAATTGTTCGGTCAGCCGCAGACTGGGGCGAGCGACTTGCAGCAGTTCGAGTAATCGATAGGAGCAGTTTTCATCGAAGAAGAAATAATCAAACTGGATCTGTTTGAGCTCCCAGACGTGCTCGACCATGCGCTCGGTTTCCGCCTGGCTGAGGTTGAGGCGGTATTCCCACAGGTCGCGGTTCTCCAGGCTACGGTACTCGGAGAGTTTTTCCTGGTACGGCACCAGGGCGAACAGGCCCGGATAGCCGCCCATCAAGCCCTTCCAGGCATAGAGAATGCTGTTGTCCGAACCTTCGATGTAGGCACCAAAGTTAATCGCGTAGCTGAGCAGGGCGGTCTTGTCGCTTTGTACGTCGGCCTGGTCGATGCGCAGCAAGGTATGACCGAACATCGATGACGGGCTGTTCAGGTACGCGGCGGGGAAAATCATTACCGCGCTGTGGGGCGATACGTCCTTGAACCATTGGGTGAATTCGCTGCAATCAACGGCTGGCAGATCGGTGAGATTGAGCTGCGCCTTCAGCCAGCGGGTTCGCGCCGGGTAGACGCATTGGGCGTGTTGCTGGCCGGCGCTGGCCGGACCATAGAGCGCTTGCAGCGTGGCGCTCAACTCGCGGTCGGGGTGTTCGTTACCGTCCGGGGCGAGGAAGAATTTCTTGTCGCTGATGTAGCTGCGCCAGCCGCCGAGCTTGGCGGTTTCGTAGTGCCCCAGGGAAATCCAGAAGCGGTCGTTGGACAATTGCTGCAAACGTTGGGTGTCGACATGGGGTGCGGCGGACAGCGGGGCGCACACACAGAGCGCCAGCCAGGCAAGGCGTTTGAGCATAGTCGGCTACTTTTGAAGTCGAAAAAAAAGACCAACAGGGGCCCAGAAAAGAAAACCCGCTCCCCGAGAGGAGCGAGTGGTGTCGAGCTTAAGCTTGAGTTGCGTACTTGGCCAGACGTGGATCGTTTTTCAGTACCGACAGGGTATTGGTATGCACGTCCTCTGCGGTCACGTCAGCTTTGCTGAAGATCTGCTGGAAGTGCTCGTGGGTGACGGCGGAGAAATGCGCGCGATCTTCCGGCGCAACGCCCAGTACCACGGCATAAGTCGTCAGCGCTTCGCCCTGACCCTTGGCCATGTCTTCGGACAGCTCGTTCATCATGCCATTCATGGCCAGCCACGACTTGCCACCGTAGGTCAGTGCCGCGTTGGTCGAGCAACCGTTGGTGCCGGAGGTCATGCCAAAGGTGGCGTTGCCGGAAGTGCCGTTGGTGGTGGATGCCAGGAAGTGAGCCGGAGTGCCACGCTGACCTTCGAACAGCATGTTGCCCCAACCGCAATCCGGACCGCCCGGGGCCTGAGCCATGGCGTTAATGGATACAGCGGTGAAGAGAGTACCGAGAAGAATCCGTTTCATAGCTATGTTCTCTTTATGTGCATACCAATGGACAGGGTCTGGCCCCTACTGGCGCCAGTGGGCCGGTTATTGTTCCAGCCGCGCAGTTTGGAGTTTAGGCACGATCCGAGGGTTCCGTGACATTTTGCAAAAACATTAATTGAAATCACCTGTTTACGGGCTTCCTTCCGTGGTTTTTTCATCGACTATGCTTTGGCTCAAGGCGCTCCTTGCCAGTCAGGTGTAGGCAGCGCCAGAATGCCGCTATCTGCCCCGCCTGATGTAAGGAAGCCCGATGCCTGATCCTGTTGCTGCCAGCTTGCGTCTAGCGCCTGAAGCGCTGACCCGTCCGTTTTCCGCTGAACAGTTCAGCTTCTCTACCACCAATGATCTGGAGCCCTTCCGCGGTGTGCTTGGCCAGGAACGTGCGGTCGAAGCCTTGCAGTTTGGTGTGGCGATGCCACGCCCCGGTTACAACGTATTCGTCATGGGCGAGCCCGGCACTGGCCGGTTTTCGTTCGTCAAACGCTACCTCAAGGCCGAGGGCAAGCGCATGCAGACCCCGGCGGACTGGGTCTACGTCAACAATTTCGATGAGCCCCGCGAACCCCGCGCCCTGGAACTGCCGTCAGGCACGGCGGGCGCTTTCATCGGCGACATCAACGGCCTGATCGACAACCTGCTGGCGACATTTCCGGCGGTATTCGAGCATCCGTCCTACCAACAGAAAAAAAGCGCCATCGACCGCGCCTTCAACCAGCGCTACGACCGCGCCCTCGATGTGATCGAGCGCCTGGCGCTGGAAAAGGATGTCGCGCTGTACCGCGACAGCAGCAACATTGCCTTCACGCCGATGAGCGAAGGCAAGGCCTTGGATGAGGCGGAGTTTGCCCAGTTGCCGGAAGCCGACCGCGAGCGCTTCCATGAGGACATTTCCAGTCTCGAAGAGCGTCTGAACGAAGAACTCGCCAGCCTGCCGCAGTGGAAGCGCGAGTCCAACAACCAGCTGCGCCAGCTCAACGAAGAAACCATCACCCTGGCGTTGCAGCCCTTGCTCGCGCCGCTCTCGGAAAAATACGCCGAGAACGCTGCCGTCTGCGGTTATCTGCAGGCCATGCAGGTCTACCTGCTCAAGACTGTGGTCGAGCAATTGGTCGATGACAGCAAGACCGACGCCGTCGCGCGCAAACTGTTGGAAGAACAATACGCCCCGAGCCTGGTGGTCGGGCATCCGGCGAGCGGTGGTGCGCCGGTGGTGTTCGAACCGCACCCGACCTACGACAACCTGTTCGGGCGCATCGAGTACAGCACCGACCAGGGCGCGCTCTACACCACGTATCGGCAATTGCGACCGGGCGCCCTGCACCGGGCCAATGGCGGCTTCCTGATTCTCGAAGCGGAAAAAATGCTCAGCGAGCCGTTCGTGTGGGACGCCCTCAAGCGCGCCTTGCAATCGCGCAAGCTGAAAATGGAGTCGCCGTTGGGTGAGCTGGGCCGGCTGGCGACGGTGACCCTGACGCCGCAGCACATCCCGTTGCAGGTGAAAGTGGTGATCATCGGCGCGCGCCAGCTCTACTACGCCTTGCAGGACCTGGATTCGGATTTCCAGGAAATGTTTCGCGTGCTGGTGGACTTCGACGAAGACATCCCGATGGGGGACGAGAGCCTGGAGCAGTTTGCCCAGTTGCTCAAGACCCGCACTTCGGAGGAGGGCATGGCGCCGCTGACCGCCGATGCAGTGGCGCGCCTGGCGACCTACAGTGCGCGCCTGGCCGAACATCAGGGGCGCTTGTCGGCCCGTATTGGCGACCTGTTCCAACTGGTCAGCGAGGCGGATTTCATTCGTCAGTTGGCCGGCGATGAGATGACCGACGCCGGCCACATCGAGCGTGCCCTCAAGGCCAAGGCCACTCGCACCGGGCGTGTCTCGGCGCGGATTCTCGATGACATGCTGGCGGGGATCATCCTGATCGACACCGACGGCGCGGCCGTAGGCAAGTGCAACGGGTTGACGGTGCTGGAAGTCGGCGATTCGGCGTTTGGCGTGCCGGCGCGAATCTCCGCCACGGTGTATCCGGGCGGCAGCGGCATCGTCGACATCGAGCGCGAGGTTAACCTCGGCCAGCCGATCCACTCCAAGGGCGTGATGATCCTTACCGGTTACCTGGGCAGCCGTTATGCCCAGGAATTCCCGCTGGCGATCTCGGCCAGCATCGCCCTGGAGCAATCCTACGGTTACGTGGATGGGGACAGCGCGTCCCTCGGAGAGGCTTGCACGCTGATCTCGGCCCTGTCGAAGACACCGTTGAAACAATGCTTCGCCATCACCGGCTCGATCAACCAGTTTGGCGAAGTGCAGGCGGTAGGCGGGGTCAACGAGAAGATCGAAGGCTTCTTCCGCCTCTGCGAAGCGCGTGGGCTGACCGGGGAGCAAGGGGCGATCATTCCCCAGGCAAACGTTGCGACCCTGATGCTCGATGAAAAGGTGCTGACTGCCGTGCGCGCGGGACAGTTCCATGTCTATGCCGTGCGCCAGGCCGATGAGGCGCTGAGCCTGCTGGTAGGTGAACCTGCTGGCGAGCCGGACGAAAACGGCGAGTTTCCGGAGGGCAGCGTCAACGCTCGCGTAGTGGAGCGGCTGCGGGTCATCGCGGAAATGATCAGCGACGAAGACATCAAGGAAGCGGAAAAGGAAATGGCGCAGCAGGCATTGGTGGAGGCCAAGCCCGCTTGAGCTGTCGTGGCGAGGGAGCAAATTCCCTCGCCACTGAGCCACAAAAGAGTCACAGATCTGGCGTCAATATTCACACTATGACCGCTCGGCGTATTCTGGTTCTGAAATCCTTCGGCGCCGGAACTTTTCTCCTATCCTCTGCTCAAGGATAACGAGAGCCATCATTGGATCGAAACAGCCCCTTCCTGGAGCTGAATACCGGATCTACCGAGGGGCGCCGCCATGTCGCGCAACCTTTGTCTTACTCGTCATTGCCTAGGCCTTGTGACCCGTATCGAATGCGCCGTCCGTCCCCTGGCCGGAGATACTGGCATGTGGACCGTGCTGTTCGCCGCCGGAATGGCCGGCGAACAACCTTCGGCCATCAAGGCCCAAGGGCCATTTCCCGGCCCGACCGCCGCTGAAACCATTCTTGACACCATCGTCCAGAACCTGACATCCCATGGCTATGAGCTGGCCGACGATCCGCAGATCTGGTCCTTGCACATGCAGGCGCAACTGCGAGAGATCAACGGTGGCCGCTGTCGCAACATCGGCGGCTTCGAGTTTCGCCCGCTTCACTGAGCCAGCGTCGAGCGTGCTCCGCAAGTAGGGTTTTGACACAATGGCCGGCGCCCAGGACGGGGCCGGCGTTTGTGGGGCGGGCCGCTACTGATATACTCGCCGCGTTTTTACAGCCCTGGTGTGAGACTCAATGGAACGCTTTATCGAAAATGCAATGTACGCCTCCCGTTGGCTGCTGGCGCCGATCTACTTCGGGCTGTCCCTGGGCTTACTGGCCTTGGCGTTGAAATTCTTCCAGGAAGTTTTTCACATCATTCCCAACGTGTTTGCCATGGCCGAATCCGAACTGATCCTGGTGCTGCTCTCGCTGATCGACATGGCGCTGGTGGGCGGCTTGCTGGTGATGGTGATGATTTCCGGCTACGAGAACTTCGTTTCGCAATTGGATATCGATTCCGACAAGGAAAAGCTCAACTGGCTGGGCACCATGGATTCCTCGTCGCTGAAGATGAAAGTCGCAGCGTCGATCGTTGCGATCTCGTCGATCCACTTGCTGCGCATCTTCATGGACGCCAAGAACGTCGATCCCGAACACCTGATGTGGTACGTGATCATCCACATGACCTTTGTGGTGTCGGCATTTGCCATGGGTTACCTGGATAAACTGACTAAGCACTGAGCCCCGTTCATCGTGGCGATGCAGCGCCCGTCTGCCGAGAGTCAGTCGGGCGTTGTCGCTTCTGGCAAGGCGCGCGGATACGCGGCTCGTCACCCGCCACGGCATCTGTGCTAGTCTGCTCGCCCTTTTGGTCCCGGGCGCTCCGGGAGGCGCTGTGTCACGCACGGCATTTCTCGAGCCGTCCGCACAGCGGAGCAGCATCATGTCCGAAGTTAACCTGTCCACCGACGAAACCCGCGTCAGCTACGGCATTGGCCGTCAGTTGGGCGACCAACTGCGCGACAACCCGCCACCGGGCGTGAGTCTTGACGCGATCCTGGCCGGCCTGACCGACGCCTTCGCCGGCAAGCCGAGCCGTGTGGGCCAGGACGAGATGTCCGCCAGCTTCAAAGTCATCCGTGAAATCATGCAAGCCGAAGCTGCCGCGAAGGCTGAGGCCGCTGCTGGCGAAGGCCGTGCATTCCTGGCTGAAAACGCCAAGCGCGAAGGCATTACTACTCTGGCCTCCGGCCTGCAGTTCGAAGTGCTGACTCAAGGCGAAGGCGCCAAGCCGAGCCGTGAAGACCAGGTGCGCACTCATTACCACGGCACGCTGATCGACGGCACTGTATTCGACAGCTCCTACGATCGTGGCCAGCCAGCCGAATTCCCGGTGGGCGGTGTAATCCCAGGTTGGACCGAAGCGCTGCAACTGATGAACGCCGGCAGCAAATGGCGCCTGTACGTGCCGAGCGAGCTGGCCTACGGCGCTCAAGGCGTTGGCAGCATCCCGCCGCACAGCGTGCTGGTGTTTGACGTCGAGCTGTTGGACGTCCTGTAACGCATCAACGCTTGAGCAGGCTTTTGTGGGAGCGAGGTTGCTCGCTCTCACAAAGTCTGTACGTCGTTATCCATGGAACCTGCCATTGAAATCGCCAGTGGGGCGCAACGCCCGGGCGTAGCAGAACAGGAACAGGTTTCGCACCAGCTCCTTGAGTACCAGCGGTTCGCTGGAGTTGAGGCTGTTAAGGTCCAGATCTCCCTGGTCCTGTAGCTCGTTCAACGCTTCCTCTTCAAGCACCGCGCAGACTTCGCCGGTTTCCCGATGCAGGATCCTCAGGTAGGGATGTGGGCGGTCCAGCCAGGCATCGATCAAATAAGTCATGGGTCTCATCTCCTTGATGGGGTTCGATGAGAATAATTCTTATTCGCTAAATAGCAAGTCTCTATTGGCGTGCCGATTGTTTTTCTGACGATGGGTTGCATCAGCTCGATGCGGCTGGCAAAAGGCGGGGCGTATGGAATGGAGCGCGTGGAGGGATGGTTAAGCGCCATCCCACGCAAGGCGCGGGATGGGCATACGGCTTTTTCAGACTTTTCTGACGAACTCGGATTTGAGCTTCATCGGTCCGATGCCGTCGATCTTGCAGTCGATGTCATGATCGCCATCGCACAGGCGGATGTTCTTGACCTTGGTTCCGACCTTGACTACCAACGACGTGCCCTTGACCTTGAGGTCCTTGATCACGGTGATGGTATCGCCGTCCTGCAGGACATTGCCGACCGAATCTTTCTTCACGTTGTCATCGGGCGCCGCTTCAGCTTCGCCGCTGGCGGACCATTCGTGGGCGCACTCCGGGCAGACCAGTTGAGTACCGTCTTCGTAGGTGTATTCGGAATTGCAGGCAGGGCAGGGAGGCAACGTGCTCACTAGGGTTCCTTGAGTATCAGGAGGTCAAAAGGGCGCACATTGTATAGGGTTTTGTTGCGAAAGAGGGGGGGGCTGCGTTTGGAGATTCTGTGGCGAGGGGATTTATCCCCGCTGGGCTGCGCAGCAGCCCCAAGAGAGCTGAACCCAATCTACTTGGAGCACCGGGATATGGCTTTTAGGGCTGCTACGCAGCCCAGCGGGGATAAATCCCCTCGCCACAAAAAAGCTGCTTTTGGATCAATGCGTACGCGCCACCGCAAACTCGCTCAATTCCACCAGCGCGTCGCGGTATTCGCTGGCCGGCAGGGCGTCGAGGCATTTGATTGCCCGAGCCACATAATCCCGGGCCAGGTTTGCGGTGTATTCCAGCGAGCCGGAAGCTTCGACGGCGGCGCGGATGCTTTCCAAGTCTTCGATTCCGCCTTTCTGGATCGCCTGGCGCACCAGGGCGGCCTGTTCAGGCGTGCCTTCGCGCATGGTGTAGATCAACGGCAGGGTCGGCTTGCCTTCGGCGAGGTCGTCACCGACGTTCTTGCCCAGGGTCTCTGCGTCGCCCTTGTAGTCCAACAGGTCGTCCACCAACTGGAAGGCCACGCCCAGGTGGTCGCCGAAGGTGCGCAGCGCTTCGCTCTGCTCGGCGGATGCGCCAGCCAGGGCGGCGGCACTGTGGGTCGAGGCTTCGAAGAGCATCGCGGTCTTGCCGCGGATGACTTCCATGTAGGTTTCTTCGGTGGTGCTGGCGTCGCGGACCTTGGACAGTTGCAACACTTCGCCTTCGGCGATGATGCGAGTGGCCTGGGACAGGATCTTCATCACCGGCATCGAGCCCAGCTCGACCATCATCTCGAACGAGCGCGAATACAGGAAGTCACCCACCAGCACGCTCGGGGCATTGCCCCACATTGCATTGGCGGTCGAGCGGCCCCGGCGCATACCGGACATGTCGACCACGTCGTCGTGCAGCAGCGTCGCGGTGTGCAGGAATTCGATGGTGGCGGCCAGCAGGCGCATATCGTCGCCTTCGCGACCCAGGGCCTTGCCGCACAAAAGCACCAATAAAGGACGCAGGCGCTTGCCCCCGGCCGAAGTGATGTAGTCGCCGATTTTCGACACCAGCGGCACTCGGGAAGTCAGCTGCTTCTTGATGATACCGTCGACGGCGCTAAAATCGTCCGCCACAGCGCGGTAGAAAGCTTGGGGTTGCATCAGCGACAGGCGCTCCAGAAGGGTTGCGCGGCATGCTAGGACCCACGTCCGCAGGTGTCAAGGCGCATGCTCTTACAGTGCGAGCGGCTACTTGCAAGGCTCGACGGGCTTGCGTACAATCGCGCACCCTGAACTTCCTGGGCAGCACCTGCCTTACGCAATTGCATCCGGGCCTTCCAGCCCATGCAGCCATGCCAGCCAATACCTCTTCTTATAAAGCGCTGGGTGAGCAGGATTATCGGAGAAATACCATGTCGTACGCAGTAATTGTTACTGGTGGCAAGCAATACAAGGTCGCCCCAGGTGAATACCTGAAGATCGAAAAACTGGAAATCGCTACCGGCGAATCCGTGACTTTTGATCGCGTTCTGTTGGTCGCCAATGGCGATGACGTGAATATCGGCGCTCCAGTCGTTGCTGGCGCTACTGTTGTGGCTGAAGTGATCTCCCAAGGTCGTCACGATAAAGTCCGCATCATCAAGTTCCGTCGTCGTAAGCACCACATGAAGCGTATGGGCCACCGCCAGTGGTACACCGAGATCAAAATCACCGGTATTCAGGCTTAATTTTCAGCCTAATTCCTCACTAGGAGAATTGAACTCATGGCACACAAAAAAGCTGGTGGTAGTACCCGTAACGGTCGCGACTCAGAAGCCAAACGCCTTGGCGTGAAGATGTATGGCGGCCAGAAAATTATTCCGGGCAACATCATCGTGCGTCAGCGCGGCACCCAATTCCACGCCGGTTACGGTGTTGGCATGGGTAAGGATCACACCCTCTTCGCGAAAATCGAAGGCGTGATCAAGTTCGAAGTAAAGGGCGCGTTCAACCGTCGTTACGTGAGCGTTGTCGCAGCTTAATTGCGAGATCGCTGGAAAAGCCCTGTCTTGCGACGGGGCTTTTTCGTTTGTGGGGTGAGTCTCTTGCAAAACTGTTTGTATGGGCTGTCGGCGCTGCGGTTGGGGTGCGTATTCAGGTCGCTGCGCTCATTTTTGCAAGAGTCTTATGTCTTGTTTTTTTGGCTCGTCCGTATGGCGAGAGGCGTGTGTCATGAAGTTTGTTGATGAAGTATCGATTCGAGTAAAAGCTGGCGACGGCGGCAATGGCTGCATGAGTTTCCGTCGGGAAAAGTTCATTGAAAACGGCGGTCCGAACGGTGGTGATGGTGGCGACGGCGGCTCGATCTACATGCTCGCCGACGAAAACCTCAACACCCTGGTGGACTACCGTTACACCCGGCACTTCGATGCCGAGCGTGGCTCCAACGGCGGCAGCACCGACTGCACCGGCAAGAAGGGCGAAGACCTGATCCTGCGCGTGCCGGTTGGCACCACGGTGATCGATTCGGCCACCCAGGAAGTCATTGGCGACCTGACCAAGGCTGGCCAGCGTCTGCTGGTCGCCCATGGCGGTTGGCACGGCCTGGGTAACACCCGTTTCAAGTCGAGTACCAATCGTGCGCCGCGCCAGACCACGCCAGGCAAGCCAGGCGAGCAGCGCGACCTGAAGCTGGAAATGAAAGTGCTGGCCGACGTGGGCCTGCTGGGCTTGCCGAACGCCGGTAAAAGTACCTTCATTCGCTCGGTGTCGGCAGCCAAGCCGAAAGTGGCCGACTACCCGTTCACCACCTTGGTGCCGAACCTGGGTGTGGTCAGTGTCGACCGCTGGAAGAGCTTCGTCATCGCCGACATCCCGGGGTTGATCGAAGGCGCTTCCGAAGGGGCTGGCCTGGGGATTCGCTTCCTCAAGCACTTGTCCCGTACCCGCCTGTTGCTGCACCTCGTCGATATGGCGCCGCTGGATGAAACCAGTGCTGCCGATGCCGCCGAAGTCATCGTCAACGAGCTGACCAAGTTCAGCCCGGCCTTGGCCGAGCGTGACCGCTGGCTGGTGCTGAACAAATGCGACCAGATTCTCGAGGAAGAGCATGAGGAGCGGGTCAAGGAGATCGTCGATCGCCTGGAGTGGGAAGGTCCGGTCTATGTGATCTCGGCCATTGCCAAAGAAGGCACCGAGCGTCTTTGCCATGACATCATGCGTTACCTGGAAGATCGTGCCGACCGCTTGGCCAACGACCCGGCCTACAAGGAAGAACTGGCCGAACTCGACCAGCGCATCGAAGACGAGGCGCGCGCCCAATTGCAGGCGCTGGACGACCAGCGTGCGTTGCGCCGCAGCGGCGTCAAGTCGGTCCATGACATCGGTGACGACGATTGGGATGAAGACGTGGATGACGAAGACGGTCCGGAAATCATCTACGTGCGCGACTGATCGTTGCTGATCCCGCTCCCGCAGGTTTAAGTGGTCGGGCGCGGTGTTATCATCGCAGCCAGCCGGTTTCCAAGGCGCCGCTCATTTGAGCGGCGTTTTGGTATCTGTAAAACGCAAATACGAATAATCCCATGGGCGGCGCTGGGTCGCGCCGTTCGCTGGCAAAGGTTGAAGAACATGCGGAGCAAGGTGACGGGTGCGCAGCGCTGGGTCGTGAAGATCGGCAGCGCATTGCTGACAGCGGATGGCAAGGGTCTGGATCGCACGGCGATGGCGGTGTGGGTCGAGCAAATGGTGGCCTTGCATGAAGCCGGCGTCGAGCTGGTATTGGTTTCTTCCGGGGCCGTGGCTGCCGGTATGAGTCGCCTGGGCTGGACGTCGCGACCCAGCGCGATGCATGAGCTTCAGGCCGCCGCCGCCATCGGCCAGATGGGCCTGGTGCAAGCCTGGGAATCAAGCTTTGCCGAGCACGATCGCCATACGGCGCAGATCCTGCTGACCCACGACGACCTGTCCGATCGCAAGCGCTACCTCAACGCCCGCAGTACATTGCGAGCGTTGGTGGAGCTCAAGGTCATCCCGGTGATCAACGAGAACGACACCGTGGTTACTGACGAGATCCGTTTCGGCGACAACGACACCCTTGCTGCGTTGGTGGCGAACCTCGTGGAGGCGGACCTGCTGGTCATTCTCACGGATCGCGACGGCATGTTCGATGCCGATCCGCGCAACAACCCTGACGCCAAGCTTATCTACGAGGCGCGCGCCGATGACCCGGCGCTGGATGCGGTTGCCGGTGGTACTGGCGGAGCGCTGGGCCGTGGCGGCATGCAGACCAAGCTGCGCGCGGCGCGTCTGGCGGCTCGTTCCGGGGCTCATACCATCATCGTCGGTGGTCGGTTGGAGCGAGTGCTGGATCGCCTGAAGGCCGGCGAGCGCATCGGCACCTTGCTGTCGCCCGAGCGCGGCATGCTCGCGGCGCGCAAGCAATGGCTGGCCGGGCATCTGCAAACTCGTGGCACGCTGGTGCTGGACGCCGGCGCTGTGTCGGCCCTGTCCCAGGGCAACAAGAGCCTGCTGCCGGTGGGCGTGAAGTTGGTCCAGGGCAGTTTCCGCCGGGGTGAAATGGTGGTGTGCGTGGCGCCAGACGGTCGCGAGATCGCCCGGGGCCTGGCCAATTACAGCGCGCTGGAGGCGCAAAAGATCATCGGTCAATCGTCTGATGCGATTGTCGGTCTGTTGGGTTACATGGCTGAACCTGAATTGGTGCACCGTGACAACCTGATCCTCGTATAAGGAAAAATCATGAGTTTGGCAAAAGGATTGATCGGCTTGCTGGTGGCGTTACCGCTGCTGGCTTCGGCCGAGGAAATCGGTCAGGTATCGACCGTGTTCAAGTTTGTCGGGCCGAACGACCGGATCGTCGTCGAAGCGTTCGACGACCCCAAGGTGGACGGGGTGACCTGCTACCTGTCGCGCGCCAAGACGGGTGGCGTGAAGGGTGGCCTGGGGTTGGCCGAGGATCGCGCCGAGGCATCCATCGCCTGTCGTCAGGTGGGGCCGATCAGCTTCAAGGGCGAGCTCAAGGATGGGGACGAGGTTTTCAGGGAGCGCACTTCGCTGGTGTTCAAGACCATGCAGGTGGTGCGTTTCCTCGACAAGAAGCGCAATACGCTGGTGTACCTGGTCTATAGCGATCGGGTGATCGAGGGCAGCCCGCAGAATGCGGTGACGGCCATTCCGATTCTGCCGTGGCCGAGCGCTCAGTAAAAAGTGCAGGCGGGCCTGTTCGCCTTCATGGTTGCGGTGCATGAATCGCAGGCAATAAAAAACCGACCCTGAGGTCGGTTTTTTAATGAGCGCGTCGCTTAGGCAGCAGCGGCAACGTTCAGGGCCTTTACATGGCCATTCAGGCGGCTCTTATGGCGAGCAGCCTTGTTCTTGTGGATGATGCCTTTATCGGCCATGCGGTCGATAACTGGCACAGCCAGAACGTAAGCAGCTTGTGCTTTTTCAGCGTCTTTTGCGTCGATGGCCTTGACTACGTTTTTGATGTAGGTACGGACCATGGAACGCAGGCTGGCGTTGTGGCTGCGACGCTTCTCAGCCTGTTTTGCACGTTTTTTGGCGGAAGGTGTGTTGGCCACCGTCGAGCTCCTCGAAAGACTTTTTAGGAAATAGCAAACAAAATAGGCCGCGAATCATGCCGATGAGTTGAGGTCTTGTCAAGGGCGGGTGACACGTTCCGCTGAATGGCAGGTGCGGCGCACCGGATGATTTCTTTCCGGCGTGCGACCTGTAAACTCGCGGGCTTTGGCGCTGTGCTGTTTAGCGGCGCGAAGTATCGCACAAGTGGGCGCGTTGTTCGCCTGCTGTTTATCGACAGGCAAAAACTCTTTCCATGAATCTGCTCAAATCGTTGGCCGCCGTCAGCTCTATCACGATGCTTTCCCGCATCCTGGGGTTCGTTCGCGATACGTTGATCGCACGGATATTCGGCGCCGGGATGGCCACCGACGCCTTCTTCATCGCCTTCAAGCTGCCCAATCTGCTGCGGCGAATCTTCGCCGAAGGGGCATTTTCCCAAGCCTTCGTACCGATCCTGGCGGAATACAAGAGCCAGAAGGGCGACGAGGCGACCCGCACATTCATTGCCTACGTCACCGGCCTGCTGACCTTGGTGCTGGCGCTGGTCACGGCCGCTGGCATGCTCGCCGCGCCCTGGGTGATCTGGGCCACGGCGCCGGGCTTCACTGATACGCCGGAAAAATTCCAGCTCACCTCTGACCTCTTGCGGGTGACCTTTCCTTATATATTGCTGATTTCCCTGTCATCGCTGGCCGGAGCGATCCTCAATACCTGGAACCGCTTCTCGGTGCCAGCCTTCGTGCCGACGCTGCTCAACGTCAGCATGATCGTCTTTGCGTTGTTCCTGACGCCTTACTTCGATCCTCCGGTAATGGCCCTTGGCTGGGCGGTGCTGGTGGGCGGCCTGGCGCAGTTGCTGTATCAGCTGCCGCACCTGAAGAAGATCGGCATGCTGGTACTGCCGCGACTGAACCTGCGCGACAGCGGCGTGTGGCGAGTCATGAAGCAAATGCTGCCGGCCATCCTTGGGGTGTCGGTGAGCCAGATTTCGCTGATCATCAACACCATTTTCGCCTCGTTCCTGGTGGCCGGTTCGGTGTCGTGGATGTACTACGCCGACCGCCTGATGGAGTTGCCGTCCGGGGTGCTGGGCGTGGCGTTGGGCACGATTCTGCTGCCGACATTGGCCAAGACCTACGCCAGTCAGGACCGCCATGAATATTCACGGATCCTCGATTGGGGCCTGCGCCTGTGCTTCGTGCTGGTGTTGCCGTGTTCCCTGGCGCTGGGGATCCTCGCCGAGCCGCTGACCGTCTCGCTGTTCCAGTATGGTCAGTTCAGTGCCTTCGATGCCTTGATGACCCAGCGGGCATTGATTGCCTATTCGGTCGGCCTGCTCGGGATCATCGTGATCAAGGTGCTGGCGCCGGGCTTCTACGCGCAGCAAAACATTCGCACCCCTGTGAAGATCGCCATTTTCACTTTGGTGATGACTCAGCTGTTCAACCTGCTGCTCATCGGGCCTTTGGCCCATGCGGGCCTGGCCTTGGCAATCAGCGCCGGCGCCTGCCTCAACGCCGGGCTGCTGTTCTACCAATTGCGCAAACAAAAGATGTATCAACCGCAGCCTGGCTGGGCCAGGTTCGGTCTCAAGCTGTTGGTCGCCGTGGCGGTGATGTCGGCGGTGTTGCTGGCCGGGATGCATTTCATGCCGGCCTGGGGCGAGGGGCAGATGCTCGAGCGTTTCCTGCGTCTGGGTGTGCTGGTCGTGGCGGGCGTGGTGGCTTATTTCGGCATGTTGCTGCTGATGGGGTTCCGTCTGCGCGACTTCAATCGCAAGGCCTTGAGCTGAGCGTTAGCCTTCGATAATCCCGGGGCGGGCTGCGGTTTTGTCGGTTCGATCACTTTGGGTTACGGTGTTGCCTGTCACCGACCGCCGGGTGTGGTTATAATCGGCCACTTTATGAGCAAGAAGCGCGTTATGCAGCTGGTTCGAGGCCTCCACAACCTGCGTCCCCGGCATCGGGGCTGTGTCGCCACTATTGGCAACTTTGACGGTGTTCACCGTGGCCACCAGGCTATCCTGGCGCGGCTGCGCGAGCGTGCGTTGGAGTTGGGCCTGCCCAGCTGCGTGGTGATCTTCGAGCCGCAGCCCCGGGAGTTTTTCGCCCCGGACACCGCTCCGGCCCGTCTGGCCCGGTTGCGCGACAAGCTGCAACTGCTGGCCGCCGAGGGCGTCGATCGGGTCCTCTGCCTGGCCTTCAACCAGCGCCTGAGCAAGCTCAGTGCCGCCGAATTCGTCGATACCATCCTGGTGGGCGGTCTCGACGTGAAGCATTTGGAAGTCGGCGATGATTTCCGTTTCGGTTGCGACCGGGCAGGTGATTTCGATTACCTGCAACAGGCTGGCATCGCCCAAGGCTTCACCGTCGAAGCCGCCCAGACCGTCGAAATGGACGGCCTGCGCGTCAGTAGCACACAGGTTCGCAATGCCTTGGCCGCTGGCGACTTCGAACTGGCCGAGCGCTTGCTTGGCCGGCCGTACCGGATTGCCGGACGGATCCTGCACGGGCAGAAACTGGCGCGCCAATTGGGCACGCCGACGGCCAACGTGCAACTCAAGCGCCGTCGCGTGCCGCTGACCGGGGTGTTCCTGGTGAGTGTCGAGATTGACGGCAAGACCTGGCCCGGCGTCGCCAATATCGGCGTACGGCCCACGGTGCAAGGAGATGGCAAGGCCCATCTCGAGGTACACATTCTGGATTTTGCCGGCGATCTGTATGACCGGCGTTTGACGGTGGTTTTCCACCAGAAGCTGCGTGAAGAGCAGCGTTTTGCCTCTCTGGAGGCGCTCAAGACGGCGATCCATGCAGATATCGCCGCCGCCCGTGCCCTTGTCGCAACCAGCGCCAATCGCTAATGAAGAGCCTTAAATGACCGACTATAAAGCCACGCTAAACCTTCCGGACACCGCCTTCCCAATGAAGGCCGGCCTGCCTCAGCGCGAACCACAGATTCTGCAGCGTTGGGACAGCATTGGCCTGTACGGAAAGTTGCGCGAAATTGGCAAGGATCGTCCGAAGTTCGTCCTGCACGACGGCCCTCCGTACGCCAACGGCACCATCCACATCGGTCACGCGCTGAACAAGATTCTCAAGGACATGATCATCCGCTCCAAGACCCTGTCGGGTTTTGACGCGCCGTATGTGCCGGGCTGGGACTGCCACGGCCTGCCGATCGAACACAAGGTCGAAGTGACCCACGGCAAGAACCTGGGCGCCGACAAGACCCGCGAGCTGTGCCGTGCCTACGCCACCGAGCAGATCGAAGGGCAGAAATCCGAATTCATCCGTCTCGGCGTGCTGGGCGACTTCGCCAACCCGTACAAGACCATGGACTTTGCGAACGAAGCCGGCGAAATCCGTGCCTTGGCGAAAATCGTCGAGGGCGGCTTCGTGTTCAAGGGCCTCAAGCCAGTGAACTGGTGCTTCGATTGCGGTTCGGCCCTGGCCGAGGCGGAAGTCGAATACGAGAACAAGAAGTCCTCGACCATCGACGTCGCGTTCCCGATCGCCGATGAAGACAAGCTCGCCACCGCTTTCGGCCTGGGCAAGCTCGCCAAGCCCGCCTCGATCGTGATCTGGACCACCACGCCGTGGACCATCCCGGCCAACCAGGCGCTGAACGTTCACCCGGAATTCAACTACGCCCTGGTCGATGTCGGCGACAAGCTGCTGGTATTGGCCGAAGAATTGGTCGAATCCTGCCTGGCCCGCTACAACCTCGAAGGTTCGGTGATCGCCACCGCCCCGGGTTCGGCGCTGGAACTGATCAACTTCCGTCATCCTTTCTATGATCGCCTGTCGCCGGTGTACCTGGCCGACTACGTGGAGCTGGGCGCGGGCACTGGCGTGGTTCACTCCGCGCCGGCCTATGGCGTCGACGACTTCGTGACCTGCAAGAAATACGGCATGGTCAACGACGACATCCTCAATCCGGTGCAGAGCAACGGCGTGTACGTGCCATCGCTGGAGTTCTTTGGCGGCCAGTTCATCTGGAAAGCCAACCCGGCCATCGTCGACAAGTTGACCGAAGTCGGCGCGCTGCTGCACACCACCGTCATCGAACACAGCTACATGCACTGCTGGCGTCACAAGACTCCGCTGATCTACCGCGCCACCGCGCAGTGGTTCATCGGCATGGACAAGCAGCCCACCAGCGGCGACACCCTGCGCCAGCGTTCGCTCAAGGCCATTGAAGAAACCCAGTTCGTGCCGGCCTGGGGCCAGGCGCGCCTGCATTCGATGATTGCCAACCGTCCAGACTGGTGCATCTCCCGCCAGCGCAACTGGGGCGTGCCGATCCCGTTCTTCCTGAACAAGGAAAGCGGCGAACTGCACCCGCGCACCGTCGAACTGATGGAAGACGTTGCCAAGCGCGTCGAAGTCGAAGGCATCGAAGCCTGGTTCAAGATGGACGCCGCCGAGCTGTTGGGCGACGAAGCGCCGCTGTACGACAAGATCAGCGACACCCTGGACGTCTGGTTCGATTCCGGCACTACCCACTGGCACGTGCTGCGCGGCTCGCACCCGATGGGCCACGAGAGCGGCCCGCGCGCCGACTTGTACCTGGAAGGTTCGGACCAGCATCGCGGCTGGTTCCACTCGTCCTTGCTGACCGGTTGCGCCATCGACAACCACGCGCCGTACCGCGAACTGCTGACCCACGGCTTCACCGTCGACGAGTCCGGCCGCAAGATGTCCAAGTCCCTGGGCAACGTGATTGCGCCGCAGAAAGTCAACGACACCTTGGGCGCCGACATCATGCGCCTGTGGGTGGCGTCCACCGACTATTCCGGCGAGATGGCCGTTTCCGAGCAGATCCTGCAGCGCAGCGCCGACGCCTACCGGCGGATCCGCAATACCGCGCGCTTCCTGCTCTCGAACCTGACCGGCTTCAACCCGGCCACCGACCTGCTGCCGGCCGAGGAGATGCTCGCGCTGGACCGCTGGGCCGTGGACCGTACCCTGCTGCTGCAACGCGAATTGCAGGAGCACTACGGCGAATATCGTTTCTGGAACGTGTACTCCAAGATCCACAACTTCTGCGTGCAGGAGCTCGGTGGTTTCTACCTCGACATCATCAAGGACCGCCAATACACCACCGGCGCCAACAGCAAGGCGCGCCGTTCGTGCCAGACCGCGCTGTTCCACATCAGCGAAGCGCTGGTGCGCTGGATCGCGCCGATCCTGGCGTTCACCGCCGATGAACTGTGGGAGTACCTGCCGGGCGAGCGCAACGAATCGGTGATGCTCAACACCTGGTACGAAGGCCTGACCGAACTGCCGCAGGGCTTCGAGCTGGACCGTGCGTATTGGGATCGCGTGATGGCGGTCAAGGCGGCGGTCAACAAGGAAATGGAAATCCAGCGCGCGGCCAAGGCCGTCGGTGGCAACCTGCAAGCCGAAGTGACCTTGTACGCCGAAGAGGCGTTGAGTGCCGACCTGGCCAAGCTTGGCAACGAATTGCGCTTCGTGCTGATCACCTCAACCGCCAGTGTCGCCCCGTTGGTGCAGGCACCGGCCGATGCGGTGACCACTGAAGTCAGCGGCCTGAAGCTCAAGATCGTCAAGTCGAACCACACCAAGTGCGCCCGTTGCTGGCACTGCCGCGAAGACGTCGGCGTGAACCCGGAGCATCCGGAAATCTGCGGCCGTTGCGTGGACAACATCAGCGGTGCTGGCGAGGTTCGTCACTATGCCTAATGTGGCGGGCCGCTTCGGGCGGCTAGGCTGGCTCTGGTTGAGTGTGCTGGTACTGGTCATTGACCAGGCCAGCAAGCACTACTTCGAAGGCTCGCTCACGATGTACCAGCAGATAGTGGTCATTCCCGACTACTTCAGCTGGACGTTGGCCTACAACACCGGTGCGGCGTTCAGCTTCCTGGCCGACAGTTCGGGCTGGCAGCGTTGGCTGTTCGCCCTGATCGCCATCGTCGTCAGCGCCGTGCTGGTTGTCTGGCTCAAGCGCCTGGGGCGTGACGAGACCTGGCTGGCCGTGGCGTTGGCGTTGGTCCTGGGTGGCGCGCTGGGCAATCTCTATGATCGGATTGCCCTGGGCCACGTGATCGATTTCATCCTCGTGCATTGGCAGAACCGCTGGTATTTCCCGGCGTTCAACTTTGCCGACAGCGCCATCAGCGTGGGCGCCGTGATGCTCGCCCTGGACATGTTCAAGAGCAAGAAAACCGGAGAAGCCGTCCATGACTGAGCAGCGTATCGCTCAAAACACCGAAGTGAAGCTTCACTTCGCCCTGCACCTGGAAAACGGCGACACCGTCGATAGCACCTTCGACAAGGCGCCGGCGGTGTTCAAGGTCGGCGATGGCAACCTGCTGCCGGGCTTCGAAGCTGCGATCTTCGGCTTCAAGGCCGGCGACAAGCGCACCGTGACCGTGCCACCGGAAAACGCCTTTGGTCAGCCCAATCCGCAGAACGTGCAGACCATGCCACGCTCCCAGTTCCAGGACATGGAATTGTCCGAGGGCCTGCTGGTGATTTTCAATGACGCGGCCAACGCCGAGCTGCCGGGCGTGGTGAAAGCTTTTGACGATGCCCAGGTGACCGTCGATTTCAATCACCCGTTGGCGGGCAAGACCTTGAGCTTCGAAGTGGAAATTCTCGAGGTCAAAGCGGTTTGACGCTTGATGGGCAGTTCTGCTGCCACCCGGTTCACTGATTCAATTCTTGCGCGCAAGACACGAGGCACAGCATGCAAATCAAACTCGCCAACCCCCGTGGCTTCTGCGCCGGCGTGGACCGGGCGATCGAAATCGTCAACCGCGCCCTGGAAGTCTTCGGGCCGCCGATCTATGTCCGCCATGAAGTGGTGCACAACAAGTTCGTCGTCGAAGACCTGCGCAGCCGCGGGGCCATTTTTGTCGAGGAATTGGATCAGGTGCCGGACGACGTCATCGTGATCTTCAGCGCCCACGGGGTTTCCCAGGCGGTGCGGACCGAAGCCGCCGGCCGTGGCCTGAAAGTGTTCGATGCCACCTGTCCGCTGGTGACCAAAGTGCACATCGAAGTGGCGCGCTACAGCCGCGACGGTCGAGAGTGCATCCTGATCGGCCACGCGGGCCATCCGGAAGTCGAAGGCACCATGGGCCAGTACGACGCCAGTAACGGCGGCGCAATCTACCTGGTCGAGGACGAGGAGGATGTGGCGGCCTTGCAGGTGCGCAATCCGGAAAAGCTCGCTTTTGTCACCCAGACCACATTATCGATGGACGACACCAGCCGGGTCATCGACGCCCTGCGCACGCGTTTCCCGGCCATCGGCGGGCCGCGCAAGGACGATATCTGCTACGCGACCCAGAACCGCCAGGACGCGGTCAAGCAACTGGCCGACGAGTGCGATGTGGTCCTGGTGGTCGGCAGCCCGAACAGCTCCAACTCCAATCGCTTGCGCGAACTGGCCGAACGCATGGCCACCCCGGCGTACCTGATCGACGGTGCCGAGGACATGCAGCGCAGCTGGTTCGACGGTGTCGAGCGGATCGGCATTACCGCCGGTGCCTCCGCGCCGGAAGTACTGGTACGCGGTGTGATCCAGCAGTTGCAGGCCTGGGGGGCGACGGGGGCGGATGAGTTGTCCGGCCGCGAGGAAAACATCACGTTCTCGATGCCGAAGGAGTTGCGCGTCCGCTCGCTGCTTTGAGTCCTTTTTCGCAAAGGGCCTGTTCGGCTTTGATACTTTCCAGGCGGACGCGGCCGGAGGGCGCCAGTATCACTTGATGGTGGCTGACCGGCCCGCGTTTGGCGCAGACATGCAGCGTGCCGGCCTGGAAAGAGTTATTGGCGTGTAATGCCGCCCCATGGCTACCGAACCTTACCCGGCGTTTCACCGTCTGGTTGCCGATCACGCGCGCGCTTGCGCTGCGTTCCTTCAGCAAGGTTTTCTCCTTGTTGTCCAGGGTGATCCGCCAGCCCTTGCCCCAATCATTGTCTATCCCATGTATCAATACTCGGCGGTTACGCATGATGGCTTCGCTGCGGGCACTGCGTAACCCGCTGAGCAGCAACTGCGCGGTGTCCTCGCGTTCGATGGATTCGATCAGCTCTTTGTAGCCTGTACCGGCCCACGGCAGAACAATTGCGGCGATTGCCAGTCCCATGAGCAGTTCGATCAGGCTGAAACCCTGTTGGCGCATGACGTCTCCTCCCTGGAGTACGAAAAACGACGCGATCCGTGCGCCGTCAAACTGAAACAACTGCACACACGGCGGTTGTTTGTTCTAGCGTGTAGAAGCAGGTATAGCCGACGGCAACGGAGGGCATCGATGGATCTTCGTACAAAAGGTTTCACGCTGATCGAGGTGTTGGTGGCCCTCGGCGTGCTGCTGATCCTGATCACCATGGCGGTGCCGGCATTCACCGGGGCAATGCAGGGCACCAAGGCCGATACCGAGGTCGGCGACTTGCGCCGGGCACTGAACTTTGCCCGGATGACGGCGATTGACCGTGGCATCACGGTACGGATTTGCCCGACGGCGGGGGGCAGCGTCTGGAGCGGCGAACTGGCGGTATATGCCGGTGCTTGCATTGCGCCCAATGTATTGCGGGTTGTTCCAGCCATGGGCAGCGGAGCGACTCTGACGCTACCCTCGGAAGTGACCAGCATCGACTTCAACAACCTGGGCGGATTATCGGCACCGGCGACGCCGGTGAGCTTCACTTACGTAAGAGGGGCGCAGAGCAGGACGCTCAATGTTTGCCTCAATGGACGAATCGTATCGGGTGGAAATTGCGGATGAAGGGTTGCAGTAAAAGCGCACAGGAGGGCATGACACTTATCGAAGTGCTGGTGGCGGTGCTGATTCTCGGCGTGGGCCTGCTGGGCGCGGCGATGATCCAGCTCAATGCCCTCAAGTACACCGACAGCTCGCGCATGACCAGCCAGGCCAGCTTCATCGCCTACGACATGCTGGACCGCATCCGTGCCAATTCCGCTGCCGACTACACCGTTACCCCGCCCAGTTCGCCCAACCTAAGCGTGACCCGGGACCAGGACCTGTACGACTTCAAGACCAACATCGTCGCCTTCGGCGGCGCCACGGCCACCGGCACTGTTGCGTTGAACCAGCGGGTCTACACCATCACCATTGCCTGGGACGATGCCCGGGCCGCCAACACGACCGACGCGGCCGAGGCGCGGCGCACCTTCGTGCTGACCAGCCGCGTCGCCGTCGATCCACTGACAACGACGCCATGAATAGATATAGCCGGGGCTTCGGCCTGATCGAACTGATGATCGCGCTGGTGATCAGCCTGATCGTCGTGTTGGGCGTGGTGCAGATATTCATCGCCGCCAAAAATACCTACGCCAGCCAGAGCGCCGCCGCAGTGATGCAGGAGGACGCGCGGTTTGCCATGAGCAAGATGGTCCAGGAAATTCGCATGGTCGGCATGTTCGGTTGCCTGGCGACCATTACGGATGCCTCGACGGATAACAGTTTCGCGGCCAGCCAGATCACCCCGATCCGCTGGGACAATGCGACCCGGAGATTGACCCTGGTGACGGCGGACATCGGCAGCGGCGGTAACGCACCGACCTGGACCGTCGTCTCCGATTGCCGCACCTCGGCGACCGCCTATTCGAAAGCGCGGGCGCCGGCGGCGGGACAGTTGGCCTTCCCGATCCGCCGACTGGTCTATGGCTTCAACAACAACCAATTGCTACTGGGCAGCGGCGTCGGCAATCCGCCGACCCTGTCGGTGCTGGTGGACAACGTGCGGGAGTTCGAGGTGACGTTCGGCGTGGCCGCCAGCGCGACGGACATCGCGGCCACCAGCTACACCGGCAACCCGGGCGACCCGGCGCTGATCCGCAGCGTACGCCTGACGCTGACCCTGTTCGATCCGAAAGGCGCCGTGCGCGAGCAGACCTTCAACGTGGTTGCCGCCTTGCGCAACCGGCTGCTATGAGGAGGCGATTGATGACTTCGACAGGTCTCAAGCACCGCCAGCGCGGCATGGCATTGCTGGTGAGCCTGGTGTTCTTGCTGTTGCTGACGCTGATCGGCCTGTCGTCGATGCAGAGCGCCACCCTCCAGGAAAAAATGACCAGCAGCGTCATGCAGCGCAACCAGTCGTTCCAGATGGCCGAGGCTGCGCTGAGGGTTGGTGAAAGCGCGGTGCAGGCCGAGAGCTACTCGTTGCCGGTGTGCAACACCACGGCCCAATGCGCGCCACCGGCCGAGTCGGCGACGGTGACGGCGGCCGGGCGCAATTCATCCTCAGGAGTGCTCTGGGTGGCCGCCGCCGGTGGGTTTTATGGTGTGCAGAACATTGGCACCACGCTGGCGGCGGTCAATGTACCCGTCAATACCTCGGCGACGCTGTACCGGATCACCGCGGTGGCGGTGGTGGGCAATAACCAGCGCAGCGTGGTGGAGAGCATCTATGCGAAGTATTAATGGACTGCGGGGTTGGCGACAGGCGTTTTGCGGGGCGTTGCTCAGCCTGTACCTGGCGGCCCCGGTCTACGGCTTCACGCCTTCGGAGTCGCCGTTGCTGAGCGCGGCGGCGGTGACGCCCAACGTGATGCTGCTGATTGATGATTCGGGGAGTATGAACAACATTATCTGGGCGGCGGGGTTTGATCCGGCGGCGACACAGACGCGCACGTTTGCCTGCAGTTCCAGTAGCAGCTGCAATGACAGATATGAGCTGGATCCGGACGACTCGAATATTCTGCTAATGGGCCTGTTGCGTGGGGGCTGCTCGTCTGGTTGGTACGGTTTTTATCGTTCCACCATTGGCCGGGTTTGTCTTCGGCTGCCAGATCCAGTGGGAGGTGGCAATACTCGTTACACCGCCAAATACCTGGCCTATCTCGTAACGTTGGCCAACGGTTCAAGCCGCGACTTCACCACCGGCTCAATCCCCACCGATTACCGAATCAACGTGGCTCGAGATGTTTCGGCCGACCTGGTAGCCAATAACCGCGCCCTGCGCATCGGCCTGGCCACCTTCAACCCGCCCAACAGCAGCAACTCCGGCCCAGGTGGTTACATCGCCCGTGCCATCAGCGACTTATCGCCAGTCAGCGGCAGCGTCACCCAGACCCAAGCCAATACCAACTACAGCGCCCTGATCAACGCCATCAACGGCTTGGGCGCCGTCGCCAACACGCCGTTGGCCGAGAGCTACTACGAAGTCACCCGCTATTTTCGCGGCATGGCGCCGTACTACAACGGCACACCCAGCACCTACACCAGCCCGATCCAGTATCGATGCCAGAAGAATTTCGGTGTCGTGATCACCGACGGGCTGCCCACTTACGACCGAACGTTTCCGACCAATGACCCACAAGGCACATCCCGCTTGCCTAACTGGGACGGTATCAGCAGCAACGACGGCGCCGATCCGCTCGGCAATGCGGAGGGCGACACGCTTTACCTGGACGACATCGCCAAGTTCGCCTTCGACATCGACATGCGCACCACCGGCACTGACGTCACCGGGAAAAGCTGGGACGGCGCTGAGTTTCGTCGACAGTACCTCAATACCTACACCGTAGGTTTTGCCGTCACCAACCAGATGCTTTCCGACGCTGCCCGCTACGGTGCAGGCAGGTATTATCCGGCGACCGACAGCGAAGGCCTGAACTCAGCCCTGTCGTCGGCCCTCAGCGACATCACCTCCAAGGCCGGCTCCGGGGGCGGCGGCACCAGCAATGGCGCCACGCTGTCCAGCACCTCCAGTTACTACCAGACGACGTACGATCCCAAGGACTGGCGCGGCACCATCAAGGCGTTCGGTTTCACCTCGACCGGAACGGTCAACACGGCGGCGTTGCAATGGACTACCGATACCGCCATCGTGCCCGGCGCCACTGCGCCGGTTTACCAGTCCTGGAACACCGCGACCAACGTGCCGGTGACCCTGGCCTTTGGCAATTTTTCACCGGCCCAGCAAACCAGCCTGAGCCAGGGCTTGCCCACGGGGATTACTGGCATCGATCTGGTGCAGTGGAGCAAGGGCGTCAACAAGACCGGGCTGAAGGTGCGCAGCGTCTTGCTCGGGGACATCATCAACTCGCCGCTGGCCCTGGCTTCGCCCAACGACCAGACTGCCTCGGACCTGTTGAACGACACCAGCTACAGCACGTACCTGACCACCAAGGCGGCGAACATGAGCAGCAGCCTTTTGGTGAATGGCAATGACGGTTTTTTCAGCGTTATCAACAGCACGAACGGTACCCGGCGCTACGCCTATATGCCATCGAGCGTGCTGCCCTCGTTGCAGCTCATCGCCGATCCCAACTACATCAACGGCGTGAGCCACAAGTTCTTGGTGGACGGGCAGGTCGGCGTATTTGATGCGCAAATGGGCAGCGCCTGGAAAACCCTTGCCCTGGGTGGCACCGGGGCGGGCGGCCGGGCGTTTTATGCGGTGCAGTTGTTCGACGCATCGGCCGGTAACGCGATCCGCGCGCTGTGGGAAATCAGCGCGCCGTCGGTCGCCAACACAGCCCATGCCTTCAATGATCTCGGCTACGCGTACGCGCGCCCCGAAGTCGCGCGGCTGTCGGACGGTCGCTGGGCGGCGTTCATTTCCAATGGCTACGGCAGCAACACCGGCGTGGCGGCGTTGTACGTGGTGGACATTCGCGACGGCTCGCTGATTCGCAAGATCGTCATCAACAGCAGTGAGACCGATAACGGCCTCTCGTCGGTCAAGCTGCGGGTCAACTCGCAGAACGTGGTGCAAGCGGCCTATGGCGGAGACTTGAAAGGGCGGATGTGGAAATTCGACCTCAGCGGCGCGTCTCCCAACACTTGGGGGCTGGCGTTTGCCGGTCAGCCATTGTTCACCGCCCCAGGCGGAGCAACCCAGCCGATCACCGCCCAGCCCCTGCTGGCGGAAAATCCCCAAGGCGGCATCCAGGTGTTTTTCGGCACTGGCAAGTTCAACGAATCGGTGGACAAGCTCAACAAGGACTTGCAGGGGTTCTATTCAATCTGGGACGCCACGGGCGGCGCCGGACAAATCACCGTGTCGAGCCTGCAGGCGCAATCGATCACCGGCATTTTTTCAGGCGCCACGGGGCAATTCGTGACCACCAGCCAGAACGACGTGGCTTATCCCGCGAAGAAGGGCTGGTATTTGCCGCTGATCTACAATAACGCGCAGACCGGCGAGAGGGTGATCAATCCAGCCAGCCTGGTGCTCGGGCGCGTTGTCTTCACCACCGCCGCCGTCGACACCACCGACCCTTGCGCCAGCTTCGGTACGGGCAAACTCATCGAAGTGGATGCGTTCAACGGTAAGATGCTCAACTATGCGGTACTCGATACCAACAACGATGGCGCACTCAACAGTCTCGACACGATCTCCGCCGGCGTGGTGTTCACGGGCGGTATCCCGACCCTGAGCGCCGTCGTCAATGCCAACGGCGCCACTAACATGATCGTGAACGACTCCGGCGGCGGTATCACCGACCTGTTGGGCAAATCCGTGGGCGGCAGTCGCCGTATCATGTGGCGGCAAATACAGTGAGAGGTTAGGCATGCGTAGATCCAACCGGGGTTTCACCTTGATCGAAATCATGATCGTGATCGCCATCGTCGGTATCGTGATCACCATCGGCTATCCGAGCCTGAGCGAATACATGAAGAAAGGCCGGCGTACCGAGATTGCCGGGCTCTTGTCGGAGCAGGCGCAGATCCTCGAGCGTCACTACTCGAAGGCCAACGTCTACACCAATGCAACTGGCCTGAGCGGCGGCAACGACTTCTATAACATCGATAGGGCGCTGGAGGACCAGCGCTTTACCCTGACGGCCGTGCGCAAGAGTGGCTCGTCCATGGCGACCGACAAGTGTGGTGATTTCACGATTGATAACACGGGCAAGCGGGGCAATCCCAACTCCGCTGCCGGCGTGACCCCCAAGGATTGCTGGGGGCGCTGAGTTTTCTTTTTCGGGGCGCAGTCTTGCGTCTCTGTCTTGAGAGTCGAAACAGAACATGACCAGGCAACAGCAAGTGGTGATTGTCGGCGGCGGAGTCATCGGCCTGCTGACCGCATTCAACCTCGCCTCGGAAGGGCAGCGCGTCGTGCTGCTGGATCGCTCCGGCGTCGGCCAGGAGTCGTCCTGGGCCGGTGGCGGTATCGTTTCGCCGTTGTATCCGTGGCGCTATAGCCCGGCGGTCACCGCGTTGGCCCATTGGTCGCAGGATTTTTATCCACAGCTGGGCGAGCGTTTGTTCGCCGCGACCGGGATCGACCCGCAAGTGCACGTCACCGGCCTGTATTGGCTGGACCTGGATGATCAAGACGAAGCACTGGCCTGGGCCGAGCGGGAAGGACGTCCGCTGCGGGCTGTGGATATCAGCGCGGTGCATGACGCTGTACCGGTGCTCGGTTCGGGGTTTTCCCGGGCCATCTACATGGCCGATGTGGCTAACGTGCGCAATCCTCGGCTGGTCAAGTCCCTCAAGTCTGCCTTGCTGGCGATGCCAAACGTCACGCTTCACGAGCATTGCGAAGTCAGCGGTTTTATCCGTGACGGTGGGCGTGTCGTCGGCGTTGAGAGTTCAGCGGGGGAGGTTCGCGGTGATCAAGTGGTACTGGCCGCCGGCGCCTGGAGTGGCGAGTTGCTTGGAACGCTGGGGCTGAAGTTGCCGGTTGAGCCGGTGAAGGGCCAGATGATTCTGTACAAGTGCGCTGAGGATTTTCTGTCGAGCATGGTCCTGGCCAGGGGGCGTTACGCAATTCCCCGTCGTGACGGGCACATTCTGATTGGCAGTACGCTGGAGCGTGAAGGCTTCGACAAAACGCCGACCGATGCGGCGCTGGAGAGTCTCAAGGCTTCGGCGGTGGCGCTGGTTCCGGCGCTGGCCGATGCCGAGGTGGTGGGGCATTGGGCCGGGTTGCGGCCGGGGTCGCCGGAAGGTATTCCCTTTATCGGCGAGGTGCCTGGGTTCGAGGGTTTGTGGTTGAACTGCGGGCATTATCGCAATGGGCTGGTGCTGGCGCCGGCTTCGTGTCGGTTGTTTGTGGATCTGATGTTGGGGCGTGAGGCGGTGATTGATCCGCGACCTTATGCGCCTGCTGGGCGGTTGTAAGGTTTTACCGTGTACATATCCGTTGCTGCGGTAACGGCCTCTTAAAGTTTCGCTTTTACAGCGAGTCACTTTCGAAAGGCGCGAAAGTAACCAAATGTATGGTCAGCCTACCTTTTGCTACTCAGTCACGATGAACGGTAAATCAGGCTTGCGCTAATGTATCCGGGCTCCATGTGAGCGCGGGTACGCGCTCGGCCCTTGA
>NZ_JABWQY010000003.1:0-470901 GCF_014268685.1 Pseudomonas sp. SWRI92
ACTACGACGTTGATAGGCAGGGTGTGTAAGCGCTGTGAGGCGTTGAGCTAACCTGTACTAATTGCCCGTGAGGCTTGACCATATAACACCCAAGCAATTTGCTGATCCTGCCTGCAGGGCGCCAGATTGCGGTGTGTGAAGACGAAACGAACCGAAAGTTCGAATCTCACAAAAACACCGAAGCTATCACATACCCAATTTGCTGAAGCGAGGCCAGCCGGCCACGACTCGGTACCCGAATTTCTTGACGACCATAGAGCATTGGAACCACCTGATCCCATCCCGAACTCAGCAGTGAAACGATGCATCGCCGATGGTAGTGTGGGGTTTCCCCATGTGAGAGTAGGTCATCGTCAAGATTAAATTCCAAAACCCCTATCTGCTGATGCAGGTAGGGGTTTTGTTTTGCCCGCTATAAAAAGCTGTGAACGCTCATGATAAATTTGCACAGTTATTTTCGAGCTGGAGCACTAGAATAGCCCCAACTTAGTTGAGCCAGAGCGCTTTATGCCCGATCCGTCAGACATTGATAGGTTGTCAGATCTACCCCTGAGCGATCTGGTGGCGTGTCATGAGTGCGACCTGTTGATGTGCAAGCCTCAGTTGGCCTATGGCGAAAAAGCCGAATGCCCTCGGTGTGGATACGAGCTCTACGCTCACCGGCACAATGTCGTTGAGCGTAGCCTGGCCCTGGTGATCGCCGCTTTGCTGTTATTTGTGCCAGCGAACTTTTTACCCATCATGAAGCTCAATCTGCTCGGGCAGTCCTCCGAAGACACTGTTTGGAGTGGCGTGGTCGGTTTGTTTGATACCGGTATGCAGGGCGTGTCCGTCGTGGTGTTCCTGTGCAGCATGGCTATTCCGCTGCTCAAGTTGCTGTGCCAATTGATTGTCCTGCTGACTATTCGCTGGAATATCGGACGAAGCTACGGCCTGCTGTTGTATCGCATTTATCATCATTTAAGGGACTGGGGGATGCTCGAGGTTTATCTCATGGGCGTGCTGGTTGCTATCGTCAAGCTCGCAGACATGGCGGCGATTACCGTGGGGCTGGGCCTGGTGTGCTTTGTCAGTTTGTTGCTGGTTCAGGTCTGGCTGGAAGTGGTGATGTCACCCCATCAGATATGGCATGCGTTATCAGGAGAAGACGGCCATGCGAGCAATTGATGCGGGCATCCTGGTCTGTACCGAATGCCATGAATTGAATCGACAGGACGCAGACGCTGGCAAACAGACCTGTACCCGTTGCGGCGCACGAATCCACCCCCGTCGCCCCAACAGTCTCATGCGGACCTGGGCATTGTTGATCACCGCAGCGATTCTCTACATTCCTGCCAATATGCTGCCGATCATGACGATCAACTCGCTCGGTCAGGGAGCGCCAAGCACCATCATGGCCGGCGTGATCGAGTTGGTTCAGCACGGCATGATTCCCATCGCCGCAGTGGTGTTCGTCGCCAGTATCGTTGTCCCCACCTTCAAGTTGGTGGGCATCGCCTTGTTGTTGTTTTCGGTGCAACGGCACCAACCCATGTCCGCGCGACAGCGCATCCTCATGTACCGCTTCATCGAGTTCATCGGCCGCTGGTCGATGCTGGATATTTTCGTAATCGCCATCTTGGTGGCAGTGGTGAATTTCGGGCGGCTCGCCAGTGTCGAAGCCGGTCTCGGCGCCATCGCTTTTGCCAGCGTAGTGATTTTGACAATGATTGCCGCAGTAACCTTCGATCCCCGACTGATTTGGGATAACACGGAGTCGGATGACGACCATGACTGATTTGCCTACTGCTAAAACCCGACCAGCTTCAAACTGGTCGGCCATCTGGGTACTGCCGCTGATTGCCTTGATCATCGGCGGATGGCTTGGTTGGCGGGCTTATAACGAGACCGGAATCGAGATCAACGTGCGTTTTGAAAGTGGCGAAGGCATTCAGGTCAGCAAGACTGAGGTCGTCTACAAAGGCATGACAGTCGGCAAGGTAAAAGCCCTCACGCTCGACGATGAAGGCAGCTCAAAGGGCGTCATCGCGACCATCGAAATGAACAAGGACGTCGAGCAATACCTCAAGACCGGAACGCGTTTCTGGCTGGTCAAGCCGAGCGTGACGCTGGCGGGGATCACTGGTTTGGAAACGCTGGTTTCAGGTAACTACGTTGCCATCAGCCCCGGCGAGGGTGAGTCGACCCGTAAATTCAAGGCGTTGGCTGAGGAGCCGCCCCTGTCGGACGCCAAGCCGGGCCTGCACTTGACGATCAAGGCAGATCGACTGGGCTCGCTGAACCGTGGTAGCCCGGTGTTCTATAAACAGATTCAGGTGGGCCAGGTGAAAAGCTACCTGTTGTCCGAGGATCAACGCACGGTGGAGATCAAGGTCTTCATTGAGCCCACCTACGCCAGCCTGGTCCGCAAACACACGCGGTTCTGGAATGCCAGCGGTATCAGCATCGATGCCAACCTCTCAGGCGTCAAAGTACGCAGCGAATCCCTGGCGAGTATCGTCGCGGGCGGTATTGCGTTCGCGACGCCGGAAAACCGCAAGGACAGTCCGCCTACGGACCCAAGCCTGCCGTTCCGCCTGTATGAGGATTTCGACGCTGCGGCTGCCGGGATTCGGGTCAAGGTCAAGCTCAGCGACTTCGAAGGATTGCAGGCTGGTCGTACGCCGGTGATGTACAAGGGCATCCAGGTCGGCAGCCTGAAAACCTTGAAAGTCGACCCGGACCTGTCCAGCGCCAGCGCCGAGCTGACTCTCGATCCGTTGGCCGAAGATTACCTGGTGGCGGGCGCCCAGTTCTGGGTGGTCAAGCCGTCGATTTCCCTGGCGGGTATCACTGGCCTCGAAGCGCTGGTCAAGGGCAACTACATTGCCGTACGCCCGGGCGACAAGGGCGGCGCGCCACAGCGCGAGTTCGAAGCCCGGGCGAAGGCGCCACCGCTGGATCTGCGCTCGCCCGGCCTGCACCTGGTCTTGTTGACTGAAAATCTCGGTTCGCTGGAGGTCGGCAGTCCGATCCTCTACAAGCAAGTCAAAGTCGGATCGGTCCAGAGCTACCAGTTTTCCCGCAAGAAGAAGCAACTGATCATTGGTGTGCACATCGAGAAGGAATACGAAGGGCTGGTAAACGGTTCGACGCGGTTCTGGAACGCAAGCGGCGTGACGCTCACGGGCGGTTTGACCGGTGGTATCCAGGTCAAGAGCGAATCTCTGCAAAGCCTGATGGCCGGGGGAATTGCCTTCGAAACGCCGGAGCCGAACGTACCGTTGAAACGGCGCATTCCACGGTTCCGCTTGCACGAGGATCGCGAAGCCGCGCAGCAGAAAGGGACGCTGGTGACGATCAAGGTTGATCGTGCCGATGGTTTGCGCAGCGGTACGCCGGTCCGTTTCAAAGGGCTGGACGTAGGCAAGATCGAGGACGTCGATCTCAGCGCCGATATGCAGTCGGTTTTGGTTACTGCGCGTATCACCGAAGTGCCGGAGCGTATTGCCCGTGTCGGTTCACTGTTCTGGGTGGTCAAGCCTGAGCTGGGCTTGATGAAAACATCCAACCTGGAAACCCTGGTGACCGGTCAATACATTGAGGTGCAGCCTGCGGTAAAGAACCTCGGGCCGCAGAAAAACTTCGTGGCCCTGGCCGAGCCGCCGGAAAGCGCAGTTCCCGAGGCTGGGTTGAGCCTGGTACTGAGCGCGGCCCGCCGCGGTTCGTTGAAGGTCGGCGTTCCGGTAACCTATCGTGAGATTGCCGTGGGCAAGGTCACGGGCTACGAGCTGGGGCAAACGGCAGACCGGGTATTGATCCATATCCTGATTGAGCCCAAGTACGCGCCGTTGGTGCGAGGTGGTACGCGGTTCTGGAATACCAGTGGGTTCGGCCTGGATTTTGGCCTGTTCAAAGGCGCGACGGTGCGAACCGAGTCGCTGGAGACGCTGATTCAGGGCGGTATCGCTTTTGCCACCCCGGATGGCGAGCGAATGGGCAGTCCGGCACGACCGCAGCAGACATTTGCGCTGTTCGATCAATTTGAGGATGAATGGCTGACCTGGGCGCCGAAGATCAAAATAAGCCAATAGGATTATTGGCATAGCTCCCTCGCCCAAGGTTTCACCTGACCATGAAAAAGGCCGCGATCCATCAGGATCGCGGCCTTTTTCATTTCCGGCTATTTACCTCAAACAGGGTCCAGCTCCGGCTCGTCGGCCTGTACGTTCACCGTGGCTTTCACCGCATCGTGACGACGAATGTACTTCCAGTCCGCCTCGTCGATGTAGATGCCGTTCGGGCCGCTGCCGCCTTCCAGGTCGATGGCGACACTGGCGCAGACCTGTGGCTTCACACTGGCGAGGATCGGCACGAAGCCCAGTTGCAGGCTGGTTTCCAGCAGCGCCGCCTGGTTCTTCTCGTCGATGTCTGCCGCTTCGTCCAGGTAGTACGGCAGGCGCACGCGGCCGGCCTGTTCGCGGTCCATCAGGTGCAGCAACAAATACATGTTGGTCAGCGCCTTGATGGTCATGGTGGTGCCGTTGGACGCCGCGCCGTCGATGTCGGTGTGAATGACCGGCTGGCCGTTGACCTTGGTGATCTCGAACGCCAGCTCGAAAAGGTCCTTCAAGCCGAGCTGGTTGTGGTTCGCGGCCACCAGCCGCGCCAGGTATTCCTTGGCTTCTTCGTTCTTGTTGTCCTGCTCGGCGCTCTGGCTGAGGTCGAACACCGACAACGTCTCGCCTTCTTCGTACTGGCCGGCGCTGTGGATGATCTGGTCGATGTGCTTGAGCGCTTCCTTGTTCGGTGCCAGGACGATACGGAAGCTCTGCAGGTTGGACACCTGGCGCTTGTTGATCTCGCGGTTGAACAATGCCAGTTGATGCTCAAGGCTGTCGTAGTCGCTGCGGATGTTGCGCAGGGTCCGGGCGATGTCGGTGACCGCTGCACGGCGGGCCTTGCCCAGGGTCAAGGCTTCGTCGGTGCGGTGGGCATAGGCGTTGATCAGCAGTTGCAGACGTCGCTCCATGTCATCTTCGCTGTCGAACTTGGCCACGCCCTTGAGGCGCACCTGGGCGTACAGCGCTTCGATCTGGCCATCGACCCGCTGCAGGCCTTGCCAGCTGTCCTGGTAATCGTTGAGCAGCGGCAGCAAGTTATCCATTGAATCGTCGACCGGATCCATGAACGGCGTACCGAACGGCAGGTCCGCCGGAAGCAATTGGCGACGGCGCAGGGCGTCGTCGAGGGTGCGCTGCTTGGCTTCCATGTCTGCGATCTGCCGGCCCACCAGTTGCAACTTGGCGGACAATTGCTGGACGCGCTCAGTGAAGGCATCGCTGGAGCGCTTGAGTTCGTCCTGGGCGGCTTCCATCTGCGCCAGTTGCTCGAGCTTCTCGCCTTCCTCGGCGCTCAGGGTCTGGCTGCGACGGAAGTCTTCCAAGGCTTTCTGCGCATCGAGGACCTGCTGGTACAGCGCCTCGGTCTGGGTCTTGCTCGCGGCGCGGTCGGCGGCCACGGCTTGCTGGGTCTTGAGCTGCTTGAGCTCTTTTTCCAGGCGCTCTTTCTGGTCACGCAGCGCGGCACGGTCGGCCAGGGCTTGCAGGGCCGGCGGCTCGATGTGGGACAGGTCGATGGACAGTCCTGGCACTTCGAAGCGCTCGCCCTTGAAGCCGTCGAGGATCAGTTCCATGGATTTGACCCACTCGCCGTTCTCGTCCAGCGCGATGCCGTGTTCGCCCAGCGGCAGGCTGAACAGGGCGCTGTTGAACAAGCGCATCAGGCGCTCGACATCCTGCTGCGAGAACTCTTCCCGCAGGCGGGCGTAGCTGTTGTTGTCGGCGTGATCGAGTTGCTGCTTGACCGATTTCAGGCGTTTTTCCAGGTCCCGCAGGCGCTCTTCCAAGTCTTCGGCGCTGAACTGCCGGGACTGGGCCAGGGCACCGGCCAATTCATCGTGGGCATCCTTGGCGGCGAGCAATTGCTGTTCCAGGATTTTGACGTCATCCACCAAGGCGAAACGGTTCTTGAGTACCGACAGCTCGCCGAGCCAACGCTGGATACCACTGATTTCCCGCTCCAGGCGCATCAGCTCCTGAGTGCCACCGCGCTGGTCGTTCTGCAGCGAATCCTGTTCGTTGCGGTAATGTTCGGCCTGGATAGTCAGCTCTTCCTTGCGCGCACTGGCGTAATCCGACCAAGTGCCCAGCAGCGAGTCGAGCAACGGCGAGAGACGATGCAACTTGCCCCGCAGGATATCGCGCTGGGCCACGCCATTGGCCAAGGCTTCCACCAACGGGCCGGCGGCCACCAGGGAGTTGTAGTCCTGCTCCATGCGTCGTACGTCGCGGAAGGCTTCTTCGCACGCGGCGATGTAATCCACGCTGCCGGAACGCAGGCTGTGTTCGAACGCGTCGAGGAACAGCTGCTTGAGCTTGGCCGCGGTGATTTCGCGCATGTGCAGCAGGTTGATGAACAGCGCGCGGAAGGTCTTGAGGCTTTGCTCGCTGGTGGAACGCAGCGGGATCAGCGTCAGGTCCAAGGGGATCGAGGTGTGGCCACCCACCAGCAGGCGTCGCAGTTCATCCGGCTTGAGCTCGTAGGCTTTCAGACCTTCGCGTTCCAGATTGGTGAACAGCTCTTTCTGGCGCAGGCAGGTGTCGTCTTTCTGGTAGTGGGCCAGGTCCAGCTTGCCGGCATAGGCAAAGAACTGGTGACCGAAACCGCCGCCGGGGCCGCGACCGACCACGCCAATCACGTGCGGGCCATGAGGCAGGGCGACCTCCACGAGGATGTAGCTGGTGTCCGAGGCAAAGTAGAAACGCCGCGATTGTTCCAGGCTGTATTTACCGAAGCTCATGTCCGACATGCGCGCCAGGATCGGGAACTGCAAGGCGTTGATCGAGGCGGATTTACCGAGGTTGTTCGCGCCATACACCGACAGCGGCTCTTCCAGCGGGAACAAGCCGAGGCTGTAGCCGGCCGTGTTCAAAAGGGCAAAGCGGCGGATGCCGTAGCGTTCCTTGCTCATGCGTCGGTCTCCTGTTCTTCGGCAATGGCCCGGGCCAGTGCGTCTTCTTCGCTTTCACCTTCGAATTCGCTGAGGTCCAACGGATCATCGGTCTGCAGCAGTTTTTCGTCGCTGTCTTCGTCGATCAATACCGGCGCGGGCAACGGCAGCACGCTGTGCAGGCTGGCGGCCAGGTCGCGGTCCTGCTGGACCGACAGGCAGACATCGAGGAAGCGATGCATCGGCGGCAGGAAGCGGTACACGCCGTTGTCTTCGCTGGCAAAACCCAGTTGGGTCATGCGCCGCATGATTTTTTCTTCCAGCTCTTCCTGGGTCTGTACTTCGGCCTGGATGAACAGGTCGCGGTATTTCTCCAGCAACGAAGGCAGCTCATCGCGGCCCAGGCTGCCGCCGTCGAGCACGGCGATCGGGTCGCGGCCCTGGTCGGCCAAGTGCTCAACGAGGATGAAAGTGAACAGGGCCAGGCGCTGGGCGGTCTTGTTCACCGCGGCGGCGGCCAGGTCCGGCACGAAGTAGTAGAAGCCACGGGTGTCGCACACCAGCTCGAAGCCCAGGGCCTTGAACAGCGTGCGGTACTGGTCTTGGCAGTTCGACAATTGCGCGTACAGCTCCGGGTCGCGGCGGCTGACGTGATAGCCCTTGAACAGCTCGCGGAAGATCGGCGCCAGCTGGGACAGTTCGGATAGATCAAGATGCATGGGGGATGCTCGCAGAATCCTCGGCGGCGGTGTCGCCGGCCGAGAGCAGGGCGAAGGAGCGCAGGCTGACCTGATGCTCGTGAGTGTGGTATTCGCGGCGTTCCAGACGCTCGCGCTTGAAGCGTTTTTCCCGCGACAGGCGCGAGAACCAGTACAGCAATTCGTCGGTGGCGCCGTCCGGTTCCTGCTCCAGCAGCCAGGTCATCAAGTCCGGCATCGGCAGGGCGTCTTCGCAGCGCTCGACCATCTCGCGCACGGTACGCGGCGCACGCGGTGCTTCACCACCCTTGTGGGTTTTGTGGGACTTGGGGAAACGCGCCGGTTTCGGTTCGAAACGGGCCAGGGCATAGACGTAGGCTTCGACCTGGCTGGCGCTGCCCAGGAAGGTGCTTTGCGGCCGGGTGAACAGCGGCATGGCAGCTTGCGGCACGGCGTCGATGCCTTTGCGGCGAATGGCGGCCAGGGCCAGCGCCGCGCCGCGGGTCACGGCGTTGTGGCGGCGAGCTTCTTCACGCAACGGCAGGAGCAGTTCACGGGCATGGCGCAGGGTCAACTGGGCGCTGGTCTGCATCTCCAGGATGCGCGCGTGGGTGCGCAGCAACATGTCGTCGTCCACCAGGTGGCCGAGGCGCTGCTGTTCGGTGAGCATGCGTAACAGCACATTCTCGACCTTGCGCACGCCCTGCTCGAACGCGCCGTCGGCGTTCACCAGCTGGATCATCGGCTCGACGTATTCGTCCCAGGTCGCCAGCACTTCAGCGTAGCGCTGGCGCAGCGGGATCTGCCGGTCGCTGGTCTTGGCCCGTTCGGCGACGGCTACCAAGGCCTGTTCATCGTTGGCGAGCTTCTTGAGCACGTCGCGCACGCGCATGTCCAGCAGGCGCAACTGGCGGGCCAGGTCATTGCCGTCGCGCACGTCGAAAGCGTCCTGGATGTAACCGGCCAGGCGTTCGAGGTGGCGCAGGTAGGCTTCGATTTCCAGGCACAGGCCCAGGCGATGTTCGCGGCGCAGGTAGGCGAGGAAGTCATGGATCTGGGCATTGAGCTCGAAACGGTTCGGGCTTTTCGCCACCGGTACGAGGATGTCCAGGCGGATCCATACGTCCAGCAGGCTGGTGATGTCCTGGGGCGTGCTGTCCAGTTGTTGGGCGGCCAGTTGTGAACGCAGTTCGTTGAGGCTCAGGGTGCCCTGGTCGAAGTGCTCGCACAAAGGTTCCAGCAATGCCCAGTGTTCAGCGAGGGCGCGCAAGACGCGCTTGGGTTCGATCATCGCAATGGCCGTCGGGTTGGCAATTAAAAGCCGCGATTGTACTGCATCGGACCGGTTGCGATTCACCCCTGAGACGGACTGTCGTTGCGTATTGATCAACTAATGAAGCCAACGGGGCAGCGATCCGCGCCGAAGGGCGGTAGAATCCCCTCACTTTCAGTTATCCACAAGTGGCCGACCCTTGCTTATCGAGTCCCGTCGCCGCGCCTATCTGACCGCCATGCAGGTGGTCAACTGGCTGCCGCGTACCGAATTGCCGTTCGCCGCCCCGTCGCGGCCCGAGCTGCTGGAATCGCCAGAACCGGTGGAGATCGAGCCGGTGCAGGTGATACCGGTCGCCAAGACCGCTGCGCAACTGGTGGCGCCCGCCGTCGAGCGGCCGAAGGTCGAAGTCCCGCGCCCGAGCCTGGCTTCGACCCGCACCAATGCCAAACCGGTGGAAGAGGTTGTCGAGGCGCCGCCCAAGGCACCCTACGTCGCCCCGCCGCGTTTTGCCCTGCAACTGCTGCGTGCCGGGCGTTGCCTGTTGTTGGTGGAGTTACCCACAGGCGATCCGTTCCAGAGCCGCGACCCAGCTTACTTGCTGCTCAAGGACATGCTCCGCGCCGCCGGCCTGCCGGACAGCCCGCAAATTATCGGCGAGCCGGTGCGTTGGCCGCTGCTGTCACGCGGCACGATGGACCAAGGGCCCGAGGCCGCTCGAGACTTCGTCCAGGGCTTCGTTTCGGCGCGTCTCGAAGACGAGCCTTGCGTGTGCCTCTGGTTGGTTGGCCTGCCGGCGGTGAAGTTTGCTGGCGAGGCGGATGCCGAGGCGTTCAATCGTGAATTGCAGGTCGAAGGCCTGGGCTCGGCCTGGGCATTGCCCGGGCTGGAACTGTTAATGGAAGCGCCACAGCGCAAGGCTGATGTCTGGCAAGCCATGCGCCGGCTGATGGCGCGCTGGAAAGAATCGAATGAGTGACGCTGTATCGTTCCGCCCGATGACCGAGGCGGACCTCGACGCTGTACTGAAAATCGAATACGCGGCCTACAGCCACCCCTGGACCCGGGGGATATTTCTCGATGGATTGGGCAAATACCAGATCTGGCTGATGTTCGAAGGCCAGCAGCAAGTGGGTCATGGCGTAGTGCAGATCATTCTGGATGAAGCCCATCTACTCAATATTACCGTCAAGCCGGAGAACCAGGGTCGCGGGCTCGGCTTGCGGCTGTTGGAGCATCTGATGTCGATTGCCTACGAGGCTAAGGCTCGTGAATGCTTCCTGGAAGTGCGCGACAGCAATCGCACCGCGCTCCGGTTGTACGAACGTTATGGCTTCAATGAGATCGGACGGCGGCGTGACTACTATCCGGCGGTGGGAGGCCGCGAGGACGCGGTGGTCATGGCTTGCACTTTGGTCGACTGACGGTTTTCTCGTTGACCGGACTGTCGCTATCGCGAGCAAACTCGCGATAGCGACAACACTCAGTCAGGACCGGCCCCGATTGCGGCTTCCATCCAACGGATCGATATCGGCCATTTCCGCTTCGTCCAAGCCATCGCCTCCACCTATATCGTTTTCGTCGACGATGCTCAGATCCCAATCGGCCTGTTCGTCGTCGCCGGCTTCATGGGCGTCCCGCGAGCCGTCGTCACGGATCAGCGTTTCGGGGCTCATATCATCTTCGGTCGGCTGGCGGTCATCGATCGAAGCACCGGTCATGCCCGCTTCGCGGACGCGTTCTTCCGGCATCAATTGCTCACGTTCGTCCGCTGGCAATTCGTCGCCGATTTTCGCGCCGGGTTCATCGTCGAAGTCCAACTCATGCATCGAGCCCATGCGATCTTCATTGTCATCGATGGGCTCCGGTTGCGTCGCATCGAAGGGACGTCGTGAATCATTCATGGCAATTCCTCATACTGTGGGCCTTACTAAGAGTCGACCGGCAGCGGGGCCAGGAATTCCAATGCATCGCCAACGTGACCTCGACCGACGGTCGTCTGTCACAGTTGCGCACTCTCTATCGAGGCTGGACAGCATGAATGAATTACAAGATCTGATTGATAACAACGCGCGCTGGGCCGATGCGATCAAGCAGGAGGATCCTGACTTCTTCGCCAAGCTGGCTCGTCAGCAGACCCCTGAGTATTTGTGGATTGGCTGTTCCGATGCGCGGGTGCCGGCCAACGAGATCGTCGGCATGTTGCCGGGCGATCTGTTCGTGCACCGCAACGTCGCCAACGTGGTGCTGCACACTGACTTGAACTGCCTTTCGGTCATTCAGTACGCGGTGGATGTGCTCAAGGTCAAACATATCCTGGTTACCGGCCATTATGGCTGCGGCGGCGTGCGTGCCTCGATGCAGGACCGCCAGTTGGGACTGATCGACGGCTGGCTGCGCTCGATTCGCGACTTGTACTACGAACATCGCGACGCATTGGCCAAGTTGCCAACCGAAGAAGAGCGCGTAGACCGCCTGTGCGAACTCAATGTGATCCAGCAAGTGGCCAACGTCGGCCACACCAGTATTGTGCAGAACGCCTGGCACCGTGGGCAGAAGTTATCGATCCATGGCTGCATCTACGGCATCAAGGATGGACGCTGGAAGAGCCTGGACACCACGATCAGTGGCTTCGAGCAATTGCCGCCGCAGTATCGGTTGCGCCCAGTAGACGCGCCTTGAGCCCAGTGCTTCAGTTGCGATGACAGCGACGACGCCAGTGCCGCAGGAACTCCATTCCTTGCTCGTTGGGCGGTTCGTCATAGCCGGTGATCCAGCCGTGACAGTTGGACGAACCGCACCGGCAGGCGAACTGCCGATACAGCTTCTGTTCGGTACTGGCGTAGTCCATCGTCAGGCAGTCGCCTTCGCGGATCTCGGTCAGGGACCACAACCACAGTTCGCTCATGTCCAGGAAGACATTCGGGTTGCATGAATGCAGCAGCAGTCCGGCGAAGTAGGGGTCGTACATATGGACATTCGGCAGGAGCTGCAGGGTATGCAGGCGTGGGCGGCCCACCAGCACTCCTGAGACCCTGCACATTCGCGTCATGGGGGTGAACTGCTTGCGGGCGACGATCCCGTTGCCGCGTCCGTCTTTCGTCCGATGCACGTCAAAATCGCGCGCAGAGGGATAGCCCAGGCGGGTGCTGAGTTGTGTTTCCGGGTAGAGGCAGTCCCGGTTCTGTGAGCTGGCGCCACCAGCAGTCAACTTGGTCATGACAGTCCCTGTCGGTGCTAAACACTCGACGTTCAGAGCTGGCTTCCTGCCAGCGGCCGTTGGAAAGCCTAATAGCTTCCTCCAAACCCAGCAGCGCATCTACTGTCGACTCTGACAGGCGTCAAAGGTGTTTTCCCGTGTGAGCGCAGGCTTACACGGGAGGGCCTATCAGGTTTACACCGCTTCGGCAGGCAACGGCATGGGTACCTTCAGTTGTTGGAGTTGCGACTTGACCGGAGGCGTTGCGCACTTTTTCGCTGCGTCATCCGGGGACAGTTTGCGAATCGAGGTGTAGAACAATTCACAGGTCTGCTCTTTCTGCGTGACCTGCCACGTCTGCGTGCATTGATTTAGCTGCTGGGTAGGATCAGTGTTCGGTTTACTGCCCATCCCGGCTTGCCAGCAAGCAGCAGTCAGGTCCTGGCCCATGACTTTCAGGCCTGCGGCATCTGCCTTGGCTTGGTCGCCGTCATAGCTCTCAGGATCGGCGGCATACCAGATATAGCTCGGATGGTTGGAGCCCAACACGGGAACCTTGACCCCCGCGGTCGGTATAATGGTCGCCAGGCCAAGGACGTTCACTGTCTGGCCATATTGCGTCTTGATCCAGTCCCGAACGGGCGCGCCGAAGGCCACCATTGGCAACGCGGCGCCGCTTGCGGTTTGGGTGACCTGCGTGACCATGGTGGTCTGGTAATCGTTGAAATAACTGTAGAGCCCTGCAAGCGTGCTGCCGGCATTGGACGGCGCCGCGATGGGCGCAATGTCGATGATGGTTTGGTACGCGGGGGTCTGGTCAGCAGCGATACCGTTGACGGTCAGCAGCGTGGCCCAGCGATCGGTGGTGGCTGACTCCAGGTAATCCTGGGCCTGGGTCAGGGAGTAGTCCGGTGGGAAGTGCAGCAACTCTACGCTCTTGCGGTTCTCCAGAGCCATGCCCAACGGCAGGAACAGGTACCAGTCATAGGCCCATTTTTTATCATTGTTGAGTTTCGTGGCACCGTCATAAGCAAGGTCGCCGGCCTTGAGCAGCGCAGTCAAAGGCTGCCCATAGCTCTTAGGCACGCCGCTGATATTGGCATAGACCGTGTCGTTGTCGCGTTTGACGCTGACCTTGGCCGCGTCGTAGCCGTCGCGCTGCACACTTTGCGTCAGGTAATGCTCAACGGTCTGTTCCAGTGTCCAGTCGCGAAAGCAGATGACGTTGCAGTTGTTGGGATAAGCGAAGAGACGGGTGACGCGCTCGGTGCTGCCGAGGTTTACATCGATGTCAGCGGCTTGGGCGTTAGCGCTCAAGATCAGGGCGGCAAGTGGAAGTGCTGCGAGTTTGAACATGCTCAGATCCTTTTCAGCGTGTGGACCCCTCGAAACAGGGTGTATCCATACTGAAACAGACCGAGCCGAAGGAGAAGTGGGCCGAAGGAAATTCCGGCCCTTTTTTATGGCTTTATGGCATCACCGGCGGCAGATAGGTCAGCGTTGTACCCAGCGCCCATAACAGCGCCAACACCAGTGGTGTGTGCACGAGCAGTTGCACGAAGGAAAAACCGATCAGATCCCGTGCCTTCAATCCCAGCACGCCTAACAGCGGCAGCATATAGAACGGATTGATCAGGTTCGGCAACGCTTCGGCGGCGTTGTAGATCTGCACGGCCCAGCCCAAGTGGTAGTTGAGATCGTTGGCCACCTGCATGACGTAGGGCGCTTCGATGATCCACTTTCCGCCGCCGGAAGGAATGAAAAAGCCCAGCACGGCGGAGTAGACGCCCATCAGCAAGGCGTAGGTGTCATGAGACGCGATCTGTACGAAAAAGGTCGAGATGTGGTGGGCGAGCGTCTGGGCATCGCTGCCCTTGACCGTGGTCAGCAGCGCGGCGATCGAGCCGTACAGCGGAAACTGAATCAACACGCCTGTGGTGGTTGGCACTGCGCGGGCTACCGCATCGAGAAAGCTGCGTGGTCGCCAGTGAAGCAGGGCACCGAGCATGATAAACAGGAAGTTATAAGTGTTGAGCCCGGAAATGGCGCTGATCGCAGGCTTGGTCGAAAACTCATGGAACAGCCAGCCGGCGGCCAGCAGCACCAGCGCAATGGTCAGCAATGGGCTGTGCTCCAGCCATTCTCCCGGACGCGTGCGAGGCTGCAACGCCGGCATGCTGAAACTCGGGTCGATCCCGCAGGCGGCGGCGTCACGGGCGCTGTTCGGGCCGGGAGCCGTGGCGTAGGCGACGATCAACGAAATCACGATCAGCGCTAGCAGCATCACCCCGGATTGCCAGAGAAAAATCGTCTGGGTAAAAGGAATGACGCCGGTGATCGACAGGATCGAGGGCGGCAGGCTCGCTGGGTTGGCCTGCAATTGCGCGGCCGATGACGACAACCCCAGCGCCCAGACCGCGCCCAGGCCCAGATAAGCGGCAGCGCCGGCGGCGCGATAGTCCATTTTCAGATCGGTGCGACGGGCCAGGGCTCGTACCAGCAGGCCGCCGAAAACCAGCGACAGGCCCCAGTTGAGCAATGACGCGACCATCGAGATCAGTGCCACCCACGCCACGGCACTGCGGCCGTTTTTGGGGATGCGTGCCAGGCGGTCGATCAGCTTGACGGCCGGTGGCGAGCTGGCGACCACGTAACCGCCAATCACCACGAAGGCCATTTGCATGGTGAACGGGATCAGGCTCCAGAAGCCGTCGCCGAAGGCCATGGCCGCCGCGGTAGGTTTGGCGCCGATGAACAGCGTCGCCACCGCGACCACCAGCACCGCCAGCGCGGCGAAGACCCAGGAGTCGGGAAACCAGCGCTCGGCAAAACTCGAACAGCGCAGCGCGAAGCGGGCGGAACGGCTGTCTTCAATGTCAGTGGTCACGGCAATCACCTCGGTTTTTATGGTTATAGGTATCTGGACCGACGAAGCCTCTACGGTCAGGTGCCAACAGTAGAACAATCCAATGACCGTAGAAGGCTGGTTGGCGTTCGAGGGCGAGCTGATTATTTTTCAGACCGACCAGTGGCACTCTTTAGAAAGAATTTGCCGGGCCGATGCCAAGGGAATACATAAAAAATTCTCCTGTCTGTCGGAGCATCTCCATGTTCAACAATCGCCTGAAGCAGGAGCTGCTCGCTCTTCGCCAAGAACTCTCCAGTCTCATGCAAGTAAAAGAGAGCCTGGATCGTGAAATGCTCGGCCTAACCCTTGATGCGGAAGGGCGGGTGCAGTCAGTCAATCAGAACTTTCTCGACGACATGCACTACAAGAGCCAAGACTTGATTGGCCGGTCCGTCGAGGATCTGGTGCCGGCTTACCTGAGGTCCAATGAGTTCCAGATTCGCTTCAAGACCGCGCTGACCCGTGGCGAGCACTTCTCGGGCGCCGTGCGCCTGACGCGAGGCGACGGCAAGGAGGCCTGGTTGCGCTCGATCCTCCAGCCGGTACGCAACGCCGAGGGGCGAATTCGTTATTTCTCGATGTACTCCAATGATCTGACGCGAACCATCGAGAATTCCCGCGAACACGAAAACCTCATCGGCGCGCTGGTGCGCTCAACGGCGGTGATCGAGTTCGATCTGGGCGGCCATGTACTGACGGCCAATGATCGCTTCCTCAACGCCATGGGTTACAGCCTTGCGCAAATCAAGGGCAAGCACCACCGCACGTTTTGCGAGCCAGAGGAATACAACAGCCCGGCCTACCAGCATTTCTGGAAGCGTCTGAACAGCGGCGAGTTCGTGGCTGGCCGCTTCAAGCGCATCGACGCCAGCGGTCGCGAAGTGTGGTTGGAAGCCTCCTACAACCCGGTGGTCGATGCCAACGATCGGCTTTATAAAGTGGTCAAGTTCGCCACCAACATCACCGATCAGGTCAATCAAGAGAAAGCCGTCGCCGAAGCAGCCAACATCGCCTACAGCACCTCGCTGCAAACTGACAATTGTGCCCAGCGCGGGACGACCGTCGTGACCCAGGCGGTGGATGTGATGCGCGACCTGGCCCGGCACATGCAGACCGCCGGCGAGGGTATCGAGGCGCTGAACGAGCAATCCCTGGTGATCGGGACCATCGTCAAGACTATCAGTGGCATCGCCGAACAGACCAACCTGCTGGCGCTCAACGCAGCCATCGAAGCGGCCCGGGCGGGCGAGCAGGGCAGAGGCTTCGCGGTAGTGGCCGATGAAGTACGGCAACTGGCGTCGCGTACCAGTCAGGCAACTGACGAGATTGTTGGCGTGGTCCGTCAGAACCAGGACATGGCCCGCAACGCCGTGGCGCTGATGACCGACGGCCAACACCAGGCAGAACAGGGCCTGGCCCTGGCTGCCGAGGCGGGAACGGTAATCGTCGAGATTCAGGACGGAGCGAAAAAAGTCGTGGATGCGGTCAGCCAGTTTGCCAATCAGTTGTCGACCTGAAAGAACTGAGCGAGCTGCCGCTATCGTGAGCAGCTCGCTCTAACACATTGCTCCGGCGGTAGAGCGCTCAATCTCCCAGCGCTTGTCCTTCTCGTCGCGGATCCGCTCCGCCAGCCAATGACGTTTTCCCCTGCGCATCACGCACCCGGACAATCGCCTGGGTGCCGCTGGTCATGTCAATTTCGCTCACGGTGTGACCTTGTTCCTTCAGCGCCTGGATCAGCGTTGGGCTGAATTGGCCTTGCTCCAGTTCGGTTGCGCCATTGCGGCTACCAAAATTGGGCAGGTTGATCGCTGTTTGCGGATCGAGATTCCAGTCCAGCAAGCCGATTACGGATTTGGCGACGTATTCGATGATCTGCGAGCCGCCTGGGGAGCCGACCGCGGCCAGCCATTCGCCGTTCTGGCGGTCGAAAATCAGCGTCGGCGCCATGGATGAGCGCGGACGTTTACCCGGCTCGACGCGGTTGGCGACTTTCTGCCCGTTTTCCTCGGGTATGAACGAGAAATCCGTCATCTGGTTATTGAGCATGAAACCCTGGACCATCAAGTGCGAGCCAAATGCCGACTCCACGGTGGTGGTCATCGACACGGCACCGCCCAGGTCATCCACTGCAACCACTTGCGAAGTGGAAATACGCAGGGGTGAGCGGTCGGGCGCGAAGGCCATCTGGATGCCCGGCGGTGTCCCGGGCTTGGCGATGCCCATGCTGCGCGGGCCGATCAGGCTCGCGCGGCTGGCCAGATAGTCCGGGTCGACCAAGCCCTTGACCGGCACAGGAACGAAATCCGAATCGGCGACGTATTGGGCTCGGTCGGCGTAAGCCAGGCGTTCCGCCTCGGCGATCAGGTGCACCGCTTTCGGCTGGGGCTCGATGCCAGCGGGCCGGTCAGACTTGAGTGGCTTCAGCGCGGCGAGGGCGGTACGGCTGTCGCGCTGTTCGAGTTTCTCCAGGGTCCCGAGGATTTGCGCGACGGCAATGCCGCCCGACGAAGGCGGCGCCATTCCACAGACTTGCCAGCGCTTGTAGTCGGTGCACAACGGCGCGCGCTCGCGGGCGGTGTAAGCCTTGAGGTCGTTCAACGACAGGCTGCCGGGATTGGCGTGGCCGCGCACCTTCGCGACCATCTCTTCGGCGATGGGCCCTTCATACAGCGCTTTGGCGCCTTCGCTGGCAATACGCTTGAGGACGCCCGCCAAGGCCGGATTTTTCAGCAGCGTGCCAACCGCTTTCGGGCTGCTATCGGCATTCAGGAAGTAGGCGGCCATGTCTGGCGAGCCGGGCAAGGAGGCGTCGGCGGCGATCATCGAGTGCAATCGGGAAGAAATCCTGAAGCCCTGTTCCGCCAGTGCAATCGCCGGCTCGAACAGCGTCGCCCATTCGAGGCGACCATGCTTGCGATGGGCCAGCTCCAGCGCACGCAACACGCCCGGCGTGCCGACCGAACGACCACCGATCTGTGCAGCACTGAACGGCATGGGCTTGCCGTCGGCTTGCAGGAAGAGGTCTTCGCGGGCGCCGGCCGGTGCCGTTTCGCGACCGTCATAGGTGCGCACCGCCTTACCGTCCCACAATACGATGAACGCGCCGCCGCCAATGCCGGAAGACTGCGGTTCCACCAGCGTCAGCACCGCCTGCATCGCAATCGCTGCGTCGATGGCCGAGCCTCCACGCCGCAACATCTCTCGTCCGGCCTCGGCCGCCAAGGGATTGGCCGCAGCCGCCATGTGTCTGTCGGCATGGCGAGTCTGCAGATCGGTGCGGTAGCCGGAAGCGATTTCCGGCGCGCTGGGTAATGCGGGCGTGGTTGTGGAAGAGGGCGGTGCCTTACAGGCGACGAGGGTCAGGGCGACAGCCAACAGCGAAACGGCTGACAGGCGTTGAAGATTTGGTCTGAGGTCCGAAAGCACGTGTCGCTCCATCCGTGGGCCAGGGATATTGAGAACGACTGTAGCGATGCGAGACGTAGGGTGCAAATCAGCCGGGGTAGGGCAGTACAGGAGCGTCAGGCATTCTGCGCCTGGAGAAATATCGAAAACAGCTCGGACTGGGACTTGATCCCCAATTTGCTGTACATGTGTTTCTTATGGACTTTCACGGTTTCGACAGAAATTTCCAGCTTGCGGGCGATTTCCTTACTGGAGCAGCCACTGAGCATCAAGCGCCCGACATCCAGCTCCCGCGCCGTCAATTGCGCACCTTTGAGTTGCTGCACTGACGCTTCCAGCTGCACGCGCCAGTCGATTTGCGGCGGTGCTGGGGCGAGGGACACCACTTCGTTTATTTCGTAAGGCAGGCGTTGGCGCAACAGGCCGAGCACCCAGGGCTGGATCAGCGACAGCAGGGCGATCTGCTGGCCGCTGAACCGCTGCTTGCTGCCCAACGACAGGCATAACGTGCGGTCGCCTTCGAGTTGGCAATTGAATTGGATTTCATCGGACACCACGTTCAAACGAAAATAACGCTGGTAATACTCGGTCAATTCGAAATGTTCCGGTGCCACTTCCGACAGGCGATACAGCCCGGTGCGCGACTGCTCGCGACAGGCAATGTAGAACGGATCGAGCAGGTACAACCCACGCAGATAATCCTGAAAAAGCTGATCGGGACTGCCGTCCTCGCCTGGGCATTCGGCGAACACTTGCGGATGCTGATCGGCACTGAAAAGCAGCGCCACCCAACTGTCGAACGGCACGTACTGGTCGAGCAAACGTACCAGTTGCGTCCAGAAGTTGGGCTTGTCCAAGGCGTCGATCAATTGCCCGACCGAGCGGTGCCACGCGATGTCGTCGAATGAAAGTGTCATGCCTCTACCCCCATCGGGTTACCCCAGCGGCGTGATTTCCCGGCTGTTGGCTTGCTGCGCATACTGGCGCACAGACACCGACCGGGCAATCTTTCTGCAGCCAGGTCTAGAACAAGGAATACCATGAGAGTCGAACTTGCCCAGTTAGCGGGCCGTGATAACGACACGGCTTACAACCTCGAACGCGCGCTTCAGGCGATGGCCGCCTGTGCTGCCGATACGCAGCTGATTGTATTTCCCGAAACCCACCTGATGGGCTTTCCGTCGATCGAGACGGTGGCCGAAACCGCCGAACCGCTGGACGGTCCGACCGTCAGCGCGGTGATTGCTGCGGCCCGGGAACATGACGTCGCCGTGGTGATCGGCGTGGCCGAGAACGACCGCGGCCATTTCTACAACACCACGTTGCTGATCACACCCCGAGGCATTGCCCTGAAATATCGCAAGACGCACCTCTGGGCGTCGGATCGCGGCGTGTTCGAGGCCGGCGACCGTTACGCCACGTGTGAGTGGAAGGGTGTGCGGGTCGGCCTGCTATCTGCTACGACATCGAATTCCCCGAAACCGCCCGAGCCCTGGCGCAACTAGGCGCCGAGCTGCTGATCGTCACCAACGGCAACATGGACCCTTACGGCCCGACGCACCGTACCGCGATCATGGCCCGCGCTCAGGAAAACCAGGCGTTTGCATTGATGGTCAACCGGGTGGAACAGGGCGATGGCGGACTGGTGTTTGCAGGCGGCAGTGCGTTGGTCGACCCGCTAGGCACTTTGTTATTCGAGGCCGGGCGTGAGGAGGGGCAGTTTGCGGTGGAGCTGGACTTGCAACAGCTGGCGGCCGCCCGGCGTGATTATCGGTACCTGGATGACCAGCGGCTGAAGATCCCGGGGGAGATTGTCGAGCGTGCGGGTGGATTGCGGGAGCTGCTGATTCCTTTGCATTGATCCAGGGCCCGTGTTGCAAGGGCTGAAGTTATCGCAAGCAACTCAACGCTGTTCACCTAAAAACCAGAACAACAACGTAACACCCGAAATTTGCGCCGACCTCGGCTCTGCCATAAATCTAATAATTCGGAGTAGTCGCTCATGGCTCGTTTGCAACGCACCCTGTCATTGGGGTCGGTGGTGCTGTTCGGCATCGCTTATATGACACCGATCATTGTCCTCGGCACGTTCGGCATCCTCGCTCAATCCACTTCGGGCATGGTTCCCGCCGCTTACCTGGCGGCACTGGTGGCGATGTTTTTCACCGCGATGAGCTATGGCCGAATGGCCGCGGCGTTCCCCGTCGCCGGCTCGGCCTACAGCTACGTGCGCAAGGCGATCAGCCCGAAACTCGGGTTTATCGCCGGTTGGGCGGTGTTGCTCGATTATCTGTTCTTGCCCATGGCGATCTGGCTGATCGGCGCGGCCTACCTCCATTCCGCATTCCCGGCCGTACCGCAGTGGCTCTGGGTGCTGCTGTTCATCGGCATCACGAGCGGGATCAATATTGTCGGCCTGAAACTGGCCAACGGCATCAACGCGTTATTGATGCTGGTGCAGTTCCTGGTGCTGATTGCCTTCGTTGCGCTGTGCGTTCATTACGTCGCTGGCGATGCGAGCACGCCGTTGTGGTCGATCAAGCCGTTCTTCAATGGTGACATGCAGATGCCGCTGATCATGAGTGGTGCAGCCATCGCCTGTTATTCATTCCTCGGGTTCGATGCGGTCAGCACCTTGACCGAAGAAACCCGCGACCCGCGCCGTACCATCCCGCGAGCGATCATGCTAATTACCCTGATTGGCGGATCGATCTTCGTCAGCGTGTCGTACTTCGTGCAGGTCGCGCATCCATCGTTCCAGTTCGACAGCGTCGACGCGGCGGCCTATGAAATTGCCCGCAATATCGGTGGCGACCTGTTCGTGTCGTTCTTCCTGATCGGCCTGATCGTTGGCCAGTTCGCGTCGGGGCTGTCGGCCCAGGCCAGCGGCTCGCGGCTGCTGTTCGCCATGGGGCGCGATGGGGTATTGCCCAAATCATTTTTTGGCACCCTGCATGAGCGCTTTGGTACGCCGATCAACAGCATTCTGTTGTGCGCCGTGGTCGCGTTGCTGGCGCTGAAACTGGACGTCACCACCTCAACCTCGTTCATCAACTTCGGCGCATTCCTGGCGTTCAGTCTGGTGAACCTGTCAGTGATCTTTCACTACTGGATCGGCGCAAAGAACAGAGGGCCGCGTGAATTCGTGCTGTTCCTGATATTCCCGTTTATCGGTCTGGTCGCGGATGTGTGGCTAATGGTCAGCCTCGATCACCTGGCGATCTATCTCGGCCTGAGCTGGTTGGCGATTGGCGTGGTGTATCTGGCGGTACTGACGGGCGGCTTCCAGCGCCAGCCACCGGAGATGGATTTCCAGGAAACCACATGAATCCCACTGCGCCCTGTTGGAGCAGGCGGTGCTAAGGGGGGAAGAAAGGAGAGCAGCCAGAAACAAGAAAGCCCGCACGAGGCGGGCTTCTTGAGGTGATTCATAGACTGCTGTAGACATCTATGGATCGGTACTTGGTGGCTACACAGGGACTTGAACCCCGGACCCCAGCATTATGAATGCTATGCTCTAACCAACTGAGCTATGTAGCCAAGTGGCGCGCATTATTCGCTGGTAACGGAGATGTGTCAAGCGCAAACCTAAAATATTTCTCTGCACTTTCAACCGCTTATCCGTCCCCGCTGCAAATACCGGTCAACCGAGTTGAAATCTCCCTGTGTTCGCGCTCAAGGCCTGGCTGCCTTGGCTCAAGGTGTCGGCCGCCAGGTTCACGGCGCGGGCGCCTTCGAGCAGGCGCATGGCCGCTTGGTCGACCTGCTGGATATTGCCACTGACCTCGTCGGCGGTGCTGGCCTGTTCGTCTACCGCCGTGGCGATTTGCGCCAGGGTATCGGTAACACTTTGCACGGCGCTGGCAATTTCGCCCAGCCGTTCGCCAAGACCGGTGACGGCTTGGGCATCGGTCTGGGCCTGGCCGCAGGCGGCTTCCATCAGGCTTACGGCTTCGTTGACCGTGGCGCGCAGGCTGTCGACGGTGCCGGCAATCTGCTGTGTCGAGGACTGGGTGCGTTGTGACAGGCTGCGTACTTCATCAGCCACTACGGCGAACCCGCGGCCCTGTTCCCCAGCGCGAGCGGCCTCGATGGCGGCGTTGAGCGCCAACAGGTTGGTCTGCTCGGCCACGCCACGAATGGTATCTACCACCAGTTGGATCTGCTGGCCCTGTTCACTGACCCGGCCCAGCGCGGCGGCGGTTTCGTTCAGGCGTTGATTGAGCTGCTGGATACTGGCGGTGGTGCGCTGGCTGTCACGGCTGCTGTCGGCGGCGATGCGACGGGTCTGCTGCGCGCTGTCGGAGGCCTGCTCGCAACTCCTGGCGACACCTTGGGAGGTCGCGGCCAACTGCGTCGCGGCAGCGGCGATCTGGCTGATCTGTATCTGTTGCGCCTCGACTTCGCCCAGGGCACCGCTGGAATGAGTATTGAGGGTGCGCACGGCGTTGCTCAGTTGCAGCGTTTCGTGGTCCACACCCAACAGGCTGTTGCGCAACTGCACCACGGCTACGTTGAGGGCGGTGCTGATCGCCGCCAGCTCGTCACGGCCTTGTACCGGTACTTGCAGGCTCAGGTTGCCATCGCGCAAGGCTTCGGCCAGCAGAGTGATGCCGCTGGCGCTGCGCCGGATAGAAGCTTGCAGGCAGATGAACAGGTAAAGCGCCGCCAGCAGCAGGCAGCCCAGCACGGTGGCGACCAAGGTGAATTGGCGAATCGCCGAACCGTGATAATGGTCAAGCCGAGAATCCAGCGCCACCAACGATTGTTGGCGCAAGGTGGCTAGGTCCAGAAGGAGGCTGTCCATCTGCTTTTCGAAGTCATCCGGCTTGAGATTGATGGCGCCGCCGAAAACCCCGTCATCGAGGACCTTCAAGCCCGCGTCCAGACGCTTGACGCTGCCTTGGAACTGGCCGGCCCAGGTTTGCAATTCGCTGGGCAAGCGTGTTTCCAGCAATGCGCCGGTCTTGACCAACTGGTCCCGAGCGTCGCCCATGCGGCTGCGCAAGTCGCGCAATTGCAGGCGACTCTGCAGGGTGAATTGGCCCGATACCACCGAGGCCTGGCCAATGCTGGCCAGGCGCCCGACGCGTTCGATCAGCTCAGGTGTCTGCTGGGTCGAGATCTGGGTCAGCAGATAGGTTTCCAGCCAGGAGGCAAGGGTCAGGCGATTGTCCATGACGATCTGCTCGCGCAGGGCTTGCAGCGCGCCGAGTGCCGAGGCGAAGCGATCATAGCCATCCGGCCACCACCCCACGGTCCCCAGGCTCTTGGAATCCAGGCCCTTGAGATTGGTTTGCAAGGTTTGGTAGCGGGCGAGGGTGTCGGCTTCGGCGCCTTCGGCCTGAAGAGTCGCGCCCAGGTCGTCGGCGGCCTGGTTGAGCGCCGGCTGCACGGCATCGAACGCGGCCATGGCGGCAAGCGTCGCGGGCGTCGGTTGTCGATTGGTTTCCGTGGCTCGCCAGCGAGCCGCGCGATTGCGTTGGGCGGCGAGCAGGTTGTCCAGGTTATCCAGGGCCAGCAACTGACGGACCCCGGCGCGCTCGCCGGAAATCAGGTTGAGCTTGTCGCGGTAGTCCTGGCCGATGAGCCACAGACTGCCCATGAGCGGCAGGATGAACAACAGGAACAACAATTGGAATTTGCGGGCGAAACCAAAATGCCCCAGCAACCGGATTCCCGGTGATAGAAAAGCCTGCATGCCCATACTCCCCTGAACACCCTTGCACTGTTTTTGTGCGTTTTTACACAGTGCTGAAACAGGTGCCCTTTTAAAAGGCCTCGAAAGTTTGTCCAGGCCGGCTCTGTAGGCCTGCTCTGTAGCGAAACTTCCCATTCTCGGTCCCTTTGTAAGGGGCCGCGTCGTAGAGCATTAGCAAGGCAAGATTCAGACCATGGCGTAGCGCTATCATCTTGTTTGCCGACTATTTTTTGTAGGTCGATAGCAAGCTAAGGGGATAGCCTTGCCGCACTGAAAAATGGCACATTGATGAACCTGCCCATGTGCACTCATCTGCCGTATGGAAACTTCCCATGGCTATCAGCAATACCCAGGCCGACACGACGTCGGTAGCCGTCACGCCTCAAAGCAGTCCCTTGGTCATGCGCATCATTGGTGCGGTGGCATTGGCGCACCTGATCAACGACCTGATCCAGGCCGTATTGCCTTCGATCTATCCAATGCTAAAGGAGAGCTACGGCCTGACGTTTACCCAGGTCGGCCTGATCACACTGACCTTCCAGCTCACCGCATCCCTGCTTCAGCCTTGGGTGGGTTATCACACCGATCGGCATCCCAAGCCTTGGCTTTTGCCGGCGGGAACGGTGTGCACATTGATAGGCATCGTGATGATGTCCATGGTCGGTAGTTTTGCCTTGATCCTGGTGGCGGCGGCGTTGATCGGGATCGGCTCGTCAACCTTCCACCCCGAGGCGTCACGCGTGGCCCGACTGGCCTCTGGCGGTCGCTATGGCTTGGCGCAATCGACTTTCCAGGTGGGCGGGAACGCCGGCTCCGCCTTCGGTCCGTTGTTGGCGGCGGCGATCATCATTCCTTACGGCCAGGGGAATGTGGCCTGGTTTGGGCTGTTCGCGGTGTTTGCGTTGTTCGTGCTGTACCGCATCAGTCGCTGGTACGCCAATCACCTGAACCTGTTCAAGCTCAAGCAAGGCCAGGCGGCGACTCACGGGTTATCCAAGGGGCGCGTGACCAGTGCGCTGGTGGTGCTTGGGCTGTTGGTGTTTTCCAAGTATTTCTACATGGCCAGCTTTACCAGCTACTTCACCTTCTACCTGATCGAGAAGTTCGACCTGTCAGTGGCCTCTTCGCAGTTGCACTTGTTCCTGTTTCTTGGCGCGGTAGCAGCGGGGACGTTCTTCGGCGGTCCGATCGGCGACAAGATCGGTCGCAAGGCCGTGATCTGGTTCTCTATCCTTGGAGTGGCGCCATTCACCCTGATCCTGCCCCACGTTGACCTGCTGTGGACCAGTATCCTCAGCGTGGTGATCGGTTTCATCCTCGCCTCGGCGTTCTCCGCCATCGTGGTGTACGCCCAGGAACTGGTGCCTGGCAACGTCGGGATGATTGCCGGCATATTCTTCGGATTGATGTTCGGTTTCGGCGGGATTGGTGCCGCGCTGCTGGGGCATCTGGCAGACATCCATGGCATCGAATATGTGTATTGGTTGTGCTCGTTCCTGCCGTTGCTGGGGGCGTTGGCGATTTTCCTGCCGCGGACGAAAAAGGCCTGAGACGGCCCGTTGCATGACTCGAACGCATCAGCGGCAGCGCTGCGATCTATATGGGGTATTTGTTCTAGTCACGTATCGGGGCTCAGGTGAGTCAAAAAACGCCCACAAAAAAGCCGCGAATCAACGCGGCTTTTTCAGGTCCCGATAACGCTTAGACGTTGAAGCGGAAGTGCATCACGTCGCCATCCTTGACAATGTATTCCTTGCCTTCCAGACGCCACTTACCCGCTTCCTTGGTCCCGGCTTCGCCCTTGTACTGAATGAAGTCGTCGTACGCGATGACCTCGGCGCGGATGAAACCTTTCTCGAAATCGGTGTGGATCACGCCGGCGGCCTGCGGTGCGGTGGCGCCGACGCGTACGGTCCAGGCACGGACTTCTTCGACACCAGCGGTGAAGTAGGTCTGCAGGTGCAGCATTTCGTAGCCGGCGCGGATCACGCGGTTCAGGCCAGGCTCTTCCAGGCCCAGGGCTTCGAGGAACATGTCCTTCTCTTCACCGTCGTCCAGCTCGGCGATTTCCGCTTCGATCTTGTTGCAGACGGGAACAACCATGGCGCCTTCTTCTTCGGCAATGGCCTTGACCACGTCCAGGTGCGGGTTGTTCTCGAAACCGTCTTCAGCGACGTTGGCGATGTACATGACCGGTTTGGTGGTCAGCAGGTGGAAGCCCTTGATCACCAGCTTTTCGTCGGTGCTCATCTTTTTCATCAGGCTGCGCGCAGGCTTGCCTTCGGTGAAGTGGGCGATCAATTGCTCCAGCAGGGCTTTCTGAGCGACTGCATCCTTGTCGCCCCCCTTGGCGTTGCGGGCGACTTTCTGCAGTTGTTTTTCACAGCTGTCGAGGTCGGCGAAGATCAGTTCCAGATCGATGATCTCGATGTCGCGTTTCGGGTCGACGCTGTTGGAAACGTGGATCACGTTCTCGTCTTCGAAGCAGCGCACCACGTGGGCGATGGCATCGGTTTCACGGATGTTGGCCAGGAATTTGTTTCCCAGGCCTTCACCTTTCGAGGCGCCAGCCACGAGGCCTGCGATGTCGACGAATTCCATGGTCGTCGGCAGGATGCGCTTGGGGTTGACGATCGCCGCCAATGCCGCCAGGCGTGGGTCAGGCATTGGGACGATACCGGTGTTCGGCTCGATGGTGCAGAAGGGGAAGTTCTCGGCCGCGATCCCGGATTTGGTCAGGGCGTTGAAAAGGGTGGACTTGCCGACGTTAGGCAGGCCGACGATGCCGCAATTGAATCCCATGGTATTTCCCCTCGGTAAGAGTCAGGCCTTCTGGCTGTGCAGGTTTTTCATCGCGCGGTTCCATTCACCGGCGAGGATATCCGGCAGCACGCCGAGGGCAAAGTCGATGCTGGCATCGAGTTTTTCCTGTTCGGCGCGAGGCGCACGACCCAGGACAAAATTTGAAACCATACTGGCAACGCCCGGGTGGCCTATGCCGAGCCGCAGGCGGTGAAAGGTATTCTGATTACCCAGCTGCGCGATGATGTCGCGCAGCCCGTTATGACCGCCATGGCCGCCGCCCTGCTTGAGCTTGGCAACGCCCGGAGGCAGATCGAGTTCGTCGTGGGCCACCAGGATTTCTTCAGGCTTGATGCGAAAGAAACCGGCCAATGCCGCCACGGCCTGGCCGCTGCGGTTCATGTAGGTGGTGGGGATCAATAGACGAACATCCTGACCCTGATGCGAAAAGCGCCCGGTCAGGCCGAAATATTTGCGATCGGCGGCCAGGCTGACGCCTTGTGCGTGCGCGATGCGCTCAACAAAAAGGGCCCCTGCGTTATGCCGGGTCTGTTCGTATTCAGCGCCTGGATTTCCCAAGCCAACGATCAGTTTGATGGCAGTCACGATAGGGGCCCTTCCTGGAGTGGTGGATAACATGTCGCGATCAGACGGCGCGGCGACAACGAACTAAAATTGCGGATCTACCGTTAAGTAAACTTCGCGTTCTTGCCCGCTGTCTCGCTACGTTCCAGTCCGCGATGTTTCCGGTCACTCCGGCAACAGAGTGAAATTACTCTGCAGCGCCTTCTTCAGTAGCTTCTGGAGCAACACGTGGAGCGTGGACGTTGGCAACAGCCTTGTCATCGCCGTGCGCCAGGGCAACAAACTCAACGCCTTTAGGAGCCTTGAGGTCGGACAGGTGAATGATCGTGCCGATTTCGGCGTCAGCCAGGTCGACTTCGATGAATTCAGGCAGGTCTTTCGGCAGGCAGGACACTTCCAGCTCGGAAGTCACGTGCGAGATCTCGCCGCCTTTCTTGACCGGGGCAGCTTCGTTGACGAAGTGCACTGGAACAACAGCAGTCAGCTTCTGACCGGCAATAACGCGGACGAAGTCAGCGTGCATCACGTGGCCTTTGGCCGGGTGACGTTGCAGGGCCTTGATCACGACGTTTTGCTTGGTGCCGCCAACGTTCAGCTCGATGATGTGGCTGTAGGCCGCTTCGTTTTCGAGCAGTTTGGCAACTTCTTTGGCCAGCATGCTGATGGACTCAGGGGCTTTGTCGCCACCGTAGACTACAGCTGGAACCAGGCTTGCGAGACGACGCAGGCGGCGGCTCGCACCTTTCCCCAGGTCGGAACGCACTTCAGCATTCAGAGTAAAATCGTTCATGTTGTATCTCCAAAATAGCCATTTCCGAATGACGTCTGCGACCGACGCCAAAGCGGTATGGGCAAAAAAGCCCCGCCCCAACATGAGTGTTGGGGCGGGGCGCTTTTCGTCAACGAGATATCCTGGAAAGGGCAGGGCCCTTAACGGAACATCGCACTGATCGATTCTTCGTTGCTGATGCGGCGAACCGCCTCGGCAACTACCGGTGCGATATCCAGTTGGCGGATACGCGCACAGGCTTGTGCTGCAGCGGACAGCGGGATGGTGTTGGTCACCACCAGCTCGTCCAGCACGGAATTTTCAATATTTTCGATCGCTCGACCCGACAGCACAGGGTGTGTGCAGTAGGCAAAGACCTTGGCAGCGCCATGCTCTTTCAGGGCCTTGGCCGCGTGGCACAGGGTGCCGGCGGTATCGACCATGTCATCGACCAGAATACAGGTGCGCCCTTCGACATCGCCGATGATGTGCATCACTTCCGAGTGATTGGCCTTCTCGCGGCGTTTGTCGATGATACCCAGATCCACGCCCAGGGATTTGGCAACGGCCCGTGCACGCACGACGCCGCCGATATCCGGGGACACGATCATCAGGTTTTCGAAGCGCTGATCTTCAATGTCATCCACCAGTACCGGGGAGCCGTAGATGTTATCCACGGGAATATCGAAGAAGCCCTGGATCTGGTCAGCATGCAGATCAACCGTGAGGACACGATCGATGCCGACTACGGTCAGCATATCAGCCACGACTTTCGCGCTGATAGCCACACGTGCGGAACGCGGACGGCGATCCTGGCGGGCATAACCAAAGTAAGGAATAACAGCAGTAATACGAGTAGCCGAGGAGCGGCGGAAGGCATCAGCCATCACGACCAGTTCCATCAGGTTATCGTTGGTCGGAGCGCAAGTCGGCTGAATAATGAAGACGTCTTTACCGCGAACGTTTTCATTGATCTCGGCAGTGATTTCGCCGTCGGAAAATTTACCGACAGAAATGTCACCGAGAGGGATATGCAGCTGACGTACTACACGCCGAGCCAGATCGGGGTTGGCGTTCCCCGTAAAGACCATCATCTTGGACACGCGCAGTACCTGAAGGCTGAGGGTATACCTGGATGAGTATAGGAAAATGGCAGGGGCGGCTGGATTCGAACCAACGCATGGCAGGATCAAAACCTGCTGCCTTACCGCTTGGCGACGCCCCTGTATCTGTTGCTGCGAGTGCCCAGCACTCGTTTCCTTTTAGAGCAGACTTTGCAGCTTGCGATGCAACATCGAAACGTTGCTTCCTTTTGCTACAAACCCTGTAAGGGTCTCTGTCAGAAGGGCCGAGACTTTATCAGCTTCAGCTTTGCTTGGGAAGCCCCCAAACACACAACTTCCAGTTCCGGTGAGTTTTGCTTCGGTAAATTTACCTAACAAATTCAATGCGTTACGAACATCTGGATAACGCCTTGCTACCACCGGTAAGCAGTCATTTCGACTGTTTCCCTTGGGAACGGGGCGCACTTTAATGGGAGGAGAGTTACGTGTCAACAGCGGATCTGAAAAAATTTCTGCTGTACTTACAGATACTTGCGGCACCAGCACCAAGTACCAAGGTTCTTCGGGTTCGACCGGGGTGAGTTTTTCCCCGACGCCCTCGGCAAAAGCCGCGTGGCCATGGACGAAAACCGGCACGTCGGCCCCCAGCGTCAGGCCCAGGGCTGCCAGGCGATCCATGTCCCAGCCAAGCTGCCACAAGTGGTTTAACCCCAGCAGCGTGGTGGCCGCGTTCGAGCTGCCGCCACCGATGCCCCCGCCCATGGGCAGGACTTTTTCAATCCAGATATCGATGCCCAATGAACAACCGGATTGCTCCTGGAGTTTTTTCGCCGCCCTGACGATCAGGTTGCTGTCATGGGGAACGCCATCGAATTCGGTGTGCAAGTGGATCACGCCGTCATCACGCACGGCATAGGTGATCTCGTCGCCGTAGTCCAGGAACTGGAAAATCGTCTGCAATTCGTGATAGCCGTCCGGGCGGCGGCCGAGAATGTGCAGCATGAGGTTGAGCTTCGCCGGGGACGGCAGCGTCAGGCGTGTCTCACTCATGTCACTGCCCCAGCTTGCGCGGCTGCCATTGCTTGATGACGAGCGTGACGTCGAGGTTGCTGCCGTGCAGCTTGATGCGCTCGGGCAACCAATAGCCGTTCTGCTGGGCATAGCTGAGGTATTCGATCTGCCAGTCGTCCTGCTCCAGGTTGGACAGGCGGCTGTCGGCGTCGAGGGTCAGGCGACTTTTGCTGTCCGGTGCCGGGAGCCCGCGAACCCACCAGGTCAGGTGCGAAACCGGCAGTTTCCAGCCCAGCTGTTCCTCCAGTAGCGCTTCCGGGCTGGGCGCCTCATAGCGGCCCTGGTTGGCGACTTCCAGCGAAACCTGGCCGGGCCGGCCGGTCAAGCGTGCCGCGCCACGACCCAGCGGGCCGGAGAGGCGAATGTCGTAGTAATCCTGGCGCTGCAGCCAGAACAAAGTACCGCTGCCCGAGTCTTTTGGCGCGCGGATGCCGATCTTGCCGTCGATCTGCCAGCCGTCGAGGCCGCTGAGTTGTTCTTTGTGTTCGCGCCACAGGGCTGGGTTGCCATGACCCTGGACGGATTCCCGAGCGCCGAAGCCCGCGCAACCGGCGAGCAGGGCGATGAAGCTGAAAACAATGAAATGGCGCAAGAACATAATCTTAAAGAGTCTCTGATCCGGTCAGGCGTTTGATGGTGCTGCGCAAGATCTGGCTGTCGGGCTGTTCCTTGAGGAATCTGCTCCAGACCTGCCGGGCTTCGCGTTGTTTGCCGTTGGCCCACAGGACTTCGCCCAGGTGAGCGGCGACTTCCTGGTCGGGGAAGCGTTCCAGGGCCTGGCGCAACAGGCGCTCGGCTTCGTCGAGATTGCCCAGGCGGTAATTCACCCAGCCCAGGCTGTCGAGCACAGCCGGGTCTTCCGGATTGATCTGGTGGGCCTGTTCGATCAATACCTTGGCTTCGTCGTAGCGGGTGGTGCGATCCGACAACGTGTAGCCGAGCGCGTTGAGGGCCATGGCGTTGTCGGGGTCCCGCTGGATGATCAGGCGCAGATCCTTTTCCATCTGGGCCAGGTCATTGCGTTTTTCCGCCAGCATGGCGCGGGTGTACAGCAGGTTCAGATCGTCCGGGTATTGCTTCAAGGCCTGCTGCAGCACGCTCCAGGCTTTGTCGCCCTGGTTGTTGGCCGCCAGGGTCTCGGCCTCGATCAGGTAAAGCTGGATGCCATAGTCTGGCTGCGTGTCGCGCTGGACGGCCAGGCGACTCTGGGCCTCGGCCGTCTTGCCATTGCCTATCAGGATGTCGGCCTGGCGCAATTGTGCAGGCAAATAGTCGTTGCCTGGGCCGACCAGCGCATACTCGATCAGTGCGCTCTCCGGATCGTTGCGTTCTTCGGCGATGCGACCCAGGTTCAAATGGGCCGAATCGACATGGCTTTCCCGGGCGATCAGGTCTTCCAGATAGCCCTTGGCTTCTTCCCAGGCCTTGGCTTCCAGGCAGACCAGCGCCAGGGAATAGCGCAGGTCGTCATCTTCGGGGTACTGCTGCACCAGGCTGGAAAACTCGACCTTGGCATCGTCCATGCGGTTGTTTTCCACCAGCATGCGCGCGTAGGTGAGGCGCAGGCGCTTGTCATCCGGGTATTTCTTGATGCTCTTTTCCAGCAGCGGGAGGGCTTCGTCGCCACGGTTCAGGCCTTGCAGAAGGCGCGCGCGCAGCAGGATAGGGGCCACTTCGCCTGCTTCCGGCGGATTGTCTTCCAACAGGGTGAGGGAGCCCTGGGTGTCGCCGTCCTGTTGCAGCAGCAGCGCTTTGCCGAAAATTAGCTGGCCGTTGTTCGGATGGCGCTGCAGCAAGCGATCGAAACTCTTCATGAGGCCGTTGCGGGTCTCCTGGTCGGTATCGGCCGCAGACAACGCAAGGAAGTCGAAATGGGTGTCACCCTTGCCCAGCAAGACTTTTTCCATATACATCATGGAATCGTCATAACGCCCGGCACGCGCCAGTTGCACGGCGGCGGCGCGTTGCGCTTCGAGATCGTCCGGGGCGTTCTTGGCCCAGATCAGCGCGGTATCCAGCGCCGGCTGGTCGGCGCCCAGGTATTCGGCAATGCGAAAGGCCCGCTCGGAGATGCCCGGATCCTGGGTGTTGATCGCCTGGGTGACGTAGTTGTCCAGCGCAATATCGAATCGATTGCGTTGGCCTGCCAGCTCGGCGCTCAACAGGCTGAAGATGGTTTCTTCGCTGAACGAGCCGTAGACCTTTGGCTTTTCGGGGGCCGGGGTGCTGCCTTCGACCGGTGGCGTACCCTCCGTCGATACGGGGGCCATGGACTGGCAGCCGCTGAGGAAGGCAAAAGCGAGGAGCAACGCAAAAGATCTATTCATATAGGAAGAGGACGACTTACCTGCGGTCGGATCATCATGACACAAGCCATCGGTCAAACATAACCGAGTCTCGGCGGATGCTTTATAGGCACAGGTAATTGTGACAATAGCCGGTGGTGGTTGTTCTGAATCTGGCGAAGTAGGACAATTGCCGGCTTCACGTCACCATCAGCGACCTTGAATGGCCTTCCTTGCACTTGGTATCAACCACAAGACTGCTTCAGTAGACGTCCGCGAGCGCGTGGCCTTTACGCCTGAGCAACTGGTGGAGGCCCTGCAGCAACTCTGCCGACTCACCGACAGTCGCGAAGCTGCGATCCTTTCCACCTGCAATCGCAGCGAGCTTTATATAGAGCAGGATCACGTTTCGGCCGAGTCAGTGTTGCGCTGGCTGGCTGAATACCATGATTTGAGCCTCGAAGAGCTGCGTGCCAGTGCTTATGTGCACGAAGACGATGCGGCCGTTCGTCACATGATGCGTGTCGCCTCCGGGCTCGATTCGTTGGTGCTGGGCGAGCCGCAGATTCTCGGCCAGATGAAGTCGGCCTACGCCGTGGCCCGCGAGGCCGGAACCGTCGGTCCGCTGCTGGGGCGACTGTTCCAGGCCACCTTCAACGCCGCCAAGCAAGTACGCACCGACACCGCTATCGGCGAAAACCCGGTGTCTGTGGCGTTTGCCGCCGTCAGCCTGGCGAAACAGATTTTCAGTGACTTGCAACGCAGCCAGGCGCTGCTGATTGGCGCCGGCGAGACCATCACCCTGGTCGCCCGCCATCTGCACGAGCTGGGTGTGAAGCGCATCGTTGTCGCCAACCGTACCTTGGAGCGCGCCAGTACCTTGGCCGAGCAGTTCGGTGCACACGCCGTGCTGCTGTCGGATATTCCGGCTGAGCTGGTGCACAGCGACATCGTCATCAGTTCCACCGCCAGCCAATTGCCGATCCTGGGCAAGGGCGCGGTGGAAAGCGCCTTGAAGCTGCGCAAGCACAAGCCGATCTTCATGGTCGACATTGCGGTTCCCCGTGACATCGAGCCCGAAGTTGGCGAACTGGACGACGTTTATCTCTACAGCGTCGACGATTTGCATGAAGTCGTCGCCGAAAACCTGAAGAGCCGGCAAGGCGCGGCGCAGGCGGCGGAGGAAATGATCACCGTCGGCGCCGACGATTTCATGGTGCGCCTGCGCGAACTGGCGGCGGTGGACGTGCTCAAGGCGTATCGTCAGCAAGGCGAACGCCTGCGCGACGAAGAATTGCAAAAAGCCCAGCGCCTGCTCGCCAATGGCGGCAGCGCCGAAGAAGTGCTGGTGCAACTGGCGCGCGGCCTGACCAACAAATTGCTCCACGCCCCCAGTGTCCAGCTCAAGAAGCTGACCGCCGAAGGCCGCCTCGATGCGCTGGCCATGGCCCAGGAACTTTTCGCTCTCGGTGAAGCTTCACCGGATAGCTTTTCGGATAAAAAAACGCAATGAAAGCGTCACTGCTCAATAAGCTGGACATTCTCCAGGACCGTTTCGAGGAACTGACCGCCTTGCTGGGCGATGGCGAAGTCATTTCCGACCAGAACAAGTTCCGCACCTACTCCAAGGAGTACGCGGAGGTCGAGCCGATTGTCGCGACCTATAAACAGTTGCTGAAGGTGCAAGGCGACCTTGAGGGCGCCCAGGCGCTGCTCAAGGACAGCGATCCGGACATGCGTGAAATGGCGGTCGAGGAAGTGCGCGAAGCCAAGGATCGGTTGGTCGAGCTGGAAAGCGAACTGCAACGCATGCTGCTGCCCAAGGATCCGAACGACGGGCGCAACGTGTTTCTCGAGATCCGCGCCGGTACCGGCGGCGACGAGGCGGCGATTTTTTCCGGCGACCTGTTTCGCATGTACTCGCGCTACGCCGAACGCCGCGGCTGGCGGGTGGAAATCCTCTCGGAAAACGAAGGCGAACACGGCGGCTATAAAGAAGTCATCGCCCGGGTCGAAGGCGACAACGTCTATGGCAAGCTGAAGTTCGAGTCCGGCGCCCACCGCGTGCAACGTGTGCCGGCCACCGAATCCCAGGGCCGTATCCATACGTCGGCCTGCACCGTGGCGGTATTGCCCGAGCCGGACGAGCAGGAAGCCATCGAAATCAACCCGGCGGACCTGCGGGTCGATACCTACCGTTCTTCCGGAGCGGGCGGCCAGCACGTCAACAAGACCGATTCGGCGATCCGCATCACCCACTTGCCCTCGGGCATCGTGGTCGAGTGCCAGGAAGAACGTTCCCAGCACAAGAACCGCGCACGCGCCATGGCCTGGTTGTCGGCCAAGCTCAACGATCAGCAGACCAGCGCCGCCGCCAACGCCATCGCCAGCGAGCGCAAGCTGCTGGTGGGCTCGGGCGACCGCTCCGAGCGGATCCGCACTTACAACTTTGCCCAGGGCCGGGTCACTGACCATCGCGTCAACCTGACCCTGTATTCCCTCGACGAAATTCTTGCCGGTGGTGTCGACGCCGTCATCGAGCCTCTGCTCGCTGAATACCAGGCCGACCAACTGGCCGCGATTGGCGAGTAAGCACAGGTGAATAAATGACCATCATCGCCAGTTTGCTACGCGCCGCCGAATTACCGGACTCGCCCACGTCACGCCTGGACGCCGAGTTGCTGCTGGCCGCTGCGCTGGGCAAGTCCCGCAGCTTCCTGCACACCTGGCCCGAGCGGATCGTGCCGAGCGAGGCGGCGCTGCTGTTTTCGGAATACTTGCGCCGCCGTCGTTCCGGCGAGCCGGTGGCCTACATCCTCGGACAACAGGGCTTCTGGAAGCTCGACCTGGAAGTGGCGCCCCATACGCTGATCCCGCGTCCCGACACTGAACTGCTGGTGGAAACCGCGTTGGCCTTGTTGCCCGCGACACCGGCCCGGGTCCTGGACCTGGGCACCGGCAGCGGCGCGATTGCCCTGGCACTGGCCAGCGAGCGTCCGACCTGGAAGGTCACGGCGGTCGATCGCGTGCTGGAAGCCGTGGCCCTGGCCGAACGCAATCGCCAGCGCCTGGGCTTGCGTAATGTCACGGTGCTGAGCAGTCACTGGTTCAGTGCACTGGACGGCGAACGGTTCGAACTGATCATCAGCAATCCGCCGTACATCGCCGCCAGCGATCCGCACCTGGCCGAAGGCGACGTGCGTTTCGAGCCGGCCAGTGCGCTGGTGGCGGGACCGGACGGCCTTGACGACTTGCGCGCAATCATTGCCCAGGCCCCCCAGCACCTAGAAGCGGATGGCTGGTTGATGCTCGAGCACGGTTATGATCAAGCCGACGCGGTGCGTGGGCTGCTGCAGGATCAGGGATTTGTCGAAGTCCATAGCCGCAAGGACCTGGGCAATCACGAGCGCATCAGCCTGGGACGCCTGCCGTGCTGAATGATCAAGAGCTGCTGCGCTACAGTCGACAGATCCTGTTGCAGCACGTCGACATCGATGGACAGCTGCGTCTCAAGCAGGGCCGCGTATTGATCATCGGCCTGGGTGGCCTGGGCGCCCCGGTGGCGTTGTACCTGGCCGCCGCAGGCGTCGGCGAGTTGCACCTGGCGGACTTCGACACGGTCGACCTGACCAATCTCCAGCGGCAGATCATCCATGACACCGATAGCGTCGGCATGACCAAGGTCGATTCGGCGGTTCGACGCCTGACTGCGATCAATCCTGAGGTTCGACTGGTTCCGCATCCGGCGGCAATGGATGAAGATTCCCTGAAAAGTGCAGTGTCGGCAGTGGATGTGGTGCTGGACTGTTCCGACAATTTTTCCACCCGCGAAGCGGTGAACGCAGCCTGTGTCGCCGCAGGCAAACCCCTGGTGAGCGGCGCGGCGATCCGCCTGGAGGGTCAGCTGTCGGTATTCGACCCGCGTCGTCCCGAAAGTCCTTGTTATCACTGCCTCTATGGACATGGCAGCGAAGCCGAACTGACCTGCAGCGAAGCCGGGGTGCTTGGCCCGCTGGTGGGGCTGGTGGGCAGTCTGCAGGCGCTCGAAGCCTTGAAACTGTTGGCGGGGTTCGGCGAGCCGCTGGTGGGGCGCTTGCTGCTGATCGATGCGCTGGGCACGCGCTTCCGCGAATTGCGAGTCAAACGCGATCCGGGTTGCAGCGTCTGCGGTAGCCGACATGAGTGAAGCACCGGTCGGTGTGTTCGATTCGGGCGTCGGCGGACTGTCGGTGCTGGGAGAAATCCGTCGGCTGCTGCCCAATGAGTCCCTGCTGTACGTTGCCGACTGCGGGCATATTCCCTACGGGGAAAAAAGCCCGGAATTTATCCGGCAGCGATGCGCGATCATTGCCGATTTTCTTCGGCGTGAGGGGGCCAAGGCGCTTGTAGTGGCGTGCAACACCGCAACCGTCGCCGGGGTCGCTGACTTGCGGCGCGATTATCCCGATTGGCCCATCGTCGGTATGGAGCCGGCGGTCAAGCCGGCTGCCGCCGCCACGCGAAGCGGCATCGTCGGTGTGCTGGCGACGACAGGCACCCTGCAGAGCGCCAAATTCGCCGCGCTACTGGACCGGTTCGCCTCGGACGTGCGCGTGATCACGCAGCCCTGCCCGGGGCTGGTGGAGTTGATCGAGGCGGGCGACTTGCACAATCCGGCCTTGCACCAACTGCTGCTAGGCTACGTCACGCCGCTGTTGGTGGCCGGCTGCGACACATTGATCCTCGGCTGTACGCACTATCCCTTCCTCAAGCCGCTGCTCGGGCAGATGGTTCCGGAGTCTGTCATTCTGATCGACACTGGCGCCGCAGTGGCTCGTCAACTTCAGCGGCTACTGGCTGAACGAGCGCTTTCGGCAGACGGGCCTGCCAGCGAAACCCAGTTCTGGACCAGCGCTGATCCGATACATTTAAGAAAAATCCTACCGGTGCTATGGAATTCGTCTGACATTGTGCGAAGCTTCGGTCTGTAAAAAAATCGTGAAAATTGTGTAAATCCTGCTGAACTTCTGATTTGGCGCGGATTTCTATAGCTGTGTCTGTTTGTAAGAAAAAACTAACTAAGTCTGTCGGAAAAGGATGTTTCTAATGAAGCGCTTATTCTGCTTTGCCGCGTTTGCGGCTGCATTGCTGGGGCACACTTATACCGCGCAGGCGGCGGGTGTGGAGTTCGGGGTTGGCCAGACCGGCGACTCGACCATGACTTATCGACTGGGCATGCAATTCGACTGGGATAAAAGCTGGCTGCAGAGCGACGTTGGTCGCCTGACTGGTTACTGGAGCGGGGCCTACACCTATTGGGAGGGTGATGAGACCTCCAGCAATCACAGTTTGTCGTTCTCGCCTGTCCTTGTGTATGAGTTCGCTGGCCAGAACGTCAAACCCTACATCGAGGCGGGTGTGGGTGTCGCGTTGTTTGAAAACACCGAAGTGGAATCCAACAAACTCGGCACGGCGTTCCAGTTCGAGGACCGAATCGGTTTCGGCCTGCGCTTCAAGGGTGGACATGAAGTTGGCATCCGCGCCACTCACTACTCCAACGCCGGCATCAAGTCGACCAATGACGGTGTGGAAAGCTACGCGCTGCACTACACAATGCCGCTGTAACACTCGAAATAGTGGGAGCGAGCAGTCGCTCCCATTATGGATGCCTAGCGATACGCCGTCGCAATCCCCAAGCGTTCTTCGATGCATTCCGGCGCGCCCATTTCGAACTCCCGGCAGATCAGCGGGCGCTTTTCGTAGATCGTGCACATCATGCTGTCGCGATCCAGCGCCGCGCACCAGCCGTCGTCAAGCCTCAACATGACTTCCCCGCCCCAGTCGTCGGTATCGATAAAGCGCTCCGGAACGCCAGTATCGGTGATCAGCAGCACTTCAAGCTGGCAGCAGCAGGCCGCGCATGTCGAACACGTAACGACCGGCGCGGGAAGCTCAACAAGGGGAATGGTTTTCATGGTGCGCAGTGTAAGGCAACCGGACGGCTCAAGGTTGGCCCTTGATCGGGTACCCGTCTCTCGCCCTGTCTGAAACCGTGTCTGTCTGGCCTGCCTCCGTCGATGTAGGCAACGGCCAGAGATTCGTCATGGCGGCGGCGGGGAACGCCAGTTCCTGAGGATGGTCGCTCAGTCGGGTCAATATGTGGTTCGCTGCTGTTTCGACTGACCAATGAACCGGGGCGACGAAACAATCATCGAGGTTTGGCGACGGGATGTCGAAGGCGGGGTGCACCAACGTCACATCGATACCGTCACCCGCCAAGTCGACGCGAGCCGACTCGAACAGATAGCGCATCCCGTTGCCACCGGCCTCGATGCGCGATGGAGGCAAATGAGTGAGGGGGCTGGTAATGCCCACCAGATGAGGCGTCGTTCCGGCGCGCAGCAACGGCAAGGCCGCGTCGATACACAAGCTGGCCACCAACAGGTTGCTGCGCACGATGTGTTCGATGACCGTGTGGTCAACTAACTGCTCAGGAACATATTCAGCGGTACCGGCATTGATGATGACGGTGTCCAACGCGCCCCACTGCTGGGTAATCTGCTGACAGATTTCCCGGACAGTCTGGCTGTCGGTCAGATTGCCGGGCACCGCCAGTACCTGTCCTGGGTAACGCTCGGAAAGGGCCTGGCAGGATTGGAGCGCACTGATGGCCAACCGTGCGCCGCTTTTAAGCAACGCCTCGGCCAGCGATTCGCCCAAGCCGTTACCTGCACCGGTCAGCCAATACCTTCGCCCCATTTTCTTCCCCATCCCATTGCGCGCGAGCGCTCTAACACGCCGCCTGCATGATAAAGACCCCGATATTAATTGGACTATATCGGGCCATTTTGGATTTGCATTCAGCCTTCAGCAATTTCATGTTCGGTAACCGCCCATTCGTTCGGTTTCACTCCTTGACGTGCCGGAAGTCGCTTGAAGACTTCCAATGCTCGCGCCCGAGATTGAGGCAGGTTGACGATCGGCGCCGGGTAATCCGTTACCCCAAACAATTCTCGCTGGGCGTTGGGATTGTGGACCCGTCGTGTATCCAGATCGTTCAATTGCGGTAACCAGCGTTTGATAAATAATCCTTCTCGATCGAATTTTTCCGATTGGTTCAACGGGTTGAAGATGCGAAACCAAGGCGCCGAGTCCGTCCCGGTGGAGGCGCTCCACTGCCATCCGCCATTGTTGGCGGCCAGGTCGCCATCGATCAGGTGTCGCATGAAAAAACGCTCGCCCTCGCGCCAGTCGATCAGCAAGTTCTTGGTCAGGAACATGGCAACGACCATTCGCAAACGGTTATGCATCCAACCGGTTTCGAGCAGTTGGCGCATGGCCGCATCAATGATTGGCAGGCCGGTGCGCGCCTGTTGCCAGGCCGCCAGTTCATCGGGGGCGTTGCGCCAGGCTAGCGCTTCGGTCTCCGGGCGGAAGGCGCGATGCCGTGAGACGCGTGGATATCCCACCAATATGTGTTTATAGAATTCGCGCCAGAGCAATTCGTTGATCCATGTCACCGCCCCGGCGCTACCGCTCTCGAACTCGCCCTGATTGGCTTGCAGCGCGGCGTGCAGGCATTGGCGCGGGGAAATGACTCCAGCCACCAGATAGGCCGAAAGCTGGCTCGTACCTGGCCTGGCCGGGAAATCCCGCTCACTCTGGTAATAGTCCAGATGCTGTTCGGCAAAAGTGTCCAGGCGCCGGCGGGCTTCATCTTCACCCGCGGGCCAAAGCACGCGCAGCGCTTCGCTGGGCGGGGCGAACCCTTCGACCTGGGTCGGCACCGGGTCACTGGCGATCGGGACGGGCGCCTGCGTCGTGGGTGCGGGGACGAGACCAGGCACAGAAAAGTGCAGGCGGCTGTAACAGACCTTGCGAAACTGGCTGAACACCTGGAAGTAGCCGCCAGACTTGGTCAGAACGCTGCCGGGCTTGAACAGCAATTGGTCGAGATGGCTATGAAACTCAACGCCTTGATCATTCAACACCCGAGCCACTTCGGCATCGCGTCGGGTTTCGTTCAGGCCGTACTCTTCGTTGACATGCACGGCGCTGATGTTCAGCTCGCGACACAGCGTGGCCAGTACCTGCGGCGCCTGGTGCCAATGCGACGCATGACGGATCAGCAGCGGTATGTTCAACAGGCCCAGGGCCGTGTTCAACGATGCGAGGTTGCGCAGCCAGAAATCGATTTTGCACGGCGCGTCATCGTGGGCATGCCATTGCCCGGGGCTGGGCAAATACACCGCGACACATGGGCCGCGCGCCGCAGCCGCTGCCAGGGCGGTATTGTCGTGCAGGCGCAAATCGCTGCGCAGCCAGATCAGTTGCATGGGATTGCTCATTGGAGAAGTGCTCTGCGGCTCAGTTCGCGGTGAGCGGAGAGTGGGTCTTCGGCCCAGCTGACGTTCATCATCGAGACGCCTGTGGATAATTTGGCGTGATGGATCGATACCGCCGGGCCAGTAATGACGATTGGGCAGTCGATGGCGCTCAGCAGCTTAGGCAGTTGGGAAAGGTTCATGGCGTTGCTGGAATACAACAGCACGGCGCGAGCCTTCATACGCTCGGCGGCCAAGGCCAACTCGCCCGCAGGCAGGGGACCATCGAATATTTCCACCGGACAATCGGCATTGCTGGCGAGCCAGGCGATGAGCCACAAGTGAGGCTCCTGCGATTGCGAGTGATTGACCAGCAGCAACGGCGGCCCATGCAGCTGGCGGTTGTTGTGATAGATCCGGCTGCCGAATTTGCTGCGCAGCCAGGAATAAAAGAATACCTGCTCCATTTGCGCGCCAAACTGGCCCTGCCAACGCATCTGCAATTCGGCCAGCAAAGGCAACAGCAGCTGCTCGCATACGGTCCACGGCGGGTACAGCGCCATGGCCTGGTTGACCAGGTCATCGATCTGGCGCTCGGCCAGTTGGCTTACCGCCAACACAAGCGCATGGCGCTGGCGCTGCCAATCGTCTTCCAAAGGTTCGCCGGGTGGCTGCGGTGTGTCGAGCAACGGCTTGATCTTACTCACCGCCACGCCACGATTGATCCAGGTGAGGATGCTCTGGATGCGTTGCACGTGCTCGGGGCTGAACAACCGGTGGCCCTTGGGCGTGCGGTGCGGCACGACCAAGCCGTAACGGCGCTCCCACGCTCGCAGCGTGACGGCGTTGACGCCGGTTTGCCGGGCCACTTCGCGTATGGGAAGCCAGCCCTGCGCCAGTGCCTTGGCAAAGTCGGCGCCGAGGTCTTCGCTGGCGCTGGAGTCGGGTTTGCTGTTCATCAAATGGCGTTTCGCAAGCTGAGGTTTTCCGGGTGGGGTTGAAGGTAGACCTGCTGCGCGAGATAGGCATCGGGGTGCCGGCGCAAGTGATGCTTGAGCAAAGTCAGCGGTACCACCAATGGCACGATGCCGAGGCGATACTGACCAATGAGCTCTTGGACTTCCTGCTTGTCCTGCGCGTTGATAACGCGCTTGAGGTAGCCGCTCAGGTGCTGGAGGACATTGGCATGGGTGCGACGGGTGGCGCATTTCTTCAGGGCCGCCATCAGCGCGCTGAAATAACGTGGGCCCAACTCGTTGGGGTCGGTCTTGCCCATGTTGCCCAACAGGTTGCCAAGGGCCCTGTACATAACCGGATTGTGCGCCATCAGCAAGTATTTATAGCGCGAGTGGAATTCAATCAGGTCGCGTCGGGTGAGGCCGCGTTGGCGAAGCGGTTGCCAGGCGGCATAGGCGAACACCCGCGTCAGGAAGTTTTCCCGCAGGACCGGATCGTTGAGGCGGCCGTCTTCCTCCACCGGCAGGTCCGGATGGCGCTCGCAAAAGGCCTGGGCATAAATACCGCGCCCGCCACCGTCCTGGGGAGCGCCGTTGTGGCCATAGACCTTGACCCGTTCCAGCCCGCAAGAAGGGGATTTCTGCATGAAGATATAACCGCAGACATCGTCCAGCTCGCCGGCCATTTGCTGCCCGTACTCGGCCAACGGCCGGGTCACGTCGAGGTCGCGATTAACTGTTCCCAACGCGTTGGGGTGTTCAGGGTCGCCCACCAGCCGGATCGGCTCGCGAGGAATGCCCAGGCCAATGGCAACTTCGGGGCAAACCGGGACGAAATCGAAGTATTCGATGAGCGTGCGGCTGCACAACGGCGATTGCTTGTGCCCGCCATTGAAGCGAACTTCAGCGCCCATCAGGCAAGCGCTGACGGCGATTCTGGGTTTGGCGATCGTTTCGTTGGGCATGGGCTACCTCTGATGAGTAAATCTTGTACATATTTTAATTTATGTACAATATTTTCATCATAGGTCCGAATGCGTGCATGTCAACCGGGAATTACGTAGTGAGGCGCAGTGGATACGTTCGCAGAGGGGCTGCTGTCTGACTCGACAGCAGCGAACAGCGCAGGTGATGCGATTTACTGAAGGCTGGCGTGCAAACGACGGGCGGCCTCCTGGCCACTGAGCCAGGCCCCTTCGACCCGGCCGGACAAGCACCAGTCGCCGCATACGTACAAGCCCAGGTCGGCATCGGCCAGCGCTCCCCATTCATGGCTGCCGGCAGGGCGAGCGTACAGCCATCGATGAGCCACGCTGAAGCTCGGCGCGGGCATCGCGCTGTGCAGCAGTTCGGCGAAGGCGCCGTGCAGGTGTTCGATGACGGCTTCCTTGGGCATGTCGATGTGCTGGCGACTCCAGTCGCTGGTGGCGTGCAGCACCCAGGTGTCGAGCTGGGTGTCGCGCCCCGGCTTGCTGCGGTTGCGCGCCAGCCAGTCGAGGGGACTGTCCTGAACGAAGCAGCCTTCCATAGGCGTATCCAACGGTGTTTCGAAGGCCAGCGCCACGGCCCAGGTGGGGTCCATCTTTACCCCGGCGGCGACGCCGGCCAATTTCGGCACGGCCGCGAGCAATGCCGTAGCCTGGGGCGCAGGCGTGGCAATCACGACTTGGCCGAAGGGACCGTGGGTAAATCCTTCCGCGTCCTGTAAATGCCAATGTTCCTGGCCGCGAAACACTTCCGTGATGCGGCAGGAAAACTGCACCTGCAGGTCGCCAAGCAGGGCGCGGGTAATCGCACTCATGCGCGGGGTTCCCACCCAGCGGGTCTGCTCGTCGGGCGAGGGGCTCATCTGCCCGTCCTGGAAATGATAGAGCTGCGGGTTCCATTCAGCCGCCCAGCCGTTGGCTTGCCAGCGCTGCACTTCCGTGACGAAGCGCCGGTCGCGGGCGGTGAAGTATTGCGCGCCCATGTCCAGGGCGCCGGCGTCGCTGCGTTTGCTCGACATGCGTCCGCCGCTGCCGTGGCTTTTATCGAAGAGTTGGATGACGTGCCCAGCCTCCGTCAGGGCCTGGGCGGCTGATAAACCGGCGATGCCGGTGCCGATGATTGCGATAGGTACAGTCATGAGGGCCTCGTTTACCTTTCTGTACAGACTACGCCGTCGTTTAATCCTGTACAATTTTGGTTTTTGGTATAAGTTTTACCGTTCGCGTTTTGGCAGGTTGTCCTATTGTTTAGACACAGACCCTGTCCGATATGAAAAATGCCTATTTATAAAAATAGACTAATGGGCCGGGTAAAACGCGATGCGAGGAACACCTCATGCACATATTGCTGACCGGCGGTACTGGTTTGATCGGACGTCAGCTCTGCCGGCACTGGCTGGAGCAGGGGCACCGCTTGACAGTATGGAGTCGTCGACCCGAACAAGTGGCAGGAATCTGCGGAGCGCAGGTGCAAGGCATTGCCAAGCTCGACGAGATTGGCGAGCCGGTCGATGCAGTGGTCAACCTGGCAGGCGCGCCCATCGGCGACCGGCCTTGGACGCACAAGCGCAAGATGTTGCTGTGGAGCAGCCGCGTCACGCTGACTGAGGTGCTGCTCGCTTGGCTGGAGCGTTGCGAGCAAAAGCCGCAGGTGCTGATCTCCGGTTCCGCCGTGGGCTGGTACGGCGACGGTGGCGAGCGAGAATTGACGGAGGAGTCGGGGCCGGTCAGCGAGGATTTCGCCAGTCAGTTGTGCATCGCCTGGGAAGAGACCGCGCAGCGAGCCGAGGCCATGGGCATACGCGTGGTGCTGATTCGCACGGGTCTGGTCCTGTCCGCCGAGGGCGGCTTTTTGTCGCGGCTGTTGCTGCCGTTCAAACTGGCGCTGGGCGGGCGTATCGGCAATGGGCGGCAGTGGATGCCGTGGGTTCATATCGACGATCAAATCGCCTTGATTGATTTTCTTCTGCACCGCAGTGACGCCAGCGGTCCTTATAATGCGTGCGCGCCGAACCCGGTGCGCAACCGAGATTTTGCCAAGGCCCTGGGGCACGTATTGCATCGCCCGGCCGTGGTGCCGATGCCGGAGCTGGCGCTGAAAATTGCGCTGGGTGAGTTGTCATTGCTGTTGCTGGGCGGCCAGCGCGCCACGCCGGCCCGATTGCAGGCGGCGGGGTTTTCATTCCGGTTCACTGATTTGCCTGCGGCCCTGGAAGATTTGTCGGGTCGCCTTTGAAATAGGACGTTGCATGACCGATCACGCGTTGCTTCTGGTGAATCTGGGTTCGCCTGCCTCTACCTCGGTGGCCGATGTGCGCCGCTATCTCAACCAATTCCTGATGGACCCGTACGTCATCGACCTGCCATGGCCGGTGCGGCGGTTGCTGGTGTCGCTGATCCTGATCAAGCGCCCAGAGCAGTCGGCCCACGCTTACGCGTCGATCTGGTGGGAAGAGGGCTCGCCGCTGGTGGTGCTCAGCCGCCGCTTGCAACAGGCCATGACCGCCCAATGGACGCAGGGGCCAGTAGAACTGGCGATGCGTTACGGCGAGCCATCCATTGAATCAACCCTGGTGCGCCTGGCGAGCCAGGGCCACAAGCGCATCACGCTGGCGCCGTTGTACCCACAATTTGCCGACAGCACCGTCACGACGGTCATCGAAGAAGCCAAGCGGGTCGTGGGTGAGAAGAAGCTCGATGTCGAGTTTTCGATTCTCCAGCCTTTTTATGATCAGCCGGAATACCTCGATGCGCTGGTTGCCAGCGCCAAGCCGTACCTGATGCAGGATTACGATCACTTGTTGCTGAGTTTCCACGGCCTGCCGGAACGGCACCTGACCAAACTCGACCCCACGGGTTTTCATTGCTTCAAGGACGCCGATTGCTGCAAGAATGCGCCGCCGGAAGTCATGGCGACGTGTTACCGCGCCCAGTGCATTCGCACCGCCGAGCTGTTCGCCCAGCGCATGGGATTGGCCGATGGCAAATGGTCGGTGTCGTTCCAGTCGCGACTGGGTCGCGCCAAGTGGATCGAACCCTATACCGAAGCGCGCCTGGACGAGCTGGCCAAGAGCGGCGTGAAGAAAATCCTGGTGATGTGCCCCGCGTTCGTCGCTGACTGCATCGAGACCCTGGAAGAAATTGGCGACCGCGGCCGTGAGCAGTTCCGAGAAGCGGGAGGAGAGGAGTTGGTGCTGGTGCCGTGTCTCAATGACGATCCGCAGTGGGCGCGGGCGTTGAGTACCTTGTGCGAGCGAGCGCCGATCGCGCTGTAGCCGATCGTTCCCATGCTCCGCGCCAAAGAGCCGAACGCGGAGCGTCCGTAGAAGCATTCCCACGCGGAGCGTGGGAACGATCAATAGATTTACAGCAGCGGCTCATCCGCCTTCTTCTGCTTCCAACCATCATTGCCCGGCAAGATCAGGTTCAGCGCAATCGCCACCACGGCGCACAACGCGATGCCTTTCAGGCCGAAGTCGTCCGGGCCTGTGCCGGTGCCCACCAGCACGCCGCCAATGCCGAACACCAGCGTCACCGAAACGATCACCAGGTTGCGGGCTTCGCCCAGGTCGATCTTATGGCGGATCAGGGTGTTCATGCCCACCGCCGCGATCGAGCCGAACAGCAGGCACAAGATGCCGCCCATCACCGGCACCGGGATGCTTTGCAGCAGCGCACCGAACTTGCCGATGAACGCCAGGCTGATGGCGAAAATCGACGCCCAGGTCATGATCTTCGGGTTGTAGTTCTTGGTCAGCATCACCGCGCCAGTGACTTCGGCATAGGTGGTGTTGGGCGGGCCGCCGAACAGGCCGGCGGCGGTGGTGGCGATGCCGTCGCCAAACAGCGTGCGATGCAGGCCGGGCTTCTTCAAGTAATCGCGACCGGTCACGCTGCCCACGGCAATTACTCCGCCGATGTGCTCGATGGCCGGCGCGAGGGCTACCGGCACGATGAACAGGATTGCCTGCCAGTTAAACTCCGGCGCGGTGAAGGCCGGCACGGCGAACCAGGGCGCGGCGGCGATTTTCGCAGTGTCGACCACGCCGAAATAAAACGCCATGGCAAAGCCCACCAGTACGCCGGAGATGATCGGCACCAGGCGGAAAATACCTTTGCCGAACACCGCGACGATCAGGGTGGTGAGCAACGCCGGCATCGAGATCAGCATCGCGGTTTGATAATGAATCAGCTCGGAGCCGTCGCCGGCCTTGCCCATCGCCATGTTGGCGGCGATCGGCGCCATTGCCAGGCCGATGGAAATGATCACCGGGCCGATGACCACCGGCGGCAGCAGCCGATCAATGAACCCGGTGCCCTTGATCTTCACCGCCAGGCCCAGGAACGTATAGACGAAACCCGCCGCCATGACGCCGCCCATGGTCGCCGCCAGGCCAAATTGGCCCTTGGCGAGGATGATCGGCGTGATAAAGGCAAAACTCGACGCCAGGAACACCGGCACCTGGCGCCCGGTGACGATCTGGAACAGGATCGTCCCCAGGCCCGCCGTGAACAGCGCCACGTTCGGGTCCAGGCCGGTGATCAGCGGCATCAGCACCAGCGCGCCAAAGGCGACGAAGAGCATCTGCGCGCCGGACAGCACTTGGCGCCAGAGCGGATCGTTGAATTCGTCCTGCATGCTCAAGCGTCCTTCTGCTTGGTGCCGAAGATCTTGTCGCCGGCATCGCCCAGGCCCGGGATGATGTAGCCGTGCTCGTTGAGTTTCTCGTCGATGGACGCGGTGTAGATGGTCACGTCGGGGTGCGCATCCTCGACGGCCTTGATGCCTTCGGGCGCGGCGACCAGCACCATGGCGCGGATGTCCCGGCAGCCGGCCTTCTTCAACAGGTCGATGGTGGCAACCATCGAGCTGCCCGTGGCAAGCATCGGGTCGATGATCATCGCCAGGCGCTCATCGATTTCCGGCACCAGTTTCTCCAGGTAGGTGTGGGCCTGCAGGGTCTGCTCGTTGCGAGCCACGCCGACAGCGCTGACCTTGGCGCCCGGGATCAGGCTGAGCACGCCTTCGAGCATGCCGATGCCGGCGCGCAGGATCGGCACCACGGTGATTTTTTTCCCGGCTATTTTTTCCACTTGTACCGTGCCGGCCCAACCGGCGATCTCGTAGGATTCCAGCGGCAGGTCCTTCGTGGCTTCGTAAGTGAGCAGGGCACCGACTTCCTGGGCGAGCTCGCGGAAGTTCTTCGTGCTGATGTCAGCGCGGCGCATCAGGCCGAGTTTATGTCTGATCAGCGGGTGGCGGATCTCGAGGATGGGCATGGGGAAGGCTCCGGCGGCGGGCAAAAAAACCGGCCTAGATTAATCTATCCGAGGGTGTTGTCCTATAGACAATACAGAACGTTAGTCCACAAATGCTTGATCTGGCCGGGCGGGATGCGTACCTTTGCCGGCTTTTCCGCATTGCCACCCTTGGAGAGCACCATGTCCGCTGATCTCGAGCATATCCGTCAAGTCATGCGAGAGGCTGACTGCCTGTACACCGAAGCTGAAGTCGAAGCGGCCATCGCCCGTGTTGGTGCGCAAATCAACGATCAGTTGGCCGACAGCAATCCGGTGGTGTTCTGTGTCATGAACGGCGGGCTGATTTTCTCCGGCAAGCTGCTGACCTACCTGAATTTCCCGCTGGAAGCCTCCTACCTGCACGCCACCCGTTATCGCAACGAAACCAGCGGCGGCGACCTTTTCTGGAAAGCCAAGCCGGAAGTTTCGTTCATCGACCGCGACGTGCTGATCATCGACGACATCCTCGACGAAGGGCATACCTTGGGCGCGATCATCGATTTCTGCAAACACGCCGGCGCTCGCGCGGTGCACACTGCAGTGCTGATCGATAAGGACCACGACCGCAAGGCCCGTCCCGACCTGAAGGCCGATTTTGTTGGCTTGCCGTGCATCGATCGCTACATCTTCGGCTACGGCATGGACTACAAAGGCTACTGGCGCAACGCCAACGGTATTTTCGCCGTCAAAGGGATGTAATCGAATGACTCGGCCGGCCTTTCTGGATCAAGCCTTGTTCGATGAACTGGCCGAGAAAGCCGCGGCCAGTCCTCGCGGGCGACAGCACCATAACTTCCATGAGATGGATGAGCCGTGCCATCGCATGGCGGTTGGCTTGCAACCGTCGACCTACATCCCGCCGCATCGCCATTTGAGCGCCGACAAGGCGGAAACCCTGCTGGTGCTCAGGGGCCGGCTCGGTGTGTTGATTTTTGACGAAGCCGGGACGCTGATCGACAAGCGAATCCTCCAGACCGGCGGCGATTGCCTCGGTGTCGACCTGCCGGCAGGCGTGTATCACGGCCTTGTGGTGCTCGAAGCGGACAGCCTGATGTTTGAATGCAAGGCCGGCCCTTACCGGCCCGTCGGCGACGGCGAACTGGCCCACTGGGCGCCGCGCGAAGGCGAAGCGGGCGTGGCGCAGTACCAAGCCTGGATGCGCGCCCAGTTCGACTAGGCGGCGAGCCATTTCTCGCTCTTGACCCGCGCCTGCTCCAGATTCTGTACATACACCAATTGACGCTGCTCGCGATGAACCCCCGCGCGGCGCAGCTTCAGGCGCACCCGTGGCGCTGTCCCCACCAGGATCAGACCAATGCCCTGCTTGCGATAATCGCGCAGGATATTTTCCAGCGCGACCAGGGCAGTCATGTCCAGCATCGGCACGGCGCTCATGTCCACGATCACCACCCGAACGCCGTGGTCGAACCGGCGCAATACGTCCAAGGCCTTTTCGGCCGCGCCAAAAAACAGCGGCCCGCGAATGGCGTAGCAACGAACGTGTTCGGGCAGGTTCAGCAGGGCATGGTGGGCATGGCGTGGCAACTCGGCACTGTCGGTCAGCTCGCTCATGCGCTTGATGAACAGGCCGGCGGCCAGCAACAGGCCGACGGCGACGGCCAGCACCATGTCGAACAGCACGGTCAGGCTCAGGCAGGTCAGTAGGACCAGCACGTCGCTGCGCGGAGCGATGCGCAGCGTATGCAGCACGTGCCCGGCCTCGCTCATGTTCCACGCGACCATCACCAGCAGCGCCGCCAAGGCAGCCATGGGCAAATAACTGAACAGCGGCGCCAGCAGCACAATCGCCACCAGCACCACCAGGCTGTGAATGATCGCGGCCAGCGGTGACGACGCGCCGCTGCGCACGTTGGTGGCGCTGCGGGCAATGGCGGCGGTGGCGGTAATGCCGCCGAACAGCGGGGCGACGAGATTGCCCAGGCCCTGGCCTATCAGCTCGGCGTTGGGATCGTGTTTGCTCCCGGTCATGCCGTCCGCCACCACCGCGCACAACAGCGATTCGATGGCGCCGAGCATGGCGATGGCGAAGGCGGGCGCTAGCAATTGGCGGAGCAAGTCATAGGACAGGATCAACGGCCGGCCTTGGCCATCCGGCAGATTCCAGGGCCAGTCGAAGCTCGGCAGGAATGGCGGGATGCCGGGGTAGGCGACGCCATCGACGATATAACTGAAGCGTTCGCCCAACGTCGCGATCGGCCATCCCGCGCGTTCCATCGCCAGGCCCAACAATGTGCCCACCAGCAACGCCACCAAATGCCCGGGAACCCGTGGCACCCAGCGCGGCCAGGCAATCAGCACCGCCAGGCACACGGCGCCGATGACCCCATCGCCGAGACGGGCACTGGGCAGCGCCACGATCAATTCGCCCAATTGCTCGATGTAGTGTTTGGCGTGGCCCGCGGTGCTCAGGCCCAGCAAATCCTTCAGTTGCAGGGTCGCGATGACCACGCCGATGCCTGCGGTGAAACCGAGGATCACTGGATAAGGAATGTATTGGATCAATCGTCCCGCGCGCATCAGGCCCAGGGCGATCAGGATCACGCCGGCAAGCATGGTGCACAACAGCAGGCCGCCCAGCCCGTATTGTTGAGTGATAGGCAGCAGGATGACGACGAATGCCGCCGTTGGCCCGCTCACGTTGAAGCGCGAGCCGCCAGTGAGGGCGATCAGCGGCGCTGCCACCAGCACCGTGTACAGGCCATGTTGCGGCGGTACGCCAACGGCTATCGCCAGAGCCATGGCCAAGGGAATGGCGATGATACCGACGGTCAGCCCGGCCACCAGATCGCCGCGCAGGCGTTCCAGCGTGTAGCCGGCACGCCAGGTTTGGCGCCAGGCGGAGAATAACGGTGGGGCGGAGAAAGACATGAATACTCCTCGCAAGGGGGCTGGCATTGGCCCCGTACTGATCGTTCCCACGCTCCGCGTGGGAATGCCGCCCAGGACGCTCCGCGTCCCATGTGACGCAGAGCGTCACTGGATGCATTCCCACGCAGGAGCGTGGGAACGATCATGTGACGGCGTCTGTTCGGCGTCGGGACTGATGGCACATCGAGTATGCCGCGCCCGCTGCCCGGATGTATTGATCCGGGTCGCTTATTTTTACCGTCCGTGCGCATGCTAGAGTGCCCGCCCAAGACTTCGGAGCTTGTCATGCGTGTATCGATCCGCCGCTGCGCCACTTTGCTGTTGATATCCAGCTTGCCGTCCATGGCCATTGCCGCGCCGATGCACAGCCAGTTCCTGCCTCCCGATGATCTGGTGGCGCGCCAGGAACAGCCTGAACAGCAGCAGTTGCTGCAAGTCACCGAATACTCGGTGGTGCTGGGCAACCAGCGGCCGTCCAACCAGCAGCCGATCCCGGTCACGTCGCCGTTGATGGTGCGCCTCAAGGGCAAGCCTTTGAACAAGGGGGCCACCATCAACCAGGTGATCCTCAATTTCGACGGTGAAAGCAAAAGCCTGAAGAAGCCGGTCTACGACGAGGCGAGCAAGACCCTGACGCTGTCTTATCCACAGGCCCAGTACCGGGTGGTGATCGATCTTTTGCGCAACGACACGGTGTACGTACAGTTTCTCAGCTACGCCAACGGCCATATCTGGGCGGACCTGCACACCAGCGCCGCACGCCCGCGTTGAGCCCCGAGGCCTGGCGGGGGTAAACTGCCCGCCCCGTGAACTGTGCGAGCTGGAGCCGGCAATGCGTAAAGACAAGAAACAACTGATTGGTGACGAGATTGGCGACGAGCAGGTCAAGCAGTTCCTCAATTTCGAACCGGTCGATGCCACTTCGCCGTCGTTGCACAAACTGATCAAGGCCTACCGTGGGCTGCGTGCTCACGACTTCGAGCGCTTCCTGACGTTCTTTGTCGAGGCCGGCCATGACCTCAACGGCAAGGATGAGCACGGCAACGATTTCGTTGCGCTGATCCAGGACCAGCGTAACGCCGAGGAGTACATCGAATTGGTTGAGAAGGCGCGTGGCTGATTGATCAGCGGCCTGCTTTGCAGGCCAGCGGGAGCAAGCTCCCTCGCCACGAAGCTTCCAAAAAAACGCCCCGCTCTCATGAAAGAGCGGGGCGTTTTTTTATCCAGTCGAATCAAGCGTAGCTTTGGGTCTCGCTGCTTTCTTCAACCAGTTCCAGCGCAACGTTGTTCTGCGCGCTGACCTTGCGATACAGCGCCGCATCGGTTTCCAGCACTTTTTCCCGGGCCGGGAAGATCTCCGCGAGCTTGGCGGCCCACTCTCCCTTGGCTTTGTCCGGGAAGCAGCGCTCGATCAGGTCAAGCATGATCGAAACGGTGACCGACGCGCCTGGCGAGGCGCCGAGCAGGGCGGCGAGGGTGCCGTCCTTGGCTGCGACCAGTTCGGTACCGAACTGCAAAACGCCGCCTTTCTTCGGATCTTTCTTGATGATCTGCACCCGTTGGCCGGCCACTTCCAGGCGCCAGTCCTCGGCTTTCGCCTCGGGGTAGAAGCGACGCAGGGATTCCAGGCGCTGCTCCATGGACTGCATCACTTCGCTGATCAGGTACTTGGTCAGGTCCATGTTGTCCCGGGCCACGGCCAGCATCGGGCCGATGTTGCCGGCGCGTACCGACAGCGGCAGGTCCATGATCGAGCCGTGCTTGAGGAACTTGGTGGTGAAACCGGCGTACGGCCCGAACAGCAGGGATTTCTTGCCGTCGACCACGCGGGTGTCCAGGTGCGGCACCGACATCGGTGGCGAGCCTACCGCGGCCTGGCTGTAGACCTTGGCCTGGTGATGCTTGACCACTTCCGGATTGTCGCAACGCAGCCACTGGCCGCTGACCGGGAAGCCGCCGAACCCCTTGCTTTCTTCAATGCCTGAAGCTTGCAGCAGCGGCAACGCCGCGCCGCCGGCACCGAGGAACACGAATTTGGCATCCACTTCACGGGTGTTGCCGCTGTTGACGTCCTTGATGCTGACGGTCCAACCGTTGCCGTTGCGCTTGAGGCCGGTGACGCGCTTGCAGTACTTGATCTGGGTGTCCGGTGCGCTGCCCAGGTGCTGGAGCAACTGATTGGTCAGGGCGCCGAAATTGACGTCGGTACCGTTCATGACACGGGTGGCGGCGATGACTTCGTCAGCCGGGCGGCCGGGCATCATCAGCGGCATCCATTCGGCCATCTGCTCGCGGTCTTCGGTGTATTCCATGTCGGCGAAAGCGTGATGCTGGCGCATCAGTTCGAAGCGCTTCTTCAGGAATTCCACGCCTTTCTCGCCCTGCACGAAGCTTAGGTGCGGCACCGGGGCAATGAAGGATTTTGAGGAGCCGAACGTGCCTTTCCTGGTCAAGTACGTCCAGAACTGCTTCGACACTTCAAACTGAGTGTTGATGTGCACGGCTTTCTTGATGTCGACACTGCCATCGGCGGCCTGGGGCGTGTAATTCAGCTCACACAGCCCGGCGTGGCCGGTACCGGCGTTGTTCCAGGGATTGGAACTCTCCGCGGCACCCGAGTCCATCAGCTCGACGACTTCCAGCGAAATCGCGGGGTCGAGCTCCTTGAGCAGCACGGCCAGGGTGGCACTCATGATGCCGGCCCCTACCAGAACTACATCGACTGCTTCGTTATGCGCCATTTAACGCGTCTCCAAAATCTGCAGCACCAAATTGTCGGCATAGCGGCCAGGAAGCGGGGCAGGTCAGTTGCGCCCCAGGTATCCATGGCCAGGATCGCCATGTCCGAATCTTCGCAATTCTTCGCAACACTGCGGATGCATGCAGCCTGGCCTCAAGAGTCCCATGAACTCATTTAAGCGCCGGGCAGGCAATTCGACTTATGGCCGAGACATCCGTTCGTGCAACCAAATCCGTAGCGGACAGGCTTCAGGCGCCGGTTCTTGAGCGATATCCGGTCCTGTGTCGTTGGGCTGTTCCAGACGCCAATGGTGCTTGTTCAGACGCAAAACTCTTCATTTGCTCGCCACACTCTTGTGAAGTTGTGAAAACCCGTTTTTTCACGCTCTTTTGAAGACGTGAACCTCAAAAAAGGGCTGTCCCAGCCTGGCACCGTGCCCGGTTTGGATGCCCTCATGAAGTACATGACAGGCAAAACGGGCAGACAGCTCAGTGACCGAGCGTAATGACAGCTCTGCAGATTCGCGAAAAGTGGTGATTTGCCAGGGAAACAGCAAGCGCGCCAGCTTCACTCGATCTGTGTGGGCGGCTCTCTGTGGGCGGTGCGGGGTGCCAATACAAGCGCATCAGCGGCGTTGCGGGGCCCGATCAGGAGACGTCCTTATAATCGGGGGGAGATTGTAGCGAAGAAACGCGCGGAAATGGTCGTGTTTTATGACTTTTATTAGCCTCGCGGTCAGACGGCCAACAGTTGCCGGCTGCGCGAACGAGCGCGAGGGGCTTGTACCAAGGCGCTGGCGGGCAGTGGTTGATGCAGCCAGTTGAGACGGATCTCTTCGATTTCCACCCAGCCATCGCCCATGGGCTGCAAGCTGCATTGCTTGAATGCCTGGCAACGACCGGTGCGGTCCAGCAGGGCAAAGCAGCGGTGATGTGGGCGTGGGGTGAACAGGGAGATGAGATAGCGCATGGTCGGATACCGTGTCGAAGGAGCTTGGGGACAGCCTGACAGCCGGCCATGACACACCGGTGTAAGGACCATGACAACGGGGTGACAGGAACCGTCCGGCACGGCCCATGTCAGACTTTGCAGTATTCATGCTGCGACGCTAGTTCGCCGCGATGGCGCACCGCTATACTGCCGGCCTGTCTGTGCCCGATTCTGGAGAGAAAAGCATGTTGCAACGCCTGTTGTTCGGTTTGATCGCCGTGACCAGTCTGACCCTTGTCGGCTGTGCCCATAGCCCGCAACAACTTAACCCGGAACCCAAGCTCAACGCCCAACTGGCGCCGGTGGGTCGGGGCCAACCGGTGGTGGTGCGAGTGGTGGACGGTCGTCCGTCGCCAACCCTTGGCACGCGCGGTGGCCTGTACCCTGAGACCAGCGTGATCACGGTGCAAGGCGCGCAGATCCTGCCCAAGTTGCAGGCCCAGGCCGAGGCAGCCGTGCGCTTGCTGGGCTTCACGCCCACTGCGAACGCAATGAACGCGCCGCAACTGACCGTGACCCTGGCCGAGCTGAAATACCAGTCGCCCAAGGAAGGCATGTACGTGACCGAAGCGACGATTGGCGCGACCTTCCGCTCCGACGTGCAGAACGCCAGCCGCCGCTACAGCGGTCGCTACGGTGCTTCGCTGGACCAACGCTTCGGCATGGCGCCGAACCAGGACACCAACACCAAGTTGGTCAGCGATGTATTGAGCGACGCCCTGACCCGTCTGTTCAAGGACCCGACCATTGGTCAGGTGCTGGCTGAGTAAGGCTGCGTCCCGAACGAAAAAGCCCGCACAAGCGGGCTTTTTTGTCGGCGCGATCTTCATGCGGCCTGGGAATAGAGCTCCAGCACGCTGATCCCGGTCAGCAGGTCTGTCTCCGGTAGGTCCGCATGCTGATGACCGCCGAGGGCGCAATACACCAGCCAATGACGGTCTTGCACGTTGAAGGACAAACTGCCGACAAGGTTCTGTTGTTCATCGCTCGGGCTGATGAGATAGAGGCGGTCCTGGTTTTCGGCGTGCAGCATGACGGATTCCGTGTGGGTTTGGAGGGCGACAGGGTGGCCTATCCATATGACGAAACCGTGACGGATGAAATTAGATAGATGAGCCCGACCCACGAAACAACCATCCCCGTAGGGGATCGTTATTGGTCGGAAAAAACGGCGCAGGGCGGCGGGCTTTCGGTAGAATCCGCGCCCTGTTCGTAGGTCCCCGGGCGCCAGGCGTCCGTTTTCCCTTGAGGTTTGTGATGTCGTTGCAACTGTTCTCGTTGTTCGCTGCCCACCCCGCCAAACTGATCAACCTGCTCGCGCTGCTGTTTGCCTGCCCGGGTGGCTGGGTGCTGCACGCGACGCGTCGCCGCGAACAGCGGGCGCGGGCCTGTCTCGAAGCGCGTAGCAGCCAAAGCAATGAACGATTCGAAGCGCTGCTGGACCTGGCCACCCAGCGCATGAACCGGTTTTTCTACCGGTTCGGTTTTGCCTGCCTGGGGTTGGCACTGCTGATGTCGTGGATCAGCACTCAGCTCTGACTCCCTAAAGCGCCAACCCCGCCTTGACCCGATACTGATTGCGCACCGGCGTCGCGTATTGCAGCACCAGGAACGGTCGGTGTTCCTCCGGGCAAGCGTCCAATCGACGCTGCCATTCTTCTTCAGCCTTGGCCAGTTCCTCGGCGCCGAATACCTCGGCCGCCGTCGGCACCTGCAATTGTGGATCGGCATCGGCCCATTGGGCGTAGGCCAGGTAGTGCACCGGGAACAGGCGATAGCCGCCGAGAATCTGCCGGTCCATCTCCAGGGCCAACTGCTTGGTGTCCTCGAACAACTCGCTGATCGGCGGGGCGAAATTCACGTGGACCCGGCCCTTGTAGCCGGTGATGCCCTTGGCGATGCTGACGTCGTCCTCGCCCGGCGCCTTGGTGTACGTGCCGGTCGTGGCGCGGATGTACAGTTCGCGGGCCTTGGCCTGGTCGCACGGGTCATACTCGTAGCTGATCGACACCGGAGTGAGGTTCAGCGAGCGGATGACTTCGCCGAACGGCTCGTCCTTGCGGCTCATGTGGAACATCTTGAGGATCGCCGATTCGGTGCGATCATCCCCGTCCTTGGCGCGGCCCTCGGCCTGGGCGATCCAGATCGACGCGCAATCGTTGCGAATCGAGTGGTTGATGTACGCCGACAGCAACTGGTACGCCGCCATTTTTTCCCGGCGCCCGGTAATGGAGCGGTGCACGATGAAGCTCTTGTTCAGGCGCATCAGGTCGCTGACAAACGGCTTCTGCAGCAGGTTGTCGCCGATGGCAATGCGCGGGGTCGGCAGGCCGGCGTGGTACACGGCGTAATTGACGAAAGCCGGGTCCATCACGATGTCGCGGTGGTTGGCGATGAACAGGTACGCGTTGCCGGACTTGAATTGCTCCACCCCGGTGTACGTCACGCCATCGGTGGCGCGTTCGATAGTGTGGTCGACGTAGAACTCCACTTTGTCCTGCAAGGTGGCGACCGATGTCACACCGGCGAACTCTCGACGCAATTTCTGCGCTATAAGAGGTTTGAGCATCCAGCCAAAAGCGCCGGCCAGGCGCGGGAAGCGGAAGTGGGTGAGGATATCTAGAAACGCCTTGTCGCTGAGCAGCCGCGCCAGCACCGCTGGTACTTCGCTGTCGTCGTAAGGTCGGATGGCATCGAATTCGCCCATCATGCTCTCTTGTTGGAAACGGCTAGGGTAAGTAAAGGTTCGATCGAAAACGCGACAGGGCACGGTCTGAAAGTAAGCCAGACAAAAATAGCCCTGCAAACAGACCGGCGATTATACGCACAAGTCACTTGGGAGACCGCGATGCTGGAAGCTGCTCTTTATGAATGCCCGTATTGTGGGGAAGAGGTAGAGACTTCAGTGGATCTTTCCGGCGGCGACCAGACCTACATCGAAGACTGCCAGGTCTGTTGCCGACCGATTACCTTCGTCCTGCAGGTCCACGAAGACGAATGGCACCTCGAGGTCTTCAGCGAAAACGAGTGATGGGGCGGCCATGCAGCGAATCTACGAGTTGGAAAACCTGATGGAAGGCGAATTGCTCCAGGGCATGCTCGCCAGCGAAGGCATCACGGCGCACCTGGTCGGCCGCGACCTGGTGGGTGGCGCGGGTGAGTTGCCGATGTACGGCCTGCTGGGGCTGGCGGTTGAGGACGATCAGGCGCAATACGCCCGGGAATTGATCACCGCCTACAATGCCGCGCTGCCGGTGCCTGGCGATGAACCCGACAGTTACCCCGGTACGCTGGTCTGTTAGGCTGGCCGCCGTTTGATACGAGAGCCGTGTTGCCCCATGTGTGGACGTTATGCCCTGTTTCGTTGGAACCCCGCCTTTGCGGCCTTGCCCGGCTTCCCCGCCGACCAGAAGGCCCAATGGAACATCTCGCCCAATGACTCGGTACTGATGCTGCGCGCCGGCGCCGACGGCCAGCGCGAATTGGCCCGGGCGCGTTGGGGGCTGACGCCGCCGTGGCTGACCGATCTGTCCCGCACGCCGGCTCACGCCCGGGCCGAAACCGTGGCCGAGCAGCCCATGTTCCGCGAAGCCTTGCGTTTGCGGCGTTGCCTGCTGCCGGCCAACGGGTTTTATGAATGGCGCGGCGGCACCCGCAAGCGCCCGTACTGGCTGACCCCGGGCGAGGGTTCGTCGCTGTTTTTCGCGGCGATCTGGGAAGCCTATCCGGTGCAGGAGCAAGTGTGGCTGAGCACCGCTGTCATCACTCAACCGGCGGCCGGTCAACGCCGGCCACTGATTCTCGATGAAGAGGGCCAGCGCCAGTGGCTCGACCCCGAGACACCGCTGCATGTCTTGCAAGGACTGCTGGCGAGCGAGCCGGGGCAATTGCGCGAGCGGGTGCTGGCGAACATGGTCAACGACCCGAAACTCAATGGGCCGGAGTGCCTGACCCCGGCTTGAATCCGCGACTGTGCATCAGACCTTGAACTGATTGATCAACCGCCGCTGCTGCTCCGCCAGCTTGGTCAGCCCGGCGCTGGCCGCGCTGGATTCGTCGGCGCCGCTAGCCACCTCGTTCGCCACCTGCCCGATGTTGATCACGTTACGGTTGATGTCATCGGCCACGGCGCTTTGCTCCTCGGCGGCGCTGGCGATCTGGGTGTTCATGTCGTTGATCACCGACACGGCCTGGGTAATCGTCTCCAAGGCCTGGGCTGCTTTCGCCGCGTGCTGCACGCTTTCGTCGGTACGGTGCTGGCTGTCCTCCATCACGCGCACCACGTCCCGTGTGCCTTGCTGCAATTGCTGGATCATCGACTGAATCTCTTCAGTGGCCTGCTGCGTCTTTTGTGCCAGGTTGCGCACTTCATCGGCGACCACCGCAAAACCACGGCCCTGTTCACCGGCCCGGGCGGCTTCGATGGCCGCGTTGAGCGCCAACAGGTTGGTCTGCTCGGCGATCCCGCGAATGGCGGTGAGGATTGCGTTGATGTTCTCGCTGTCCTTGGCCAGGGTTTGCACCACGCCCACCGCCTTGCCGATTTCCACGGCCAGCGCGCCGATGGACGTCGAGGTATCCCGCACGATCTGCATGCCCTGGCTGGCAGCCTGGTCGGCGTGACTGGCGGCTTGGGCGGCCTGGGTTGCGTTGCGCGCTACATCCTGCGCCGTGGCGGTCATTTCTTGCACGGCGGTGGCGACCTGGTCGATCTCCGACATTTGCTTGTGCACACCTTGGTTGGTGCGGATCGCGATGTCGGCCGTGTGCTCCGATGAGTCGCTGACGCTCTGCACCGATGTCACCACTTGGGTGATCATGCCCTGCAACTTGCTCAGGAACGTGTTGAAGCCCTTGGCGATGGCGCCCAGTTCATCGGCGCGGTCGCTGGTCAGGCGGCGGGTCAGGTCGCCTTCGCCCTGGGCGATGTCATCGAGCATTGCCACCATTTGCTTGAGCGGTCGGGCGATGCCATGGCCCACCAGCCAAATCACCAGCAGGCCGAGCGCGGCAATGGCCAGGCCGACCATCGCCATGCCGAAAATATCGGTCTCGCGCTGATCGTCCAGGTCCTTCTGCAAGGCTTGCAGGTCGGCCATGACCGCGTTCAGCGGCAGTTGCATCATCAATGTCCAGCGCGCTTCGGCCTGGCCGATGCCGAAGGGCATGTACACCTCGATGTGGCCGTGCTCTTCGTCGATGTCGTAACGCACTTCGCCAATGCCGAGCTTGGTCAGGTTGTCCAGCTCGCTGGCGTCCAGCAGGTCGCTGGCTTTCTCGCCGAGCTTGCTCGGGTCTTTGGTGAAGGCCACCAATCGGTTGTTGTTCGAGAGCAGGGCCATTTCCCCGGCGCCGCCGTATAGCTTGGCGTCCGCGGCGACGAGCATGTCCTGGATGAAGTTCACCGACAGGTCGGCGCCGACGATGCCTTGGAACTTGCCCTCGACCAGGATCGGTTCGATGAACGAGGCGAGCATGGTCATCGTATTGCCGACGCGGTAGGGCGCCGGGTCGATCACGCAGGCTTTCTTGCTGTCCTGGGAGCACAGGTAGTACTCACTGGCGCGAATACCCGTGGACAGCAGTTTCTGGTCGGTCACGTCGGCGAGCTTTTCCAGGCCCAGGGTGCCGTCCTGATTACGAAACCACCACGGCAGGAAGCGCCCGTTGGTTTCCATGCCCAGCACTTGGCTGTTCACATAGTTGGCGTCGTCGTGGTCGATGGCGTTCGGTTCCCAGGCGATGTAGGCACCGAGGATTTTCGGGTTGCGCACCACGGTTTCCCGCAGCAGGCTGATCATCTGTTCACGAGGGAGCTTCAACTGCGGGCTGCCATCCGTGCCGCTCATGCCCATCAAGGCGTTGGTAGTTGCCAGGCCCCGGGCGAGCAACAGTGGCGCTTCGAGCTCCCGTTGGATCAAGCTGGCCTGGGTATGGGCGAGGGCGCTGAGGCGTTGCTCGATGAGTTGTTCAAACTGCGCCTTGGTCCGCTGTTGCACCATCTCCTGAGTACGGGCGCCGGCGAATAATGCATACAGCACCAGGGCGCCGACCACGCTGAGCACAATGGCTCCGGCCAGGGCGGCGACGGAAAATTGGATCGATTTGAATTTCATAAAGGCTCCGGACGCGGAAATGACGTCTGGAATTTTTATCGGCGTTTTCCGGGCCCGACATGAGGCGCTGTTCGTCGGATGACTGTTTTGGCATCGTCGGTGTCGCAAATGGCCGGGTTGAGATCTGACCGAAAAATCGGTAATCCGCTTCTGTGTATCTGGCGCCGATACAAATCAACGCCTAGGATACGCCCACGATTCCATGGAGCTTCTTTTGTATGAACAAGACTTTGATCGTGAGTGCCTTGAGCGCGGGTCTGCTGCTCGCCGGTTGCCAGTCGGTCAACACCACCAGCGGCGGAGCCGTGGGCGTGGAGCGCAAGCAGTACATGTTCAGCATGCTGTCGACCGCTGAGGTCAACCAGATGTATGCGCAGTCCTATCAGAAAAGCATGGGCGAAGCGAAAGCCCAGGGCGTGTTGGACAAGACCAGCAGCGATGCCAAGCGCGTCCAGGCCATCTCCAGCCGGTTGATCGCCCAGGCACCGGTGTTCCGTCCGGATTCGGCGCAATGGAACTGGGAAGTGAACCTGATCAAGAGCGACGAGCTCAACGCCAGCTGCGGCCCTGGCGGGAAAATCATTTTCTACACCGGTTTGATCGAAAAGCTGAAGCTCAACGACGATGAAATCGCCGCGATCATCGGCCATGAAATCGCCCACGCCTTGCGCGAGCACGGCCGTGAAGCGATGTCCAAGGCCTATGGCATCGAAATGGCCAAGCAGGGTGCCGGTGCCATATTCGGCCTGGGCCAGGACAGCCTGGCGCTGGCCGATACCGTGGCCAACTACGGCATGACCTTGCCCAACAGTCGTGGCAACGAGAACGAAGCCGACCTGATCGGCCTCGAACTCGCCGCCCGGGCCGGCTACGACCCGAACGCTGCAATCACCTTGTGGAATAAAATGGCCAAGGCTTCGGAGGGGGCGCCACCAGAGTTCATGAGCACCCACCCGGCGTCGAGCAGCCGGATCGCCTCGTTGCAGGCGGCGATTCCGAAGGTTATGCCGCTTTATCAGCAGGCTAAAAAGTAAGCGTCGTCATGCAGTAAAGCTGTGGCGAGGGGGCTTGTTCCCTCGCCACAACAGCCTCAAACCCATCCACTGCTCTGCATCGCCTTGTACACCGCCACGATCGCCAGGATGAAGAACGCCGAGGCGGCCAGGCGGCGGATGAGGGTCAACGGCAGTTTCTCGGCGGCGAAGTTGCCGGCCAGTACCACCGGCACGTTGGCAATCAACATGCCCACGGTGGTGCCAATGATCACCAGCCACAGTTCAGGGTATTGCGCAGCGAGCATGACCGTGGCGATCTGGGTCTTATCGCCGATTTCCGCCAGGAAGAAGGCGATCAGCGTGGTCAGGAAAGGTCCGAACTTGCGGGCGGTATTGGCTTCGTCGTCGTCCAGCTTGTCCGGCACCAGGGTCCACAGCGCCGTTGCCGCGAAGCTGGCCGCCAGTATCCAGTGCAACACCGCGTCCGAGAAGAACCCGCCGACCCAGGCGCCCACCGCGCCGGCCGCCGCATGGTTGGCCAGGGTCGCGGCGACGATGCCGGCGATGATCGGCCAGGGTTTACGAAAGCGAGCGGCGAGGATCAGCGCGAGCAGTTGCGTCTTGTCGCCGATTTCGGCCAGCGCAACGATAGCGGTCGGTACGAGGAAAGAGTCCAGCATCAGGGGATTCCTAAGAGGGGCGGGTCGACACGGCTATGACACGTACAGCCTCCCCGCCCCGGGTAAGGTGTGCGTGTCATAGGTCTTGTCAAACCCAGCGACCCTCTATGGGGGCGCTTGGGCCGCATACGCCATGGTCTGCTGACCAAGTATGTTGACGTATGCCGGGCGAGCATGGCGCTCGCGGGAGACTACTCCCCTAGGACGGTGCGGATTCTGCCTAGGCAAATCCGTTTGGGCAAGCGCTGTTTTTCTAAAACGCTTCAGCCGCGCTTGGCTCGGTAAATGCGAAAACCCTGGCCTTCGGCCTTGATCGCACAGATACCCAGATGCTCTTCGATCAATGGCTGATATTTGAGGAAACTGTTCGCCACCAAGCGCAGCTCGCCGCCGTTTTTCAGATGTTTGGCTGCTTTTCGCAGCAAGTTTTCTGTAGCGTGGTAATCGGTGTGGACGCCGACATGGAACGGCGGATTGCTCAGGATCGCGCTCAAGCCCATCGGCGCGGCATCGATGCCATCGCCGGTCAAAACCTCGGCTTCCAAGCCGTTGGCGGCCAGCGTCAGGCGACTGCTGGCGGCCGCGAAAGCGTCGACGTCAAGCAGCGTCACCGTGTTGTGCGGGTAACGGCGCTTGACTGCTGCTCCCAGCACCCCGGCGCCGCAGCCGAAATCCAGCAAATGGCCGCTGGGTAGTTTGTCCAGGTGTTCCAGCAGCAGCGCACTGCCGCGATCCAAGCGACCGTGACTGAACACGCCTGGCAGGCTGATCACCGTCAGCGGGCCCTCGGCGAGCGGCAATTGGTAACTTTGGGCCAGGCTTTCCAGGGGCTTGGCTTGGGGCGCATTGGCGACCGTGACCTGCCAGAGTTGGCAATGGCGCGCACTGTCGAGCTTGCGTGGCTTGCCGAAAGGGTTGAGCTGCTTGGACGCGCCTTCTATGCCGCTGCGCTTTTCGCCCACCAGGTACACTTCGCGACCGGCCAAGCGTGACGCCACGGCATTGAGAACGTAGTCGGTGAGGTCCTTGGCCTTGGGCAGGAACACCACGGCGGTGTCGAATTCGCGCTCCGGAACGTTCACGCCAAACTGGCTGCGTTCCGGGAACCGCGCGTCCAGCGCCGCCTGGTCGCCGGCGTGCCAGCACCAGCCATGAGCCTCGGGCAAGCGGCCGAGCAGATCATCGGCGGGCAGGCCGGCCAGCAGGACCGAACCCTGGAATAACTCGGCCTGACGAAGCAGTACTTCACTGCGCGGATCCATGGGCTGCTCCTTGAAAAAAAGTGCGGCAGTTTATCAACTGACGACACGTCGCGCTGTACCGCTGAAGAACCCTTGCGCGTTTTCCGTCAGTTGGCCGACGATTCGCTGGCGTGCCTCGCGGCTGCCCCAGGCGTTGTGGGGCGTGACGATCAACCGGGGGATGTCGCCGGCCAACAGCGGATTGCCCTGGGTCGGCGGCTCGACGCTCAGCACGTCGGTGGCAGCGCCGCCCAAGTGACCGCTGCGCAAGGCGTCGGCGAGGGCCTGTTCGTCTACCAGTCCGCCGCGTGCGGTGTTGACCAGGAACGCGCCGGGCTTGAGCAATGCCAGTTCGCGCGCGCCGATGAAATGGCGGGTGTGCTCGGTGAGCGGGCAGTGCAGGGTCAGGGCGTCAACTTGCGGCAGCAGCTCGTCCAGCGGCACGCGGTCGGGGCGGGCAGGGCGACCTGGAATCTGCCCCGGCAGCACGCGCATGCCAAAGGCTTCGGCCAGCCGCGCGACGGCACCGCCCAGTTCGCCATGACCCAGCAAGCCGAGGGTCTTGCCCTCCAGTTCGACAATTGGGAAATCCAGCAGGCAGAACTGCGGAGCCTGTTGCCAACGACCTTCGCCAACGGCTTTTTGGTAGTCGGCCAACCGCGTCGCCAGGTTCAGCAACAGCATGATCGTGTGCTGTGCCACCGACGGCGTGCCGTAGCCCTGGCAGTTACACACGGTGATGCCATGCTGGCGGGCGGCGGCCAGATCGACGTTGTTGGTGCCGGTGGCGCTGATCAGGATCAGTTTGAGTTCCGGGCTGGCGGCCATGGCGGCGGCATCGATCACCACTTTGTTAGTGATTGCCACCGTGGCGCCCTTGAGCCGCTCTGTCACTTGATCCTGGGTGGTCCGGGCGAACAGTTGCAGCTCACTGAAACATTGGCGCAACGGGCTCAAGTCGAGGTCACCGAGGTCCAGGGAAGGATGGTCGAGAAAAACGGCGCGAGCGGTATTCGTCATCAGCTGTACCTGTTATCTAAAAGACCGAAAGCGTAATGTGGCGAGCCTATCAGATGCATTGCGGCCGTGGTGCCGTAGACCCGTGGGATTTCATTTAACACAAGACTGTCGCAAGGAGCCCCATCATGTACCTCGCCGAATTCCTCACCGTCGCCCTGATCCACCTCTTGGCCGTCGCCAGTCCCGGCCCGGACTTTGCCGTGGTGGTACGGGAAAGCGTGACCCACGGTCGCCGCGCCGGGACGTGGACGGCGCTGGGCGTGGGTACGGCGATTTTCCTGCACGTGGGCTATTCGCTGCTGGGCATCGGCCTGATCGTGTCCCAATCGATCGTACTGTTCAACGCACTGAAGTGGGCCGCCGCCGCGTACCTGTTGTACATCGGCTTCAAGGCCTTGCGAGCGCAACCGGCCAAGGCCACCGAGGAAAACCTGCACAAGGCAGTGGGCGAACGTACCGCGCGCGGCGCGTTCACGGCTGGCTTCATCACCAACGGCTTGAACCCCAAGGCGACGTTGTTCTTCCTGTCCCTGTTCACCGTGGTGATCAATCCCCATACGCCGCTGGCGGTCCAGGCCGGCTACGGCGTTTACCTGGCCGTCGCCACGGCGGCCTGGTTCTGCATGGTGGCGATGCTGTTTAGCCAGGCGCGGGTGCGCGCCGGTTTCGCCCGCATGGGCCATTGGTTCGACCGGACCATGGGCGCGGTGCTGATTGCCATTGGCGTGAAGCTGGCGTTTACCGAGGCGCATTGACCGCGTAGGACAGCGTCCCTTGGATGGCTCAAGGCTAGTATTTCCGGGCGGATCAAATCATTCCTTCGGCTGATTTGATCCGCCGGCAGGCGCATTAGAGTGCTTACCTTCCAGCCAAGACCGTGCAGTCAGAAAAGGGACTCCTATGTTGCAGACTCGCGTTATTCCGCCAGCCGAGGGCGCTTATCAATACCCGTTGCTGATCAAGCGGCTGCTGATGTCCGGGGCGCGCTATGAGAAAACCCGCGAGATCATCTATCGCGACCAGATGCGCTACAGCTACCCGACGCTGATCGAGCGTGTCGCGCGCCTGGCCAATGTGCTGACCGAGGCGGGGGTGAAGGCCGGTGACACGGTGGCGGTGATGGACTGGGACAGCCATCGTTACCTGGAATGCATGTTCGCGATCCCGATGATCGGCGCGGTGATCCACACCATCAACGTGCGCCTGTCGCCAGAGCAGATCCTCTACACGATGAACCACGCCGAGGACCGCTTCGTGCTGGTCAACAGCGAGTTCGTCGGGTTGTACCAGGCAATCGCCGGGCACCTGACCACGGTGCGGAAGACGCTGCTGTTGACCGACCTGCCGGAAAAAACCGCCGACCTGCCAAACCTCGTGGGCGAATACGAGCAACTGCTGGCCAGCGCCAGCCCGGTCCACGATTTCCAGGACTTCGACGAGAACTCCGTCGCCACCACGTTCTATACCACCGGCACCACGGGCAACCCCAAGGGCGTGTACTTCACCCATCGGCAACTGGTGCTGCACACCATGGGCGTGTCGACCATCATGGGGTCCATCGACAGCGTGCGGCTGCTGGGCACCAACGACGTGTACATGCCGATCACGCCGATGTTCCACGTCCACGCCTGGGGCTTGCCGTATGTTGCGACCATGCTCGGGCTCAAGCAGGTCTACCCGGGGCGCTACGACCCAGAGTTCCTGATCGAGCTGTGGCGCAAGGAAAAGGTCACCTTCTCCCATTGCGTGCCGACCATCCTGCAAATGGTCCTCAACGCCAAGGGCGCCCAGGACACCGATTTTGGCGGCTGGAAAATCGTCATCGGCGGCAGCGCGCTCAACCGCAGCTTGTACGAGGCAGCGAAGGCCAAGGGCATCCAGCTCACTGCCGCTTACGGCATGTCGGAAACCGGCCCGCTGGTGTCGTGCGCTCATCTCAACGACGAGCTGATGGCCGGCAGCGAAGACGAGCGCATCACTTACCGGATCAAGGCCGGCGTGCCGGGGCCGTTGGTGGAAGCGGCGATCGTCGACGGCGAAGGGCGTTTCCTGCCGGCGGACGGCGAGACCCAGGGCGAACTGGTACTGCGTGCGCCGTGGCTCACCGAGGGTTATTTCAACGAGCCACAGAAAGGCGCCGAACTCTGGAAGGGCGGCTGGCTGCACACCGGCGACGTCGCCACGCTCGACGGCATGGGCTTCATCGACATCCGCGACCGCATCAAGGACGTCATCAAGACCGGCGGCGAGTGGATCTCGTCCCTGGACCTGGAAGACCTCATCAGCCGGCATGCGGCGGTACGCGAAGTAGCAGTGGTCGGCATCCCCGATCCGCAGTGGGGCGAGCGGCCGTTTGCCTTGCTGGTCATCCGCGAAGGGCATCAGATCGGGGCTCGCGAGCTCAAGGAACACCTCAAGCCGTTTGTCGAACTGGGGCACCTGAGCAAGTGGGCGATTCCGAGCCAGATCGCCCTTGTTACGGAAATTCCCAAGACCAGCGTCGGCAAGCTCGACAAGAAGCGCATCCGGGTCGACATCACCGAATGGCAGAGCAACAACAGCACCTTCCTCTCGACGCTTTAAGCGTTCGCGCCGTGCCCGAAAAGGGCACGGCAGCCCCACCAAGCAAGCGCTTGTCTTGTCAAAACCGAAAATTCAGCCATCCTTGCCGTGCCGACAACCGTCGGCCTGGCGAAGGACTGTTCCAGAGTGGTCGAAGGCTGCAAATCACACTTTAGAGGGATCAAGCCGTACTACCTGCTGGCTATAGTCCGCTCAAGGATTTTCGGAATGGGACGCGCGTGCCAGCACGGCGAAGGGTTTCCGGAAACGCCCACTGCCATAACAATAAAACACATGGAGTTGCGTCGATGACCTCAGCAAACACTTTCTGGCGCCGGGCAAAACTGCCTCTGGCCGTCAGTCTTGCCTCCTCGCTCGCCGGCCCGGCATTCGGCGTCAGCTTCAACATCGGTGAAATCGAAGGCCAGTTCGATTCGTCCCTGTCGGTGGGCGCGAGTTGGTCCACGTCCAAGGCCAACCGCGATCTGATCGGGGTGAACAACGGAGGCAAGGGCCTGTCCCAGACCTCCGATGACGGCCACCTGAACTTCAAGCGCGGGGAAACCTTCTCGAAGATCTTCAAGGGCATCCATGACCTGGAGCTGAAGTACGGCGACACCGGTGTGTTTGTACGAGGCAAGTACTGGTACGACTTTGAACTCAAGGACGAGAACCGTCTGTTCAAGGACATCAGCGACAGCAACCGCAAGGAAGGCGCCAAGTCCTCCGGCGGACAACTCCTCGATGCGTTCGTCTACCACAACTACGCCATCGCCGATCAACCGGGCTCGGTCCGCCTGGGCAAGCAGGTGGTCAGCTGGGGGGAGAGCACCTTCATCCAAGGGGGTATCAACTCCATCAACCCGGTCGACGTGTCCGCGTTCCGTCGCCCAGGCGCCGAGGTCAAGGAAGGCCTGATCCCGGTCAACATGTTCTACGTGTCCCAGAGCCTGACCGATAACTTGTCGGCTGAAGCCTTCTACCAGATCGAGTGGGATCAGACGGTTGTAGATAACTGCGGGACGTTCTTCTCCCAGCCGGATGTGATTGCGGATGGGTGTTCGGATAATTTGCGGGTACTGAACAAGCGTTCGACTATCCCAGGCGCCTTCTTGCCGTTCCTGACTGCGAACGGAGTGGATGTGAACGAGGAGGGCGTGCTGGTACGTCGAGGCCCGGATCGTGATGCTCGGGATAGTGGCCAGTGGGGCGCATCGCTGAAGTACATGTTTGAGCCGCTGGATACCGAGTTCGGCGCCTATTTCATGAACTATCACAGTCGCGCGCCTATTTTCAGTGCCACAGGTGCGCCGGCGGCGGCCTATGCTTCGCCATTACCACTACGGCCACTGATCGTGGCGGGCAATTCACAGTATTTCGTTGAGTACCCTGAAGATATCCGGCTCTATGGTTTAAGTTTTTCCACAACCTTGCCCACCGGTACCGCATGGAGTGGGGAGCTTAGCTACCGTCCGAATGCGCCGGTGCAATTGAGCACTACTGACATCCTTTTCGCCGGCGTGACGCCCATCCCGGGCTTCGGGGACGCATCCGTGCTTGATGGCTCGCCAGGTCAAGACCTGCACGGCTATCGCCGCAAAGAAGTCACCCAATTCCAAACCACGTTTACTCACTTCCTTGATCAGGTCATGGGCGCCAGTCGCTTAACCCTGGTAGGCGAAATCGGAGTCACGCATGTCGGTGGTCTGGAAAGTAAATCCGAGGCACGCTACGGTCGCGATCCGGTGTTCGGCCCAGGCGAACTGCCAAACGGTTTCTGTGATTCGCTCAATGACAGGACTGCCGCAGGCGGTGGGCAGACCGCTAACGACGTAAACAGCAACTGCAACAACGACGGCTTCACCACCTCCACCTCTTGGGGCTATCGCGCTCGTGCCATCTGGGAATACCCGGACGTCTTCGCCGGTGTGAATCTCAAGCCCAACGTGGCTTGGTCCCATGACGTAAAAGGCTACTCGCCAGGCCCTGGCGCCAACTTCGAGGAAGGTCGCAAGGCTGTCAGCCTCGGGCTGGATGCCGAGTACCAGAACACCTACAACGCGAGCCTGGCCTACACCAACTTCTTTGGTGGTGACTTCAGCACCGTGGACGATCGCGACTTCCTGGCGCTCAGCGTCGGCGTGACCTTCTAAGCACCGTATTTCAGGACGAACACTATGAAAATAACAAAAAATCTGTTGCAAGTCGGTGCGCTGGGGTTATCCCTGCTGGCGACCAGTGTCATGGCCGCCGTGCCTGCCGCCGAGGCCGACAAGCTGGGCAAGAGCCTGACGCCGATGGGCGCCGAGATGGCTGGCAATGCCGATGGGTCGATTTCCGCCTGGAAACCCATGGCCAAGAACGCTGGCAGCGTCGACGGCAAGGGCTTCCTCGCCGACCCGTACGCCAGTGAGAAACCTGTGTTCACCATCACGTCGCAGAACGTCGACCAGTACAAGGCCAAGCTCGCCCCAGGCCAGTACGCGATGTTCAAGCGCTACCCGGAAACCTTCAAGATGCCGGTCTACCCGACCCATCGCGGCGCCACCGTGCCGGATGAAGTCTTGGCCTCCATCAAGAAAAACGCCGTGAACACCAAGCTGGTGGGCGCTGGCAACGGCCTGGAGAATTTCGAGACGGCCGTGCCGTTCCCGATTCCCCAGAGCGGGCTGGAAGTGATCTGGAACCACATCACCCGCTATCGCGGCGGCAGCGTGACCCGCCTGGTGACCCAGGCCACGCCGCAGCCCAACGGTTCGTACAACCTGGTGTACTTCAAGGACCAGTTCGTCTTCCGCGACAAGATCAAGGGCTTCGATCCGGCCAACCCGGGCAACGTGCTGTTCTACTTCAAGCAACAAGTGACCGCACCCGCGCGTCTGGCGGGAACCGTGCTGCTGGTGCACGAGACGCTTGACCAGGTGAAGGAGCCGCGCAAGGCCTGGATCTACAACGCCGGCCAACGCCGCGTGCGCCAGGCGCCGCAAGTCGCCTACGACGGCCCGGGTACCGCCGCCGATGGCCTGCGTACATCTGACAACCTGGACATGTACAACGGCGCGCCGGACCGTTACGACTGGAAGCTCGAAGGCAAGAAAGAACTCTACATTGCCGCCAACAGCCACAAGATCGATTCGCCGCAGCTCAAGTACGCCGACATTCTTAAGGCTGGCCACATCAACCAGGACCTGGCGCGCTATGAACTGCGTCGCGTCTGGCACGTGACCGCGACCCTGAAGGAAGGCCAGCGTCACATCTACGCCAAGCGCGACTTCTACATCGACGAAGACACCTGGCAAGCCGCGGTCATCGATCACTACGACGGTCGTGGCCAACTGTGGCGCGTCGCCGAGGCCCATGCCGAGAACTACTACGACAAGCAAGTGCCGTGGTACGCCCTGGAAACCCTCTACGACTTGCAGTCCGGACGCTACCTGGCCCTGGGCATGAAGAACGAAGAGAAATCGGCCTACGACTTCGGCTTCACCGCGTCCACCAGCGACTTCACCCCGGCGGCACTGCGTCAGGAAGGCGTTCGCTAAACCGCTTTCCCCGAGGCCGCATCCTCAAGAAAACGCCCCGACTGGTTCGGGGCGTTTTTTTTTTGGCAACCCCAACAGAAATTGGCCACTTGTAGCCTTTTTGTAGTCATTTGTAGCACTCCCTTCAATACCTCTCCGTTTACGGCTAGTCTGCGGACATCTGCAACGCCGCCATCCGCATTTCAAACAAGAGCCGGCCATGACTGATTTGTCTTCACCCCCGGATTCTTCCCGTGCAGCCATCGCGGTACAGGAAGGGCGTTTTTACCGCCCACCTCTGCCCGACGGGCATGTCGTGCGGCCGCGGTTGTGCGAGCGTCTGAGCGCTGGGCTGGGGGGGCGGTTGCTGCTGGTGAGCGCGCCGGCGGGGTTCGGTAAAAGTTCGCTGGCGGTGGAGTTCTGCCAGGGGTTGCCGGCCCATTGGCGAAGCCTGTGGTTGGGGCTCAGTGCCAGGGACAACGATCCGGGGCGTTTCCTGGAGCGGCTGCTCGAAGGGCTCCAGGCGTTTTATCCCCAGTTGGGTGGCCGCGCTTTGGGCTTGCTGAAAATGCGTCAGCGCCACCAACCCTTCGCGTTCGAAGAATGGCTCGACGGCCTGCTGGATGAGCTGTCCGCGCATTTGTCAGCAAGCGCGCCCTTGCTGCTGGTGCTCGACGATTACCACTTGGCGCAGAGCCCGGTGCTGGATCGCTGCCTGCAATTTTTCCTCAATCACCTGCCCGAGGGGTTGCTGGTGCTGGTCACCAGCCGTCAGCGACCGGACTGGCACCTGGCACGCCTGCGGCTGTCGCGGCAGTTACTCGAACTCAACGAGCAGGACCTGCGCCTGACCCACGACGAAGCGCTGACCTTGCTCCAGCATCACAGCAGCGCGTTGCGTGGCGAAGCGTTGGAAAGCCTGATCCAGCGCAGCGAAGGCTGGGTCGCCGGGCTGCGCTTCTGGTTGCTGGCCGCTTCCGAAGCCGGCAGCGAAGGGCGACTGCCCCAAGCGTTGCACGGCGGTGAAGGGCTGATCCGCGATTATCTGCTGGAAGAAGTCATCGACTGCCTGCCCGCCGAGGTGCAGGCGTTTCTCTACGACATCGCCCCCCAGGATCGCTTTTGCAGCGAACTGTGCGATGCGGTGCGCGACGCCCATGACAGCCACGAAATCCTCAAGTTCCTCGCCGCCCACCAAGTATTCCTGGTGCCGCTGGACGAACATGGGCATTGGTATCGTTTCCATCATCTGTTTTCCGACCTGCTGCGCAGTCGCCCGAGCGCGCCGGCCATGGTGCCGGCCGGGACCCTGCATTTGCGTGCCTGCCGCTGGTTCAACGCCCAGGGCCTGATCGACGAAGCCGTGGAGCAGGCCCTGCGCGCCGGGCATCTGGACGTGGCGGCGAACCTGGTACAAAACCTTTCGGAGGAGCAACTGCTGGCCGAGCAGAACGTCGGCATGTTACTGCGCTGGAAAATGGACTTGCCCGACAGCCTGCTCATCAGCACCCCACGGCTGATCGTGCTGTACAGCTGGGCGCTGGGGCTGGCCTGCCAACTGGATGCCGCCGAAGAATTGGCCGCCCATTTGAGCCGCTTCCTGCCGGCGCCGTCAGCCACCGCGCATAAATCCATGCTCGCCCAATGGCTGGCGCTGAGCGGCATTGTTGCCCGCGGTCGTGGTGATCGTGAGGCCACGCTGCGCTATTGCACCGAGGCGCTGGAAAGCCTGCCGCAAAAACGCTACGGCCAGCGCCTGATGTGCTTGTCCACCCTGTCGAACCTGGCGATTGCCGACGGGGACCTTTGGCGCGCCCGGGCGTTGAACCGCGAGTCCCTGGAGTTGGCGCAGCGGGTTGGCAACCCACTTTTCGAGGCCCTGGCCCATTACGATCGCGCCCGGGTCTTGCAGGCGCGAGGGGAGATCCTGCGGGCACTCGAAGAGGTCAAGCAGGGACTGCAACGCTTGCACCCACTGTCACCCCAACGGCTGTACGCGGTGCGGGCACGGTTGGTCTTGTATGAGGGATTTTTGCTGACGCTGCGCATGCAGAACCAGGCCGGGTTGGCGCGGTTGCAGGCGGGGCTGACCGAAGCCCGGGCCTGCCGCGATATCAGCGTGTTGATCGGCCACTGTGTGATCGCTCGCGTCGAAGGCCAGGGCGGCGAGTTCGCCCGGGCCTTTGCCGAACTGGCCGAAGCCGAGCGCTTGATGCATATCTGGGACGTTCCGCCGGTTTATTACCTGGCGATGATTACGCTGGTCAAATGCGAGCTCTGGCTGGCCCAGGGCCGCACCGAACTGGCCGAAGCCTGGCTGGTGCGGCTGGGGCAGACCTACACGGGCGAAGGCGCCGCCGCCCCGCCGGAATTCCATCCACAACTGCCGCTGCATGTCGAACTGCAACAGGCGTTGCTCGAGTCGATCCGCGGCCAACCGATGCAGGCCGAAGGACGGCTCAATGCGTTGCTCGAACATTCGCAGCAGACCGGGCGGCAGATGCTCAGCGTGATGGTGCTCAACCAGAAAGTCGCCTTGCTGTTGAGCGCGGGGCGCGAGCCGGAAGCTCGCGTGGCCTTGGCCCAGGCGTTCGATGCCGCTGTTGGCGGCGCGCTGCAGCCCTTCGAGTGGCTGCTGCAAAAGCATCACGAATGGTTGCGCGAGCAACTGCTCCAGGCGCCGCCCAGCGGCCTGCGCGAGCACTTGCTCGAGCGCTTGCCGACGGCGGCGCTGCAACCGACCGAGTCCTGCGCGCACGTCGAAGCCCTCAGCAGCCGGGAGCGGGCAGTGCTGCAACTGATTGCCCAAGGATGTTCGAATCAGGAAATCAGCGAGCAATTGTTCATTTCGCTGCACACGGTGAAAACCCACGCCAGCCATATCAACAGTAAACTGGGGGTGGAACGCCGTACCCAGGCCGTGGCGCGAGCGAAGGCGTTGGGGTTGCTGGGCTGAGCAAGATTTTTTGCTCAGTGAGCAAACTAGCCATTGAGTGTGAACCCGGGAAATAGTCGAATGTTGCCCCTCTACAAAACCATCCCATCCCCTGTCGGCGAACTGATCCTCGTGGCCCGAGGCACGAAGCTGGCCGCTATCCTGTGGGAAAACGAACGGCTCAACCGCGTGCGCCTCGGGCCTTTGGAGCAAGACAACGCTCACCCGACCCTCAAGGAAACCGAGCGCCAGCTGCTTGAATACTTCACGGGTCAGCGGCGTGGTTTTGAATTGGATCTGGATTTCGCCGGTACCGATTTCCAGGTGCGGGTCTGGCAGGCATTGCTGACCATTCCGTTCGGCGAAACCCGCAGTTATCGCGACATCGCCATCCAGATCGGCCAACCGACCGCAACCCGCGCGGTCGGCGCTGCCAATGGACGCAACCCGATCTCGATCATCGCTCCCTGCCACCGCGTCATCGGCACCTCCGGCAGCCTCACCGGTTTCGCCGGCGGCCTCGCGGCGAAGCAGTTCCTGCTAAGCCTCGAAGGCCAGCAGAGCCTGCAACTGGCGTTCTGAACCCCGTGCCCGGTTCCGAGTGGTCGCTCAGGTTGGGGGTAACTTGGGCGCCAGCATGCGGGTTGGCGGCTTGCCGTTGGCGTTGTGCTGGACGATGTCCGTCGGCTGTCCCTGTTCGTTGAAAAATACCTGGCCGATCCCCGCCGAATTCCACAACCGCTCCCCAGCCTCGGCGTGCTCGGGGGTGTGAGGCACGATGCGCATGCTGCGACGCTTGGTGAACCAGTTCAGCGGCGAGCGTGGGGAATAGAGCCAACGGTTCAAGCGATCGAACCATTCCAGCAGCGCCGGCGGGAATTCATTCTTGATGCCGCTGCTGGTGATTTGCCAGATGCGCGGGCCGCCCTTGCGATGTGGGATAAGTACCTCGTAGACGAAGGAGTAGTGCACGTCGCCGGACAGCACCACGTAGCTGCCAGGCGTGCGCGAGTGGCGGAAAATATTCAGAATCACCTGGGCCGCGCCACGGTGGGCCATCCAGTTTTCCGCATCCACCAGCAGCGGGAATCCGCACCAGCTGAACACCCGCTGTACCGACTCGATCAGCTTGACGCCAAAAATTGGTGCCGGCGACACGATGATCGCCGAGGGATGATCCAGTAATTCCTGTTGCAGTTCGCTCAGGGCTTCCCAGTCCAGCAGGCCTGACGGTTGCTTGAGGTTGTTCTCGCTGCGCCAGCGCCGGGTGCGAGTGTCGAGCACGACCAGCGCCGGAGAGCTTGGCAACACGTAATGCCAGCGTTGGAAACTGAGCAGCGTGTCGATCAACCGGTCCTGGGGTTCGCTGTCGAGGTAGCGGTCGTTGGCGGTGCCGCACAAGGCCACGGTTTGTTCGACCACCTCGTCAAACGCGTCCGGGTTGTTGCCCCAGCCCTGGCAGAGCATGTAGGCGATCAGCGCGTTACCGATGATGCGCTTGGAGAACGGATGGCCGTAGGCCGTTTCCTCCCATTGCGCGGAGAGATTCCAGTCATCGGTGATGTCGTGGTCGTCGAAAATCATCAGGCAGGACAAATGCGCAAACACCCTGGCGACGCCGTCCAGCCCGGTTTTGAAGGCCTCGATGCGTTGCTGTTCCAAGTCGTAGCGCTGGCGCCGCTCGGCGGTCAACTCGGGAGGTTGCGGGGCGATCAACGTCCAGGGCACCGGCGACCAGACCAGCAGGTACATCGCCATGACTTCGGCGAAGGTCACCAGGTGGTTGTCGGCGCTGCTGCTGGTGAAAATCGGCTTGCGCGCGCCGCCGAAAAATCGCTCGCGCAGGGTTTCGTTGCTCTCGAGCGCCGGTAGCAGATCCGCGCGATGGTAATAGCTGGCCGGGTGTTGGTAGAGCTTGGCGCTGTCCTCCACCACCGCGCCCTCCAGGCATTCCTCGAACAACCCCAGGCGCTCGATCAAGGCATGAATCGCCCGCAACATCGGCCCGGCGACGTCGTCGGCGTACACCTGGTCGCCACTCATCATCAACAGGGCTGGCTGTTGCTCGGGGGCTTGTGCCAGCAATCGGTCGATACACAGCAATCCGTCATTGGCCGGATAATGGGGTTTGCGGCAGGAGCCGTGGACCAGTTGCTCGATGCGCGAATGCAGTACGAAACTCGGGTATTGCGCGCCGTCATACAACAGATGCGGCGCCCATTCGGCGATAGAAACGCCATCCACCAGTAGGTCATATTCGATGACCACATCCAAGGGCAGGGCGGCGTCGAGTCGCACGTCGATCAGGTGCACGAACGCCTGGCGCCCCACCGGCACCACGGTGCAACGCGTGGCATCCAGCGCAAGATCGCCCACGCCGTCCAGTCGCAAGGTCAATGTCAACGGTCGCGACCCCACCAGCCATATCACCAGCCGCGTGGCTTCCAGTCGCCGCAACAGCGGACCGACGAGGACGGGGGGCAGGGAGTTGGTTGTGTCGGAAGGGGACGGCAACATGCGTGGGAAAAGCTCTGCTTCAGAATGAGGCAGGGATCATAACGCAATGTGCTGAGTTGCTGGGAAGGCAGGCCCGACCTGTGACAAACCCGCTCCCGTGGCGAGGGAGCAACCTCCCTCGCCACGGTTCAGGCCCGAATATCAGCTCATCCCCAACCAGTTCGGCAGCGCCAGCGAAATCCATGGCACATAGGTAATCAGCACCAGGAACGCCAGCAGGATCATCAACCACGGCATGGCCGCGCGGATGGTCGCCGTCAGCGACATGCCGGTCACCGCCGAGGTCACGAACAGGTTCAGCCCCACCGGCGGCGTGATCAGGCCGATCTCCAGGTTCACCACCATGATGATGCCCAGGTGGATCGGGTCGATGCCCAGCTTCATGGCGATAGGGAACAGGATCGGCGCCAGGATCAGGATGATCGCCGACGGTTCCATGAACGCACCGGCAATCAGCAGCACGATGTTCACCACCAGCAAGAAGGTCACCGGCGTCAACCCGGCCTCGATCACCCACGCGGTGATTTGCTGCGGCAACTGCTCGGTGGTCAGCACATGGGCGAAGAGCATGGCGTTGGCGATGATGAACATCAGCATGATGCTCAGCTTGGCCGATTCCAGCAGCACCTTCGGTGTTTCGCGGAACGTCAGGTCCTTGTAGACGAACAACGCGATAAACGCCGAGTACACCGCTGCCACCGCGGCCGCTTCGGTCGGTGTGAACATCCCGGAATAGATCCCGCCGAGAATGATGACCATCAACAACAGGCCCCACAGCGCCTTGCGCGCAGTGGCTAACCATTCACGGAAGGTGGCCCTTGGTAGGGCAGGCAGGTTCTTTTTCACCGCGACAATATAAATCGCCACCATCAAGGACAGTCCCAGCAGCACGCCAGGAATCACACCGGCCATAAACAGCTTGCCGACGGACGTTTCGGTTGCGGCGGCGTAGACCACCATTACAATCGAGGGCGGAATCAGGATCCCCAATGTGCCCGCGTTGCAGACGATGCCTGCACCAAACGCCTGTGGATAACCCGAGCGCACCATGCCGGCAATCGCGATGGAGCCGACCGCCGCCACCGTCGCCGGGCTTGAGCCGGACAACGCCGCGAACAGCATGCACGCCAACACCGCCGCAATCGCCAGGCCGCCCCGGATGTGTCCGACGCAGGCGTTGGCAAAATCGATCAACCGTCGCGCCACGCCACCGGTGGTCATGAACGCACCGGCCAGCAGGAAGAACGGAATCGCCAGCAGGGTGTAGTGTTCGGAAGTTTCGAACAGCTTGATCGCCAACGAGCGAACCGAGTCGGGGCTGAAGAAAATGATCGTCAGCGATCCGGCCAAACCCAGGGAAATGGCGATGGGTACGCCGATGAACATCAGCACGAACAGCGCGATGAACAGGAAGGCAATGGTCATGGCTTGTCTTCCTCGATCTCGGTCAGTTTGATCGCTTCGGCCGCTTCATCGGCCAGGCCGAGGCCTGTCTGACGATTCATCAGGATGCGTACGAGAATTTCCGCAAAGCGGATGAAGACCAGGGCGAAACCCACTGGCACGATCAGCCCGACATGCCATTGCATGATGCCGAAATGGCCGAGGTCTTCGGCGCCGATCTCGGCAATCATCAAGGTGTTGATCCATTCGTAACTCGCCACCGCCAGCAACCCGGCATAGGCGAGGCAGCACAGGCAGGCGATCACGCCGATCAAACGCTGCACCGGTTTGCTGGCGAGCTTGACCAGCGCATCGACACCAATGTGCCCGGCGGTGCGCACGCCATACGACAGGCCAAAGAAAATCAGCCAGCCAAACAGCGCCTTCGTCAGCGAGCTGCTCCAGGTCATGGCCTGGGCCATGCCCATGATGCCGTCGCCGATGGCGAACATCGGTTCGCTGGCGGCCGGCCAGTTGTCACCGAGGCTATAAAAAACGCTATAGAGATTGTTGAGGACCACGTAGACGAAAGTTACCAGCGTCATGGCGGCCAGGAGGAAGGCAATGAACCCTTCCTCGAAGTGTTCCCAGGTGCGCCGAAGGGCGTTCATGGATGACATCTCCTGCTAGAGGACGATAGGCCGGCGCCACCAGGGACGGCAACACCGGCCAACCCATTACTGAGCCTTGTTGGAGGCTTCGGCGGCTTTGATCAGGTCGGCGCCGATGTCCCCTTCGAACTTCTTCCAGACCGGCTTCATCTTGTCGCGCCATTCGTTGCGTTGTTCAGGCGTGAGGGTAATGATTTCGGTGGTCTTGGCATCGAGGATGCGCTGCTTGTCGTTCTGGTTCAGTTGCGCCGCTTCTTTGTTCACGTGAGCGGTGACTTCCACAAGGATCTTGTCCAGTTCGCTGCGCACGTCTGGCTGCAGGCCGTTCCAGAACTTGGTGTTGGTGATCAGCATGTAGTCGAGCACACCGTGGTTGGACTCGGTGATGAACTTCTGCACTTCATGCATCTTCTGACTGTAGATGTTCGAGTACGGGTTTTCCGCACCGTTGACCACGCCGGTCTGCAGGCCTTGATAAACCTCGGCGAAGCTCATCTTGCGCGGGTTGGCGTTGACGGCCTTGAACTGTTCTTCCAGCACCGCCGATGCCTGTACGCGGAACTTCAAACCACGGGCATCCTTGGGTTCACGCAGCGCTTTGTTGGCCGACAGCTGCTTCATGCCGTTGTGCCAATAGGCCAGGCCGGTGATGTTCTTGCTTTCCATGGACTTGAGCAGCTTCTGGCCTTCCGGGCTCAGCTGGAAACGGTCCACGGCGGAGATATCGTCAAACAGGAAAGGCAGGTCGAACAACTGCACGCTCTTGGTGTATTGCTCGAACTTGGCCAGGGACGGCGCAATCATCTGCACGTCACCCAACAGCAGGGCTTCCATTTCCTTGCCGTCGCCAAACAGCGAGGAGTTCGGGTACACCTCGACCTTCACTTTGCCCGGCAGCCGTTCTTCCACCAACTTCTTGAACAGCAATGCACCTTGGCCTTTAGGGGTTTGCTCGGCCACTACGTGCGAGAACTTTATGATCACCGGGTCAGCCGCCATGGCGGTGCTCAACGCGCTGAGGGCCAGCGCGCAGACGAGTGCTTTCCACATAGGTTTAAACATTGGGGTTTCCTTTTATTTTTAGTTTTTCTCGTGCGGGCTCATTCAAAACACAACGCACGGTGGGACAGTTGCAAGTCTAGGCAGAAAAATAGCTTGCCGGACGATTGTTACATTAAACGCGCCGCATTACTGCGCCTGATTGGACGCCTCGGCAGCCTTCACCAAGTCCGGCCCGATAGCTTTTTCAAACTTCGCCCATACCGGCTTCATCTTGTCGCGCCAGGCGTTGCGTTCCTCTGGCGTGAGGGTAATGATTTCGGTGGTTTGGGCTGCAAGCACGCGTTGTTTGTCCTGTTCGTTCAGACGATCGGCCTGGTTGTTCACGTCGGCGGTGACTTCAGTCACGATCTTGTCCAATTCGCTGCGGATATCCGGCGGCAGGCCGTTCCAGAAATCGGACGTGGTGATCAGCATGTAGTCGAGCACGCCGTGATTGGTCTCGGTGACGTACTTCTGCACTTCATGCAGCTTTTGGTTGTAGAAGTTTGAATAAGGGTTTTCCGTCGCGTTGATCACGCCGGTCACCAATCCCTGATACACCACTGAAAAAATCATCTGTTGCGCTTTGGCGTCGACGGCCTTGAACTGTTCTTCCAGCACGGCGGAAGTCTGCACCCGGAACGTCAGGCCACGGGCGTCTTCGGGCTTGCGCAATGGTCGGTTGGCCGACAATTGCTTCATGCCGTTGTGCCAATAGGCCAGGCCCTTGATGTTATTGCGCTCCATGGCGCGCAACAGATTCTGGCCTTCAGGACTGGTTTGAAAACGATCGACTGAGGCAATGTCTTGAAACAAAAACGGTAAGTCGAACAACTGCACGGTTTTTGTGTATTGCTCGAACTTGGCCAGCGAACGGGCAATGATCTGCACGTCCCCCAGCAGCAACGCTTCCATTTCCTTGTCATCGCCAAACAACGTGGAGTTGGGGTAGACCTCGACCTTCACCTTTCCCGGCAAACGCTCCTCAACGAGTTTCTTGAACAGCAACGCACCCTGGCCCTTGGGTGTCTGCTCGCCTACCACATGGGAAAATCTGATGACGATAGGGTCAGCCGCCGTGGCCGTGCCCAGCGTGATAAAGGCCAGCGTGCACGCGAGCGCTTTGCAAAAAAGTTTGAGCATGGCGGATCCCTTCGAGTCATGTTTATCGTACGGGCCCATCCCGGCCCCGGCGAACTGCAAACACTGGCAAGTCTAGGAGAAAAACGACGGACCGCCGGAGTGTTACGAATCCAGCGCCGGACCCTTCAGCTCGATCTGATTGCCGTCCGGATCGAAGCAGTAGATCGACCAGCCTTCGCCCTCCGCGCCGTAGCGCATTTGCGCTTTCTCGACCTTCAGTCCGGCTGCTTGCAGATGTGCGAGCAGGGCGGGTTCGTCAAACGGTTCGATGCGCAGGCAGACGTGGTCGACGTTATGCCCCTGCTTGCCAGGCGCCGCACCGCCGTGACGGCCAAGCGGCCCGTCCACATCCACCAGATCGATCATCGACGCACCAGCGCCGAGGTGCATCAAGCCGAGATCGTCCCGACGTTTTTTGAGTTCGCAGCCGAGTACTGATGTGTAGAAGGCGATGCTGCGCTCGATGTCTCTTACACGCAGGACGACATGGTCGATGCGTTGAAGGGTGAAGTGCGTCATGGAGGCCTCCGCATGGGTGCTGCGCCAATAGATCCTGACACTGTAGTGGACAATTGCGCAGCGGTGCAGTCGTGTTGTTTTCTATCTGTGTGGTATGACGACATTTCAAGTCGTCATCTTTCGCAAAAGGCCGCCGCGTCGAGGTGTGGTCAATTTTTACTGATTGCAGGGGTTGACAGCCCCGATGAAACGTTCAAATAATCCGCCACGTTGTATGACGACATACAAATCAAAATAACAACACGGTGGCCCCTCCCTATGAGAATCACAGGCGTTCACGTCGAAATCTTTTCCACCCCGTCGCGCCGCGCCCAGGACAGTGCGGGCCACGCCCATCCGGGTGACGAGGGCATGATCAAGATGGCCCTGCTGCGAATCAGCTGCGACGATGGCTCGGAAGGTTATGCCTTTGGTACGCCTGAATTGATCCGTCCACACATCATCGAATCGTTCGTTCGCAAGGTGCTGATCGGCCGCAACCCGATGGACCGTGAAAGCATCTGGCAGGACCTGGCGCACTGGCAGCGCGGCAGCGCCGGACAGTTCACCGACCGGGCGCTGGCGCTGGTGGAGCAAGCCTTGTGGGATCTGGCCGGACGCAAGCTGAAGCTGCCGGTGCACAAGCTCATTGGCGGCTACCGCGACAAAGTCCTGGCCTACGGCTCGACCATGTGCGGCGACGATTTGCCGGGCGGTTTGTCCACCCCGGATGAGTACGGCCAGTTCGCGGAAAAGCTCGTCAAGCGTGGCTACAAGGCCATCAAGCTGCACACGTGGATGCCACCGATTTCCTTCGCGCCCAATCCGCGGATGGACATCCAGGCCTGCGCGGCAGTGCGCGAGGCGGTGGGTCCGGACATCGCGCTGATGCTCGATGGTTATCACTGGTACAGCCGCATGGACGCGCTGACCATCGGCAAGGCGCTGGAGCAGCTGAATTTCGCCTGGTTCGAAGAGCCGATGATGGAAGACTCGGCTGAGTCCTATGCCTGGCTCGCCGCCAACCTGGACATTCCGGTGCTGGGCCCGGAGAGCATCGCCGGTAAATTTCACAGCCGCGCCAGTTGGGTGACGCAGAAATCCTGTGACATCCTGCGCGCGGGCGTGGCGGGTGTCGGCGGCATCGGGCCGTGCCTGAAAGTGGCGCACCTGGCCGAGTCGTTCGGCATGGACTGCGAAGTCCACGGTAACGGTGCGGCGAACCTGGCGGTGGTCGGGGCGATCAGCAATTGCCGTTGGTATGAGCGCGGCTTGCTGCACCCGTTCCTCGACTATGAAGAAGTGCCCGCGCACCTCAACAGCATCGTCGACCCCATGGACGCCGACGGTTATGTGCACCTGTCCGACCGGCCGGGGTTGGGCGAGGACATCAATTTTGCATATATCGAGGCCAACACTTTGTCCCGACATTGATCCTGTTCCACGCCTGAGGCCGATGGCCGCCCGGGCGACAAGTCTTTATAAATATAAGAAAGGACTGAACCATGAATCTCTGGCCCAAGCGCCTGACCAGGCTGCTGTGTGTCACCGTGGCCCTGTGCGCAGTGCAGGTGCCCGTCAGCCTGGCGCAAGGCGAAACGCCCCCCGACCAATTGGTGGTGGGCATGAGCATGATCAATCTGCTGTCCCTGGACCCCGCCGCGGCGACGGGGCTGGAGGTCGCCGAAGTCAACGCGAACGTCTATGACATGCTCCTGGAGCAGGACGCGGCGCAGCCGGACACGCTGGTTCCGGCCCTGGCGAAAACCTGGGAAGTCAGCCCCGACCGCATGCGCCTGACTTTCCAATTGCGCGATGACGTCCGTTTTCACTCCGGTGCACCGCTGACCGCGCAGGATGTCGCCTGGTCGTTGCAGCGCGTCGTCACCCTCAACCGCGCCCTGGCTTCCACCTGGAAAGCCTACGGTTTTACCGCCGACAACGTGGTCAAACTGATGCGCGCCGAAGGGCCGCAAACCTTTGTCATGGAGCTGCCGCGGGTCACCGACCCGATGCTGGTGCTGAACACCCTGGCAACTTCGCCCAGCGCATTCATCGTTGATCGTTCGGTAGCCTTGCAACATCAGGTCGGCGACGACCAGGGCGCGGCCTGGCTGGCGACGCACACGGCTGGATCCGGTGCGTTCAAGCTCGACATCTGGCGCGCCAACGACGTCATCCTGATGAGTCGTAATGACGACTATTGGCGCGGCGCGCCGAAGTTGCGCCGAGTGATCATGCGCAACATGACCGAATCCCAGGCCCTGCGCCTGATGGTCGAGCGCGGTGATTTGGACGTCGCCCGCGGCATGGCCGCGACCGACATCAAGGCGCTGGGCAAGGTCGATGAAGTACGCATCCAGAGCATTGCCCGCGGCACGCTGTACTACGTGGCGATGAGCATGCAACAGCCGCTGTTCCAGGACATCCGCGTGCGCCAGGCCATCCGCCTGCTGATCGATTACCAGGGCATCAACGACGTGGTGATGCCGCACTACGGCGTGATCAATCAGCGGCCGATGCAACTGGGCTTGCCGGCGCGCCTGGACGATCCAGGTTATCGCCTGGATGTGGCCAAGGCCAAGCGCCTGCTGGCGGAGGCCGGACATGCCGAGGGCTTCAAGGTGAGCATTCGCTCGCTGACCGATCCGCCCTTCATCAACATTGCCACCAGCTTGCAAGCGACGCTGGCCCAGGCAGGCATCCAGGCGACGATCATCACCGGCACCGGCAACCAGATCTACGGGGCGATGCGCGATCGCCAGTTCGACATCCTCGTCGGGCGCGGCGGTGGCGGGGCGGAGCGCCATCCGCACTCGAGCCTGCGGGCCTTGGTGTACAACCCGGACAACCGCAGCGAAGCCAAGTTGAGCAATTTCCAGGGCTGGCGCACCTCGTTTTTCAACCCGCAGCTCAACCAGTTGATCGAACAGGCCGAGCGCGAGCGCGACCCCGAGCGCCAGCGGCAGATGTACGCCCAGGTCCAGACCCTCTACGACCAACAGGCCGGGGCAATCATGCCGGTCTCGCAGATGGTGGACGAAGTGGTGATCCACGCCGATGTGCGCAATTACATCGGCCACACCGCCGCCACCACGCGCCTTCGCGACGTTTATAAGCAGCGCTGAAATCGACGGCCACTCGGCCAAGGCAGGAATGAACATGTCGACTGCATCTTTTTCAATCTGGAGCACCCGGGCCGCTTCGGCAACCCGGCGCAGCGGCTCGGTGGCGGTGACGCTGCTGGGGTTGCTGCTACTGACTTTCTTTATCGGGCGGGTGATGCCCTTGGACCCGGTGCTGGCCATCGTCGGCCCGGACGCCGACGCCTCGGCCTACGCCCAGGTGTACAAAGAGCTGGGCCTGGACAAACCGTTGTGGACCCAGTTCGTGATCTACCTCGGCGACTTGCTGCACGGTGATTTCGGCATGGCCTTGCTGACCGGTAACCCGGTCATTACGGACATCGCCCGAGTGTTTCCGGCGACGTTGGAACTGGCGACCCTGGCGATTTTGTTCGGCGTGTTGGCAGGCTTGCCGTTGGGTGTCTACGCGGCGACGCATCAGGGACGGGCCGGTGACCATGTGGCGCGGCTGATCACCTTGTTCGGTTACTCCACGCCGATTTTCTGGATCGGCATGATGGCCTTCCTGGTGTTCTACGCCTGGCTGGGTTGGGCCGGTGGCGTCGGGCGGATCGGCCTGGCCTATGACGGGCTGATCCCGAGACACACCGGCTTGCTGTTGATCGACACCGCCTGGTCCGGCGATTGGGAAGCCTTTCGCAGCGCCTTGCGCCACATCCTGTTGCCGGCGGTGATTCTCAGCTTCAACTCGGTCGCCTACATCAGTCGCATGACCCGCAGCTTCATGCTCGAACAACTGTCCCAGGAGTACATCATCACCGCCCGGGTCAAGGGTTTGTCCCAGCGCAAGATTGTCTGGGGCCATGCCTTCGGCAACATCCGCGTGCAACTGCTGACCATCGTCGCGCTGGCCTACGGCGGGCTGCTGGAAGGCGCGGTGCTGATCGAAACCGTGTTCGCCTGGCCGGGCTTCGGCCAGTACCTGACGAGTAGTTTGTTGCTCGGTGACATGAACGCGGTGATGGCCTGTGTGCTGCTGATCGGCCTCATTTTCGTGACGCTGAACCTGATCAGCGATGCGCTGTACAAGATCTTCGACCCGAGGACTCGCTAATGAATCTGCCCCTTGCTTCCAGCGCAGCCGGCAGTGCCGCGCTGCCCGCTTCGAGTACGGCAGCACTGGTCGCCAGCAGCCTGCGCCTGCTGCGATTTTTGCTGCGCAACCCGATGACGTTTGCCGGCCTGGTCGTCGTCGCGACCCTGATGTTGGTCGCGATCTTTGCGCCGTGGATCGCCGGTCACGACCCACTGCTGCAAAACCTCGCCGGCGCCTTGCAAGCACCCAGCAGCGTGCATTGGTTCGGCACCGATGAGTACGGTCGCGATGTGTTCGCCCGATTGGTGTATGGCTCGCGCATCACGCTGTACATCGTCTTGCTGGTGACGGTGATTGTCGGCCCCATCGGCCTGTTGGTCGGGACCATTTCCGGCTACTTCGGCGGCTGGGTCGACAGCCTGTTCATGCGCATCACCGACATCTTTATCTCGTTCCCCAGCCTGGTGTTGGCGCTGGCCTTCATTGCCGCCCTCGGTCCGGGATTGGAGCACGCAGTAATCGCCATCGCACTCACCGCATGGCCGCCGATTGCCCGGCTCGCCCGCGCCGAAACCCTGCCGCTGCGCAACGCCGACTTCGTCGTCGCGGTGCAGCTCCAGGGCGCATCGAACACTCGGATCATCCTGCGCCACATCATCCCGATGTGCCTGTCGTCGGTGATCATCCGCCTGACCATGAACATGGCGAGCATCATCCTCACTGCCGCCGCCCTGGGTTTTCTCGGCCTCGGCGCCCAGGCACCGCTGCCGGAATGGGGCGCGATGATCTCCACCGGGCGACGCTACATGCTCGAAAGCTGGTGGCTGGTGGCGGCACCGGGTGCGGCGATCATGCTGGTGAGCCTGGCCTTCAACTTGTTGGGCGACGGCTTGCGCGATGTCCTCGACCCCCGCAGCCAATCCTGAGGAACAGCCCATGACTGAGATAAAACTTGCGGTACAGGACTTGTGCGTGGAGTTTCGCAACGCCGGCAAAACTTCCCTGGCGGTGCGTGATGTGTCGTTCAGCCTGGGGCGGGAAAAACTCGCCATTGTCGGCGAGTCCGGCTCGGGAAAATCCACCGTCGGCCGCAGCCTGTTACGCCTGCATCCGCCGACTGCGAAGGTCACTGCCAAGACCCTGCGCTTCGCCGATATCGATTTGCTGAAGGCGAGCGAAAAGCAGATCCAGGCGATTCGCGGCGCGCGCATGTCGATGATCATGCAAGACCCCAAGTACTCGCTGAACCCAGTGGTGCGCGTGGGCGAACAGATCGCCGAAGCGTATCTGGCCCATCACAAGGTGCCCCATCGCGAAGCCCGCGAACGAGCGCTGGACATGCTCGCCAAGGTGCACATTCGCGATCCCCGGCGGGTCTATGACCTGTACCCCCACGAAGTCTCGGGCGGCATGGGCCAGCGGATCATGATCGCGATGATGGTGATCACCGATCCCCAGGTGATCATCGCCGACGAACCTACTTCGGCGCTGGATGTATCGGTGCGCCGACAGGTGCTCAACGTGTTGGAAGAATTGGTCAGCGAGCGTGACCTGGGGCTGATTTTCATCAGTCACGATCTGAATCTTGTGCGGCATTTCTGCGACCGCGTGCTGGTGATGTACGCCGGCCGCGTGGTCGAGTCGATTGCCGCTGCCGATCTGGATAACGCCACCCATCCCTACACCCAAGGCCTGTTGGCCGCATTGCCGAGCCTGGACCATCCGCGCGCCACGCTGCCGGTGTTGCAGCGCGACCCACACTGGTTGAACGCTTGAGGAGCCTGTCATGAGCATGATCGAAATCGCTGGGCTGAACCTCAGTTTTGGCACCGGCGCGGCACTGAACGCGGTACTGCACGACGTCGATTTGAACGTCGGCGAAGGCGAGGCATTCGGCTTGGTCGGGGAGTCCGGCTCGGGCAAGACCACCGTGCTGCGTTGCCTGGCCGGGCAGTACCAGCATTGGACGGGACGGCTGCAAATTGCCGGTCAGGCGGTGACGCGCAAGCTGCCGCTGGACCACTACCGCACCGTGCAGATGGTTTTCCAGGATCCATATGCCTCGCTGCATCCGCGCTACACCATCGATGCCGCGTTGCAGGAGCCGCTGCGCATCCATGGCATCGATGGGCGTGCGCAGAAGGTCAGCGAGATCCTGCGCAAGGTCGGCTTGAACGACAGCTTTCGCTTCCGTTATCCGCACCAGTTGTCCGGTGGCCAGCGCCAACGGGTGGCGATTGCCCGGGCGCTGATCCTGCGTCCGCGGGTGCTGTTGCTGGACGAGCCGACCTCCGCGCTGGACGTCTCGGTGCAGGCGGAAATCCTCAACCTGCTGGCCGACTTGCGCCGCCAGGAGGGGCTGACTTACCTGATGGTCACTCATGACCTGGCCGTCGTTGCGCATTTGTGTGATCGGCTGGCGGTGATGCAGCAGGGCAGGGTAGTGGAGACGCTCGACAGTCATCTGCTGGCGAACGGTGGCGCCGCCCACGAATACACACGCCTGTTGGTGCAAGCCAGCCGCGACATACAACGAATACCTATCGCCGTCTGAAGTAATTAACCCGCTGTACCCGTTTCTAAACCGCAGAACCCGTTGAATCGCACGTTTCACCGCGCGCACGCGCTCGCCTGCGATTTGGCGTTTCACCCAACTAGTTATTTCAACCAACAAGAATAAAAAAACATGAAAAAGACCCTCGTAGTTTTGTCGATCGCTTCCCTGTTCACTTCGGTTGTCGCTCAGGCAGATACCGGTTACATCAACGTTCGCCATCAATACGCTGAAAAGACCCGCATGCACGCCGACCGCGCCAAGTTCGGCATTAGGCTGGATAACGGCGTGGGCCTGGAAGGCGAACTCAAATACAAGACCGCCGGTGACCGGCAGGACGTCGCCTTCGACAATACCGTCGGCAGCGGTCATGAATTTACCGTCAACTACCAGCACAAGATCAATGATCGCTGGATGTTGACGCCCTCGTTGGCGCTGGACAGCGATGAGGAATCCACCACCTACAAATTGGGATTGCGCCTGGGCTACCGCGTGAGCAAGGAGCTGAGCATCGCCGGTCGCTACCGTTTGGATTCAGCCAAGCTGGACCGCGACAAGATCGACCGTGACGTGCCGCACAATGGGCAGGACGATCAAACGGTCAACCGTTACGATGTCTATATCAACTATGGTCCCCAAGGACCGTGGGCCTATGAATATCAATTGACTTACTTCGATGCCGACTACATTCGCTATAACGGCGGCACCGATGATTATGAACAGAACGCCGTGGTCAAATACCAGTGGGATAAACGCTGGGCGCCGTTCTTTGAAGTGGGCGATATTAAAGTCAACTCGGTCGACAGTGATCGCCAGTTGCGGCTGCGGGTGGGTGTCAAGTACAGCTTCTTCTAAGTGTTATTCGTTGTAAAAAGCCTGTCGTCGCTGCGTTTCACACAGGCGCATGCGGCTGTTGCTCAAGTGCAAGTACATGGCCGCCCGCGCCGCATCGACGTTACCACTGGCGATGGCGTCGAAGATTTGCTGGTGTTCGGCGTTGATGCCTTGAAGATAGGCGCTGCGATCACTTTGCCCTGAGTAGGCGGAGTTCATCCGGGTGCGCGGAATCAGCTTCGTGCCCAGGTGCTTCATGATGTCGATCAGGTAGTAATTGCCGGCCGCCTTGGCGATTTTCAGATGGAACTGGAAGTCGGCGTTGATGGTGGTGCCGGATTTTTCCGGACCTTGCAGCAACGCCTCCAGCGCCTGGGCCAGTTCGGCCAGGGCTTCGGGCGTGGCGCGTTCGGCGGCCATGCCAGCGGCCTGGACTTCCAGGCTCAGGCGAAACTCCAGCAGGTTGAGCACATCCGACAACGTGGCAATCGTCGCCGGCCCGAGGGTAAAACCTTCGGGTGCCGGCATGTCCAGCACAAACGTGCCAACGCCATGGCGCGTCTCCACCAATCCCGCCGCCTGCAAGCGCGACAGCGCCTCGCGCACCACCGAACGACTGACGCCTTCGGCTTCCATGATGTGCACTTCGGTGGGGAGCTTTTCGCCGCACTTGAGGATGCCGTCGCGCATGCGCTGGGCAAAACGGTCGACCAGGGTTTCGGCGAGGCGGCGCGGTTTGTTCAGTGGAGATAACGCTTGGTCCGTCATCGGCGTGCTCTTGTGTGATCAGCGGGCATTATAGTGAGTTTTAGCGCAAGGTCGCGGCTATAATGCCGCGATCGTCTGGCTTGATGGATAAGTGCAATGGAGCGTGTCACAACCGATCGACGCCTGAGCATGACTCAGCAACTGGTGGTCGACCTGACGCAGCAGATACTCGCCGGCGAACTGCCCGCGGGCAGCAAGTTGCCGACCGAACAGGTGATCATCAAGGAGCGCGGCGTCAGTCGGACCGTGGTGCGTGAAGCCATGTCCCGGCTCCAGGCCGAAGGCTTGGTCGAAACCCGTCATGGCATCGGCACCTTCGTCGTCGACACCGCCCGCCCAGGCGATTTCCAAGGCAGCAAACACGTCAAGGGCGGTGCCTACGACGCGCTGGCGGTCATCGAACTGCGCCTGAGCCTGGAAGTGGAAGCGGCCGCCATCGCCGCGCAACGCGCCACGCCGGAACAATTGCAGGCAATGCGTGAAGCGCTCGACGCCGCGAACGCTATTGATGCGATGGATGAGGAAAGCGCCAGGATGGATTTCGAATTCCACCTGCAAATCGCCCAATGCACCGGCAACAGTTTTTTTATCGACGCAATGACACACGTGGGCAATACGCTGATCGCGGTAGTGCAACAGGCCGGGCCGGCTGTGACGTTGGAAAATCGAGCGCTGGTGGTGCGTGAGCGGGAGCAGATCTACGCGGCATTGGCGCGACAGGATGGCGAAGCAGCGCGGGCGTCGATGCGGTTGCATCTGATCAATATGCTGCAGCGGGTTCGCGGTGTGGTCGAGGTGGTGGCGCGATAAGCTTCCGCTGCAGACCGTCAATGCGAGCACATCCGGCATGCTCGCAGGGGGAAGTCACGGCTAAAGCGTTCCAGCTAGTTGCGCTTCCAGCACTCCGCAAACCGCGCGCACACCCCGTAACGTTCGTCCATCTGGGCCATCCTCTCCAGGTGATGACCCACCGCTTCGCCCGTCACGCCATTCCCGATCCGGAAATACTCAAGCATCATCGCGACATCAAGGTCCGTCTCGGCTTTCTCTGGCTTGGCATTGGTGGCTTTGGGCAGCGCCCACTTGGCCGGATCAGTCTTCACCGTGACGACCAGGCTTTTATCGATAACCCGGTTCATCAGCTCCAAGCGATGGGGTGTGTCCGGGTAGGTCTTAGGAAAGAACGCGTTGCGACCGGCGCAGGCCGGAAAGTCTTTTTTCACAATTGGGATCGGTGTACGCAGATCCTTGCCGTCGACCCGTTGCAGGCGTTGCAACTGGGTCAGGCAGAAATTCTTCTCGGTCTTGAACGTCACCTCGTATTCGGCGTTTGCCTCGGGCGTAAAGTTGAAGCCCTTGCCACATACGGCATAACCGCTGTTCATGTTGGTGCGCAGGTAGACCTGCTCCTTTCGCTTGCAGCGGCGCCCAAATGACGCCGCTGCAAGCGAGTGGAGTCAAACCGCCGCCGGGTTCTGTTTCTCCGGGTCAATGCCATAAAGTGCAATCGCCTCGGCGACCTTTTCCCTCGGTATTTCCCCGTCATCGGCCAGCGCTTTCAAAGCTGCCAGCGCGATGAAATGGCGATCCACTTCGAAAAATCTGCGCAGCGATTCGCGAGTGTCCGATTGGCCGAAACCGTCGGTGCCGAGGGCTACGAAACGTCGTTTTGGCACGAACGGACGGATCTGGTCGGCGAATATTTTCATGTAGTCGGTCGCGACCACTACCGGGCCCTGTTTGTCCTGCAGGCAACTTTCCACGTAACCGATACGCGGCGCATGTTCCGGATGCAACAGATTCCAGCGTTCGGCATCCTGCCCGTCCCGACGCAGTTCGGTCAGGCTGGTGACGCTCCAGACCTCGCTGCTGACGCCGAAATCCTGCTCCAGCAACAGCGCTGCCGCTACCACTTCCTGCAGGATCGATCCGCAGCCCATCAGCTGCACGTGCTTGCCCTCGATGGGCTGTTCAGGCGCCGAGAGTCGGTACATGCCTTTGAGAATGCCTTGCTCGGCGCCCTCGGGCATCGGCGGATGGGCGTAGTTTTCGTTCAGCAGCGTGATGTAGTAATAAATGTCCTCGTCCTCGGCGTACATCCGCCGCATGCCATCCTGGATGATCACCGCCAATTCGTAGGCGTAGGTCGGGTCGTAGGACACGCAGCAGGGAATGGTCGAGGACAGCACATGGCTGTGACCGTCGTCATGTTGCAAGCCTTCACCCATCAGCGTGGTCCGGCCGGACGTGGCGCCGAGCAGGAAACCCCGGGCGCGAGCGTCGCCTGCCGCCCAGGCGAGATCGCCGACGCGCTGGAAGCCGAACATTGAGTAGAAGATGTAGAACGGCACCGTCATCACGCCATGGGTGCTGTAGGAAGTGCTCGCCGCGATCCAGGAAGAAATCCCGCCGGACTCGTTCAACCCTTCCTGCATGATCTGGCCGTCCCGGGCTTCCTTGTAATAGCTCAGTTGGCCGGCATCCTGAGGCGTGTACAACTGGCCGACGTGGGAGTGGATACCGATCTGGCGGAACAGGCTTTCCATGCCGAAAGTGCGTGATTCGTCAGGGACGATGGGCACGATCAGCTTGCCGATGTTCGGGTCCTTGAGCAGCGTGCCGAGGATGCGCACGAAGGCCATGGTGGTCGAAATCGCCCGCTCGCCGGTGCCTTTGAGCTGGGTATCCAGCGTCGCCAAGGGCGGGATCTGCAAAGGCTCCACCGCACTGAATCGGGCAGGCACGTACCCGCCCAGTTGCGTACGCCGGGCTTGCAGGTAAAGCGCCTCGACGCTGTCGGCCGTCGGCTTGAGGTAGGGCATGTCGCCCAGTTGCTCGTCGCTGAGGTCCAGGCCGAAGCGATCACGGAACGCCTTGACCGCGTCGTCGCCCATCTTCTTGAGCTGGTGATTGATGTTCTGGCCTTCACCGGCTTCACCCATGCCGAAGCCCTTCACAGTCTTGGCCAGAATAACCGTCGGCCCGCCGGTGTGACGCATGGCGGCGGCATAGGCGTTGTAGACCTTTTCGGGATCGTGGCCGCCGCGCGACAGCTTCCAGATATCGTCATCGCTCAAGTCGCTGACCAACTCCAGCAGCTCGGGGTATTTGCCGAAGAAATGCTCTCGTACATAGGCGCCATTCTGGGATTTGTAGTTCTGATAGTCGCCATCGACGCACTCCATCATCCGCTGGCGCAGCAGGCCGGTCTTGTCCTTCTCCAGCAGGGCATCCCAACCGCTACCCCAGATCACCTTGATGACGTTCCAGCCGGCCGCGCGGTACAGGCTTTCGAATTCCTGGATCACCTTGCTGTTGCCGCGCACCGGCCCGTCCAGGCGCTGCAGGTTGCAGTTGACGACAAAAATGATGTTGTTGAGCTTCTCCCGACCGGCAAGGGAAATTGCCGCAAGGGATTCCGGTTGGTCCATTTCGCCGTCGCCGAGAAACGCCCAGACTTTACGTCCCTGATGTTCCTTCAGCCCGCGATCTTCCAGGTAGCGCATGAACCGTGCCTGGTACGCGGCGGTGATCGGTCCGAGGCCCATGGATACCGTCGGGAATTGCCAGAAGTCCGGCATGAGCCTTGGGTGCGGGTAGGACGAGATGCCGTCGCGATCGGTCTCGCGGCGGAAGTTGTCCAGTTGTTCTTCGCTCAGACGACCTTCCAGATAGGCGCGTCCATAGATGCCCGGCGAGGAATGGCCCTGGATATACACCATGTCGCCACCGAACTGCTCGGTGCGTCCACGGAAGAAGTGTTCGAAGCCGACGTCATACAGGACCGCCGCCGAGGCGTAGGAGGCGATGTGCCCGCCCACGTTCGAATGCTTGCCGGCGCGCAGCACCATGGCCAGCGCGTTCCAGCGAATATAGGCGTTGATCCGGCGCTCTACGGCCAGGTCGCCGGGGTACGGCTGCTGACGGTCGACCGGGATGGTGTTGACGTAGGGCGTGGTGACTCGCCCATAAAAATCGCCATGGCGGTTGGCGTCGAAATCCAGCATCTGGTCAATCAGGTAGTGGGCGCGAGACCGTCCTTCAACGCTCGCCACCGATTCAATGGATTCGAGCCATTCGCGAGTTTCTTGTGGATCCTCGTCGAGAAACATGGATTGTTGTGCCATCGTTGTCGTCTCCTGGACAGTGCAGCAGCACCGAGTCGTTTGGTGCCTGACTAAGGGGCGTGGGTCGACGCCAACCTTCAAGAATGTTTGTAGTTGCAATTGCAACTACGTGCGAGAACTTAGCCTGTCGCGCGCTACAATTGCAACTAAATCGATCTCATGAAAAAGGTGATGCATGTCTTCCAGCGAGCCGGATACCTGGTTCAGATTCGTCAGGGCGCACCGCTGCCTGATCCGCGAAATCGAGCGTCGGCTAGCCGCCGCCGGGTTGCCGGCCTACGCTTGGTACGACGCGTTGTGGGGCTTGGAAAGCGGCCCCGACGGAACCCGGCGCATGAACGAATTGGCAGATGTCATGGCTATCGAGCGCTACAATCTCACTCGCCTGGTGGACCGCTTGGAGGCTGAGGGCCTGGTCACCCGCAGCCGCGCCAGCGATGACGGCAGAGGTGCGTATGCCGCCATCACCGAGAGCGGAAAAGTGCTGCGCAAAAAGATGTGGCAAATCTACGAAGGGACGGTGGATGAATTGTTCCTGTCGCAGTTCGACGACGAACAGCAGCGGGTTTTCAGCGAGGCGCTGGAGCGTGCGGCCAGCGCAGCGCGCAATAGTGGGCGGGCGAAGTGAGGCGTTGCTCACTGCAGCAGGTACCGCTCCATGGCTTGCTCGACGCGTGCCTGGTTGATCACGCCTTCCTGAGCCAGCGCCTGCAGGGCCAGTACCACGATCCAGTGCTTGTCCACCCGGCCCATGGTGGTCCCGGTCGAGTCGGCACCGATGGCCACGAACCGTGACTTGACATGCGCCCCGATCTGCTCGGCGACATGCCGGGCGTAACCGGTCACTGCCACTACTGGCCAGTCTTCAGCGTCCAGGCAGTCGAGCAGATGCGCCGACCGTCGCGGCATCCCGGGATGCAGGCGGTTCCAGCGTTGCGCCTTGTCCGCGTCACGAGCCAGGCGGGTGTAGCTGGGGCAGCTCCACAGTTCGCTGGCCACACCCCAATCCTCGCGCAGCAACTGCGCCGCCGCCGCCACCGATTGCAAGGCCAGGCCTGCACCCAGCAAGCGCACCCGGGGCAGCCCCGAATCGACTTCGACGCCGCTGAGCCGGTACATGCCTTTCAAGGCCTGACTCGCGCTTAGGCCGCTGATGGGAGCGATGAAGTCATTGGGCTCATCGTGCAGCGCCATGTAGTAAAAACCTTCGTTGCCTTCCACATACAAACTCTGCAACGCCGCCAGGGCGATGGCATGCGCTTCGGCACCGCTGGCCGGATCGAATGGCACGCATCGGGGGTTGGCGACCAACCAGAGCGGCACCCACGGATGAGCACCTTTGGGCCAGCGTGAAGGCTGCGTCTCTATGTCATTGCACAGGATGCCCCGGTGAGCGGACTCGTTGGAAAGCGCACAAAGCTCGGCTGATGTCGCCGAACTGGTCAGGTACAGCAATGGTTTTTCACTGGCGCGGGCCGTGGCGCTGAAACGCAGGGGCCACGCGCTGATACGGGTGTGGGCATCTGCGGTTTGACGTTGCTTGTTGTCGCGGATGACCCAGATATGCCTGGCCGTTCCCGGGTCCCTTTCAAGGCGATTGGCGATGTCGATCATGGTGAAGAGCGGCGAGGAAAAACCAGCGGTGTGTTGCGGTGAAAAAGTACGGATCTTATCGATGCAGACCTGTGCAGCCAGGCTGGTTTCTGGCGTTTTACTGAAGCTGGAAAAGCCGATCATTCCACAATCTCCCGTGCGTTCCGTCGTGCTTGCACCATACTGCACGGCTTAATATGATTGCAAATGCAATTAAATAAGTCAGGAATGGAGTTCTTCATGAACGAGGCTTCCCCCATCACGCTGTATACGGCTGATACGCCAAACGGGCAAAAAATCAGTATTTTCTTGAAAGAAGCAGGCATTGGCTACGAAGTGGTGAAGCTCAACCTGTCTGAAGGGCGTCAGCATTCGCCGCAATTCCTCGCCATAAACCCGAATGGAAAGATCCCCGCGATCGTGGATCACCAGGCGGGGATATCGGTTTTCGAATCCGCCGCCATCCTGGGTTACCTGTCGCAGAAATACGGCCGCTTGCAACCTGATGGGGCTGTCGAACAGCTAGCGGTACAGCAGTGGCTGTTCTTCCAGGTGGGGGCCATTGGTCCGATGCTGGGCCAGCTCTGGTGGTTTTTGCATGCAAGCACTACGCGCAACGAGGAAGCAATCACGCGTTATCGCAAAGAAGCCCTGCGCCTCTATGGCGTGGTGGACAGGCAACTGGCGGAGCGCAGTTACCTGGCGTCCGACCAATATTCCATCGCGGATATTGCGGCTTTCCCATGGTTGCGCACCTATGAGGAGCTGGCTTTGGATATCACTCCGTACCCCCATGTGCTGCGCTGGCTAAAAACGATCGAGTCCCGTCCTGCCGTGCAAGCCGGGCTAGCCGAGTCTCGGGACACCCCTATAACTTGATGCCGCCCTGTTCTGGAGTTCGCCGCCCGAGCTGCAGGCGAGGGCCGGCTTCTCCAGCAGATGAATATCGTCAAGTCCTGCTTCATCCGGGTCATCGTACGTGTAGTGGTTATTTGGCTTTACTACGACTTGAGACTTGGATTGAATGCTTCCACAGCTCTACAAGGAAATCTGTAAAAGAAATAAATCCATAAAAAAGGGAATTTTTATGAGCAGTCAAGCTGTGAAAGGCCGGCGAATCATAAATACCGGGTCTGAGCTGGATGAAAGACTCAAGAGTACATTTGAAAAATGCCTGCGTCCGTTGGAAGGGTGCCATTACGCTTACTTCGTCATGTATAAAGGGCGCGATGTAAAGCCAAGAATTTTTTCCAACTATCCCAAACGTTGGCTCGATGTGTACAAGGCCGAGAACTATCATCTTATCGACCCGGTCATCAAGCACGGCATGAAGTGCATAGCGCCTTTCTTCTGGCATGAGGCGCTTGAGTCCAAGGCATCCGGTCAAGGGCAGGCGGTTTTTGCATCGTCGGAGCAATATCAGATATCGGACGGCTTTACTTTCAACCTGCACGATGCCAATGGTTTATTCGCTGCATTGAGTATCAGCAATACTGAGCGCCGTAAAGACTTCGAACAAACCATGATGCGCAGGGCGGCAGAAATCCAGATGACGCTCGTGCAGTTTCACCACAGATTGACCGAATGCTTTTCGTTGAACGAGTTATTTCCGGAGCTGACCGAGGCCGGTCTGTCGGACCGAGAGCTTGGCGTATTGAAATGGGTCGTCATGGGCAAGGCTTACAGCGAAATCGCCACAATCCACGCCATCTCGGTGCGCACCGTGAAATTCCATATGGCAAACATTGTAGACAAGCTATGCGTCTGCAACGCTAAACAGGCCGTCTACAAAGCTGTCAGCTTGGGACTGGTCTGAAAATCGCCAGCCATGCTGGCGATAGCGGGCTGTTTGGCGGTCATTGGCACGCCACGGGGCTGCTTGGACTCTATCGTTTGCTTAAGGCTCCAATCGTTCTCGGGGCGCACTGGCATATTGAGCAGCAGCACTTTTTCGCCGGGTGAGGCTTCGCCAGTATCCATGATTTCGTAGCGCCAACCAGCCCTGAGGACGATGCGCGACATGGCTTGGCTGACCACCGTTATGATCGAATCGAGGTTATGCCGGGCAGCATGATCGTGCATTGCCAAAAGCAGCATTTCGGTAAGCGGTACTTCGCTCAATCCCATGGCTCGGGAACGGGTCTTATCCACAAAAAAGCGACTGGATTCAGCAATCGATTCATGTTTGGGAAGTCCACACTTGAAGAATTTACGGAACGGGCCTTCGACCATATAAGGATTCAGCGTATTTATCAGGCGCAAACTGCTCAGTGGGCGCCCTGCATACAAACCTACGAGATAGGTTGCCTCGGCGTTGTCATATTCGTCGATCTCTCTTCCGTGGTGAGTCGTGACGCGCCATTCAAGTCGATCGGAAAAAATTTCCTTTCTCAATCCATACAAATCATTTAGCAACTCTTGTGAGGCTTCTGAATAGTTGATGGCGTGGAAGCTGAGCTTGTCCATATTTCCTGCAATATCCTTGCGTATTTGAATACTGAACTGCTATTGCGCGCCGAGCATGGCGACAGTGCTCAAATAAAGCAACTGTACCTAGATACAGGCAGGAAAAGACAAAGCTGCACCCAGGTACAGTTGTTGGACAAGAAAACAACGTTAACTATAGCGCAGGGTTTATCTACAGTGCCGTGAGCCAGCCGAGTGAGATAGACATCTTTAGCACCTATAGGAATAACAATATGAGTGTCATGACCCGTCTGGATGATAAAGAAGATATCACCCAACATGAAATTTCTGCCTTGAAGACACGCTTCAATCTCGCTGACGCCCACACGCATCAGGACCAAAGTGTTACCCAGCGAGAGATAGTCAACCGTCTTCCCGAACTCTGGTATCGCGCGCAAGGCCAAAGCCAATATCAAAGCGAGCAAGAATTCATCCAGGCCTTTTTCACCTTTCATGGCCAGGAGCATGCGCTCAAGCGACATGACGAAATTTATCTGGTTTATGCTGCCTCGATTGCAATGCACATCACCGCGACCTACCTGCGCAAACGCAATATGCGCGTAGGGTTGATCGAACCTTGTTTCGACAACCTGCATGACCTGCTCAAGCACATGGAAGTGCCGTTGACGCCGTTGGACGAAACCCTTCTGCAATCTCCGACGAACGTCTATGCAAAGCTTCAATCGGCGGCGGCAAATGTCGATGCGATTTTCCTGGTGGATCCCAATAACCCGACCGGTACCAGCATGTTTGCCAAGGGCGCCGACACCTTTGTTGAAGTGGCGCGTTACTGCAAGGACCACGGCAAACTGCTCATCCTGGACTTTTGCTTCGCCGCTTTTTTCAAAGCAGCAGGAGGCAGTCGTGTTGACGCCTATGCCATCCTGGATGACATCGGTACCCAGTACATCATCATGGAAGACACCGGAAAAACCTGGCCGCTACAGGACACCAAATGCGCGACGATCATGGCCAGTCGGGCGATTAACCCTGACATCTACAGCATCGTTACGAGCGTATTGTTGAACGTGTCGCCATTCATCCTGAATGTGGTGACTCAATATATTCGCGATAGCAGTGATGACGATTTCGAGTCGGTGCGTTCCGTACTCGACGTTAACCGCGCAGTCGCCCGACGCCATCTGCAAGGTAGCTTTCTGAATTACCTGACGCCAATGGTCGAGACCAGTGTCGCCTGGTTTGAAATCCTCCGCGATGACGTATCTGCCGATGATTTGCAGGCTTACCTGATGGCGTACGAAGTCTATGTCCTGCCTGGCAAATACTTTTATTGGAGCCAGCCGCAGGCCGGCCAGAAGTACATCCGCCTGGCGCTTGCGCGCAAACCCGAGGAATTCGAACAGGCGGTCGAAACCATCGCCCTGGCATTGGAGAACTATCATGGCTGAAGTCTCCGTTCCGGTTATCGACGCCACGGTATTCATGGGCATGCACCATAGCGATCCTGAGTTGCAGGCCAAATCGCTGGGTTTCTTCCGTGCATTTTATTCGCGTCAGGTGCTGATGAGCTTCGGCCAGATTGGGATATGTGATGCCATCATCTGGAAAAAGAGCCGGCACTTGCAGGACGTCTACTACCCGTTCATGGATGTCCTTCACACGGACATGGATATCCAGCGCCGAGGTTATTGCAACAAGGTTTTGAAACGGGCCTGCCTGGAACCTGACTGGGCGCACCTGAGCGTGGAAAAGAGGTTATTGGCGGCTCATGTAGTTGAGCACCAACAACCCTTTTTTACCCATGACGACTCGCTGCGTGAGCTGAGTTTGTTGAAGCCGTTCCTGAAAACATTTCCTTCATCGCTTTCGCAGTCCGCATTCCCTGAAAAACTTCAGCGTTTGTACGAGCAGTCTATGGAAATGACGATCGGGCAGGAGGATTTCCAGTATGTCGGGTAAGCATATCTATGTGCCCTTGATCACGCCGCTCGACGAACAGTCGCGGATCTGCGAGGCCAGCGTGCGCCGGTTGCTGCATTGCTCAAGGCCGTTTGTTGATGGCTACATTCCGTGCCTGACGTCCGGTGAAGGGTGGCGGCTTGGCAGGCGGGATTGGCAGCGCATGTTGGAGCTGACGTTGGCGCATGCGCAGGATAAAACCGTCATCGCCGGTATTGAAAGGGCGACGACAGCCGAGGTAATCGAATACGCAGTGTTGGCGCAAAAGCTTGGCGCCCAGGCGATCATGTTTACTTCGCCTTTTGCCCCCGGCACCCGCCAGCAAGACATCATCGAACACTACCGTTCGGTGCATGACGCCACGTCACTGGATATCTTCATCTACAACGAATCGGCGTTGTCCGGTAACGAGAAAAGCTTTGAAACGTTGCTTGCCATCGCCCAACTGCCAAGGGTCATCGGCATCAAGGACTCGCCATCGCAACCGCGCGTTCAAAGCGAAATCGAGCGACTGCGCAGCGAAGGCCTGGATTATTTCATCGGCTGGGAAATGCTCTTGGCGCGGGACCTGGAATCCGACGGCAACGTGGTGTCGTTGGCCAACCTGGAACCTGGGCTCTGTCGAATGGCGATCGCCACCCGGCAAACGGCGGTCGGCAGGCTGGTGGAAACCCTCAATGAGCATTTCGAACTGGGCGCGGACGATTGGTATGCCCAGGTCAAGAAAGAGCTCAAGGCCCGGGGCGTCATCAGCACCGACCAGGTATTGGCAGAGCAGGAGGCCCTCGCATGAGCGAACTGCAAAAGCAACTGTTCCTGGCCAATCGCGCCTGTATCAAGCAGCTCAAGCCGCTGGACGGCCACATCCTGGCCTTCGAACGTGACTGGATCGAATCAACCATCGACAAGACGCGAACCGCCAACCCGCCCACCGACCTGAGCGCATTGCGCAAGCAACTGGCCGAACTGGTGGAGTTGGACCGCAGCGTGATACCGCCCAGCGCGGCTTACGTGAGCGATCAGATGACCCTCGATGAATTCAAGATCCTGGTGCAGGAGTTCGCTCTTGATGGCTTGACCGAGGCGCAGGTGTTTTACCACTTGATGCCGCGGCTGAGCCTCGCCGCCCAGATGCCGATGTTGCGCATGATGATCGACGAATTTGGCTCCGGTAACTTAAAGCGTTCCCACACGACCCTGTACATCGACCTGCTTAACGAACTGCAGATGCCCACCGACTTGGGGTTCTATATCGACGTCAACGCGGCGGCCGGTTTTTCGTTTCCCAATATGTTCTGTTGGCTGGCGATGCGGGCAGACGACCCGTCGTATTTCGCTGGGGTAATCACCTATTTCGAAACGGTTGTGCCGTTCTTTTTCGAGTGCTACACCTCGATATGTTCGCGTTTGCAGATCAAGGCCCATACCTATTATTCCGAGCACGTCCACATCGATGTATTCCACGCTATTGAAGGTCAGCGCCTGCTCAAGGCGATGGATGCGGCAGGCGACCTGAACCCGACCAAAGCCTGGGAGGGGATATGCATGGGACGCGAAATCACCAACGTTGCTTTTGATGCCGCTGTTGATAAAGCCAGGCACCAGAAGTATTTCGACAAGGAGCGGATGATTGAGCGAGCCATCTGAGTTCCATCGCCCAGGCACATTCGCCGTCATCATTGGCGATCAACACTTCCAGGTGCCGCACACCTGTCCTCATCGCGCCGGATGGTTGGAACATGGCGTGGTCAATGAGCAACGCAAGAGCATCACCTGTCCCTTGCACTTTTCGGTGTTCAGCCTGGAAACGGGCGAACAACTGAGTGGGCCCCCTTGTGGGCGCCTTGAGGTGAAGCGCTTGAGTTAGCGCACATATTGACGGTGCGGTATTGCTGTCGGCCGCCGCGTCCCTTTGAGGCGCGGCGGTTAAGGTTAAGAACTGGCACTTGTGCGCCGATTTGCCGGTGCACTGGAGCTTGCTCCCGCTAGGCTGCGTAGCAGCCCAACCAATTTACTGACATGGCCGCAAGCAAAAACCATTATTGGATGAAGGCATCATCCTTCCCGGCGCATTCCGTTATGGCCGTACTCCAATAAAGAGATTGAGATTTTCAGGTAGTGTTTGCTGTATCGCTCGTTCTATTTGTCGAACCTGCGCTTCGCTCAAGGGCAACTCGCCAACGACCTCGTCCGCCAAACTCTCCCACCCCAAAATAGCCATGATTGCCGACTCAAATTCGGACCCCACGTCTAGCTCGAACTGAATAAAATCATCTTCGTGGTCTTCTGGGAAAAAGCCGGTTATTTCTAGATGCATTGATTGCACTCCTCACTTCGGGGTGGTTCGTCCTGGATCTGCGTCTTTTGTTCGTTCACCCGTGTCGGGGTTGAACTCACCCAGGTGCGCTCCCTGTTTGTCATAAAGCTCAATCCTGCCGTTCTCGTAATCCCATTCATAAATCCTGCCTTTACGGTCTTTCCAGCGACTCCTTTTCTGGCCTCCGCCTTGGACACTAGACATCTTCTTTGCTCGTTTAGCATCGGGAAAAGCAGTCAGCACCTTAGGCGCCGGATAATAACTATGATCCCCCCCAAAAGGCCGAGCAAACACCACATAAAGCGACTTCAGCCCCGTATCCGCCGGGAACACCAGGATACAGTCATCCGCCGTAACATCTTCTCCCGGTAGGCCGTCGATCTGGCTGTCGACATCCTCCGCTATCGGATGGACGAGGATCGTGCCCAGCTGCCTGCCTATGTCTTCGGGATAGGTCAGCGGTGGAAGCGAGCCGAGTGGGCTTTGCTGCGGCGTCCATATGAGCGTGATGCCGTTGAGGTTGGCCTCCATGGCGGTCTGGTCGGCGTTCCAGGTCACTTGTACCGTGCGCACGGAGTCGTCGCCGGTGGGGCCGCTGTGGATGCCGTATACCTGGAGCACGCCTTCGGCGTCGCGGCGGAATTGGAAGCGCACTCGGGTGGTGGCGTGGCTCATGCGGCGTAGCTGGTCATCGGTGTGAAGCGTGCCGTCGGCCATTTTGGTGGGGAGCATGCCCAGGACGAAGACGCTGGCCGGTCCGCCCGCGCCGCGTATGGCCCAGGTGAGGCGCTGCTGCATGATGCCGCCACCGGCGATGCGGCCTAGCGCCAGATCCGCGCCGAGCGCTGAGGCAATCGCGGTGCTCGCCGAGGGCATGAGCATGGCGCCCGCCACCATGATCCGGCCGAAATTCGAGGCCGCTTCGGTGGCCGTACCGATGCCCGTTTGGCACCAGTTTGCGGCAGTGCAGGATTTGGCGAACACCAAGTCATCCCGGGGCTTGGGCAATGGCCATTGTTCCGGGGCTCTGTCGACCGATTCTGGCGCAGGCCTCGACCGAGGCATGAAGCTGCCACCTGCGCCGGCGGAACCTGGCTTCACCAGCAACAAATCGCCGTTCCTGACGGCTTCGACGATATCGCTGTCATGGGGGATCTTCGACAGCGTTCCAAACTGATCCAGCCCGTCGATGGGGTGACCGCGCATCAGCGCGTCATCGACCAAACGTGCGGCCATTTCGGGAAGCTCCGTCGGTTCGAGCCCCTGATCCGCACTCCTTATCAAGCGCATTGCGTTCCTTGCGTTCAGTTAGGCGGGCTATTCTGGTGATGCGCGCTACGGCCAGCAACGCAAGGACCTTTGCGGCATATGTCTGGCCTGGGAGCCGGGACGTGGCGAGATTTCAGCGATCAGTCTTCGGTACAGACACTTAACGGATTACCAGGGATTTCACGGTCATGAAAAAACAAGAACAAGACAGCCTCATCCAAACCTTGAAAAAGCGCTTCGAAGACCACCTGAACCGTCACCCGGACATCCCATGGGCCGACGTCCAGGCCCGACTGGAAAACCAGCCAGGTGCCTTGAAATCGCTCCAGGCGATGGAAGCCACCGGCGGCGAGCCCGACGTGATCGGCCATGAGCCGAAGACGGACGTGATCACCTTCTGCGATTGCGCCAAAGAAAGCCCGACCGGCCGCCGCAGCCTTTGCTACGACCGCGCGGCGCTGGACGCGCGCAAAGAGAACAAGCCCAAAGGCAGTGCCATGGAAATGGCCGAGGAAATGGGCATCAGCCTGTTGACCGAAGACCAGTACCGAGCCCTGCAAACGCTGGGCGAGTTCGATGCGAAGACGTCCACATGGCTGGCGACACCTTCCGAACTTCGCGCCCTCGGCGGGGCGTTGTTTGGTGACTACCGTTATGAACGGGTGTTCATCTACCACAACGGCGTGCAGTCGTATTACGCGGCGCGTGGGTTTCGCGGGTTGCTGCGTGTCTAAGCAAGTCCGTGGCGAGGGAGCTTGCTCCCGCTGGGCTGCGCAGCAGCCCCTTGCGGTGTGCCAGGGGAAAACGGTCGCAGATTTTACGACTGCTGCGCAGCCGAGCGGGAGCAAGCTCCCTCGCCACAAAAACTCATGCGTCCGAAGCGCCGCCATGCAACAGAACCACCTCACTCAAAAACCAAAACCCCACTTCCCTTGGTCTCGACCATCTCGGCAAACGCCGGCAGCCGCGCCACGAAATCCGCTTCAAACGCCAGATACCGATCCTGCGCCGGCACATAGCGAATCTCCGGCTTGATCCGCGGGATATCTTTGGTCGACAGCTTCACCACCTCATTGCTGACCTGATTCCAAAACCACGCCAAGGTCTGCGTGCCAAAAGTGTTGGCGCGATAACTCCACACCCACCAATCCCCATGCCCGCGTGCAACTTGAAGCTGCCCATGAAACGTGCGCAACGTGATGACTTGTTTGGGCTGCGTGACGAGCATGCGTGTGTCCTGGCGCAGTTCACTGCCGAAACCGTCCAACGTCGCCCGGGTCGTGGCGCCGGTGATGAAGTTGAAGCGCCACGCCACCAGAACCGTCTCTTGATAACCCGTATGCTCGACGTTCTGCCGTGCGCCTTCGCTGAACAACAGGATCTCGTCACCGCCCAAGTAAGCCGTTGCGGCGCGCAACTTGTAGGCCTCGGCGGGCATCGGTTTGGCGACAATGGCCTGGTGCGGCGGGTCTTGATTCCAAGTCCAGCACTTCGGACCGTTGTGCTGCATGAACAGCAAGCGGCCAGCGCCGATGGGCAGGATTGTCAGTTCATCCGCGTACTCGAAAATCACCTCGCTGCTGTGCGCCGTGATCCGCCAGATCCGCGTCAAATGCTCGGGTTCGTAGATGCGCTTGCGTTCGAATATCTCCGAACCCACCACCACGCAAGGCTGTTCAAACTCCGGCCACTGCACCCCGACAGGCCCGAACGCCGCGATCTCGTCGCCTTGCCGAACTTCATATTGGTAGCGGTCGTCCGTACTGTAATCGCCGCGTACGACCCGACGCTTCCACAGGCTGCGCTGGGCATCGGCATCGATGAGCTGCAAGTCCGCGCCGTCCACGCCATCGGTGCGATGTTCGAGCATGTCCTGCTCGGCGGGCGGCCATTGGTTGTAATCGATCAGAAAGCACAACCACTGGTCTTCGTCCTGCTCGGTAATGGCGGCCCAACCGTTGCGGTAGTTGTATTCATGCACATAGGTGGCGCCGGGGTACTCATGGACTTCCTGCAGCCATTTCACCTTGCCGCGCTTGGGTTTGGCCGGTTTGAGCTCGACGGCGGCAGGCTCCGGCCGCTCGATCAAACTCGCCGTGAACCTCGGCTCGCCGCGCTGGTCCTGCCAATGCTGGGCAAACGCCTCGCGCTGATCGGCCGGGACAATCACCGGCCGATAATCATCGCCACCGGCATCCAGGTTCCACAAGTCATAACCCTGACCCGCCAACAGCGGCGCCAACGCCTCGAAGCAGACCTCGGGCATCTCGTTGGACAGTTCATCCAACAACGCCTCGAACCCCGGGCCGGCAAACACACCGATGTCGGGATAGTAATGCTGTAACAGCCCGAGCAAGTCGCTGCCGGGTGTTTTCCAATCGATATGAACCAATGGATCAAAACGAGATTGCATCACGCCTGTCTTCCTTGTGGATTCTCTGCGCATCTTAGCCGCATACCGCCGAACTTAAGCAAACCCATGATCCCTGGGCGAGGGTGCAAGCGCCGGATCGTCGACTGGCCTGGTTTTGCAGTTGAGCCCGGCCGCGGCGGTTATATCGTTTTTGCTGCTCCTTGGGGAACCAACCAACAAAATGATCTTATTGACTGTCAACTCTTACAGTTGTTGTGCAATTTTCCCCCACCTACAGTACCCGGAGTAACTTCAGCGGAAGTTGCAAAATTACTGAGGAACCGGAAATGACAGACGATAACGAAAAAACAAAGCGCCCCTTACCGATGGTGGGACAGGTAGAGCTAATAGAGATAATAGAGGAACGTCCACAATCCCCACAAATCTTCAAAAAAGTTGGGGCACACTTGCTCCGCGACCCCGAGGACTATGGCTATCACAGTGCCGGCTACATAGCTGGGTTTATGCAAAACTCGGCACAGGGAGGAAAATCTGCGGAGTCGAATATCTATATAGGCTTTCCGGTCCTTGACTGCCGCGCCGACAAGTTAGAAAAATATAGCTACCCAAGCGATTTCCTCAGCGGTCCCTCTTTAGGCTGGTTTTACATCGACCAGGACGGTCAGGAGCATCGGGTGACAACGGGGGAGATCGCGCTAAAGGTTGGCCTTCACTTTTATTCTTATGACGGCACATTTAGCTTTACTGATCGGGACGATAAAACATTCAAAGGATCTTTTAACCTTAAGCTCTCCGTACCCGGATCCAAGTGATAAAAAAACCAAGGCACACGCTCCGCGGGATACGCACAACGGCGTAGTTCCCGCGAGCTTGTCGAAGCGCGTAACGAGGCGATACCCCAAGCGGGAGCCGTAACACAACGAGGCTCATATCACTGTTCCGGAAAATCAGACAAATAGCACACAGGCGAACTCCCCTCCGCCCGCTTCTCCACCTCATCCTCCAACCATTGCGCCAACACCACCGCATTGTTCTCAACCATCGATTTAGCCGCATACACCAACGTCAGCGTCCCATCCCGGGCAATATCCACCAGCTTCCACCAATGCTCCGGCCGTCCCGCCAGCTCTCGCCGGTACGCCACGCTGAACTCGGCAAATGAAAGCGCCCCCGCCTTGAACGCCTTGCGCAGCGCATGTGAAGGCCCGACCTCCGGCAGCCACTCATCAATGACCAAAGCATCCTTGCGGCAATTACGCGGCCACAAGCGGTCAACCAAAACCCGTACGCCATCCTCGGCGCTCGCTGTTTCATAGGCGCGTTTGCATTGGATCATCACAGCCTGCCTGTCGAAGTGAGACCGCCTCAGCATAGGTCGCCCATGACGAGGCGACCAGCCTGCATCCGCCGTACCTCTCCCTCCCCGCGTAAAAAAATTTTCATCGCATCCCTTCATTCAAAAGCCCTGGGCGCTCAAGCAAAAGCGCGCTCTACAAGTCGCAGAGATGATGGGGCGGAGCACTGTGGGATTTTCGAGCCGCCATCCGTCCGGATGCGCTTTTCCATTTGATTTGTCGACAGCGAACCGCCTGGTCGTCATGGCGCGACCCGCCGTATTAAGGATGAGTGAACAAAAATGAATAGAGCTTACCGAGTCGTCTGGAATGCCGTGATGGGCGCGTGGCAGGTGGCATCCGAGTTGGTCAAAAGCCATGGCAAAGACAAAAGCCGTCAATCCCTGAGCCTTTTCATCGGCGTGGGCGGCGGTGTCTTCGCCTCGGTCGCGGCGGCGGGAGGGTTGCCTTCGGGCGGCACTATCGTGGCGGGTAGCGGCAGCGTTCATCAGAATGGCAACAACATGGCCATTCATCAGGGCAGCGATAAGCTCGCCATTGACTGGCAGAGCTTTTCCATCGGCAAAGGCAACACCGTCCAATTCTTCCAGCCTGGCGCTTCGTCCGTCGCATTGAACCGGGTGTTGGGCTCGGACGTATCGGTGATCCAGGGCGCGTTGAAAGCCAACGGCCAGGTGTTTTTGGTCAACCCCAACGGCGTGCTGTTTACCCCCAGCGCCCAGGTTGATGTCGGCGGCCTGGTGGCCTCCACGCTCAACGTGTCCACAGAAGATTTCCTCGCCGGCAACTACCGCTTCAGTGGCGACAGCGCCGCATCGGTGGTCAACCAGGGCAACATCAATGCGGCACAGGGCGGCACCATTGCCCTGATCGCCGCAAAAATCGTCAATGACGGCAACATCACCGCCCACAAGGGCAATGTGCTGCTGGGCGCCGGCAGCGTCGTGACGCTCGACCTGGGCGGGCCGGTGCAGTTGGAAGTGCAAGAAGGCGCGCTTCAAGCGTTGATCGAAAACGGTGGTGCCATTCGTGCCGATGCCGGCCGAATCCTGCTGACCGCCCGCGCGGCGGAAACCCTGGCGAGCACCGTCATCAACAACACCGGTTTGATCGAAGCCCGTTCCCTGGATATCGGTGAAAACGGCCTGGTCACGCTGATGGGCGACCACGGCGATGTGCAAGTCGCCGGACGCATCGACGTGTCCTCCGATACCGCCAAGGGCGGCAAGGTCGTCGTGACCGGCGATCGCGTGGCGATCAAGGGCGGCGCTGAGCTCGACGCCACCGGGGCCAAGGGCGGCGGCGAGATTTATGTGGGCGGTAGCTGGCAAGGCAAGGACCCGGCGATCAAACAGGCCAGCCAGACCACCATCGCCGCCGGTGCCGTGCTCGACGCATCGGCGACCGACAACGGCAAGGGCGGTACCGTGGTGGCCTGGTCCGATGTCAAGAAACCGGGCAGCGTGACCCGCGTCGATGGCACGCTGAAAGCCACGGGCGGCGCCAAGGGCGGCGACGGCGGCAAGATCGAGACCAGCGGCGCCAAGCTGGCGGTCAGCAAAGCCGCCGATGCGTCGGCCAAGAACGGCAAGGGCGGCTTGTGGTTGCTCGATCCGGACAGCGTCACGGTGGGGCCGGGTAACGGCGGGTTGACGGGCGGCGCCAATGGCACAGAAGCCACGGTCGGCTTCGACGCGATCGATACGGCCCTGGCCGGCGGCACCGATGTCGCGATCAAGGCCGACAACAGCATCCACTGGAACGGCGACTACACCCCGACGAGCATCAGCGGCGACCGGACCCTGACCTTGCAGTCCGGGCACAACGACGGCGGAACAGGCCGCTATGTCTTCGGCAATATTTTCCTCAACGGCGATATCGACGCCAGTGGTGCCGGCAATGGCAACAGCCTGGCGTTGATCCTCAACGGCAAGATCGCCCTCAACACCGACGTCAGCCTGAAAAGCAACGGCGGCAATGTCGTATTTGCCGGCGTGGTGGATTCCGATGCGGTGGCCAACAAACGCGAACTGCGCGTCGACGCCGGTTCAGGCTCGATCATCTTCAGTGACATGGTCGGCGGTAACAGCGCGTTGGGCGCCCTGTACGCGACCACCAGCGGCGCCGGCAAAACGTTTATCAACGGCGCCAGAGTCTTGACCAGTGGCGAGCAGATCTACAACGGCGCCGTCGAGCTGGGCACGTCACAATTCCTGAACGCCGACTTCGAAAACGGCCTGGTCGGCTGGAAGACCTCCATCGCCCAGTTCTTCACCGGCGTCACCGTGGTCGAAGGCGTGGTCTCGCCGGATGATCCGACGTTGCCGACCACCTCGCCAACCAATGGTAATGCGCCAAGCGTTTCGCCTGGCGACCAGGGCGACATGACCTACAAACCCCTCACCCCGGTCGCCGCGGCTGGCCAGGGCAAGGACGGCGGCGCTGCGCTGCTGCTGGGTACCGAAAACAATTCCAACTGCCTCAACGCCCCTGCTGGCTGCATCATGCGCGGCCCTTCGGTGGTGAGCGAGGGCACCGTCTCCCTGGCGGCGGGGGAAGCGGTCAGTTTCGATTACAAACCGGTCGCGGGCGGCGACACCTACGATGTCTTCGGCTATCTGTTGAACGTCAACACCGGCGAATACCAGATCATCCTGAACGAAACCGGGAACGGTACGGGCGCGGTGGATTGGAAAAGCCATACGGCAACGGCTGATAGGGCCGGCACCTACAAGTTCGTGTTCGTCTCGGGCAGTTTCGACCAAACTGCCGGCAAGCAGGTCGGCGGCTCGCTGTACGTCGACAACATCAAGACCAACACCTCGGGCAGCAAGGGCCTGCAAGGCAGTTCCATCACCTTCAACGGCAGCCTCAACAGCACCGACAACAACCTGGCCATCAAGGCCGACGATATCAATTTCAACGGCGGCGCCGGCAGCGTCACCGGCAATGGCTCAATTGCCCTTGAGACCAACACCCCGAGCAAAGACATTGCCGTGGGCGGCAGCACCGGCGACGCCCCCGGTGCGTTGGAACTGACCGGCAGCGACATCGGCGCCTTGGGCGACGGGTTCACCTCGGTCAAGATCGGCGGCGAGGACATGACCGGTGACATCAGCATCATCGAAGCCACCCGCATCAACGACAACCTCATCCTCGATGCCGGTACCGGCAATATCCACATCAATGACCAACTGACCGTGGCGGACGCACCGGGCACCGGTAACGACGACAACAAACCGGCTCCGGTCCTGGCGTTGCAAAGCAATGGCGGCAAGATCGACCAGACCTCCGGCGGCGCCATTGTCGCCGATGGCCTGGTGCTGCTGGGTGACGGCGCTGTTCATGACCTCGACAACGCGGCCAACGACGTCAACACGATCGCCAGCGACACCGGCACGGTCAGCTTTGCCGATGTCGATGACCTGACCGTCGGCGTGGTGACCATTCCCGATAGCCAGTCCCCGGCAAACCCGCAAGGCGTGCCGGTCGCGGGCATGACCCAGACCGGCGGCCTGAACCTGGTCGCCGACACGCTCACGGTCGGCCAGGCCTTGCTCACCCAAGGCGATACCAGCCTGAGCGCCGATGAAATTGACCTCGCCGCCAGTGTTGCCGGTGGCGGCAGTCTCACGCTGAAGCAGAAGACCGATGGCCTGGATATCCACGTGGGCGGCAGCGATGACCCGGAGGTGACCGGGCCTAATGATCCGTTGGTGCTGTCCGACGCTGACCTGGCGAATATCCAGGATGGCTTCGACAAGGTCGTCATCGGTAGCGACAAGACGCGCAACATCACCGTCGACGATGAAGGCGCGACGTTCCTGGACGATCTGGCGCTGGTCGCCAACGGCGCCCTCGACCTGCTGGGCGATCTGACGCTCGAGGATCCCGAAGGCACCGACGAAGACGGCACCACCGGCAAAGGGCTGACACTGAGCATCGACGCGGGCAAGGGTGCGACCCAGGCAACGGGGGCGACCATTACCGCAGACGAATTGGCCCTGCGCGGCGAAGGCGATTTCGACCTGGGCAAGGGGCATGACGTGGGTGTCATCGCCGCCGATGTCGGCAGCCTGAAGTTTGCCGGCAACGGCAACCTGACGGTGGGCGTCGTGGACGGCACGGTGGGGATAACCTCCGATGAGGCGGTCACTCTGAAAACCGATCACGACCTGGCGCTGGTCAAAGGCATCACCATTGAAAATGGCCCACGTGATGACGCCAGCCAAGGCCAAACCCGCGCCGACGACATCATCACCCTGGAAGTGGCGGGCAACACCACCCAGTCCGGCGACGCCGCAGCCAAGCTCAATGCCAGCGGCCTGGTGCTGCTGGACGGTGATTACGCGCTGGGCAACAAGGGCAACGTGATCGGCGATATCGCCAGCGATGCGGGCAAGGTCCAGTTCAACAACAGCGGGAACCTCAAGGTGGGCACGCTGACCGCGACCCATGTCGACGGCACGCAGACAACCGTCACCGGCGTGAACAACACCGGCGACGTGAGCATCGGCACCCAAGGCAACCTGGCGATCAACGAAGCGCTGACAACCAGCGGCAACGTGTTCCTCAACGTCGATGGCAAGACCACCCAGAATGCCAAAGGCAACATCACCGCCGATGGCCTGGCGCTCAAGGGCGGTGATTTCGACCTGCGCAACGCCAGCAACTGGGTCGGCGATATCGCCAGCCGAGCGAAGGATGTCAACTTCGTCAACCGCAGCGACGTGATCGTCGGGACGCTGACCGAGACGGCGCTGGACGGCACTCAACTGGATCAGATCGTCGGTATTGGCAACACCGGCAAAGTCCAGGTGGTGACGACGACCGGCAACATCACCCTGACCGAGAATGTCAGCACCACCAGCAATGCTTCCAACGCGATCGTGCTCAACGCCGGTCAATCCGCTTCGGCCGGCGTGGCAGCGGGCGGCGACGTGAAAGCCGACGCGGGCGTGACGGTCTCCACCGGCGCCGGTGGTCGGGCGGTGATCTACACCGGTAGCCTCGCCGGCAGCACCCACATGGTGGATGTAGTCGGCAGTGGCAGCGGCAACTTCCGCTACAACAGTGACGAGCAACAGAGCAATTTCGGCAGGGCGCTGGGCAATACGGGCGTGCATGCCGTTTACCGCGAGCAGCCGACGCTGGTGGTGTCCACGAACGGCGCGACCACCCAGACCAAACCGTTCGATGGCGGAACCACGTTCAATGGTGGCGGTTTCGCCGGGTTTGACGCCAACGGTCTGTGGAACGGCGACACCAAGCAGATGCTCGGCCAACCGGTGTATTCGATTGGGAGTCCGGACGTGGGTTCGCACCAGATCAACATCGGTGGGCTGGCCGATCTCGGTTACCTGATCGTCAGCGACCCGGCCAACGCCAACGTCACCGTGACGCAGTCGTTTGACATCGAAGCCATCCAGCAGAGCGTCGCCGATGCCACACGCGTCGGCGCGCAGGTGACGTCGCCCCATGCCCCGGAGCTCAACCCGGCCCAGCCAAAACCGGTTGACTGGTCTGACTATGGGGTCGATGACGGCGGTCTGTTGCTGGTGGATCAGGGCGGCACTCGTGCGAACGGCGGCAACGGCGAAGGCGATTCGGCTGCCCAGGCCCAGGACGCCGACAGCGAGCGGGAACTGGCCGGCAACGTCTGCGCCGATGGCGGTGTATCGGGTGGAGGCGCCTGTGCGGCCTACCCGCCGCAGACCGTGTTCGTCGTGCGCGGCGGTGTGCGCTTGCCAGGTCCAGGTCTGGCCATGCGTCCCTGATCCGCACTTTTCCCTTTGAAAAAGCCCCTTGGCCGCGTCCCTGGACGCGGTCATGGGCTCAGGCAACCCGTATTCTCCGAGACTTATTCAATGCATAACAAACTGATGTCCTGCGCCGCAGGTCTGGCGTTGCTCTCCACTTCCCCGGCCTGGGCGGCGACCCTGCCGGCACGCCCAATCCCCGACGCCGGCCGTATCCTGCAAGAGCTGCCGATTCCCCAGCAGGAACTGCCGCAAAGCATTCGCCTGGATGTAGAGGCGCCGCAACCGGCCCAGGAAAAAGTCGGCGGTGCCAAGGTCCAACTCAACGCCGTCCACTTCACCGACAATACCCGCATCGACGAGGCCAGCCTGCAACGCGTCGTCGCGCCGGCCATCGGCAAGGCCCACGACCTCGACGAGCTGCGCGAAGTCGCCCGGCAGGTCACGCTTTACTACCGCGAGCACGGCTACCCGTTTGCACGTGCCTACCTGCCGGCACAGCGCATGGCCAATGGCGAGCTGACCATCGCGGTGATCGAAGGGCGGTATGGCAAAGTCACCGCCGTCAATGACGATGCGAAACTTGCCGCACAGGCGCAGCCCTTCCTGGACGACTTGAAACCGGGCGACGTGATCGAGCGTGACCGTTTGGAGCGCAGCATATTGGTACTGTCTGACTTGCCGGGCGTGGCTGTTCGCCCGGTCATCCGCCCGGGTGAGGAGCTCGGTACCGGAGATCTTGATGCCAAAGTGAGCAAAATCGAGGCCTTCGAGGGTAAGGCTACGCTGGACAACCACGGCAATCGCTACTCGGGGCGCAACCGCCTGACGGTACAAGGTGACTGGAACAGCCCGTTGATGCTGGGCGACAAGCTCAGCGCCGCCGTGATGGCCACCGATGAAGAACTGTATTTCGGCAGCCTCGGCTACTCGATGCCATTGGGCACGTCCGGCCTGCGCGGCAACGTCGGTTATGCCCAGAGCGCTTACGACCTGGGCGCCGAATTCGCCGACCTGGGGGCGACCGGCACCGCCGAGGTCAGTAGCATCGGCCTGAGTTACCCGCTGCTGCGCAGCAACCAGGCGAACGTCATGTTGGCCGGGCAATACCAGCACAAGGACCTTGAGGATAAGTACGAAGTGCTGGGTCTGAGCTTTGAAAAAAGCAGCAACACGCTGCCCATCAGCTTGCAATTCGACGTGAGGGACACCTTGTTCGGTGGCGGCATCACCTACGGCGGCGCGACGCTGACCTACGGCGACCTGAAACTGGATTCGGCCCTGCGCGAGGGCGATCGCCAGACCGCCCAGACCGAAGGCCAATTCAGCAAAGTGAACGTCGACCTCGCCCGCCTGCAAGCGCTGCCCTCCAACTTCACGCTCTTCGCCCGGTTCCTCGGGCAGTGGAGCCAGGACAACCTCGATTCTTCCGAAGATTTCAGCCTCGGTGGCATCGACGGCGTGCGGGCGTACCCCCAAAGCGAAGCCTCGGGCGACGAAGGCATGCTGACCCAGATCGAGCTTCGCTACCCGATCGACAAGCTCACGCCTTACCTGTTCTGGGATGCCGGCAAAGTCCGCATCAACCACAACGAGTGGGCCGATGAGGAAAACACCCGCAGCATCTCCGGCGGCGGTGTGGGCCTGCGCGCTCAATACGGCCCAATCTCGTTCGATGCAACGGTCGCATGGCGTCACTCCGGCGGTGAAGCGCAGAGCGATACCCGCCAGGAGAACCCGCAGTTGCTGGCGCAGATCGGTTACCAGTTCTAACGACTGCTGCTCATTTAAGAAACTCAACAAACCCGTGGCGAGGGAGCTTGCTCCCGCTGGGCTGCGCAGCAGCCCCAAAGCAGTGAACTCAATCTTCCTGAAACACCGAGTTGCCTGGTTTGGGGGCTGCTTCACAGCCCAGCGGGAGCAAGCTCCCTCGCCACGGTTCGAGTGACCCGCTCGAACCCTCTCGCCAGGGCTGACATCCAGGCGCAGCCTCTTTCTGTTTGATATCCCGCCCCCGCCTCTGCGCCCCCCGCCAACAACATCCCGCATCGGACGGCATGACCGTTTATCGCCCCATGAAAATTTGATAGCTTCAGTTCTCGCTTTCCCTGCCGCTATATCGACTTGTTGCCGGCCCGATACCTGTTCCTCGCCTGGCAATTTCGCGACAGTGACCTGGCTAAACACAAAAAGAGACCTGGCGAATGGACAACGGACGATACGAAAGGCAGGCAGCGACGGCGGGGGGCGTGGTGGCGTCCGACGCGTTGCCGCATATTCTGCTGATCGACGATGTACCTGAAGACATCCGCGCCACGCTCATTCTTTTGAAGACACAGTCTTGGCGCATTTCCCTGGCCAGCGACGCCTACCAGGGCTATCAACGAGCCCTCGCCATGCGCCCGGACCTCATCGTCCTGGACGTGCACATGCCGCAAATGGACGGCTTCAGCCTGTGCCGGCTATTGCGCGAGGCGCCGGCCACCCGGCACACCCCGATCCTGTTCCTGTCTTCGGCCAACACCTCCTTGGAGCGGTTGGAAGGGCTGAGCGTGGGCGCGGTGGACTACATCCCCAAATCATGCGCCCCCGAAGAAGTACTGGCGCGTATCAAGATCCACCTGCAGTTGACCTGGCGTGCGCCACCGGCCACCCATGAAAGCCCGGCCGACCCGGAGCCGCAAGGCGATGAGATCGTGCTGCGCGCGGCGATGCGACTGATCGAAAACCAGCTGGACGACATGCCGTCCCTGGGCATGCTCGCGCAAAAAGTCGGCACCCATGAAAAACGCCTCACCGGCATTTTTCGCGAACACTTGGGGATGACCGTGTTCGCCTACATTCGCGACGCCCGATTGCGACGCGGCCAGGATTTGCTCTGCGAAAGCGCCATGAGCGTGCAGGACATCGCCGAGCTGGTGGGTTTTCGCAACGCCTGCAACTTCACCACGGCCTTCCGCCAGCGAATCGGCATGACGCCCAGTCAGTTTCGCCAGCAAACCCTGGGCATAGCAGATACAGAGTCGGCCGGGCGCCCCTGATGCGGCTTCTTCAGTTTGTATTACTGACGATAACGTTGTTATCCACAGGCTTGCTGCACGCCGCGCCTGTGGATATCTGCCGGGCTGATCACCTCGACTTGATCCCCGCGATACAAGTTTTTGAAGACTCCCAGGCCAACCTGAGCCTGGAAGACGTCGCGCAACTGCCCGACACCCATTTCAACCCCGCCACCCCAGGCTGGCCGACCCAAGGCTATAGCCGCTCCGCGTTCTGGTTGAAAGTGCAGCTCACCAACTCAAGCGTTGCGGCGTGTTCGCGTCTGCTGGTGATCGGCGCGCCGCGCCTGGAAGACATCCGCGTCTACCAACCGGGGCATGACGCCCACGCCGGAGCAGCCTATCCCATCGCTGAATGGCCCCAGCCGGCGGCGCGTCAACCGGCGTTCCCGGTCTCGCTGGCGGCGGGGGAGAGCGCCACGGTGTTCGTCCGCGTGGCGAGCAACTTCCAGATGTTGCTGGAGCCGGAACTGTGGTCCGAACCGGCGCTGCTGCGCAGCCAGCAACAGACTTACCTCAGCGACGGGCTCACCCTCGGCATCGTCCTGTTGGTTGTCCCGTTCGGCTTCATCGTCGGCTGGATCCTCCGTTCCCGATTGCTCAGCGTGAACGCCGGCGCAGTGCTCAGCTACATCCTGCTGACCTGCATCCTCAACGGCTACCTGATCTACTGGCCCACCGCGCTGGGTTGGACGCGCGAGCTGCTGACCTGCGCCAGCGCAATCTCGTTCGTACTGTTCCTGACCTACTTCCGCGTGCTGTTGCAGGTTTCTCAACTGCCCAAAGTCATTGGCTGGAGCTATTGGGTGCCGCTGCTGGGCTGTATCGTGGGGCGACTCTGGTGGCTGAAGATCGACTCGGTCCAGGGTGCGCAAATCGTCCAGATGTCCCTGTTCAGTTTCTATGGCGTGTTGCTCGGCACACTGTTCATGGCCTGGCGCAGACGACTAAGCTACAGCTGGATGGCCTGGTTGGTGCCGGGGCTGCTGGTTGGGCAATTGCTGATGCGGATTTTCTTCCCGCAAGAACAACTGCCCTGGCAATCGCCGGAAACGAAATACAGCCTGTCGTCCACCTTGGCGGGCGTGGTGTTGCTGGTGTGCACCTTGATCATGGAAGTCGCCCGCAGCCGCAACCGCGAAAAACAAGCGCTGTCCAGCCTCGAACAACAACGCCAAGCCGAGCACGAACGCCTGGAAAGCACCGTGGCGCTGCGCACCTCGCAGTTGCGCGAATCCCTCGCGGCCCGCAGCGCGTTGATGGCGCGGATCAGCCACGACCTGCGCTCACCGCTGGTGCGCATCATCGACTACGCGCGCCTGCTGCACGCCGGGCCCAACCGCGATTACCAAGCCACCATCGAGCGCAATGCCCGCCAGCAACTGGAGCTGATCGACGAGATGCTCGAGTTTTCCCGTGGCGAGTTGGAGCAGATGCAACTGGCTCTCGCGCCGGGCTACCTGTACGGCTTCCTCGAAGAAATCGCCGGCGAAGCGGGCTTTCTTGCCGCGCGCCAGGGCAATACCTTCGAGGCGGTGCTGGCGGAGGACTTGCCGCCACTCGTAGAAGCCGACTTCAAACGCCTTCGGCAGATCCTCATGAACCTTCTGGCGAACGCAGCAAAATTCACCCGCAACGGCCAGATCCGTTTCGAAGTGAGTGCTACTCCGGGAGCGACCGCAGACACCGTGGAACTGCGCTTCAGCGTGATCGACAGCGGCATCGGCATTGATCCACAAGAGTTCGAACAACTGCTGCAACCGTTCCGCCGCGGCCGCAATGCCCAGCGTTACGAAGGCAGCGGGCTGGGCCTGTCCATCGTCACGCAACTGCTGGAACGCATGGACAGCCGCCTCGAACCCCAAGCCACGGAGCAGGGCAGCCACTTCAGTTTTCGCCTGCCATTGAAATGCGCCCAAGAACACGACCTCGAAATCGGCATCGTCGACAACAACGCCACGCCGCTCGACGGGCAGGGCAAGCATGTCCTGCTGGTGGACGACATCGAACAAAACAGCGAATGGCTTTATGACTTGCTGGCCGGTTACGGTTTCGACGTGAGCATGGCGGCGACCGGCGAAGACGCCTTGGCCTGCCTGGCCGGACAATCAATCGACCTGCTGATCAGCGACCAGATGATGCCCGGCATGGACGGCTGGGAACTGCTGCGCCACGTGCGCGACAGTGGGCGCGATCTGCCGGTGATGCTTTATTCCGCAGTGCCGCCGCGCAGACCGGAGGATTATCCAGAGGACCTGGCCTTCGACGCGGTCTTGCTCAAGCCCGCAGACAGCCGCGAACTGCTGGCCTGCGTCAAGACACTGGCTTGCCCGGAAACGGTGCGTCGCGCGATGGCTCGGGAGTTCTAGCATGCCGGGTTCAGGTTATCGGCTGCTTCTGCTCGGCAGTCTCGCGGCATCGCCTTGGGCATCAGTAAATGCCGGACAAGAAGCGCCCAGCGCGCTCACACTCGACGAAACCACCGTCACCGCCCGCCGCCGCGAGGAGGACCCGCAAAACGTACCGATCCCGATCAACGTCCTCTACGGCGATCAACTGGACGAGGCCGGCCTGCACACGCTTAAAGACATCCAGCAACGCGTGCCCGGTTTGATAGTCTCCGGTCACGACGCCCGTTTCGCTGGCTTCGGCCTGCGCGGTTTCGGCGCGACGGCCTACAACGATGGCCTGGAAGGCAGCGTCGGCACCTACGTCGATGGCGTTTACCAGGCGCGCCAGGGCATGGCGTTCACCGAGTTGATGGACATCGAGCGCATCGAAGTGTTGCGCGGGCCGCAAGGCACCTTGTTCGGCAAAAACACCACGGCGGGCGCGCTGAATATCATCACTCGCCAGCCGACCTTCCAGCCCGAGGCCAATCTCGAAGCCAGCTACGGCGAGCACGGCTTGCGCGAATTTCGCGGGACGATTTCCGGTCCGCTGCAAGACGACGTCCTGGCCGGCCGACTGAACGTCTTCGACAGCGCCGCCGATGGCACCGTGGAAAACCTGCACGACGGCACCCGCCTCGGCGACGCCGACAGCCAGGGCCTGCGCGGCCAATTATTGTGGACGCCGAACAGCGACTTCAGCGCCCGCCTGATCGCCGACTACGCCGAGCAAAACGAGGCCGGCAACGTCCTGCTGCCCAATCATTACAGCGAGCAAACCCGTAAGCGTGCCAAGTTCCTCGGCTATCCACTGACCGAGCCCGACCCTTACAAACGCGAGTCCCGCATCGACGCGCCGGGCCGTCCGCAAACTCTGCAGAACGGCGTCTCACTGGAGTTGAACTGGGACCTCGACGAGGCAATGCGCTTCACCAGCATCACCGCCTACCGCGACTGGGATTATCGCGCCGCCCGCGATGGCGACAGCACTGCGCTGTCGGTGGCCCGCTCCGAAACCGAACTGGGCCACCGGCAGTTCAGCCAGGAATGGCGCCTGGCCGGGACGGCCGGCTCGTCCGTCGACTATGTCGCCGGGCTCTATTACCTGCGCCAGCAACTCGACCGGCAGATCGACGCCGAATTCGGCAAGGACGCCGCGTCCTGGTTCGTCGGCGATCAACTGGAGCAACTGAAGCAACTAGGCATCAACATCACCGATCCGAGCCAGGTGCCTTCCATGCTGCTCGATGGCGCCCAGCAACGTTATGACGGCGAGCAGAAGGGCGACAGCCGAGCCATTTTCAGCCAGGTTTCCTGGCGTCCGATTGACTCGCTGGAACTCACCGGCGGCCTGCGCTATAGCCAAGAGCGCAAGGACGGCTGGGTCTCCCGCGACGTCAGCAACCTCGCGCCGCTGACCGGCTTGCCCCCGGTGTTCCAGGCCGGTGGGCAACTGCTGCGCGACATCGCCCTCGGCGGTGGTTATTACCGCGAGGACTCGATTAAAGAAAACAACGTTTCCAGCCTCGCCAGCGCCAGCTACCGCTTCAGCGATGCGGTGATGGGCTACGTCAGCTGGTCGCGGGGCTACAAGGCTGGCGGCATCAACTTCGACGTGGTTGGTCCGTTCACCGCGCCCACCTTCGAGCCGGAACGCGCCACGTCCCTGGAGTTGGGCATGAAGACGCGCTTCTGGGACGAGCGCGCGATGCTCGACCTCGCCGTCTACCAGACCGACGTCGACGACTACCAAGCGCTCACCTACAGCCCGCCCACGTCCGTGTTCGCGCCGCCGCTGCGCGACAACCTGATCAACGTCGGCAAAGTCCGCCTGCGCGGCATCGAACTCGATTCCGCCTGGCAACTCACTTCCCGACTCACCGGCCGCCTCGGCCTGGCCTGGAGCGATGCGCGCTACCGCAGCTTCCCCAACGCACCGTGCCCACCGGCCTCGGGCCAATGGACCTGCGACCTCAGCGGCGAGCGTCTCTACAACGCGCCGGAATGGAACCTCAGCAGCGGCCTCGACCATACCCATCCGCTGCCCTACGGATTGGAAGCCTTCAGCGGCGTCGACTACAGCTTCCGCACCGGTTACTACGGCACCCTCGAAGGCGGCGAGGGCAGCTATCAACCCAGCTACGGCCTCACCAACCTGCGCCTGGGCCTGCGCAGCCAGGACCGTTCGTGGGAAGTGGAAGGCTGGGTGCGCAACGTCTTCGACCGGCAGTACATCACCGCCGTGTACTCACTGCTCGGCGCCGGTGATTACGGCGTCATGACTGGCAGCGAACGCACCCTCGGCACCACCGTCAGACTTCGCTATTGACCGAAATAAACCGCGTCGGACAAAACGCCAAACGATTACCGCCGGCCTTCTTCGACAGGTACATCGCCTGATCCGCCTTGCTGATCAGCCCATCGACCTCCAGCCCATGCTCCGGATAAAACGCTACCCCGATACTCGCCGCAATCTCCACCGTCTGCGCCCCGATCAAAATCGGCGCATTGGCCGCCGCCAGCATCCGCTTGAGCAAAGGCTCGCAGTCTCCCACTTCCTGCAACCCCACCAGCCCCGCGACAAACTCATCGCCGCCGAGCCGCGCCAACGTATCGCCCTCGCGCAACGTCGCATTGATCCGCGCCGCGACAATCTGCAACACCCGATCCCCCCAGTCATGCCCATAACTGTCGTTGAGCGCCTTGAACCCATCCAGATCAATAAACGCAATCGCCACCTTCTGCTGATGCAGGCGCGCCTTGCCCAACGCCTGGCGCATGCGCTCGGCCAACAACAAGCGATTGGGCAACTGCGTGAGCGCGTCATACCGCGCATCCCGCTCCAGCAACTGCAAGCGCTGCTTCATCTGCGTCATGTCGCCGAGCAGCGCCACGTAATGCTGAACATTGCCGTGCCGGTCATGCACCGCACTGATGCTGATCCGCGACGTCATCTCCCGGCCATCCTTGTGGCTACTTTGAATCTCACCGGACCAGTGGCCGTGGAAATCCAGCGCGTTTTTCATGGGGGCGTAAAAAGCGGTGAGGCGGCGGACCATGCGATGTGAGTTCAACTCGCGGCCCTTGATCTCTTCTTGCCCGTAACCGGTGAGGCGGGTGAAGGCCTCGTTCACGGCGATGACCCGGCCGAAGGGGTCGACAAGGATGATGCCTTCGCGGGCGTGGCTGAACACAGTGGCGGCCAGCTCTGGGCAGAGGGTGTTGAGGTGCCGGTCCAGCGCGCTTTCGTCACGGGTCGCCGGCCATACCTTGGAATCGAAACCTTGCTGGGCCAGATAGGCGGCGAGGGACGATAGCGACTTGTGCAGACGGATGAGCGCATTCGTGGCAAGCCTGGCGTTGAGGCAGTAGCTGCGAATGAAGGTGCGTAGGTTCATGGGAGGTACACGGTGCTCGGGTTGCAGCGGTAGGGTGAGTGAAGCGGGCATTATCGAGGCGGGGAATGGGAGGGGCGTTTGCTGGAGCGGATGGGGGCTTTGCGGGAGAGGATGTATGGGGAAGATTTTTCTTGGAGGTAAGGATGCGCGCAGCGATCAAGCTAAGGGAGTCGCTGCGCGCGACGTTTCATTAGTCCAATACAACAATGCCTTTTTGGGGAACGTTCACGAACGGCAACGCACTGCATCGCTGATGATGGGCTTCAAGGGCCAGTGCCTCGTACCAATGTAGATAGCCATTCAGCATATGTTTGGGGATGTTTGAATTGCGCAGCGGAAAGAACGCGACGGACAATTGGTCTTCCTTTTGTTCATGCCAGCGCCAGCCAGCCGAATGGCCACGAGCCCGGGCTCCCCAAAGCCCTGCGGACCAGGCAAATTGCCCCATGCGAAACTTGAAACTGCTCGTTTGCCCAATGTATTGGACGGTTGGATTGTCGGGAGAGGCCTTCCCGGTCGCTCTCCAGGCAATGCAGTAGACGCCCTTCGCAGCAACCATCTGTGCGAGAACGGGGTCCACGCCAGTGGATTTCTTGCCGACCCCGGGCCAGAAGCAACTGCTGATTTCTGCCCAGGGGTACCAGCCTGCGCCATGCGCCTCAAGATCAAACAGCTCGGGAACTTTCATTGTGATTCGTCCTTGATCGATCAGATTGAAGTGAAGGCAGGATACCGAGACTGATGCCTTAGTGCCATTATCCGGCTGAGGTATTGGTTTTGGCGGCGGTTGCTGGTCAGACAGGCACGGAGAGTTAGCTGCACGAAACGGAGTCAATCAACATGGCGGCCTCACTCAATACGCTCGGTGGGTGATATTCAGGCGCAGTTGTTGGCGGTGGTGCACAGCGCGCAATCGGCACAGAAGAGCGAGAACCCCTAGCTCCTCTGATCGCCACGCTGCTACCAAGTAGACACCGAACCCCGTGGCGAGGGAGCTTGCTCCCGCTGGGCTGCGCAGCGGCCCCTCTTCATCCATCGGCCAACCGCTCACGCCAGCCAAATGAAGCCCTGTCAGTAAAGCCCGACAGACACCGCCACGAAGCCTAGCCAGCCCACGTCGCCTTGCGCCTTTGCCTACAACTACGCCAGAATCCGCCGGCTTGTGCGCCTTGGGTTACGTCGGTAGTTTGAGACCTGTCACTGCTCATCAGTGATCGGGTTTAGTCGCCCGTTTTACCTAAGGCGTATCAGGTCCCTGTCGGACAGGCTTTGCTGTTCCTGTATTGATGGTGGCTGTGCGCAGGGCGCCCTCGGGCGCGCCGGGATTCTTAGGTTCACCGGTCGACTAACCTGCGCACAGCTGCCGCCCTCTCGTTTAGTCGCGAGGTGGTTCCAGCATCACTATAGGAACCTAAGTACATGGCCAAAATTACACCGAACCCTCCCGTTACCGATGAACACGTGTCTCGTGTCCAATCCGCCCGCAATAAGAAAATCGATGACGCTGCTACGCGGGCGTTGGATTTTTACCTGAAACCCAAGCCTAAGAGCGAAACGTCTGACAGGAGTGACTCCATTTTTCGGATTGATCCGGGTGTGGATTCTGAGTGCTTGCTTGCGAATCTCAGTGAGAATCTGGCTTCGGCGAATGCGATGATCAGCGATTTGGCGTTTGATCTGGATGGGTCGCGAAGGCGGGTTGCGTTGGGGATTTTGCAGGTGATTGAGGTGAGTGAGCTGTTGGCGAATCGGGCTTTGGATATTGTTGAGGTGAGGTAGCCGAGGCGTTCGTCTCGGTAGAGGAAAGGTCTTGCGCAGCAGACCTTTCCTGCCGCCTGACGGGAGCATCAAAGCACACCGCAGACCTGCACCGTGTGTGGGAAGACCAGAGTCGTTGTGATCTGCGCAAACACATCCGACAATTCCCGGTACTAAATCAGCTGGAGGACTTGCGTTGTTCCGCACCGTCCAAGTGGACGATCGGGGCTTCGATGTGAGCTGGGACGATGACTTGGAACTGGCGTCGTTACGCCCGGTGAAGGTCGATGATACGACGCCGAGGCCTTCCAGGATCTGGTGTAGGTTGTACGCAGCGCCGTGGAGAAATTTTACGTAAGGGTAGAAAAAATCCCCTATTGAAATTGACATGAGTTTGAATCCTTCAAGTCTGTAGTCATTCCTTGGTTTGCCTAGAAAAGAGCGTAAAGCGGCCAGATATTTGTGAGTCTATCCGAAGCGGACCGTGCCGTAGCTGAGTAGACACTTCATCGTGGGGGGAGCTCATTCCAGCTCGAGCGACTAACGAATCCAATGCGCCACCCAGAGTCTTTTGCCTGGATCGCCAATCGATAGGGCAGGGGCAGGGCCCTGTCCTCCACGACATTTCTACACTCAGCATTTCGTCGCCCGAGCCTTGCACAAGAGCAAGCAGGGCGACACTCACAAGCTCCATTACATCGGTTGATATGCCTGATTCGTGCCGCTGCCGATGCACTGCTGGCGGAACAAGCGAGCCTACGGAGCTGGGTTTTGCATGGATTTATGCATAAATGCATAATTTCTATTGATTTTATTACTGTGATTTTATACAGTGTTTGCGCCTTGTTCGCCGCCAGCTCTAAAGGGCTGAAAGCAACGTAGGCACGGAAGCCGCAGGTTTCGTTAGAGACCTTTAACAGTGCTGATGTCCCACTGATCAACAGTGGGGTTTCATATTAGGAGAGACATAATGTCTGCAAATGGAACAATTGAATTACCTCCAATAATTATTACACCTAACCCGCCGCCTCTACCGCCGCTGCAACCGCCCAGACCGATACCAGGTGGTGGTTATATTGCGAAGCCCCAACCGTGGGTAAAGGGGGTTGGACCAATTACAAAGCTAAGTGACTTGCGCATAAACTTAGATCATCCCAGTTCGTCAGTTTCTATATTTGTGGTGGCTGCTGGTTCCATAAAAAATATTGGAGATGCTTACCAAGCGAGTGTGCCAAAAATCCCCGCCAATCTAGAGTTGGAAGTCAGTCAGGCTATTGGCTCAAATGCTGATAGAACACTAGATGGGCTGAGGAAAGAAAAGGCGTTGATGGAGGCCCTTTTGCTGGCCAAGCAAGTTGCAATTAAAAACGATACTGTGAAATCCAACTCTTTTTTTGGAAGGCCTTTTTTAAGTAAGGACTTCAAGCAGAATGGAGTGGATTTTGTTAATCGAATTTTCTCTCATCGTGATAAGGACGCATATTATAATGTTTTTATTGCGGCCGGTATTGCGGCTTACAATGTTAAAGTTTTAGCAGAGGAGATTAGAATCCTCACTGAGAAAACTAAGACTCTCGCTACGAAGGTTGCGGCAGCCCAAGCAGCAGAGAAGGCCAAGGCAGAAGCTGAGGCTAAACGATTGGCGGAGGAGAAGGCCAAGGCAGAAGCTGAGGCTAAACGATTGGCGGAGGAGAAGGCCAAGGCAGAAGCTGAGGCTAAACGATTGGCAGAGGAGAAGGCCAAAGCAGATGAGGAGTTGAAAGGCGCAATTAAGTTCACCGCTGATTTTTACAAGGATGTAAGTGAAAGGTTCAGCACGCAGATGTCGTCTTTAGCTCAGCAGATGTCTGAGGATGCGAAAGGCAAAGTGCTTCGTAGCGCTGACGAGGCTTTGCGAGCGTTCGATCAGTACAAGGGCAATCTCAACAAGAAATTCAATGCCGCTGATCGGGCGGCAATTGTTAACGCTCTTGAGTCGCTAGATAGGAGCGAGCTGGCAAAAAATCTTGATTTTTTTGGTAAGGCTTTTGGGTACGTGGGAAAAGCTATCGACGCCACGGATCTGCTTGTCGAAATCAAAAAAAGCTATAAGACCGGTGACTGGAACGGTACGGTTTTGAAAGTCGAAACTCTATTTGCCGGCGCAGCGGCGACTGGTCTAATAGCGTTTGCGTTCGGCCTATCAGTGAGCACGCCTATGGGTATCGTTGCATTTGCTCTGATCATGGCGTTGGTAAGTGCGTTTGTTGACGATGCACGTGTCAAAATGTTCAACGACGCTCTCGATTCTATTTTGAGTCGATAAGGAAAAGGAGAGCGGTCTATCTAGGCCGCTCTCTTTATTCCCAAATAAATCAAAAAGCTACCGCCCAAAGGTATTGCCGTAGCCATGCATATAAAAAAATAGATGACGTAGAGTCCATTCTTTCCCGGGCTCTCAGTCAATAATCCAGTCGTCCAGAATTCACGGGTTGTAAAGCGTAGGCATGTATTTTCAATAAGCTTTCGAGAAAAGGGAAAAAGAAAGGCGCTGCAGAAGCCTGCAATCAGATAGCGCGGATTGGCTGTTTCGTATACGGGCTCTTTGTAAAACCAAACGCTTAGGCCTAGCACGAGTAAGCTGAGCGAAATTAAGAGATTGTTAAAGTAATATTTTTTGTTCAATGGGTGCCTCAAGAGTCATGTTGGGTGTCGGCTCGTTTGTTAAAATTTGCTTGAGGTTTTTTTGAGTTGTATGCAATTTCATCGCTGTGCCAGATAGTAATAAAATAACGTAATTATCAAGGAATAATATCAGTTCCTTCTGATGCTTGTATGATTTAGCTATTCTACTAGGGGCGTCCCGCCAATCTCAAGAGTCAAACGGGCGGATGTTTATACCCTTGCGCATCGTACGCGCCATTTTTTGGAGAAAGGGGATAGTTAGGTTCTAGGTTTACCTATCAATTGATTTCTTCTCGATGTACCCAAATGTCAATGATCGGAGCACGAAATTCGTCGCTGACTGAGCACAATCAGTGCCTTTCGCTTAGCAGCGTAATCCTTCGCGGCGATCGCGCCGGTAATCGCGATGGCGATCCAGAAGAGCATTTCCAGGTTGCTTACCATCCGCCGTTTCGCCTCGTGGGTTTCGGTCAGCCAACTGCCTATTGCTGCGATGATGTCGTCCATGGGTGACCTGCGTTTTGCCTGTCGAGCACTGCGGTTCACAGAATATCTTTCAGATAGGCTTTAAGCGCTATGAGCGGAGCATCTAGGCCTTCTATCGCCTGCACGGCGCTAAATGTCGTCGTCAGGTGATGCAACTCCCGCCCCAGCACCGTATCCACCCCACCAACCGCCCCCAGCGCCAAATCCAGGCACCGACCTATCTCACTTTGAATTCCAGCCACATCCCCCCGCCGTACCAACAACCCAAAGACTTCCCGATCACATCCGCCCATCAATGGATCATCCCGCAGGATCGGGCTGTGACCCTCTGTCTCATAAGCCAGCTTCAGCGAGTAAAGAGCGACCGTTTCCAGCAGCAATTCCATGGGGTGAAATCCTTTGTCAGCGGGTGAGAAGGGGGCGGTGGGTCAACTGGGCGTCGCAAGGCGGAGCATCGGTAGGGGCTGTGACATTTTTGTGAGCGCTTCGCGCTCAAGCGGGAGCAAGCTCCCTAGCCACAGGTTCCTACTAGCCACAGATTCTTCTTTGCCACAGGTTTGGTAATTGGGGCAGCTTCGCGGCCCAGCGGGGATAAATCCCCTCGCCACAAAAGCGTGCAGGGGATTGCCTGAACTCTGCGTTAGCCACAGAAAACCACTTTCCTACAGACGAAAAAAAAGACCTTGAATTTCAAGGTCTTTCTTTAAGATGGTGCCCCGAGGGAGACTCGAACTCCCACTCCTTTCGAAAACGGATTTTGAATCCGCCGCGTCTACCAATTCCGCCATCAGGGCTCAATGGCGGCGAAGTATAGAGAGGTGCCTACCGTTGGTCAATCACGTTTCATGGTGAATTTTTAATAATTCCGCTAGACTTTCCGGCCCTGCTAGACGAACCCCATCATGCGTGTTGCTGACTTTACCTTCGAACTCCCGGATTCGCTGATCGCTCGCCACCCTTTGGCCGAGCGTCGCGCCAGTCGACTGTTGACCCTGGACGGGGGCAGCGGGGCTATGGCTCACCGTCAATTCACTGATTTGCTTGAGCATTTGCGCCCAGGCGATTTGATGGTGTTCAACAACACCCGGGTGATTCCGGCGCGTTTGTTTGGCCAGAAGGCTTCCGGCGGCAAGCTGGAAATTCTGGTGGAGCGGGTGCTGGACAGTCATCGCGTGCTGGCCCATGTGCGGTCGAGCAAGTCGCCCAAGCCTGGCTCGTCGATCTTGATCGATGGCGGCGGTGAGGCGGTGATGGTGGCGCGGCATGATGCGTTGTTCGAGTTGGCGTTTGCCGAAGAGGTGTTGCCGCTGCTCGACCGTGTCGGGCACATGCCGTTGCCTCCTTATATAGACCGCCCGGACGAAGGTTCGGATCGCGAGCGTTATCAGACCGTTTACGCCGAGCGCCTGGGGGCGGTGGCGGCACCTACGGCGGGGTTGCATTTTGATCAGCCGTTGCTGGAGGCGATTGCCGCCAAGGGCGTGGAGACGGCGTTCGTGACGCTGCACGTCGGCGCCGGGACGTTCCAGCCGGTGCGGGTGGAGCGCATCGAAGACCACCACATGCACAACGAATGGCTGGAAGTCAGCCAGGAAGTGGTCGATGCCGTGGCGGCCTGTCGCGCGCGCGGCGGGCGGGTGGTGGCGGTGGGGACCACCAGCGTGCGCTCCCTGGAAAGCGCCGCGCGCGATGGCGTGCTCAAGCCGTTCAGTGGCGACACCGACATCTTTATCTACCCGGGCCGGCCGTTTCATGTGGTCGATGCCTTGGTCACCAACTTTCATTTGCCCGAATCCACGCTGTTGATGCTGGTTTCGGCGTTCGCCGGTTATCCCGAAGCCATGGCCGCCTACAAGGCCGCCGTCGAGCATGGATACCGCTTTTTCAGCTACGGTGATGCGATGTTCATCACCCGTAACCCCGCGCCACGCGGACCCGAGGAAACAGTATGAGTCGCACCTGTCGCATGTCCTTCGAGTTGCTCGCCACCGATGGCAAGGCTCGTCGCGGTCGCCTGACCTTCCCCCGCGGTAGCGTGGAAACCCCGGCGTTCATGCCGGTGGGTACCTACGGCACGGTCAAGGGCATGCTGCCGCGTGACATCGTCGCCACGGGCGCGGAGATCATCCTCGGCAACACCTTCCACCTGTGGCTGCGCCCGGGCATGGAAGTGATCAAGGCCCACGGCGACCTGCACGATTTCATGCAGTGGAAAGGCCCGATCCTGACCGACTCCGGCGGCTTCCAGGTGTTCAGCCTGGGCGCGATGCGCAAGATCAAGGAGGAGGGCGTGACCTTCGCTTCTCCGGTCGATGGTTCCAAGGTGTTCATGGGGCCGGAAGAGTCGATGCAGGTGCAGCGCGACCTGGGCTCGGACATCGTGATGATCTTCGACGAATGCACGCCGTACCCGGCCGATGAAGACGTGGCGCGGGTGTCCATGGAGCTGTCGTTGCGCTGGGCCCAGCGCTCGAAGAATGCCCATGGCGAGAACACCGCGGCGCTGTTCGGCATCGTCCAGGGCGGCATGCACGAGGATCTGCGCAAGCGCTCGCTCGACGGCCTGGACAAGATTGGCTTCGATGGCCTGGCGATTGGCGGCCTGTCGGTGGGCGAACCGAAGCACGAGATGATCAAGGTGCTTGATTACCTGCCGGGCCTGATGCCGGCTGACAAACCTCGTTACCTTATGGGCGTTGGCAAACCGGAAGATCTGGTTGAGGGTGTGCGCCGCGGGGTGGACATGTTCGATTGCGTGATGCCAACCCGTAATGCCCGCAATGGGCATCTGTTCATCGACACTGGCGTGCTGAAGATCCGTAACGCGTTCCATCGCCATGATGATTCGCCACTCGATCCGACGTGCGATTGCTACACCTGCCAGAACTTCTCCCGCGCTTATCTGCATCATTTGGACAAGTGCGGCGAAATGCTCGGCAGCATGCTCAATACCATCCACAATTTGCGCCATTATCAGGTGCTTATGGCTGGTTTGCGCGAGGCTATCCAACAGGGTACATTGGCCGCCTTTGTCGAGGCCTTCTATGCCAAGCGCGGGTTGCCTGTTCCGCCTTTGGACTGAGTTTTCCGATCCCTAGATTCAATATTGCAACTGGAGTGCTAAATGAGCTTTTTTATCTCTAATGCCATGGCTGACGCGGCTGCACCTGCTGCTGCCGGCCCTATGGGTGGCGGTTTCGAGTGGATTTTCCTGGTCGGTTTCCTGGTCATCTTCTACCTGATGATCTGGCGTCCACAGGCCAAGCGCGCCAAAGAGCAGAAGAACCTGCTCGGCAGCTTGCAAAAAGGCGATGAAGTGGTCACCACCGGCGGCATCGCTGGCAAGATCACCAAAGTGGCTGATGACTTCGTTGTACTGGAAGTGTCGGACACTGTTGAAATGAAGTTCCAGAAGGGCGCCATCGCGGCCACGCTGCCAAAAGGCACGCTGAAAGCGATCTAAGTAACAACTTCTCTTCAATCGACGGGGCGCGCAAGGCGCCCCGCGTCATAAGCGGGCGGCGTGATGCTGAACAAATACCCTCTGTGGAAATACGTACTGATCCTGGCGGTGCTGGCGGTCGGTGTGATTTATTCCGCTCCGAATCTATACCCGGATGACCCGGCCATCCAGGTCAGCGGCGCCAGCACGGCGTTGCAGGTCACCCAGGCCGATCTGGACCGCGCGAGCGCAGCGCTCAAGGCGTCCAATATCGATGTGAAGGCTGCGTCCATCGCCGAAAACGGCAAGGGCGGCCTGTTGCGCCTGGTCAAGTCGGAAGACCAACTGCCAGCCAAGGACGTCGTTCGCAAGGCCTTGGGCGACGATTACGTGGTAGCCCTGAACCTGGCGCAGACCACCCCACCGTGGCTGCGCAATCTTGGCGCGCACCCGATGAAGCTGGGTCTGGACTTGTCCGGTGGTGTGCACTTCCTGCTGGAGGTGGACATGGAAAAAGCCCTCGACGCACGCCTGAAAGTCTATGAAGGCGACGTCAAGAGCCTGCTGCGTAAAGAGCGCCTGCGTTATCGCAGCCTGCCGCAGTTCGAAGGTGCCATTCAGCTGGGCTTCAGCGATGAAGATGCCCGCGAACAGGCCCGTGCGCTGATCCGCAAGAACTTCAACGATTTCGACATCGTGCCGGCCGACCTCAATGGTCAGGCGGTGCTGCGTCTGGCGATGACCCCGGCCAAGCTGGCGGAAATCCGCGAATACTCCATCAAGCAGAACTTGACCACGGTGCGTAACCGCGTCAACGAGCTGGGTGTGGCCGAGCCAATCGTGCAGCGCCAGGGCGCCAACCGCATCGTGGTTGAGCTGCCGGGTGTGCAGGACACCGCCGAAGCCAAGCGTATCCTTGGCAAGACCGCCAACCTGGAATTCCGCCTGGCCGCTGAGCCGGGTGCGTCCAAGGCCACTACCGAGAGCTTCGAATTCCGTGAAGGCGGTCGTCCGGCGGCGCAGATCGAGCGTGGCCTGATCATCACCGGTGACCAGGTAACCGACGCCCAGGCGGGCTTCGACGAGCAGGGTCGCCCACAGGTGAACATTCGCCTGGACGGCCACGGCGGCGAACTGATGAGCCGCGCCACGCGCAGCAACGTCGGTCGCAGCATGGCGGTGATCTTCATCGAGCAGAAGCCGACCACCACTTACACCAAGCAAGTGGTCAACGGTGTTGAGAAGGACGTACCGGTCCAGACCTTCAAGGAAGAGAAGAAGATCATCAGCCTGGCGACCATCCAGTCGCCACTGGGCAGCCAGTTCCGCATCACCGGCCTGACCGGCCAGGGTGAATCCTCGGAACTGGCCTTGCTGTTGCGTGCTGGCGGCCTGGCCGCGCCGATGTACTTCGCTGAAGAGCGCACCATTGGCCCGAGCCTGGGCGCCGACAACATCACCAAGGGTGTCGATGCGTCGCTGTGGGGCATGCTGTTCGTGTCGCTGTTCATCATTGCCATCTACCGCTTCTTTGGCCTGATCGCCACGGTTGCGCTGGCGGTTAACATGGTGCTGCTGCTGGCCTTGATGTCCTTGCTGGGCGCCACGCTGACCCTGCCGGGTATCGCCGGTATCGTCTTGACCATGGGTATGGCGGTGGACGCCAACGTGCTGATTTTCTCGCGGATACGTGAAGAGATCGCCGCGGGCATGTCGATCCAACGGGCAATCAACGAAGGCTTCGGCCGCGCATTTACTGCGATTATCGACTCCAACCTGACCACGTTGCTGGTCGGCGGGATTCTCTTTGCCATGGGCACCGGCCCGGTCAAGGGCTTCGCAGTGACCATGTCCCTCGGGATCTTTACCTCGATGTTCACAGCCATTCTGGTGACCCGTGCAATGGTCAACCTGATTTATGGTGGCCGTGACGTCAAGAAGTTGTGGATTTAAGGGGCTGCCATGTTACGTACAATCAACTTCATGGGCGTTCGCAACATTGCGTTCGGCGTCACATTGTTCCTTACCGTCCTGGCCCTGTTCAGCTGGGCCACCAAAGGCCTGAACTACGGCCTGGACTTCACCGGCGGTACGCTCATCGAGCTGACCTACGAGCGTCCGGCCGACGTCACCAAGGTGCGTGAGCAACTGGCGTCCTCCGGCTACAGCGATGCCATCGTGCAGAGCTTTGGTGCAACGACTGATCTGCTGGTGCGGATGCCAGGTGAAGACCCGCAATTGGGTCACCAGGTAGCCGAAGCTTTGCAGAAGGCCGGCGGCGACAACCCGGCCCAGGTCAAGCGCGTCGAGTTCGTCGGCCCACAGGTGGGTGAAGAGCTGCGCGACCAGGGCGGCATCGGCATGCTGCTGGCGCTGGGCGGCGTGATGCTCTACCTGGCTTTCCGCTTCCAGTGGAAATTCGCGGTGGGCGCGATTGTCTCGCTGATCCACGACGTGATCGTGACCGTGGGCATCCTGTCGTTCTTCCAGATCACCTTCGACCTGACGGTGCTGGCGGCGGTGTTGGCGATCATCGGTTACTCGCTCAACGACACCATCGTGGTGTTCGACCGGGTGCGTGAAAACTTCCGTGTGCTGCGCAAGGCCTCGCTGATCGAGAACATCAACATCTCGACTACCCAGACCCTGCTGCGGACCATGGCAACGTCGATCTCGACCTTGCTGGCAATTGCCGCGCTGTTGTTCTTTGGCGGCGACAACCTGTTCGGCTTCTCCATCGCGCTGTTCATCGGTGTGATGGCGGGTACTTACTCGTCGATCTACATCGCCAACGTGGTGCTGATCTGGCTGAACCTGAGCTCCGAGGATCTGATTCCTCCAGCGGCCACTGAGACTGAGGTGGACGACCGCCCGTAAGGCTCGGTTTTCCGTCCGTCACCGCTGAAAAGGCGCGAGTTGAACTCGCGCCTTTTTTTGTGCTCCAAGGCTGGGAGAAGCGCGGATTAATCCGCATGTGATGGCCCTGGAGGTTCAAGTGAACAAATCGATGCTGGTTGGTGCGGTATTGGGTGCTGTCGGTGTGACTGCCGGTGGTGCGGTCGCGACCTACAGCTTGGTAAAGAGTGGCCCCGAGTATGCGCAAGTACTGGCCGTGGAGCCGGTCAAGACCCAAATCAAGACCCCGCGTGAAGTGTGCAAGGACGTCACCGTGACCCGGCAGAAGCCGGTTCAGGATCAACACCAGATCGCCGGTACCGTGTTGGGTGCCGTAGCCGGTGGCCTGTTAGGCAACCAGATCGGCGGCGGCAACGGCAAGAAAATCGCCACCGTGGCGGGTGCGGCCGGCGGCGGTTATGCCGGTAACAAGATTCAAGAAGGCATGCAGGAGCGCGACACCTACACCACCACCCAAACTCGCTGCAACACGGTCAATGACATCAGCGACAAGGTTGTGGGCTACGACGTTCGCTACATGCTCGATGGCAAGGAAGGCAAAGTCCGCATGGACCGCGACCCGGGCAACCAGATCCCAGTCAGCAAGGAAGGCCAGCTGATCCTCGGTCAGAACGAACCGGCCCAGTAATTGGAAGATGTACAAGAAGCACCCTTCGGGGTGCTTTTTTACGCCCGCGTTTTATGCCCCGCCCAAATCCCCTGTGTGCGAGCCCGCTCGCGAAAGCGGTGGTTCAACCTGCGTCAATTTCAGGGTGTAAACCATCGTGGCGAGGGAGCTTGCTCCCGCTGGGCTGCGCAGCAGACCCAAGATCTTGCGGTCGCTGCGCAACCGAGCGGGAGCAAGCTCCCTCGCCACGGGGGGGGGTACTCATTGGTTTGCACAGGCATAAAAAAAGCACCCCGAAAGGTGCTTTTTCTGTAGCCGAGTTGTTTAACGCTTCAACGAAGCCGGCAAGTGCGGCTGGATCGCCGTCAGCACGGCCTTGAAGCATTTGGTGTTGCCGGCAACGATGTGGCCTTTTTCCAGGAAGTCGTGGCCGCCGGTGAAGTCGCTCACCAAACCGCCGGCTTCCTGGATCAGCAGGGCGCCTGCCGCCATGTCCCACTCGGACAGGCCTGACTCCCAGAACGCATCGAAACGACCGGCAGCGACGTAAGCCAGGTCCAGGCTCGCGGCACCGGCGCGGCGGATGCCGGCGGTCTGGCCGACCAGGGCGCGGAACATGCCCAGGTAGTTGTCCAGGTTGTCCATCTGGTCGTCACGGAACGGGAAGCCGGTACCCAGCAGGGCGCCGTCCAGGCTGGTGCGGCCGCTGACGCGTAGGCGACGACCGTTCAGTTGGGCGCCGCGACCACGGCTGGCGGTGAATTCTTCTTGGCGAACCGGGTCCAGCACGACGGCGTGTTCCAGGCGACCACGGTATTTGCAGGCGATGCTGACAGCGAAGTGAGGGATGCCGCGCAGGAAGTTGGTGGTGCCGTCCAGCGGATCGATGATCCACAGGTACTCTTCGCCTTCGATGCCAGTGCCGGCGTGCATGCCGGTCTCTTCACCGAGGATGGAGTGGTTGGGGTAAGCCTTGCGCAGGGCGTCGACGATCTTCTGTTCGGCGGCGCGATCGACCTCGGACACGTAGTCCTTGGCGTCTTTTTCATCGACCTTGATGGTATCCAGGCGCTCGATGGAGCGGAAGATCAGTTCACTGGCGCTGCGGGCGGCGCGCAGCGCGATATTCAGCATGGGCTGCATGGATGTGTCACCTAAGGTTGTTAAAGAAAGCCGCGCATTCTATCAGAAAGTTTTCTCAGGAGAAGGTTGGTGTTCGCTTTCATAGCTTAACGGTAGGTGCTTAGGTAAGATTTGCTCCCTTTTAAGTGTTCGAGAGCGCCTCCCTTGTTGCAGAACATTCGTGTCGTCCTGGTCAATACCAGCCATCCGGGTAATATCGGCGGAGCTGCGCGGGCCATGAAGAACATGGGCCTGTCGCGGCTGGTGCTGGTCGAGCCTCGCTCGTTTCCCCATCACGAAGCCGATGCCCGGGCGTCCGGCGCCGGTGATGTCCTGGCCAATGCCCAGGTCGTCGCCACGTTGGAAGATGCCCTTGTAGGGTGCAACCTGGTGCTCGGCACCAGCGCCCGTGATCGCCGCATACCCTGGCCGCTGCTCGACCCTCGCGAGTGCGGCACCAAAGTGGTCGAGGAAGCCGCGCAGGGCGCTGAAATCGCCCTGGTGTTCGGCCGTGAAGATTCCGGCCTGACCAATGAAGAGCTGCAGCGATGTCACTTTCACGTGCATATCCCCTCCGACCCCGAATTCAGCTCGCTGAACCTCGGGGCGGCGGTGCAGGTGTTGAGCTATGAAGTGCGTATGGCCTGGTTGAAAGCCGAAGGCCAGCCAAGCAAGGTGGAAAAATACGAGGCGACGTCGCCGCGCAGTGAGACACTGGCGACCATGGACGAGCTGGAGCGGTTCTATGAACACCTGGAGCAGACCCTGGTGGATATCGAGTTCCTCGACCCGGACAAGCCTCGGCACTTGATGGCGCGCCTGCGTCGGTTGTACGGACGAAGCTCGGTGAGCCGGGCGGAAATGAATATATTGCGCGGCATCCTCACGGAAACCCAGAAAGCGGCCCGTGGCGAGCTGATTAAGCGGAAGGAATAAAATGTTCGAACGTTTGCGTGAAGATATCCAGAGCGTTTTCCATCGTGACCCAGCGGCGCGCAATGCTTTTGAAGTGCTGACCTGCTACCCGGGCATGCACGCCATCTGGATCCATCGCCTGTCCGGCGCCTTGTGGAACATGGGTTGGAAATGGTTGGCGCGGCTGGTCTCGAACTTCGGGCGCTGGTTGACCGGCATTGAGATCCATCCGGGCGCCAAGGTCGGTCGCCGGTTCTTCATCGACCACGGCATGGGTATCGTCATCGGCGAAACCGCCGAGATTGGCGACGACGTCACGCTGTACCAGGGCGTGACCCTCGGCGGCACCAGCTGGAACAAAGGCAAGCGCCACCCGACGCTAGAAGACGGCGTCGTCGTCGGTGCCGGCGCCAAGGTGCTCGGGCCGTTCACGGTGGGCGCGGGGGCGAAAGTCGGCTCCAACGCCGTGGTGACCAAGGCCGTGCCCCCCGGCGCGACCGTGGTCGGCATTCCAGGTCGGATCATCGTCAAGTCGGACGAGGAGCAGGATGCCCGGCGCAAAGCCATGGCCGAGAAGATCGGCTTCGACGCCTACGGTGTTGGCGAAGACATGCCCGACCCGGTGGCCCGTGCCATCAACCAGTTGCTCGATCACCTGCAAGCGGTGGACGGGCGCCTGGAGGGGATGTGCGGCGCCCTGAAGGACCTCGGCAGTAATTATTGCGCCAAGGACCTGCCTGAACTGCGCGAAGAAGATTTCGCCTGCGTGAAGGACAAGGACGAAACCCGCGCCAGCTGATCTCATCGCGGTATCGCTGGCCGCTGCAGGCTAGCCTTTGCTATGATGCGCGCGCTCTTTTGCGGGTAATCCCGAGTAAAGCACTAGGTCTTATACTTGACTTAAATACTCGGGAATTGCATACTCGCCCCCATTCCGAACTCCGTGGTAATTGTCCATGCGACTGACTACAAAAGGCCGATACGCCGTGACCGCGATGCTCGATCTGGCATTGCATGCGCAGCACGGGCCGGTGTCCCTGGCCGATATCTCCGAGCGCCAGGGCATCTCCCTGTCATACCTCGAACAGCTGTTCGCCAAGCTGCGCCGCAGCAACCTGGTTTCCAGCGTTCGTGGCCCCGGTGGCGGCTATCAGCTGTCGCGGGAGATGCAAGGCATCCAGGTCGCGCAGGTGATCGATGCCGTGAACGAATCGGTCGATGCGACCAAATGCCAGGGCCTTGGCGACTGCCATGGCGGCGATACTTGCCTGACCCATCATCTGTGGTGCGATTTGAGCCTGCAGATTCACGAATTTCTGAGTGGTATCAGCTTGGCCGACCTTGTAACTCGCCGTGAGGTGCAAGAAGTAGCCCAGCGTCAGGACCAGCGCCGTTGCAATAGCAAGTCGCTGCACCTGGACAAGATTGAAGCGTCCGCCGTCGAATGACTGCCGCAGAGCACGCGGAACGCCAGCCAGCCTGATTTAGGAGAGAGTCCATGAAATTGCCGATTTACCTTGATTACTCAGCGACCACCCCGGTTGATCCGCGTGTTGCGCAAAAAATGAGTGAATGCCTGCTGGTCGACGGAAACTTCGGCAACCCGGCGTCCCGTTCCCACGTATTTGGCTGGAAGGCTGAAGAGTCGGTCGAAAACGCCCGCCGCCAGGTCGCCGACCTGGTCAACGCCGACCCGCGTGAAATCGTCTGGACCTCCGGTGCTACCGAATCCGACAACCTGGCAATCAAAGGTGTCGCGCATTTCTACCACACCAAGGGCAAGCACCTGATCACCTCCAAGATCGAGCACAAGGCTGTCCTGGACACCATGCGCCAACTGGAGCGTGAAGGCTTCGAAGTCACCTACATCGAGCCAGGCGAAGACGGCATCATCACCCCGGCCATGATCGAAGCTGCACTGCGCGACGACACCATCCTGGTCTCGATCATGCACGTGAACAACGAAATCGGCACCGTCAACGACATCGCTGCCATCGGCGAACTGACCCGCTCCAAGGGCGTCCTGTTCCACGTCGACGGCGCGCAGTCCACCGGCAAGGTCGACATCGACCTGTCGAAGCTGAAAGTCGACCTGATGTCGTTCTCCGCCCACAAGACCTACGGCCCTAAAGGCATCGGCGCGCTGTACGTGAGCCGCAAGCCGCGTGTTCGCATCGAAGCGACCATGCACGGCGGCGGTCACGAACGCGGCATGCGTTCGGGCACCCTGGCGACCCACCAGATCGTCGGCATGGGCGAAGCCTTCCGCGTGGCCAAGGAAGACATGGCTGCCGAGAACGTTCGCATCAAGGCCCTGAGCGACCGTTTCTTCAAACAGGTCGAGCACCTCGAAGAACTCTACGTCAACGGCAGCCTGACCGCCCGCGTACCGCACAACCTGAACCTGAGCTTCAACTACGTTGAAGGCGAGTCGCTGATCATGGCGCTCAAGGATCTGGCCGTGTCATCCGGTTCGGCGTGCACCTCGGCGTCCCTCGAGCCTTCGTACGTACTGCGTGCCCTGGGCCGCAACGACGAACTGGCGCACAGCTCGATCCGCTTCACCTTCGGCCGCTTCACCACCGAAGAAGAAATCGATTACGCCGCGCAGAAAGTCTGCGAGGCCGTTACCAAGCTGCGCGCTTTGTCGCCGCTGTGGGATATGTACAAAGACGGCGTCGATATTTCGAAAATCGAATGGGCGGCGCACTGAGAAGTCGCCACCAGAGCGGCTCCACTGATGAGGATTAAAGCAAATGGCATATAGCGAAAAGGTCATCGACCACTACGAGAACCCGCGCAACGTCGGCAAGATGGACGCGCAGGATCCTGACGTCGGCACCGGCATGGTCGGCGCCCCGGCGTGCGGCGACGTAATGCGCCTGCAGATCAAGGTCAACGAGCAAGGCATCATCGAAGACGCCAAGTTCAAGACCTACGGCTGCGGCTCGGCCATCGCGTCCAGCTCCCTCGCCACCGAGTGGATGAAAGGCAAGACCCTCGATGAAGCCGAAACCATCAAGAACACTCAGCTGGCCGAAGAACTGGCGCTGCCGCCAGTGAAGATCCACTGCTCGGTACTCGCCGAAGACGCCATCAAGGCCGCCGTTCGCGATTACAAGCAGAAGAAAGGCTTGATCTGATCCGCGTTACGGTAAGGAGTTTTCCATGGCTATCCAGATGACAGAAGCGGCAGCTAACCATATCCAGCGCTCTCTTGCAGGGCGCGGCAAGGGCGAGGGTATCCGCCTGGGTGTTCGCACCACGGGCTGTTCCGGCCTCGCCTATGTACTGGAATTCGTCGACGAAGTCGGTGAAGACGACCAGGTATTCGAAAGTCATGGTCAGAAAGTGATCATCGACCCGAAAAGCCTGACGTACCTGGACGGCACCGAGCTGGATTTCGTCAAGGAAGGGTTGAACGAAGGCTTCAAGTTCAACAACCCCAACGTGCGCGGTGAATGTGGCTGCGGCGAAAGCTTCAACATCTGAGGCAGCTTGTGGGTACTCCTTGTCATTTTGCGTTGTTCCAGTTGCAGCCTGCGTTCCAGTTGGACCTCGATCAGTTGTCCGCGCGTTATCTGGAACTGGCCCGTGGCGTCCATCCCGACCGCTTTGCCGATGCCTCCGAGGCGGAGCAGCGGCGGGCGCTCGAGCAGTCGGCGAACCTCAACGAGGCTTACCAGACGCTCAAGCACCCGGCCAAGCGCGCACGTTACCTGCTCGCCATCAGCGGCCATGAGTTGCCGCTGGAGGTCACGGTCCACGATCCCGAGTTCCTGTTGCAGCAGATGCAATGGCGTGAGGAGCTTGAAGACCTGCAGGACAGCGCCGACCTGGCCGGAGTCGCGGTATTCAAGCGCCGCTTGAAAGACGCCCAGCAAACACTGAACGACAGCTTCGCAGCCTGCTGGAACGATGCCGCGCAACGCGAACAGGCCGAACGCCTGATGCGGCGCATGCAGTTCCTCGACAAGCTCACCTACGAAGTGCGCCAGCTCGAAGAGCGCCTCGACGATTAACCCAGTGCCGCTCCGGTCGCACGCCTGATTACAGATAAGTCCTGATTACGATGGCCCTACTGCAGATCGCCGAACCCGGCCAAAGTCCACAACCGCACCAGCGTCGCCTGGCTGTCGGGATCGACTTGGGTACTACCAATTCCCTGGTCGCTGCCTTGCGCAGCGGTCTTTCCGAACCGCTGGCCGACGAGCAGGGGCGGGTGATCCTGCCGTCTGCCGTGCGCTATCACGCCGATCATGTCGAAGTGGGCGAGTCGGCCAAGCTGGCCGCGGCCACCGATCCGCTGAACACTATTGTCTCGGTCAAGCGCTTGATGGGTCGTGGTCTGTCCGACGTCAAGCAATTGGGCGATCAGCTGCCGTACCGCTTTGTCGGCGGCGAATCCCACATGCCGTTCATCGAAACCGTACAGGGCCCGAAAAGCCCGGTTGAAGTGTCCGCCGACATCCTCAAGGTCCTGCGCCAGCGTGCCGAAGCGGCGTTGGGCGGTGAGCTGGTGGGTGCGGTCATCACTGTTCCAGCCTATTTCGATGATGCCCAGCGCCAAGCGACCAAGGATGCGGCCAAGCTCGCCGGCCTCAACGTCCTGCGCCTGCTCAACGAGCCGACGGCCGCTGCGGTGGCGTACGGCCTGGACCAACACGCCGAAGGCCTCGTCGCGATTTACGACCTGGGTGGCGGCACGTTCGATATTTCTATCCTGCGCCTGACTGGTGGTGTTTTCGAAGTCCTGGCCACCGGTGGCGACAGTGCCCTGGGCGGCGATGACTTCGATCATGCCATCGCCGGCTGGATCATCGAGCAAGCGGGCCTCTCCGCTGACCTCGACCCGGGTGCGCAACGCCAACTGCTGCAAACCGCCTGCGCGGCCAAGGAAGCCTTGACCGACGTCGCCACGGTTGAAGTTGCCTATGGCGACTGGAAGGCCGCGCTGACCCGCGAAGCCTTCGATGCCCTGATCGAGCCCATGGTCGCCCGCAGCCTCAAGGCCTGCCGCCGTGCCGTGCGTGATTCCGGCGTTGAGCTTGAAGAGGTGAAGGCAGTGGTCATGGTCGGCGGGTCGACCCGCGTGCCTCGGGTTCGCGAAGCCGTCGCCGAAGCCTTTGGCCGCCAGCCGCTGACCGAAATCGACCCGGATCAGGTGGTGGCCATCGGCGCCGCGATCCAGGCTGACACCTTGGCCGGCAACAAGCGCGAAGGCGGCGAATTGCTGCTGCTCGACGTGATTCCGTTGTCCCTGGGCCTGGAAACCATGGGCGGCCTGATGGAGAAGGTGATTCCACGCAACACCACCATCCCGGTTGCCCGCGCCCAGGACTTCACCACCTACAAAGACGGCCAGTCGGCCATGATGATCCACGTGCTGCAAGGCGAGCGTGAGCTGATCAGCGACTGCCGTTCCCTGGCCCGCTTCGAACTGCGCGGCATCCCGGCGATGGTTGCTGGTGCGGCGAAGATCCGCGTGACCTTCCAGGTCGATGCCGACGGCTTGCTCAACGTCTCCGCCCGCGAGCTGGGTTCGGGCGTCGAGGCGAGCATCCAGGTCAAGCCGTCCTATGGCCTGACCGACGGCGAGATCGCCAAGATGCTCAAGGATTCCTTCCAGCACGCCAGCGACGACAAGGTCGCCCGCGTATTGCGCGAACAGCAAGTCGACGCCCAGCGCCTGATCGAAGCCGTGCAGGCCGCCCTCGAAGCCGATGGCGAGCGCTTGCTCGACGCCGAAGAGCGCATGGTCATTGAAATGCGGATGCAAGAACTTTCTGAATTGATCAAAGGCACCGATGGTTATGCCATCGAGCAGCAGACCAAGCGTCTGTCGCAGGTCACCGATGCCTTTGCTGCCCGCCGCCTGGACTCGACGGTGAAAGCCGCCCTGGCGGGGCGCAACCTGAATGAAATCGAGGAATAACTGATGCCGCAGATCATTTTTCTGCCACACGCCGAGCATTGCCCGGACGGTATGGTGGTAGAGGCCGAAACCGGCAAGTCCCTGCTTGAAGTGGCCCATGACAACCACATCGAGATCGAGAGCGCCTGCGGCGGCGTGTGTGCCTGCACCACGTGCCATTGCATCATTCGCGAAGGTTTCGACTCGCTCAATGAGGCCGATGAGCTGGAGGAAGACTACCTTGATCGGGCCTGGGGCCTTGAGCCGACGTCGCGCCTGACCTGTCAGGCCAAGGTTGGCACCGAGGACCTGGTGGTCGAAATCCCGAAATATTCGCTTAACCATGCGGCTGAAGCGCCGCACTGATGGTGACACTGTCATGAGCTATGGTTGGAATGATGTACAACGCATCGCGGAAGAATTGGCCGAGGCCCACGAGGGTCTCGATCCGTACTCTGTAGGTTTCGTCCGCCTGCAGCAGATGATCCTGGAGCTGCCGGACTTCGATGCCACTTCTGGCCGAGTCGGCGAGAAGGTGTTGGAAGCGGTCCAGGAGCTCTGGGCCGCAGAATTGGACTGATCGCCTCGCAGGTTAGGCAATACCCAAGAACCCGCGTATAATTCGCGGGTTTAATTTTTCGTAAATTACCGTTTCTGGAGTTACACCATGGCTGTTCAACGTACTTTCTCCATCATCAAGCCTGACGCCGTTGCTAAAAACGTGATCGGCAAGATCGTTACCCGTTTCGAAGACGCTGGCCTGCGCGTTGTAGCTTCGAAAATGAAGCAGCTGTCCAAAGCCGAGGCCGAAGGCTTCTACGCTGAGCACAGCGAGCGCGGTTTCTTCGGCGAGCTGGTTGCCTTCATGACCTCCGGTCCGGTTGTCGTTCAGGTGCTGGAAGGCGAAAACGCCATCGCTCGCAACCGTGAGCTGATGGGCGCTACCAACCCTAAAGAAGCTGCTGCCGGCACCATCCGTGCTGACTTCGCTGAGTCCATCGACGCCAACGCCGTCCACGGTTCGGACTCCGAAGCCGCCGCTGCTCGCGAAATCGCTTACTTTTTCTCCGCTACTGAAGTAACCACTCGCTAAGCCCAGGCTTTTGAGTGAAGGTGAATCCATGACTACATCGAACGGCAAAACCAACCTGTTGGGCCTGACCCAGCCGGAAATGGAGAAATTCTTCGACTCGATCGGGGAGAAGCGTTTCCGTGCCGGCCAGGTAATGAAATGGATTCACCACTTTGGCGTCGACGACTTCGACGCCATGACGAATGTCAGCAAGGCCTTGCGCGAAAAGCTCAAGGCTGTTGCTGAAATTCGCGGTCCGGAAGTGGTCAGCGAGGACATCTCCAGCGACGGCACCCGTAAGTGGGTGGTGCGCGTGGCGTCCGGTAGCTGCGTCGAGACCGTCTACATTCCCCAGGGCAAGCGCGGCACCTTGTGCGTTTCGTCCCAGGCAGGCTGTGCCCTGGATTGCAGTTTCTGCTCCACCGGCAAGCAAGGCTTCAATAGCAACCTCACCGCCGCCGAAGTGATCGGCCAGGTGTGGATAGCCAACAAATCCTTTGGCAGCGTCCCGGCAACCGTCGACCGTGCCATCACCAACGTGGTGATGATGGGCATGGGTGAGCCGCTGCTGAACTTCGACAACGTCGTGGCCGCCATGCACCTGATGATGGACGACCTGGGCTACGGCATCTCCAAGCGCCGCGTGACCCTGTCCACCTCCGGCGTGGTGCCGATGATCGATGAGCTGGCCAAGCACATCGACGTCTCCCTGGCGTTGTCGCTGCACGCACCCAATGACGCATTGCGTAACCAATTGGTGCCGATCAACAAGAAATATCCGCTTAAGATGCTGCTCGAGTCGTGCCAGCGCTATATGTCGTCCCTGGGCGAAAAGCGCGTGCTGACCATCGAGTACACCTTGCTCAAGGACGTGAACGACAAGGTTGAACACGCCGTCGAGATGATCGAGCTGCTCAAGAACATCCCGTGCAAGATCAACCTGATCCCGTTCAACCCGTTCCCGCATTCCGGCTACGAGCGCCCGAGCAATAACGCGATTCGTCGCTTTCAGGATCAGCTTCACCACGCTGGCTTCAACGTCACCGTGCGCACCACCCGCGGCGAAGACATCGACGCCGCGTGTGGCCAGTTGGTAGGACAGGTGCTGGATCGCACCCGTCGCAGCGAACGCTACATTGCCGTGCGCGAATTGAACGCCGCCGACGATGCAGTGCAAAACGCTGCGAACAGTCACTAAGAGAGGAACTCTATGTCCCTGCGCTTTGCGCTGCTGTTGCTGTTGGCCGGCCTTTGTTCCGGTTGTGTGCTGTCGGGTGACTACAACCCGATGAAGACCAGCAAGGGCCGCGACGAAGCGCGCGAAGCCTACGTGCAGTTGGGCATCGGCTATTTGCAACAGGGCATGACCGAGCGGGCCAAGGTGCCCCTCAAGAAAGCCCTGGAGCTGGACGGCAGCGATGCCGATGCCAACGCGGCGCTGGCCTTGGTGTTCCAGGCGGAGATGGAGCCGGAACTGGCCGATGAACATTTTCGCAAGGCGCTGTCGGCCCGGCCGCAAGATGCCCGATTCCTGAACAACTACGGCAGCTTCCTTTACGAGCAGGCTCGTTACAAAGAGGCCTACGAACGCTTCGAGCAAGCGGCCGCCGATACCCTTTATCCCGAACGTTCACGGGTTTTTGAAAACCTTGGCATGACCGCCGCGAAACTCGGCCAGCGCGACCTGGCCCGCCAGCAGCTTGAAAAGGCACTGCGACTCAACCGCCAGCAACCGCGCGCATTGCTGGAAATGGCTGAGTTGTCTTACGAAGACAGGCATTATGTGCCCGCGCGTGACTATTACGAACGTTTTAGCCTGCTGAGCGAGCAAAATGCACGTAGTCTATTGCTCGGCGTTCGGCTGGCACATGTGTTTGAAGATCGTGACAAGGCCGCAAGCTATGGCCTGCAACTCAAAAGACTCTATCCCGGTACGCCGGAATATCAGCAATACCTGTCGGAGCAATGATGAAAGCGGCGCATCCCGAAGTTGTAGCAGCGACTCGCGTAAATCCCGGTGAGACCCTGCGTCAAGCCCGCGAAAGCAATGGTTGGTCGCTGGCCGAAGTGGCCCTCAAGCTCAATCTCACCGTGACTTCCCTGGGCAATCTGGAAGCTGGCGCGTTCGACAAATTGCCTGGGCACACCTTTGCCCGGGGCTATATCCGCGCCTATGCCAAATTGCTCGGCATGGACCAGACAGTGCTGGTCCAGCAATTCGATCAATACACCGGTTCCGACGCCCAGGGCAGCAGCGTGCACAGCCTGGGTCGTATCGAAGAGCCGGTGCGTGTTTCCCACACCATTTTGCGAATCGTCAGCCTGTTGCTGCTGATCGCGGTGATCGGTGGCGGTTTCGTCTGGTGGCAGGACCAGGCGTCCTTGCGCACCAAGGAACCGGTCGCCATGAACCCTGAACACGTCGAAGTCGAAGGCGCCGACGGCACCACCCAGATCCATCCGTTGGATGAGCCGGAAGACCAGGCTGTCGTGGAAGCACAAGCCGAAGGCGAAACCGCCCTGGCCTTGCCTCAGGGCCAGGACGGCGCCGAGGCCGATGCCGCCGCTGGCGCTGAGCCGAGCGCTCCAGTGGCTCCCGCACCTGCTCCAGCTCCTGCCGCACCGACGGCTCCAGCCCACGCCGGCACCGCGCCGGCAGCCCCGGCCCCGACGCTGGCCGCGCCAGCGCCAACCGTGGCCACGCCGACGGCTCCCGCGGCCCCGGCAGCTCCGGCAACCGCGGCGGCTCCGGCACCGGGTGATGGCCAGGTACAAATCCAATTCATCGCCGACTGCTGGACGCAGGTCACCGACGGCAACGGCAAGGTGTTGTTCAGTGGCCTCAAGCGCAAGGGCGACAGCACTTCCATCAACGGCAAGCCTCCGTTTGCGGTACGCCTGGGCTATGCCCGTGGCGCGCAGGTCAGCTACAACGGCCAGCCGGTCGACGTGGCTCCGTTCACCAGTGGCGAGACCGCTCGCCTGAAGTTGGGTCAATAAGTCATGCACGGCGAATCTCCAATCAAACGTCGCGAATCCCGGAAGATCTGGGTCGGTAACGTGCCCGTGGGCGACGATGCGCCAATCGCTGTGCAGAGCATGACCAACAGCGACACCAATGACGTAGCCGCCACCGTTGCGCAGATCAACCGCCTGGAAGCCGCCGGTGTCGACATCGTGCGTGTTTCCGTGCCTGACATGGACGCCGCCGAGGCGTTCGGCAAGATCAAGCAATTGGTCAAGGTGCCGCTGGTGGCCGACATTCACTTCGACTACCGCATCGCTTTGCGCGTGGCCGAGCTGGGCGTCGACTGCCTGCGTATCAATCCGGGCAACATCGGTCGCGAAGACCGGGTGCGCGCGGTGGTAGATGCCGCTCGCGACCGTGGCATCCCGATCCGCATCGGCGTCAACGCCGGTTCCCTGGAAAAAGACCTGCAAAAGAAATATGGCGAACCGACCCCGGCCGCGCTGGTGGAATCGGCCCTGCGCCATGTGGAGCACCTGGAGCGCCTGAATTTCCAGGACTTCAAGGTCAGCGTGAAGGCGTCCGATGTGTTCATGGCCGTCGAAGCCTACCGCCTGCTGGCCAAGGAAATCGTCCAGCCGCTGCACCTGGGCATCACTGAAGCCGGTGGGTTGCGTTCGGGCACGGTGAAATCCGCCGTCGGCCTCGGTATGCTGCTCGCCGAAGGGATTGGCGATACCATCCGCATCTCGTTGGCGGCGGACCCGGTCGAGGAAGTGAAAGTCGGCTACGACATTCTCAAATCCTTGCACCTGCGTTCCCGCGGTATCAACTTCATCGCCTGCCCGAGTTGCTCGCGGCAGAACTTCGATGTGGTCAAGACCATGAACGAGCTGGAAGGGCGCCTTGAAGATTTGCTGGTGCCGCTGGATGTCGCGGTGATCGGTTGCGTGGTCAACGGGCCGGGCGAAGCCAAGGAGGCCCACATCGGCCTGACTGGCGGTACGCCGAACCTGATTTACATCGACGGCAAGCCGTCGCAGAAACTGACGAATGACAATCTGGTGGATGAGCTGGAACGGCTGATCCGCCAGAAAGCGGCCGAAAAGGTCGAAGCCGACGCAGCGGTCATCGCGCGCGGTTAAGTCGAAAGATTAAGGAATACATGTGAGCAAGTCTCTGCAAGCCATTCGTGGCATGAACGACATCCTGCCCGAGCAGACGCCCCTGTGGCGCTATTTCGAGGGCACCGTGGCGCGCCTGCTGGATAACTACGGTTACCGGCAGATCCGCATGCCCATCGTCGAGTTCACCGAGCTGTTCAAGCGCTCCATCGGCGAAGTCACCGACATCGTCGAGAAAGAGATGTACACCTTCGACGACCGCAACGGCGATTCGCTGACCCTGCGTCCCGAAGGCACCGCGGCGTGCGTGCGTGCGGTGCTCGAACACGGCATCACCGGTGGCGGACAGGTGCAGAAACTCTGGTACATCGGCCCGATGTTCCGTCACGAACGTCCGCAGAAAGGCCGTTATCGCCAGTTCCACCAGATCGGCCTGGAAGTGTTCAACCTGGAAGGTCCGGACATCGACGCCGAGCTGATCGTCATGACCTGGCGCCTGTGGGGCGAGCTGGGGCTGCGCGATGCGGTCAAGCTTGAGCTCAACAGCCTGGGCACCAGCGAGTCCCGTGGCCGTTATCGCGAAGCGTTGGTGGAATTTCTTTCCGGGCACGTGGACAAGCTGGACGAAGACAGCCAACGCCGCCTGAAGACCAATCCACTGCGGGTGCTGGACACCAAGAATCCGGAAACCCAGGCGATCCTGGTCGACGCGCCGAAAATGGCCGACTACCTCGACGACGAATCCCGTGCGCATTTCGAAGGGCTGAAGGCGCGCCTGGACGCCGTCGGCATTCCCTACGTGATCAACCCCAAGTTGGTCCGTGGCCTGGATTACTACAGCAAGACCGTATTCGAATGGGTCACCGACAAGCTCGGCGCCCAGGGCACCGTATGCGCCGGCGGCCGCTACGACGGGCTGGTGGAACAGATGGGCGGCAAGCCCACGCCGGGCGTGGGCTTTGCAATGGGCATCGAGCGCCTGGTGCTGATGCTTGAAGCACTGGACAAGGTGCCTGAAGAACTGGCCCGCCAGGTTGACGTCTACCTGTGCGCCTTCGGCGAGGCCGCCGAACTGGCAGCCCTGGCCCTGAGCGAACGGGTCCGCGACCAGTTGCCCAACCTGCGCCTGCAGATCAATGCCGGCGGCGGCAGTTTCAAAAGCCAATTCAAGAAAGCCGACAAGAGCGGTGCGTTGTACGCATTGATCCTCGGTGACGACGAACTGGCCCAACAAGTGGTAGGTTTCAAACCCCTGCGTGGCCAGGGCGAACAACAAAGCATTGCCTGGGATGCGCTTGCTGCACACCTGGCCACCTGCGTCGTGCAGGGTTGAAGCTGTCAAACAGCCGATTTAGCGATTAAGGAGTATTGGGGTGTCGAGTAGCGAAGATGAACAGCTGGCGGATTTGAAGGACTGGTGGACGCGCAACGGCAAGCCACTGCTCACTGGCGGCCTGCTGGCGCTGGTCATCGTGTTCGGTTGGCAGGCCTACCAGAAATACCAGGGCAACCAGTCGCAAGGCGCCTCGATGCTCTATCAGCAATTGCTGGAGACCACCCTGACACCGGACGGCAAGCCTGACCCTGCCCGCGTGGCGGACCTGGCTGGCAAGCTCAACAAGGAGTTCGGCGGCACCGCCTACGCCCAGTACGGCAGCCTGTTCGTGGCCAAGGTCGCGGTAGACAGCGGCAAACTGGACGACGCGGCCACCGAGCTGAAGGCCATCGTCGACAAGCCGGCCAACCCGACCCTGGGCGAAGTGGCGCGTCAGCGTCTGGCACAGGTGCTGGCGGCGCAGAACAAGGCTGAAGACGCCTTGAAGCTGCTCGACGGCGACGCCGACAAGGCGTTCCTGGCGACTCGCGAAGAACTCAAGGGCGACCTGCTGGTACAGCTGGGCCGCGCTGATGAGGCCCATGCGGCCTACCAAAAAGCCAAGGCTGCGCTGTCGGATGAAGCCGCGGTCGGTGGCCTGCAAATCAAGCTGGACGACCTGGCTAAAGGGGATGCGTGACGTGATCCGTTGGAAACATGCAGCATTGCTGGCCCTGGCCATTCTGGCCGCGGGTTGCAGCAGCAACAGCAAGAAAGAACTGCCTCCAGCCGAACTGACCGACTTCAAAGAAGAAGTCGTGCTGCAGAAGCAATGGAGCCGTTCCATCGGTGACGGCCAGGGCGAAACCTACAACATGCTGGTGCCGGCTATCGACGGCGACACCATCTATGCCGGCGACGTCACAGGCGTCATCATGGCGATGGACCGCATGAGCGGCGACGTCAAATGGGAAAAGGATCTTGAACTGCCTGTGTCCGGCGCCGTTGGCGTGGGTTACGGGCTGGTGATGATCGGCACGCTCAAGGGCGAGATTGTCGCCCTTGACGCGAGCAGCGGTGAAGAGAAATGGCGCGCCCGCGTGACCAGTGAAGTCCTGGCACCGCCTGCCACCAACGGCGACGTGGTAGTGATCCAGACCCAGGATGATCGTCTGATCGGTTTGGATGCCGCCACCGGCAGCCAACGCTGGTTATATGACAGCACCCCGGCGGTACTGACCCTGCGCGGCACCAGCGCACCGATTGTCACCAACCGCCTCGCGGTGGCTGGCTTGTCGACCGGTAAAGTCGTTGCCCTGGACATTTCCAACGGCGTGCCGCTATGGGAACAACGCGTAGCCATCCCGCAAGGTCGTTCGGAACTGGAGCGCGTGGTCGACATCGACGGCGGCCTGCTGCTGTCCGGCGGCACGCTCTACGTTGCCAGCTACCAGGGCCGCGTCGCGGCGTTGGACCTGGAAAGCGGCCGTGTATTGTGGCAGCGCGATGCCTCCAGCTACGCCGGTGTCGCCCAAGGCTTCGGCAGCGTCTACGTGAGCCTGTCCTCGGGCACCGTCGAAGGCGTCGACGAGCGTTCCACCACGGCATTGTGGAGCAACGATTCCCTGGCCCGCCGTCAACTGTCGGCCCCGGAAGTCTTCTCCAGCTACGTTGCAGTGGGTGACCTGGAAGGTTACCTGCACCTGCTCAGCCAGGTGGACGGTCGTTTCGTCGGCCGCGAGCGCATCGACAGCGACGGCCTGCGTGCCCGTCCGCTGGTGGTGGGCAGCATGATTTATGTGTATGGCAACAGCGGCAAACTGGAAGCCCTGACCATCAAGTAAGACTATGCTTGGGGCTAATCCCCCAAGCGGCCTTGTTCGCAAGGTTCGCAGGGCTTGCACAGACTGCCCCGAGCACCAGCCGCTGCCTCGCAGCGGCTTTTGTATTTTCTGAAATAACGAAGTGGAGAGCCGCATGGTTCCCGTAATCGCCCTGGTGGGCCGACCGAACGTCGGCAAGTCCACCTTGTTCAACCGCCTGACCAGGACTCGCGACGCCATCGTCGGCGACTTGTCCGGTCTGACCCGTGATCGCCAATACGGTGAGGCCAAGTGGCAAGGGCGTACCTATATTCTGGTCGACACCGGCGGCATCTCCGGTGATGAACATGGCATGGACGAAAAAATGGCCGAGCAGTCGCTGCTCGCCATCGAAGAAGCCGATGTGGTGCTGTTCCTGGTAGACGCCAAGGCCGGTTTTACCGCCGCCGACCAGATGATCGCCGAGCATTTGCGCAAACGTAACAAGCGCTCCTACGTGGTTGCCAACAAGGTCGACAACATCGACCCGGACATGGCTCGCGCCGAGTTCGCGCCATTGGGAATGGGCCAGGCGATCCCGATAGCCGGCGCCCACGGCCGTGGCATCACCCAGATGCTGGAAATCGCCCTGGCTGATTTCCCCAAGGACGACGCAGACGAGCCGGAAGAGGGCGAGGAAGAAATCGTTGCCGAGGGCGAGGAAGCCAAGCGCATTCCTGGCCCGAGCGAAAAAGACGGGATCAAGATCGCCATCATCGGCCGCCCGAACGTCGGCAAGTCGACCCTGGTCAACCGCATGCTGGGCGAAGACCGGGTCATCGTCTACGACCAGCCCGGCACCACCCGTGACAGCATCTACATTCCCTTCGAGCGTAACGAAGAGAAGTACACGCTGATCGACACCGCCGGTGTGCGCAAGCGCGGCAAGATCCACGAGGAAGTCGAAAAATTCTCCGTGGTCAAGACCTTGCAGGCGATCAAAGACGCCAACGTGGTGATCTTCGTGATGGACGCCCGCGAAGGCGTGGTCGATCACGACTTGAACCTGCTGGGCTTTGCCCTGGAAGCCGGTCGTGCGCTGGTCATCGCGATCAACAAGTGGGACGGCATGACGCCGAGCGAGCGCGACTACGTGAAGGTCGAATTGCAGCGCCGGCTGTTCTTCGTCGACTTCGCCGACATCCACTTCATCTCGGCCCTGCACGGCACCGGCGTGGGCAACCTCTACGCCTCGGTACAGAACTCGTTCAAGTCGGCGGTCACTCGCTGGCCGACCAACCGCCTCACCCAGATCCTCGAAGATGCGGTGGGCGAACACGCGCCACCGATGGTCAACAACCGTCGGATCAAGTTGCGCTACGCCCACTTGGGTGGTGCCAACCCGCCGATCATCGTGATTCACGGTAACCAGATCGAAAAGGTGCCCAAGTCGTACGTTCGCTACCTGGAGAATACCTATCGCCGCGTCCTGAAGCTGGTCGGCACGCCGATCCGCATCGAGTTCAAGGGAGGCGAGAACCCGTACGAAGGCAACAAGAACACGCTCACCGACCGCCAGGTCAACAAGAAGCGCCGCTTGATGTCGCACCACAAAAAGGCCGACAAGAAGCGCCGCGATAAGAAATAAAAGCAGCGGCAAGTTGTAAGCTGCAAGCGGCAAGTTCGGTGCGCATCAGCTTGTAGCTTGTAGCTGCCGTAGAAAAAGGTGCCCTTGCGGGCACCTTTTTTTGTGGCGGCCGATTGGGCTATCCTCGACCTCTCCCGCGCCGCACCAGAGCCGGGTGCAGACCCAGGGAACCCTCGATGATCACCAGCAAGTTGCCGAATGTCGGCATCACGATTTTCACCCAGATGTCCCAGCTCGCCGCGCAGACCGGCGCGCTCAATCTGTCCCAGGGGTTTCCCGATTTCGACGGTCCGCAGGCCCTGCGCGATGCGGTCGGCCGGCATATCGCCGAAGGCCATAACCAATACTCGCCGATGACCGGCCTGCCAGCGCTGCGCCAGCAGATCGCGGCAAAGATCGCCCGCAGTTATGGCGCCAACGTCGATGCCGATCAGGAAGTCACCGTGACCCCCGGCGCGACCCAGGCGATTTTCTGCGCCATCGCGGCGGTGGTTCACAGCGGCGACGAAGTGATTGTCTTCGACCCTAGCTACGACAGCTACGAGCCTGCCGTGCAATTGGCCGGTGGGCGTTGCGTGCATGTTCAGTTGGGCCTGGACGATTTCGCCATCGACTTCCAGAAGCTCGGCGAGGCCCTGAGCCCGCGTACGCGCATGATCATCCTCAATACCCCGCACAACCCCAGCGGCGCCTTGATCAGCCGCGCCGAGCTGGACCAGTTGGCGGCGCTGATCCGCGATCGCGACATTTACCTGATCAGCGATGAGGTCTATGAACACCTGGTGTTCGACGGCGTACCCCACGCCAGCGTCCTCGCCCACGAAGAGCTGTATCGTCGCGCCTTCGTGGTCAGCTCGTTCGGCAAGACCTATCACGTCACTGGGTGGAAAACTGGCTACGTGGTAGCGCCAGCGGCGCTGACAGCTGAGCTGCGCAAGGTGCACCAGTACGTCAGCTTCTGCGGCGTGACGCCGTTGCAGTACGCCCTGGCCGACTACATGGCCGAGCATCCGGAACACGTCGACGAACTGCCGGACTTCTACCAGGCCAAGCGCGACCTGTTCTGCGATCTGCTGGCGCCGTCGCGCTTCAACTTCAAGCGGGTCGCCGGCACCTATTTCCAGCTGGTGGATTATTCGCAGATTCGCCCCGACCTGAATGACGTCGACATGGCCGTCTGGATGACCCGCGAACATGGCGTAGCGACCATTCCGATCTCGGTGTTCTACCAGAACCCGCCCCAAGGCCAGCGCCTGGTGCGCCTGTGCTTTGCCAAACGCGAGGAGACGCTGCGCGAAGCGGCGGAAAAACTATGCGTGATTTGAGTGCATTGCCGGACCTGAACATTGCGTTGGTCCAGACCACCTTGGCCTGGCACGACCGCCAGGCGAACCTGGAGCATTTCGAGGCGCTGCTCGAACAGGCGCGCGGGGCGGACCTCATCATCCTGCCGGAAATGTTCACCACCGGATTTTCTATGGAATCCGAAACCCTGGCGGAGCCTGAGAGCGGCCCCGCCAGCCAATGGCTCAAGGTCCAGGCGGCGAAGCTGGACGCGGTGGTCACCGGCAGCGTGATCGTCCAGGCCGGCGACGGCAGCCATCGCAATCGCTTGCTGTGGGCGCGACCGGACGGCGAAGTGTTGTATTACGACAAGCGCCATCTGTTCCGCATGGCGGGTGAACACAATCACTACACACCGGGCGAGCGCCAAGTACTGTTCGAACTCAAGGGCTGGCGGATCCGGCCGTTGATCTGCTACGACCTGCGCTTCCCGGCCTGGAGCCGCGACGCCGAGGACACCGACCTGTTGCTGTACACCGCCAACTGGCCGGGCGCCCGGCGCCAGCATTGGAATCGCCTGCTGCCGGCCCGTGCCATCGAAAACCTCTGCTACGTGGCGGCGGTGAACCGTATCGGCACCGATGGCAAGGGTTTCGCCTACACCGGCGACAGCCAGGTACTGGACTTCCAGGGCGAGACACTCCTCGGTGCCGGCGAGGCCGACGGCGTATTCACCGTTCGCCTGAGCGCGGCGGACCTGGCGGCGTACCGCACACGGTTCCCGGCGAACCTGGACGCTGATCGCTTCGAATTCGTATATTGAAACGATTCAGTCCTCAAGGAACGCTGTTGCAGGCCGATAACGGGTCAGCCAAGGAGGAGTCCCCATGACCAGTATCAGTGCAACGACCGTAAACCCTTATCCGCTGTCGGCACCCAAAGTGTCCATTCGCGGGGCTGAAGAAGAAAAAGTGCTCAGTCCAGTAGCACCGACTGATAGCGCGGAAGAAAAAGACAAGAAGTTGGAAGTCGACACCAGCGGCGCGAACATTGCCGGCGTTGGTGGCAGCAATGGCAGCAACGTCATCGAACAGCTGAAGAAGCAGATCGAGCGGACCGAAAAGTTGCTCGCCGACCAGCAAGCCCAATTGGCCCGTGTGCAGAAAAGCCAGGCCAACCAGGAGCAGAAAGCTCAGGAAACCATGGCGATCCAGACCCAGATCATGGGGACCCAGGCGACTTTGCAGACCTTGCAAGCTGCGCTTTTGCAGGCGATGACCGTTTCGATCGATACCCATGCCTGATAACGGTATGGCCTGACAGCCAGGCAATAATCAAACAAACAAAAGGCCCCGGGATTCACACCCCGGGGCCTTTTTGTTATTCAACGATCGATCAGGCCGCTTTGGCTTCCGGCTGGCTCAGCGAGCGGTTCAGCGCACTGAACAGCGCCTTGAAGCTTGCCGTGGTGATGTTTTCATCGATGCCGACGCCATGCACCGCGCGTTCACCGTTGACTCGCAGTTCGATGTACGCCGCGGCCTTGGCGTTGGTGCCGGCGCCGATGGCGTGTTCGTTGTAGTCCATGATTTCCACCGGGATCGGCAGCCCGGCCACCAGGGCTTCCAGCGCGCCGTTGCCCTTGCCGCGCCAGTGCAGGTTGGTCTCGCCCTGGCCCTTGCTGGCCACTTCAACTTCCACTGCACTGTTGCCGTTTTCTTCCTGCAGGCGATGGCTGACCAGCGCATACGGGGTATTGGCTTGCAGGTATTCGCGCTGGAGGAGGGCATGGATCTGCTGAGCGGTCATTTCCAGGCCCAGGCGGTCGGTTTCACGTTGCACCACTTGGCTGAACTCGATCTGCATGCGACGCGGCAGGCTGATGCCGTATTCCTGCTCCAGCAGGTAGGCGATGCCGCCTTTGCCGGACTGGCTGTTCACGCGGATCACCGCTTCGTAGCTGCGACCGATGTCGGCCGGGTCGATCGGCAGGTACGGCACTTCCCACAGGGTGTCCGGTTTCTGCTGGGCGAAGCCCTTGCGAATCGCATCCTGGTGCGAGCCGGAGAACGCGGTGTGGACCAGGTCGCCGACGTACGGGTGACGAGGATGAACCGGGATCTGGTTGCATTCCTCGACTACTTTGCGCACGCCGTCGATGTCGGAGAAATCCAGCTCGGGGTTGATGCCCTGGGTGTAGAGGTTCAGCGCCACGGTCACCAGGTCGACGTTGCCGGTGCGCTCGCCGTTGCCGAACAGGCAGCCTTCGACGCGGTCGGCGCCGGCCATCAGGCCCAGCTCGGTGGCAGCGACGCCGGTGCCACGGTCGTTGTGGGTGTGCAGGCTGATGAGCACGCTGTCACGACGGCTGATGTTGCGGTGGAACCACTCGATCTGGTCGGCGTAGATATTCGGGGTGGCGACTTCCACGGTGGCCGGCAGGTTGAGGATCACCTTGCGCTCGGGCGTCGGGTTCCACACTTCGATCACTGCGTCGCAGACCTCCTTGGCGAACTCCAGCTCGGTGGCGCTGAAGGTTTCCGGCGAGTATTCGAACTGCCATTGGGTTTCCGGCTGCTGGGCGGCATATTTGACGAACAGCTTGGCCGCGTTCACGGCGATTTCCTTCACGCCTTCCTTGTCCTGGTTGAACACGATGCGGCGGAACGACGGGCAGGTGGCGTTGTACAGGTGGACGATGGCTTTTTTCGCCCCGCGCAGGGATTCGAAGGTCCGGGCGATCAGGTCTTCACGGGCCTGGGTCAGCACCTGGATGGTGGTGTCGTCCGGGATGTGGCCTTCTTCAATGAGGGTGCGCACGAAATCAAAATCGGTCTGGGACGCGGCTGGGAACGACGCCTCGATTTCCTTGACGCCTACCGCCACCAGGGTTTTCCAGAAGCGCAGCTTCTTCGCAGCGTCCATCGGCTCGATCAGCGACTGGTTGCCATCGCGCAGGTCGGAGCTGCACCAGATCGGCGCGGCGGTGATGGTCTTCGACGGCCAGGTGCGATCCGGGAGGTTGATGGTCGGGAAGGCGCGGTATTTCGAAGACGGGTCTTTGAGCATGCTCATGGGGCGGAATCCTTATTGTCGTGGCCGGAAAAAGGCGGCCTGCCGGTGGTTCGAATAGGGTGGCTTGTCAGCCGGGACGAGGTGCCGCGATTCAGCCCGGCAGTCGTGCGCTGACGAGGCACAGGCTGCGGTGCTGGCGAAGCTGGATGAGGGTGTGAGAGGTTTTCATGGATTCAACCCTAACCGTGTGCACCGGGGATCGCAAGCAGTCGGAAAAAATTGGGATAAGTTCTGTTTTTAGGTAAAAGCACGAGATTTAATCGCGCTTTTTAGCAATATTTGTCTCAAAAATTGCGTCGATATTTGGAGCTCGGCAATTGCTGGTCGGCAGTGTCAGGGCTGGAACGCTCCGATGAAAATCGCCGGGTCCACCCGCGCATCGTTCAGGCTGATGTTCCAGTGCATGTGCGGCCCGGTCGCCCGGCCCGTGGCGCCGACCTTGCCCACCACTGTGCCCCGTGCCAGTTGCTGGCCAACCTTCACGTCGATTTTCGACATGTGGCAGAACATGCTGATGAAGCCCTGGCCATGGTCGACGAACACCGTGTTGCCATTGAAAAAGTAATTGCCGGTGAGGATGACCTTGCCGGCGGCCGGGGTCTTGATCGGTGTGCCGGCTGGTACGGCGAAATCCAGGCCGGAATGCGGGTTGCGTTCCTCGCCGTTGAAGAACCGGCGCACGCCAAACTTGCTCGACAGCGGGCCGTTGACCGGTTTGTCCAGCAACAGGTTGCTGGGAATGTTCGGGCTGAAGCTACGGTAGGCCTTCAATTGGACCGCGAGCTCGGCATTGATCCGCGCAAGGTCCGCCGGGTCCGGATTCACCTGGCGTTTGTTTTTCAACGTGATGCGCTGCTCGGGGTACTTCTTGTAGCCGACTACGAATGGCTGGGTGGTGCCGCCACTGCTGATCTGCTGGGTACCGGGCTGGACCGTCAGCGGAATGCCGACAATCGCCAGCCAGTTTTGCTGCTCCTTGACCACCAACACCGGTTTGCCCAGGTACGTGGCTTTCGGCGCCTGGGCCGCGGCGCCCAAATCGACCACGGCCACGCCGCCAGGCACCGGCTTGTTCAGCAGGCGGGTGATGTAGCTGTCGGCATGGGCGTTGAAGGCCAGGCACAGCAAGAGCAATGGAGCGAGAAATCGCGGCATGAATCAATCCAGTAGAGAAAGGGTGACCGGCGTCAGGTGATTGTCTTCGACCCGCACCAGCAGTTCGCCTTCGCCGAGCTTGGCGGTCAGGCGCTGGCCGGTCTGGGTCTGTGCGGCATTGCGGACCGCATGGCCGCGCTCGTCCAACAGAATGCTGTAGCCGCGGCCGAGGGTCGCCAGAGGGCTGACGATGTGCAGCGTCTGCATCTGATTCTGTAACTGCACGCGTCGGGTTTTCAGGCCTTCGCGCATGGCCCGGGGCAGGCGTTCGGCCAGGCTCTCCAGGCGATGGCGCAGCATCGCCAGCTGCCGGCCCGGATGTTGCCCAGCCAGGCGGGTCTCCAGGCGGATCAAGCGCTCGCGACGGATATTGAGACTGCGTTCGAAGGCCCGGCGCATGCGCATGTCCAGGTCGTCGAGGCGCTGGGCTTGCTGGCGCAGGCGTTCGCCGGGATGACGCAGGCGTCGAGTCAGGCCTTCGAGGCGAAGTTGATCGCGCATCAGCCGGTCGCGCATGCGCATCACCAACCGGCGATGCAGGCTTTCAACCCGGCGAACCAGATCCCCGGCATCCGGCGCCAGCAGTTCGGCGGCGGCGGACGGCGTCGGCGCGCGCACGTCGGCGACGAAATCGCTGATGGATACGTCGGTTTCATGGCCGACGGCGCTGACGATCGGCGTGACGCAAGCGTCCACCGCGCGGGCCACCGCTTCTTCGTTGAAGCACCACAAGTCTTCCAGCGAACCGCCACCCCGGGCCAGGATCAGCGCATCGAAACCGCGGGCGTCCGCCAATTTCAGGGCGCGGACGATTTGCGCGGTGGCTTCGCGGCCTTGCACGGCGGTGGGAATCAGCGTCAGGGCAATCTGCGGCGCCCGGCGGCGGAACACGCTGATGATGTCGCGGATCACCGCGCCGGTCGGCGAACTGATGATGCCGATGCGCTGCGGGTGAGCCGGCAGCGGCACCTTGCGCTCGGCGCTGAACAGGCCCTCGGCGCTGAGTTTTTCCTTCAAGGCATCGAAGGCCAGGCGCAGGGCACCATCGCCGGCCGGCTCGACGGTGTCGAGGATCAACTGGTAGTCGCCGCGACCCTCGAACAGCGAGACCTTGCCGCGTACCTTCACCGCCAAACCGTCCTTCAAGGCCTGGCGCACCCGCGCGGCGTTCTGCCGGAACAGCGCGCAACGCACCTGGGCGCCGCTGTCCTTCAGCGTGAAGTACACGTGGCCAGAGGCGGGCCGGGCGAGGTTGGAGATTTCGCCCTCGACCCAGATGTTGCTGAACACGTCTTCGAGCAGCACCCGCGCGCGGCCGTTGAGCTGGCTGACAGTCAGGACCTCGCGGTCCAGGCCCAGTCGGGCAAAGGGATCTTTAATCATGGGCGGCATGATAAGGGGATTCGTAGGTGAATCTCCATGAGCGCAGACATTTCGATTCCGTTAGCTCCATTACGGACAGCTCCGCCAGCATAAATGCTGGATATGCCGCGACACATCTGGCTAAAGTCGCCGCTTTCGTCCTCAGGGAAGTGCCGGATGGAGCTTTTGTCATGGCTGGGCCAGTGGTCATTCGCACCGACGCAGTGGCTGGTGATCGGGCTGGCGATCATCCTGGCCTACATTGTTTTTGGTATCGCCGGGTTTGGCACCGCGTTGGTGGCCGCGCCGATCCTGCTGCTGTACATGCCGCTGTCCAAGATCGTGCCGCTGCTGGTGCTGCTGGATTTTGTCGCGGCGTTCGGCAATCTGTTGCCCTCGCGGCGAGACGTCGCCCGGTCCGAGTTGCTGCGGTTGTTGCCGTGCATGGCGGTGGGGTGCACCCTCGGGGTGATTTTCCTGCTTAACCTCAAGTCCGACCTGTTGCTGTTGTTGATGGGGCTGTTCATCAGCGCCTACGCGATCTACAGCCTGTTGATTAAAACCCGGCCGACGCAGTTGTCGGCGCTGTGGGCGCTGCCGATGGGAACGGTGGGCGGGATGTTCGGTGCGTTGTTCGGCAGTGGCGGCTTTTTATATGCCATCTACCTCAGCAGCCGTTTGTCCAAGGAGGCGGCCCGGGCGACGCAGAGCGCGCTGATCAGTTGCAGCACGGTGGTGCGCTTGAGCCTGTTCGTCATTGCCGGGGTGTATGCCGAGCTACCCTTGTTGGTACTGGCGCTGTGTTTGTTGCCGGCCATGGCGCTGGGGCTGTGGGTCGGGCGTCGCTTGACCATGAAAATGTCCCGAGAGGCGTTCGTGCGCCTGGTTACCTGGCTGGTGCTCGCCAGCGGCCTTGCGTTGATTGTGCGCTACCTGAATGCTTGACCTGGCTCGGCCAGGGATTAAGCTGCCGGCCTTCTATCAGACCCGCCAGGGAAACAGCCAGGCCTCGCCATGAACTCGCAAAGCATCATCGTCCCGAAAATTTCTACCCTCCCGGTCCATGAGCCCCGAGCCCGGGCGATCGTGCGCTGGCTGGTGCGCAAGAATATCGTCGAAGAGCAACTGACCACTTGCGGGCGCACCGGCAACCGCATGGCCCACGCCATCGCCCCCGGTGCCCGCCATGTGGTCCTGCATCCCGACGCGCTGCCGTTCGGCGAACCGGTCAACGGCCTGGAGATCATCACCAAGCGCTGCATCTATACGCCGGCCAAGGGTTTTCTTGAGGAGGCAGGTTGTGCCGAGTGTCGCAAGGAGGTCGGCGAAGCGTTGTTCGAAAGCCTGGAAGACTGGATGCCGGGGCGCACCGATAACTTCACTTGCCCTGAGTGCGGGCATGAAGATGACATCAACGGTTTCCTTTTCCTGCAACCCTGCGCTTTCTCAAACCTGGGTTTCATTTTCAATAACTGGCTGGAAGCGGGGTTCAAGCAGGCTTTTCTCGATGAATTCGCCGATTGGCTGGATTTGCCGGTGAGTTGGGTGAAGGTGGAGTTGTAGCCAGAAACACGCAACCTGTGGCGAGGGAGCAAGCTCCCTCGCCACAGGTTCGGTGTATGACCGGAGCGCATTGATCAGCCCCGTCAATCACCCCGCCAATAATAGACAGAGTTTTACATTGAGCCAGACGGGGTCCATGAGTATAATGGCGCGCTTCCATTTTCCCGCTCGGGAGCCCCCGCGATGCTGCGTATCAGCCAAGAAGCTCTGACCTTCGACGACATTCTCCTAGTGCCCGGATATTCCGAAGTACTGCCCAACGAAGTCAGTCTCAAAACCCGTCTCACCCGTGGCATCGAACTGAATATCCCCCTGGTTTCCGCTGCCATGGACACCGTGACCGAAGCCCGTCTGGCCATTGCCATGGCCCAGGAAGGCGGTATCGGTATCATCCACAAGAACATGACCATCGAACAGCAGGCCGCCGAAGTGCGCAAGGTCAAGCGGTTCGAGGCTGGCGTGGTCAAGGACCCGATCACCATCGAGGCTGACGCCACGGTTCGCGATCTGTTCGAACTGACCCGCATGCACAACATCTCCGGCGTTCCGGTGCTGCACGATGGCGACCTGGTCGGCATCGTCACTTCCCGCGACGTGCGTTTCGAGAATCGCCTGGACGCCACCGTCCGTCAGGTGATGACGCCTAAAGAGCGCCTGGTCACGGTCAAGGAAGGCATCGGCAAGGACGAAGTTCGCGAGTTGCTGCACAAGCACCGCATCGAACGCGTGCTGATCGTCGACGACAAATTCGCCCTCAAGGGCATGATGACCGTCAACGACATCGAAAAAGCCAAGGCCTACCCGCTGGCCAGCAAGGACGACCAGGGTCGTCTGCGCGTCGGCGCTGCGGTCGGCACCGGCAAGGACACCGGTGACCGCGTTGCGGCCCTGGTCAATGCCGGCGTTGACGTGGTGGTGGTCGACACCGCCCACGGTCACTCCAAGGGCGTGATCGACCGCGTTCGCTGGGTCAAGCAGAACTTCCCTGACGTGCAGGTGATCGGCGGCAACATCGCCACCGGCGCCGCCGCCAAGGCCCTGGCCGAAGCTGGCGCCGACGCGGTCAAGGTCGGTATCGGCCCTGGCTCGATCTGCACCACGCGCATCGTCGCCGGTGTCGGCGTGCCGCAGATCAGCGCCATCGCCAACGTCGCCGCCGCCCTTGAAGGCACCGGCGTGCCGTTGATCGCCGACGGCGGTATCCGCTTCTCCGGTGACCTGTCCAAGGCCATCGTCGCCGGCGCGTCTTGCGTGATGATGGGTTCGATGTTTGCCGGTACCGAAGAAGCACCGGGCGAGATCGAGCTGTTCCAGGGGCGTAGCTACAAGGCCTATCGCGGCATGGGTTCGCTGGGTGCCATGTCCCAGGCCCAGGGTTCTTCCGACCGTTACTTCCAGGACTCCTCCGCGGGCGCCGAGAAGCTGGTGCCGGAAGGCATCGAAGGTCGCGTGCCGTACAAAGGCACCCTGAGCGCGATCATCCATCAACTGATGGGCGGCCTGCGTTCTTCCATGGGCTACACCGGCAGCGCTGACATCGAAGAGATGCGCACCAAGCCGGAATTCGTGCGCATCACCGGCGCCGGCATGGCCGAGTCCCATGTCCACGACGTGCAGATCACCAAGGAAGCGCCGAACTACCGCGTAGGTTAAGGCCTTCAGCAAAACGTTAAATCACCGGGGCTGTTCATTCAGCCCCGAGTTGTTTCTGATTCACTACATGAGAATGAGTCATGGCCCTCGACATTCACGCTCACCGCATCCTGATCCTCGACTTCGGTTCCCAGTACACCCAGCTGATCGCCCGCCGCGTGCGTGAAATCGGCGTGTACTGCGAACTGCATCCGTTCGACATGGATGACGAAGCGATTCGCGAATTCGCTCCCAAAGGCGTCATCCTCGCCGGCGGCCCCGAGTCCGTGCACGAAGCCGACAGCCCACGCTGCCCGCAAGCCGTGTTCGACCTGGGCGTGCCGGTCTTCGGTATCTGCTACGGCATGCAGACCATGGCCGAGCAGTTGGGCGGCAAGGTCGAAGGTTCGGACCTGCGTGAGTTCGGTTATGCCCGCGTCGACGTCGTCGGCAAGAGCCGCCTGCTGGACGGCATCGAAGACCACATCGACGCCGATGGCCTGTTCGGCCTCGACGTGTGGATGAGCCACGGTGACAAAGTCACCAGGATGCCGGAAGACTTCCACATCCTGGCCAGCACCCCGAGCTGCCCGATCGCAGGCATGTTCAACGACGATCGCCGCTACTACGGCGTGCAGTTCCACCCGGAAGTGACCCACACCAAGCAGGGCGGCCGCATCCTGTCGCGCTTCATCCTCGACATCTGCGAGTGCGAAGCCCTGTGGACCCCATCGAAGATCGCCGAAGACGCCATCGCCCAGGTCCGTGCCCAGGTCGGTACCGACAACGTGCTGCTGGGCCTGTCCGGTGGCGTCGACTCCTCGGTGGTTGCCGCATTGCTGCACAAGGCCATCGGCGACCAGCTGACCTGCGTCTTCGTCGACAACGGCCTGCTGCGCCTGCACGAAGGCGAGCAAGTGATGGCCATGTTCGCCGAGAACATGGGCGTCAAGGTGATCCGCGCCAACGCCGAAGAGCAGTTCCTGAACAACCTGGCCGGCGAGTCCGACCCGGAGAAGAAACGCAAGATCATCGGCCGCACCTTCATCGACGTGTTCGATGCCCAGTCCAACAAGCTGGACAACATCAAGTACCTGGCCCAGGGCACCATCTATCCCGACGTGATCGAGTCGGCCGGCGCCAAGAGCGGCAAGGCCCACGTGATCAAGTCCCACCACAACGTCGGTGGCCTGCCGGAAGAGATGAACCTCAAGCTGGTCGAGCCGCTGCGCGAATTGTTCAAGGACGAAGTGCGTCGCCTCGGCCTGGAACTGGGCCTGCCGTACGACATGGTCTACCGCCACCCATTCCCAGGCCCGGGCCTTGGCGTGCGGATCCTCGGTGAAGTGAAGAAGGAATACGCCGACCTGCTGCGCCGCGCCGACCACATCTTCATCGAAGAACTGCGCAAGGCCGACTGGTACCACAAGGTCAGCCAGGCATTCGTGGTGTTCCAACCGGTGAAATCGGTGGGCGTCGTTGGCGATGGCCGTCGCTACGCTTGGGTCGTCGCCCTGCGCGCCGTGGAAACCATCGACTTCATGACCGCTCGCTGGGCACACCTGCCGTACGAGCTGCTGGAAACCGTTTCCGGGCGGATCATCAATGAAATCGAAGGCATTTCTCGCGTCACGTATGACGTGTCGAGCAAGCCGCCGGCGACGATTGAGTGGGAGTGACGGAAGCTCAACAGGGTAACCCCCTGTTGTCCTGAAATCGATGCAACGTCGATTTTGTGATCGGAGGGAGAAAGGGGCAGGTTCAGCCTCTTTCTCAGCTCTGACGAGCCGGTTGTTGAAATAATCGTTTTTGCGCACTGCTCTTGTTATCTAATCGTTTTTATCCCATCTTAATCGTTAGCTGACCAGATCAGGCGGCACGACATCATTTCTTAGTCCCTAAAACTCATCTTGTCCGCGGAGGCCCTATATGACCGATTTGCCCGCAGACCCGATAGGCGCCGCCTGGCTGGCTCAAATCTATGGTGTGCAGCCTCTGGGGCGACTGCCGGTGATGAGTCAAGTAGGCGGGAGACGCGCAACTCAAGTCACCGATGGCTTTCGTATGGAGACCTACACCGAGGCGATGCGGCCGGATGAGGAGCCGGCTGCACATCTGCAGTTCCATCTGCGTCATGAAGTCCCGCATCTGGAGTTCCTTGCCCGTCTGTTCGAGAAGACGGGGCCTGTTTTCGTCCAGGACTGGGTTACGGTCGAGCCTACTGGGCAGTACGCGCGTCGTGCTGCGTTTCTATATGAATGGCTGACCGGAGACACTCTGGTCGTGCCCGAGCGCTTAGGCGGCAATTACGTCGATGCCATTGACGAAGCCAAGCTGGTATCGGCAACCCGCGACCGAGTGGTCAAGGTGCAGCGCTGGCGGGTAAATGACAACCTGCCCGGCACGCGTGAATTCTGCCCCTGCGTGGTCAAGACCGAGGCGGTAATGCGTGCGGTTGGACTGGACGTCCCACGCCTGTTCGGTGAATTGACAGATGAGTTCGGCGAGGATCTGCTGATGCGGTCGGCGGTCTGGATGACGTTACGCGAGAGCAAGGCCAGCTTTGCCATCGAAGGCGAGGCCGACCGGGTAGGGCGGGTGCAACGCTTTGCGGACGTGATGGCTCGTCGTACAGGGCAAGGTGCAGTCCCGTTGAGCAATGCCGCACTTGCAGAGTTGCAGCAAGAAATTCTCGGTGATCGGACGACGATCGCCCACTTCGGCGTGCGCCAGTCACCGGTTTTCGTCGGCGAAACGGTGCGCTACCAAGAGGTCGTACATTACGTCGCCCCTGCGGCCGATGAGATCGGCGCGATGCTTGAAGGGCTAAAGGTGTTCCTCGAAAGGACGCAAGGCCAATCGTCAGTGATGCGTAGCGCGGTGACAGCCTTTGGTTTCGTCTATATCCACCCTCTCGCTGATGGTAACGGCCGTGTGCACCGGTTTTTGGTCAATGACGTACTGCGACGCGACGGCGTGATTCCTGATCCGGTGATTTTACCGATCTCAGCGGTTATTACCGATGACGCGGGCGAGCGTCGCGGCTACGACCGAGTGCTGGACCAAGTGTCCAGGCCGCTTATGCAGGCTGTACGCGAACAAGTAGTCTTCGAATCCAGGCAGACGACCTATCCAGACGGTGTCGTGTCGAATTTCTCTTTTCAAGGTGCTGACCAAGCACGACCGCTGTGGCGTTATCCGGACCTCGGACCCCATACCGTGTTTCTGGCCAATATCATTGGCCGGACGTTGACCGAGCAGATGCGCGAAGAGTCTCGTTATCTGCGCAGCCACGCCCGGGCGCGGGCGATGCTGAAGGAGGTGGTCGAGATGCCCGATCAACAGGCAGATCGGGTGCTGCGCTCAATTGAGCAGAATCGTGGCGAGTTGAGCAATGTGCTTGCCAAGGAAATGCCCGTCCTGCAACAGGCCGGGGTGTGGGCTGAGATCGTTGATGCTGTCTCGCAGGCGTTTGCGCAGGACGGTGGAGTGGGTGTTGCTGTGATTGATCGCTATCGTCCGGGAAAGCCTGTCGACCGCTGAAACCCGGGCCAATTCGTACAGCACCCGTCCTTGCGGTCTGACTTGCCGCACTGAGCAAACTCAGTAACATGCGGGTCATGACTCTCGTGATCAGCTCTCTGGAACGTTTCCCTTAACTCCCCCGAACACTGCGAGGCTGCTCGACCCATGCCAAAGACGACTCCTCTGTCCGTGATTAAACCCGATCAAGTCCCGATTTCGAAGTGAACGAAGGTTGTCGATTGACAACCTTTTCCGCCGCGCGAATGCTGGAGATCACGGATGATTCGTCCCTCGCACCCGAAGAAAGAGGTCGAAGAAACGCTCAGGCAGGAATAAAACAATGGAATTTATCTTTACCCTGAAATATCAGCTTGCTGACGACGGCTGTGCCATGGAGGAATTGGTTGAGCGGTTGGGTGAAGCTGGCTGCGACGATGCCCTGGTAGGTATCGGACAGCCTGGGCGGCTGGCGCTTGAGTTCACTCGCGATGCGCCTGATGCCGCTGAGGCGGTGCTTAGTGCGCTAGACGATGTGCGCCGCGCGGTGCCGTCGGCCAAGTTGATCGAGGTTGCGCCTGATCTGGTCGGTCTGACCGACGTAGCCGAGATCGTAGGGGTCTCGCGGCAGAACATGCGCAAGCTGATGTTGACTCATCCGGGCAGCTTTCCGACGCCGGTGCACGAGGGCAGTGCATCCATCTGGCATCTGGCGGACATTCTGACCTGGCTGCAGGCCCGGGGCAGTTATTCGTCCGCCTCGGGTGTGTTGGATGTGGCCCGGGTGGCCTTGCAGGTCAATGTTGCGAAAGAGCGCCGACGGCTAGCTGAGGTGGGTTTCAAGGAGTTGGAAGCGCTGATTGAGTAACAGCGCTTATCGTCCGAACGCGCGCCGCGACAATCCTTCACTTAATCTTTCTCAATTGCAGGTGTATCGTATTCGCCTTTTCCGGGCCCCCCGGTCCGTCGCAGATTCAAGAGGTAGTCGCGTTCATGTCCTTTACCCGTCGCCAAATTCTCGGTGGCCTGGCCGGTCTTGTTGTCGTTGGCGTAGGTGCGGGAGGCGCGTCGCGGTATTGGCTGGGCAAGATGGCGGATGCCGAGGCCGGTCATGACTATGAACTGATTGCGGCGCCGTTGGACGTCGAGCTGGTAGCCGGGCACAAGACCCAGGCTTGGGCTTTTGGTCCGTCGGCGCCGGGCACCGAGCTGCGGGTGCGCCAGGGGGAGTGGTTGCGGGTTCGCTTCATCAATCATTTGCCGGTCGCGACCACGATTCATTGGCATGGGATCCGCTTGCCGCTGGAGATGGACGGCGTACCGTACGTCTCACAATTGCCGGTGTTGCCGGGTGAGTACTTCGATTACAAATTCCGTGTGCCGGACGCTGGCAGCTATTGGTATCACCCCCACGTCAACAGTAGCGAAGAGCTCGGGCGTGGGCTGGTGGGGCCGTTGATCATCGAAGAGCGTGAGCCCACCGGCTTCAAATACGAGCAGACCCTGAGTCTCAAGAGCTGGCATGTGGATGAGCAGGGCGAGTTCGTCGCGTTCAGCATCCCCCGTGAAGCGGCCCGTGGCGGCACGGCGGGGCGGTTGTCGACGATCAATGGCGTGGCGCAAGCGGTGATTGATTTGCCGGCCGGGCAGATCACCCGGGTGCGCTTGCTCAACCTCGACAACACCCTGACCTATCGCATCAACATCCCCGGCGTTGAAGCGCAGATCTATGCGCTGGACGGCAACCCCATCACGCCGCGCCCGCTGGGCAAGGAATACTGGCTGGGCCCGGGCATGCGCATCTGCCTGGCAATCAAGGCACCGCCGGCCGGGGAAGAGTTGTCGTTGCGCAACGGCCCGGTACGCCTGGGCACCCTGCGTTCGGTGGCCAACAATGACGCGCCGACTCCATGGCCGCCAGCATTGCCGCCTAACCCCGTGGCAGAGCCGGACCTGGCCAATGCCGAGAAACTCAACTTCAATTTCGAGTGGGTCGGCTCGGTGTCGGTCAATGTCGACAACGGCAAGCCGCCGAGCCTGTGGCAGATCAACGGCAAGGCTTGGGACATCACCGACAAGACCTGCGCCGACCGGCCGATCGCCACCCTGAAGAAAGGCCAGAGCTACATTTTCGAATTGAAGAACATGACCCAGTACCAGCACCCGATCCATTTGCACGGCATGAGCTTCAAGGTGATTGCGTCCAACCGGCATAAAGTCATTCCGTATTTCACCGATACTTACCTGCTGGGCAAGAACGAACGGGCGCAGGTGGCGCTGGTGGCGGATAATCCTGGCGTGTGGATGTTCCACTGCCATGTGATCGATCACATGGAAACCGGCCTGATGGCCGCCATCGAGGTGGCGTGATGCGCCAGATTCGCCCCGCCAGAATCATCGACCGCAGCGGTGACCAGGACTTCATGCGCGAAGCCCTGGCCCTTGCCGAGCAGGGTGCGGCCCTGGGCGAAGTGCCGGTGGGCGCGGTGTTGGTCCAGGACGGTGAAATCATCGGGCGTGGCTTCAACTGCCCGATCAGCGGTCACGACCCCAGCGCCCACGCCGAAATGGTCGCCATTCGCGCCGCCGCCCAGGCCGTGAGCAATTATCGCCTGCCCGGCAGCACGCTATATGTAACGTTGGAGCCGTGCAGCATGTGCGCCGGCCTTATCGTCCATTCGCGTATCGCTCGGGTCGTCTACGGCGCCCTGGAACCCAAGGCCGGGATTGTGCAGAGCCAGGGGCAGTTCTTCACCCAGGGTTTTTTGAATCATCGGGTGATGTTCGAGGGAGGGGTGCTGGCCGAGGAATGCAGCGCCGTGCTAAGCGAGTTCTTCAAGGCCCGACGAGCCAAGCCCCAAGATTAAACACATACCCCTGTGGCAAGCCTGGATTGCAGCGGCGGATCTGCGCTGTCTGTTTATTTGCGCGCCACAATCACCGCTCGCATCGGCGCCGGCAGCCCTTCGATGGTCTTGCTGTGGTCGGTGGGGTCGAGGAAGTCGCTCAGCGACTGGTACTTCATCCATTCGGTGCTGCGCTGTTCTTCGACGGTGGTCAGGCTTACGTCCACGCAACGCACGTCGCTGAACCCGGCACGGCGCAGCCAGCGTTCCAAGGCCGGGACCGACGGCAGGAACCACACGTTGCGCATCTGCGCGTAGCGGTCCTCGGGCACTAGCACCTGGTGCTCGTCGCCTTCGATCACGAGGGTTTCCAGCACCAGTTCGCCGCCTTTGACCAGGCAATCCTTCAAGGCCAGCAAGTGTTCGATCGGCGAGCGGCGGTGATAGAACACGCCCATGGAAAACACCGTGTCGAAGCCTTCCAGTTCCGGCGGCAGGGCCTCGAACGGGAACGGCAGGTGCCAGGCGTTGGGCTGCGACAGGTAACGCTGCACGGCCTGGAACTGACAGAAGAATAACCAGTTGGGATCGACACCGATCACCGTGTCGGCCCCGGCGCCCAGCATGCGCCACATGTAATAGCCGTTGCCGCAACCCACGTCGAGGATGCGCTTGCCCGCAAGGTCCAGGTGCGGCGCCACCCGCGACCACTTCCAGTCCGAGCGCCATTCGGTGTCGACGTGCACGCCAAACAGATCGAACGGCCCTTTGCGCCATGGCGACAGGCCCATCAGCGCCGTGCGCATCTGCACACGGGTTTCGTCGGAGCAATCGACATCCAGCGTCAGACCGTTCAGCAAGTCCACTGTGGTTGGCTGCAAGTCCGGCAAAGCATCAAGGGCGCTTTGCCAGCGCTCCAGATCGCCATGGCCCTTTTCCATTTTGCTGTCGAGCTGCGCCTGCAGCGTTGCGGCCCATTCGGCCAGCGGCGTGCCAGCCAGATGGTGGGTGAGGGGCGACAGATCAATCATGGCAGGGCAATCAACGAGGCGAAGTTAAGACACTGGAACCACGGCACGACTTTCGAGAAACCGGCCGCCAGCAGGCGCTCGCGGTGTTCGTCGAGGCTGTCGGGCTTCATGACGTTTTCGATGGCGCTGCGTTTCTGGGCGATTTCCAGCTCGCTGTAGCCGTTGGCGCGCTTGAACGCCACGTGCAGGTCGGTGAGCAGCGTGTGTTCCTCGGCATCGTTGAAGCGCAGCTTCTCCGAGAGGATCAAGGCACCGCCGGGCAGCAACGACTGGTGGATGCGACTCAGGAGTGCGGTTCGCTGGTCCGGCGCGATAAATTGCAGAGTGAAGTTCAACGCCACCACCGAGGCGGGCTGAAACTCGAGGGCAAGGATGTCGCCTTCGATCACTTCTACCGGCAGCAATTCCTGGAACATCGAGTCCTGGCCGTTGAGGTACTCGCGGCAGCGCTCGACCATGGCCGTCGAGTTATCCACGGCAATCACGCGGCAACCGTCGGTGCGCACGTGACGGCGCAGCGCCTGGGTCACCGCGCCCAGGGACGAACCCAAGTCGTAGAGCACGCTGCCCGGCTGGGCAAATTGCGCCGCGAGCACGCCGAGGTTCTCGACGATGGTCGGGTAACCCGGTACCGAACGCTTGATCATGTCCGGAAACACCCGCACCACGTCTTCATTGAAAGCGAAGTCAGGCACCTGGGCCAAGGGTTGGGCGAATAGGCGATCGGGTTCTTTGCTCACGGCGGTTCCGGTGGCAGGGGTGGAAAAGGCCGGCATTTTAACCAAAAAAACCATGAGCGCGAGCTTTGTTCAGGGGAACGTCAATTCACCGAAATGGCGCACTCAAAGGTTTCGACCGGTGGCACTTCCGGTGCCCAGGGCTGTTGATACGTCAGGCGTAATTTCCCGGTTCCGCCGGCAAACGCCTGGAAGCGCCAGGTGGACACTCCTGCGGCGCCGACAATGCCCGCGTCTTCGGGGTTGCGGTAAACCTCTGGCCCCAAGGCTTTCAGCACGCCACCCGCTGAATCCTGGATCGCCCAGCGATAACCGGTGCTGGGATTGCTCGGCAAACTCAGGATCAGGTTCTGCCCATTGTTGAGTTGCACGGGGCATTGGCTCTGTTTCTCCACCGTCACGTTTTGTTTTGGCTGCGTGGCGCAGGCGCTCAACAGGGCGAGGCTGACAGGGACGAGCAAGCGGGTGAGGGACATAAAGGCTCCGGCATTCACGACGAACGGCGAGCATAACCGAAGATGCCACGGGGTGTGTCGGGCGGGATGCGTTGCCTGTGGAGGCCCCCTCGCGCGCGAAGCTCGCGATGGGGCCGTACAGCCACTACATGAGTATCAGAACAACACCTTCGCCACATCCGCGAACCGCTTGGCAAAGTGCACCGTGACGCCTTCCTTGAGATAGTCCGGCAGTTCTTCGAAGTTGCCCCGGTTGGCTTCCGGCAGGATCAGTTCGTTGATTTTCTGCCGCCGCGCCGCGATGACTTTCTCGCGTACGCCGCCAATCGGCAGGACATGTCCGGTGAGGGTCAGTTCGCCGGTCATGGCCACGCCTTTTTTCGGTGCCTGGTTGCGCGCCAGGGACAGCAAGGCGCTAGCCATGGTTACGCCGGCGCTCGGGCCGTCCTTGGGCGTGGCGCCCTCCGGTACGTGCAGATGCACAAAAGCCTCGTCGAAGAACTTCGGATCCCCACCGAACTGCTTCAGGTGAGAACTGACGTAGCTGTGGGCGATTTCAGCTGATTCCTTCATCACCTCGCCCAGTTGCCCGGTGAGCTTGAAACCACGATTAAGGGTGTGAATGCGCGTCGCTTCGATCGGCAGGGTTGCACCGCCCATGCTGGTCCAGGCCAGTCCGGTAATCACGCCGACGCCGGACAGCACCTGTTCATTGCGGAACACGGGTTTGCCCAGCGAGGCTTCAAGGTCCTTCGGCCCGAGCTTGATCACCGCTTTTGGATCGTCGATCAGCTTCATGACCGCCTTGCGTACCAGTTTGCCCAGTTGCTTTTCCAACTGGCGTACCCCGGCCTCGCGAGCATAACCGTCGATCAAGGCCTTGAGGGCGCTGTCATTGATACTGAGGCTGCCCTTGGACACACCCGCCTTGGCCAGTTGCTTGGGCCACAAGTGGCGCTTGGCGATGGCGACTTTCTCTTCGGTGATGTAACCCGACAGGCGGATCACTTCCATGCGGTCCAGCAGCGGGCCAGGAATCGAGTCCAGCGTGTTGGCGGTGCAGATGAACAGCACTTTTGACAAGTCCAGGCGCATGTCCAGGTAATGATCCAGAAACTCGACGTTCTGCTCGGGGTCAAGGGTTTCCAGCAACGCGGAGGCCGGGTCGCCCTGGTAGCTCTGGCCCATTTTGTCGATTTCATCGAGCATGATCACCGGGTTCATCACTTCGACGTCCTTGAGCGCCTGCACCAGCTTGCCCGGCTGGGCGCCGATGTAGGTGCGCCGATGCCCCTTGATCTCGGCCTCGTCGCGCATGCCGCCGACGCTGAAGCGGTAGAACGGTCGCCCGAGGGATTCGGCAATCGACTTGCCTACGCTGGTCTTGCCCACGCCCGGCGGGCCGACCAGCAAGACGATGGAACCGCTGATCTCGCCTTTGTAGGCGCCCACCGCGAGAAATTCCAGGATACGGTCCTTGATGTCATCCAGGCCGGCGTGATGCTGGTCGAGGATCTTGCGGGCATGCTTGAGCTCCAGTTTGTCCTGGCCAAACACGCCCCACGGCACCGAGGTCGCCCAGTCGAGATAATTGCGGGTAACGGCATACTCCGGTGAGCCGGTTTCGAGGATCGAGAGCTTGTTCATTTCCTCTTCGATGCGCTTCTGGGCCTGGGCCGGCAGCACCTTGCCTTCGAGGCGCTGCTCGAACTGTTCAAGGTCGGCGCTGCGGTCGTCCTTGGTCAGCCCCAGCTCCTGCTGGATGACCTTGAGCTGTTCCTTGAGGAAGAACTGGCGCTGGTGTTCGCCGATCTTGCTGTTGACCTCGGCGGAAATTTCTTTTTGCAGCCGCGCGACCTCCACTTCCTTGCGCAGCATCGGCAGCACTTTTTCCATGCGCTTGAGCATCGGCACGCAGTCGAGAACTTCCTGCAACTCGCTGCCGGTGGCGGAGGTGAGCGCGGCGGCGAAGTCGGTCAGGGGCGAAGGATCGTTGGGGCTGAAGCGGTTGAGGTAGTTCTTCAGCTCTTCGCTGTACAGTGGATTGAGCGGCAGCAGTTCCTTGATCGCATTGATCAGCGCCATGCCGTAGGCCTTGACCTCGTCGGTCGGCTCGCTTGGTTGGTGCGGGTATTCGACTTCCACCAGGTAAGGCGGGCGATGGTGCTTGAGCCAGGTGCGGATGCGCACGCGGGTAAGGCCTTGGGCGACGAACTGCAATTTGCCCGCTTCGCGACTGGCGTGGTGCACCTTCACCAGCGTGCCGTACAGCGGCAGCTTCGAGGTGTCGAAGTGGCGCGGGTCCTCTTGGGGCGAGTCCATGAAGAACAGCGCCAGGGAGTGATGATCGGACTTGGCCACCAGTTCCAGGGTTTCAGCCCACGGTTCTTCATTGACGATGACCGGCAGCACTTGGGCCGGGAAGAACGGACGGTTGTGGATGGGAATGATGTAGACCTTGTCCGGCAGGCTCTGGCCAGGCAGGGCCAGGCCGGTGCCGGAAACGGTGTGCTCGATGTGCTCGGCGTCTGCGTATTCGTTTGTGGCTTCAGTAGAGTGCTGGTCGCTCATGGGGCACCTGCGCAATGGAGTATGGATCTTAGATGGGGCAGGTGAGGGGTTGTTTCAATGCTGGACAATTGTGAGCGGTTATTTCATTGGCCTGTGTTCAGGCTGGCGACAGGTTGGCGTGGCGAGGGAGCTACCCCTCGCCACAGGGGCTCAGTCAATGCGATTCAGATCGTTGTGACGGGTTTCCTTCAAGCACAGGACCGCGATTACGCTGAGCGCTGCGGCGACGGAAACGTAACCGCCAACGTAGCTTAGGCCGCCCATCGCCACCAGTTTCTGGGCGAAGAACGGCGCCGCTGAGGCGCCGACGATGCCGCCGAGGTTGTAGGCAGCCGACGCGCCGGTGTAGCGCACATGCGTGGGAAACAGCTCCGGCAGCAACGCACCCATGGGCGCGAACGTTACCCCCATCAGGAACAGCTCGATGCACAGGAACAGCGCCACGCCCCACGTCGAGCCGTGGGTCAGCAGGGGCTCCATGAGGAAACCCGAGGCAATCGCCAGGACGCCACCGATGATCAGCACCGGCTTGCGCCCGTAGCGGTCGCTGGCCCAGGCCGACAGCGGCGTGGCGGCGGCCATGAACAACACGGCGAAGCACAGCAGGCCGAGGAAGGTTTCGCGGCTGTAGCCAAGGGTGGCGACGCCGTAGCTCAAGGAAAACACCGTCGAGATGTAGAACAGCGCATAACACACGACCATGGCGGCAGCGCCCAGCAATGTCGGTGCCCAGTACTGGCTGAACAGCTCGACCAGCGGGATCTTCACGCGTTCCTGGCGAGCCATGGCATTGGCGAATACCGGCGTTTCATGAAGTTTGAGCCGCACATAGAGGCCGACGATCACCAATACGGCACTGAGCAGGAACGGAATCCGCCAGCCCCAGGACCGGAACTGCTCGTCATCCAGGCTCATGGCCAGGGTCAGGAACAAACCGTTGGCAGCCAGGAAGCCGATGGAGGGGCCCAACTGGGGAAACATGCCGAACCAGGCCCGCTTGCCCTTGGGCGCGTTCTCGGTGGCGAGCAATGCTGCGCCGCCCCATTCACCGCCAAGCCCGAGGCCCTGGCCGAAACGCAGCAGGCACAACAGGATCGGCGCCCAGGCGCCGATGCTGGCGTAGCCGGGCAGCACGCCGATAAGCGTGGTGCACACGCCCATCAACAGCAGCGAGGCCACCAGCGTGGACTTGCGTCCGATCCTGTCGCCGAAATGGCCGAACAGCGCCGAACCCAGCGGGCGGGCGAGAAACGCGATACCGAACGTCAGGAAGGACGACAGCATCTGTGCCGTGCCTGAGGTCTGCGGGAAAAACACCGGCCCGATCACCAGTGCGGCGGCGGTGGCGTAGACGTAGAAGTCATAGAACTCGATGGCGGTGCCGATGAAGCTCGCGGTCGCCACGCGGGTCGCCGAGTTGGTCGGTTGCGAGGCCACGGTGTCGTTGCAAGTGGTGGTTGTCATGCGGTTATCCCTGACAGTCATGTGCTCCGTTGGAGCGAATTATTATGGTCGAACACCCAGGGATGTGGGTTAGGGCGCTGCCGCTGTTTCGGGTAGGAACAGTCGCAGGGTTGAAGCGGATACTGCCGGTGGACTGCACGAACTGTCCGAATGCAGGGTAGGCACGGGGCTCGGGCGGGGCTGGGTAAGCGGATTGAGTATAGGAAGGGGGCTAACGGATCGACAAGAGCGCTGGCGTACAATATCGGCGCTTGCGATGAGCTTTTTGTGGCGAGGGGATTTATCCCCGTTGGGTCGCGCAGCGGCCCCCAAAATGGTTAGCCCCAGTGGCATCCGGCTCAGGCATCGTTTTTTGGGACTGCTTCGCAGCCCAGCGGGGATAAATCCCCTCGCCACAACAGTGTTTCACCTTGAAAGCCTGTTGGGATTTCAGGAGACGGTGGGCACCGAACTGTTATGCCACACCAGCACCTGGCTCACGCGGTTGTCGACGGTTTCGATGATTTCCAGCCGGTAGCGGCCGATCTTCAGGCAAACCGGACTCTCGGGGATGGTTTCCAGCGCCTCGGTCACCAGCCCGTTGAGGGTCTTCGGGCCGTCGCAAGGCAGATGCCAGCCCAGGGTCCTGTTCAGTTCGCGGATAGACGCCGCGCCATCGATCATCAAGCGCCCATCGGGCTGTGGATGGACGTGAGGGTTGTCGAGGCTGTGCTCGCTTTCAAACTCACCGACGATTTCTTCGAGGATGTCTTCCAGGGTCACGATGCCCAGCACTTCGCCGTATTCGTCCACCACCATGCCCAGACGCCGCTGTTGCTTGTGGAAGTTCAGCAATTGCAGCTGCAACGGGGTGCTTTCGGGCACGAAGTACGGTTCGTGGCAGGCCGTCAGCAGCGCTTCCTTGGTCAGGCTCGTATCCGCCAACAGGTGACGGATCTGGCGGGTGTTGAGCACGGCTTCGACCTGGTTGATGTCGCTGTGGAACACCGGCAGGCGGGTACGACGGTTCAGGCGCAACTGCTCGATGATATCGCCGATGGGATCGTCGAGGTTGATGCCGTCCACCTCGCTGCGGGGCACGAGGATGTCGTTGACGGTGATGTTGTCCAGCGCGTGGATACCGGAAACCGGATGCGCCCGACCGTGGCCGTGCTCCTGCTCGTGGTCGGTGCGCGGCGGTGCGGGCATTTCATCGTCGCTTTGCTGGACCGCGCCGCTCTTGCGGGCCAAGGGGTGCAGCAGCAACTGGCTGAGGCCATTGAGCAGCCAGGCTGCGGGATAAAGAATTTTCAATGGCACGCTGAGCAAGCTGTTGCCCACGTTGAGCACCGCATCGGGGTGACGGGTGGCCAGGGTGCGTGGCAGGTAGTCGGCAAAAACCAGCAAGGCCGCGCCGCTGCCGAGCCAGGCCAGCCAGGGGCCATTTTCCAACCAGGTGAAAATAGCCAGCCAAGTGCCGATGACCACGGCGAGGGCGCGACAGAGGGTATTGCAGAGGACCAGGCTGACCAGTGGGAAACTCAGCTTGGCCAGCGGCTTGTCGCTGGCGCGCGAGGCCCTGCGCTGGGCCAGCAAGTGCTGTTGGGCGGCTTCGATGGCCGTGAACAGGGCCGACCAGAGGATCAGCACGACCATTACCGCAAACAATGGCCCCAAGGGCAGCCTATCCATCAGCGTCATCCATCAAATATGCAGGATGTATTCACGGACCAGCTTGCTGCCGAAGTAGGCCAGCATCAGCAGGCAGAACCCGGCCAGCGTCCAGCGTATGGCCTTGTGGCCGCGCCAGCCGAGACGGTTACGGCCCCACAGCAGCACGCTGAACACCACCCATGCCAGGCAAGCCAGTAACGTCTTGTGTACCAAATGCTGTGCAAACAGGTTTTCTACGAACAGCCAGCCGGAGATCAGCGACAGCGACAGCAACGTCCAGCCGGCCCAGAGAAAACCAAACAACAGGCTCTCCATGGTTTGCAGCGGTGGGAAGTTGCGGATCAGCCCGGACGGATGCTTGTGCTTGAGCTGGTGGTCCTGGATGAGCAGCAACAACGCCTGGAACACGGCGATAGTGAACAGGCCGTAGGCCAGGATCGACAGCAGGATATGCGCAAGGATGCCGGGTTCTTCGTCGATGATCTGCACCGTGCCCGACGGCGCGAACTGCGCCAGCAGCACCGTGGCCAATCCCAGCGGGAAGAGCAGCACCAGCAGGTTTTCCACGGGGATGCGCGAGCAGGCCAGCAGCGTCAGGGCAATCACGGCGACGGCGATCAGGCTGGCGGCGTTGAAAAAATCCAGGCCCAGGCCGATCGGCGTCATCAAGTGGGTAAAAAGGCTGGCCGCATGGCCGAGCACCGCCAGCACGCCCAGCGTGACCAGCAGGCGTTTGTTCGCCTTGGCGCCAGTCGCCAGGCGGGTACCCTGATAAAAGGTCGCAGCGGCATAAAGACAAGCGGCGGCGAGGGAGGCAAGCAAGCTGGGTGACAAGGGGAGCATAAATCCTGTTAGGCAGGCCCGAAAGGCGCGAGTTTGGCATAGAACCCCCATCGCACGAAAGACCACCGCAACCGACAGCGAGGTGTACGTCGCGCGCTTCTTCGCTATAATCCGCGACCTGCCCACGCCGCAGGCTCGCCGAGCACATATTTCACGGTCTGGGCCGCCATTATCCCGGTCTCATCTGGGCCTGAAAGGATCGCGCATGTTTGAAAACCTAACCGACCGTCTCTCGCAGACGCTGCGCCATGTCACCGGCAAGGCGAAACTGACCGAGGACAACATCAAAGACACCCTGCGCGAAGTGCGCATGGCGTTGCTCGAAGCCGACGTCGCCCTGCCGGTGGTCAAGGACTTCGTCAATTCGGTCAAGGAGCGCGCCGTCGGCGCCGAAGTGTCGCGCAGCCTGACGCCGGGCCAGGCGTTCGTGAAGATCGTCCAGGCCGAACTCGAAAGCCTGATGGGCGCCGCCAACGAAGACTTGAACCTGAGCGCCGTGCCGCCAGCCGTGGTGCTGATGGCCGGCCTGCAGGGCGCGGGCAAGACCACCACCGCCGGCAAGCTGGCGCGCTTCCTTAAAGAGCGCAAGAAGAAGTCGGTAATGGTCGTGTCGGCGGACATCTACCGTCCGGCGGCGATCAAGCAGCTGGAGACCCTGGCCAACGAGATCGGCGTGACGTTCTTTCCGTCCGACCTGAGCCAGAAGCCGGTGGACATCGCCCAGGCGGCTATTAAAGAAGCAAAACTGAAATTCATCGACGTGGTCATCGTCGATACCGCCGGTCGCCTGCACATCGATGAAGAGATGATGGGCGAGATCAAGGCGCTGCATGTCGCGATCAATCCGGTGGAAACCCTGTTCGTGGTCGATGCCATGACCGGCCAGGATGCGGCCAACACCGCCAAGGCCTTCGGTGACGCGCTGCCACTGACTGGCGTGATCCTGACCAAGGTCGACGGCGACGCCCGTGGCGGTGCCGCGCTGTCGGTGCGGGCCATCACCGGCAAGCCGATCAAGTTCATTGGCATGGGCGAGAAGAGCGAAGCGCTCGAACCGTTCCACCCCGAGCGTATCGCTTCGCGTATCCTCGGCATGGGCGACGTGCTCAGCCTGATCGAGCAGGCCGAACAGACCCTCGACAAGGACAAGGCCGACAAACTGGCCAAGAAACTGAAGAAGGGCAAGGGCTTCGACCTCGAAGACTTCCGCGACCAGTTGCAACAAATGAAGAACATGGGCGGCCTTGGCGGCCTCATGGACAAACTGCCGAACATCGGTGGCGTGAACCTGGCGCAGATGGGCAATGCCCAGGGCGCGGCTGAAAAGCAGTTCAAGCAGATGGAAGCCATCATCAACTCCATGACTCCGGCCGAGCGCCGCGACCCTGATCTGATCAGCGGCTCGCGCAAGCGTCGGATCGCCATGGGTTCCGGCACCCAGGTGCAGGACATCGGTCGCTTGATCAAGCAGCACAAGCAGATGCAGAAGATGATGAAGAAATTCTCCGCCAAGGGCGGAATGGCCAAGATGATGCGCGGCATGGGCGGTATGTTGCCCGGCGGCGGCATGCCGAAAATGTAAAGAATCCAGGCGTCGGCAGTCATGCCGGCGCTGCCCACGGGGACGTGGGATCTCCAGCCCGCTCGCTTCGGCGGGGGCTGACCAGCCGTTTTCAACGACGGCTTCATGGCAGATCTGAACGGCACGCTGATAGGCGCCGGAAAAAGTCATTTGCAAAAGTCCGGATATTCCTTAGAATATGCGGCCTTTCGGGCACCTATGCCCGCTGTGCATTTAGATTTGCAGCACCGACTACAGGAACGATGTTCACATGCTAACAATCCGTCTTGCCCTTGGCGGCTCCAAAAAGCGCCCGTTTTACCACCTGACCGTAACCGACAGCCGCAACCCGCGTGACGGTTCGCACAAGGAACAGGTTGGTTTCTTCAACCCTGTTGCCCGTGGCCAGGAAGTTCGTCTGTCCGTGAACCAAGAGCGCGTAGCCTACTGGCTGAGCGTTGGTGCACAACCTTCTGAGCGCGTTGCTCAGTTGTTGAAGGAAACGGCTAAGGCTGCGGCCTGAGCAATATGAACGCGACGCCAAAAGATGCTGATGATTTGATCGTTGTCGGCAAGATCTATTCTGTTCATGGCGTTCGCGGCGAAGTGAAGGTGTATTCCTTTACTGATCCGATCAAGAACCTGTTGGAGTACAAAAACTGGACGCTCAAGCGCGAAGGTAGCGTGAAACAGGTGGAGCTGGTCAGCGGACGTGGGAACGACAAGTTCCTGGTCGCCAAGCTCAAGGATCTCGATGATCGTGAAGAAGCGCGTCTTCTGGCCGGTTATGAGATCTGCGTGCCGCGCAACCTGTTCCCTGAACTGACCGACGGCGAGTACTACTGGTACCAGCTGGTGGGTCTGAAGGTCATCGACCACCTCGGGCAATTGCTCGGGAAAATCGATCACCTGCTCGAGACCGGTTCGAACGATGTCATGGTGGTCAAGCCTTGCGTCGGCAGCCTGGATGATCGCGAACGCCTGTTGCCCTATACCGAGCAATGCGTGTTGGCCGTCGACCTTGCCGCAGGCGAGATGAAGGTGGAATGGGATGCGGATTTCTAGACGTGGCTAATTTGCGCGTTGAAGTCATCACATTGTTTCCCGAGATGTTTTCCGCCATCAGCGAGTACGGCATAACCAGCCGCGCGGTGAAACAGGAGCTGTTGCAGCTCACCTGTTGGAATCCGCGGGACTACACCACGGATCGACATCACACTGTGGACGATCGCCCGTTTGGCGGTGGTCCGGGCATGGTGATGAAGATCAAGCCCCTGGAAGATGCGCTGGTTCAGGCCAGGACAGCAGCCGGGGAGGGTGCGAAGGTGATCTACCTGTCGCCCCAAGGCCGCCAGCTGACTCAGTCGGCGGTACGCGAGCTGGCGAATTCGGATGCATTGATCCTGATTGCCGGCCGTTATGAAGGCATTGACGAGCGTTTCATTGAAGCTCATGTCGATGAAGAGTGGTCGATTGGCGACTATGTACTGTCTGGCGGCGAGCTGCCGGCAATGGTGCTGATCGATGCGGTTACACGACTGCTGCCTGGAGCTTTAGGGCATGCGGATTCCGCTGAGGAAGATTCCTTTACGGATGGTCTGCTGGATTGCCCGCACTACACCCGACCGGAGGTGTATGCGGATCAGCGTGTTCCCGACGTGTTGCTAAGTGGCAACCACGCGCACATCCGGCGTTGGCGTTTACAGCAGTCCCTTGGTCGGACCTATGAACGACGCGCCGATCTTCTGGAAAGCCGCTCGCTTTCTGGAGAAGAGAAGAAGCTGCTCGAGGAATACATCCGCGAGCGGGACGATAGTTAACAACGTATCGATGGTAAGTCCGATGACTTGCCTTAGGAGCACAGCATGACTAACAAAATCATCCTTGCACTCGAAGCAGAGCAGATGACCAAAGAGATCCCTACCTTTGCCCCGGGCGACACCATTGTCGTTCAGGTGAAAGTGAAGGAAGGCGACCGTTCGCGTCTGCAAGCGTTCGAAGGCGTTGTTATCGCCAAGCGTAACCGCGGCGTAAACAGTGCATTCACCGTTCGTAAAATCTCCAACGGTGTTGGCGTAGAGCGTACTTTCCAGACCTACAGCCCGCAAATCGACAGCATGGCCGTGAAACGCCGTGGTGACGTGCGTAAAGCCAAGCTGTACTACCTGCGTGACCTGTCCGGTAAAGCAGCTCGCATCAAGGAAAAACTGGCTTAAGTCCAGCTTCCGATGCAAAAAAAGCAGCCTGCGGGCTGCTTTTTTGTTGCCTGCGATTTGCTCTTTGAGCACCCTGCCTGTCTTCGTTCTCCGTTTCGATGCCGTTTACACCTGCATCCAGTATGAGTTTTTATGCCTGCCATTGATCATCCATTGATAGACCAGTTTCTCGATGCCCTGTGGCTGGAGAAGGGCCTGTCCGACAACACGCGGCAGGCCTATCGCAGCGACCTGGCATTGTTCAACGGTTGGTTGCAGGAAAAGAACCTGGAATTGGCCAATGCCGGGCGGGAGTTGATCCTCGATCATCTGGCGTGGCGCCTGGAGCAGAACTACAAGCCCCGCTCGACCGCGCGGTTTCTCTCCGGTCTGCGTGGCTTTTATCGCTATCTGCTGCGGGAAAAACTGATTGCGGTAGACCCGACCTTGCGCGTGGAAATGCCGCAACTGGGGCGTCCGCTGCCCAAATCCCTGTCGGAAGCCGATGTGGAGGCGCTGCTGGCGGCGCCCGACCTCGGCGAAGCCATCGGTCAACGCGACCGGGCAATGTTGGAAGTCCTGTATGCCTGCGGCCTGCGCGTCACCGAATTGATCAGCCTGACCTTGGAGCAAGTGAATCTGCGCCAGGGCGTGTTGCGGGTCATGGGCAAGGGCAGCAAGGAGCGGCTGGTGCCGATGGGCGAGGAAGCGATTGTCTGGGTCGAGCGCTACATGCGTGATGCCCGTCATGAACTGCTGGGCGGACGTCCCAGCGATGTGCTGTTTCCCAGCCTGCGCGGCGAGCAAATGACTCGCCAGACGTTTTGGCATCGTATCAAGCACCAGGCCAAGGTGGCCGGGATCAACAAATCCCTCTCTCCCCACACCTTGCGCCATGCCTTTGCCACGCACCTGCTCAATCACGGCGCCGACCTGCGGGTAGTGCAGATGCTGCTCGGTCATAGCGATCTGTCCACTACTCAGATTTACACCCACGTCGCCCGGGCGCGGTTGCAGGATCTGCATGCCAAGCATCATCCACGCGGCTGAGTGGCGTACCGCCCTCGCCACGGCTATTGATCCTGGTCCGTTGTGTTTTCTCTTGCGACAGCTGCATTCGGCCCCGCGGGCCTTATGTGGTAGGCTTTGCCGGTTTGCACAGTGGGCGGCTGGAACCCGGATCTGCGGGTCGGCGTTTCCCCGTCCCATTTGTCCGCCTCAGGAGTCCCCATGCGTTTGATCCAGTTGTTTACAGCCGCCGCCATTGCGTTGGCCAGCACCTTTGCTTTCGCCGACGACGCGGCTGACCAGGCTATCCGCAAGAGCCTGGCCAACCTTGAGCTTGAAGTGCCGATCGAAGCCATCACTGCCAGCCCCATGTCCGGCCTGTATGAAGTCAAGCTCCAGGGCAGCCGCGTGCTGTATGCCAGCGCCGATGGCCAGTACATCGTCCAGGGCAACCTGTTCGCACTCAAGGGCGGCAAGCCGGTCAATCTCACCGAGATCACCGAACGCCAGGGCGTTTCCAAGCTGATCAACGGCATTCCGGTTGCCGAAACCGTGGTCTATCCGGCGGTCGGCGAAACCAAGTCCCACATTACCGTCTTCACCGATACCACCTGCCCGTATTGCCACAAGCTGCACGCCGAAGTGCCGGAGCTGAACAAGCGCGGCATTGAAGTGCGTTATGTGGCGTTCCCGCGCCAGGGCCTGGGGTCGCCAGGTGATGAGCAACTGCAGGCGGTCTGGTGCTCGAAGGACAAAAAAGCGGCCATGGATAAAATGGTCGATGGCAAGGAAATCAAGGCCGCCAAGTGCGAGAACCCGGTTTCCAAGCAATTCGCGCTGGGCCAGTCCATCGGCGTGAACGGTACGCCGGCCATCGTTTTGGCGGACGGTCAGGTGATTCCGGGCTACCAGCCGGCGCCGCAAGTCGCCAAACTGGCCCTTGAGGCGAAATGATCATGGGCCGTGTGCTTCTGAAGATCACGGCTCGGCGAAAACTTTCGCTGGGCCGTTAAACACTAAGTCGCGTAGCTGCGCGGCTGTATTTCACGGCCGACCTTGCGTCGGCCGTTTCATGGGGAGTCAAGAGTGAATCCGGTCAAAGTAGGCATCTGTGGGTTAGGTACCGTCGGTGGCGGCACCTTCAACGTACTTCAGCGCAACGCCGAGGAAATTGCTCGTCGTGCCGGGCGTGGAATCGAAGTGGCACAAATTGCCATGCGCACGCCAAAGCCTCAGTTCCAGACGACCGGTATTGCGATTACCAACGATGTCTTCGAAGTGGCCACGAACCCTGAGATCGACATCGTGATAGAGCTGATGGGCGGCTATACCGTTGCCCGAGAGCTGGTACTCAAGGCCATCGAGAATGGCAAGCATGTGGTCACCGCGAACAAGGCGCTTATCGCCGTTCACGGTAATGAAATTTTCGCCAAGGCGCGTGAGAAAGGCGTAATCGTGGCGTTCGAAGCCGCCGTGGCCGGTGGCATCCCGGTGATCAAGGCGATTCGCGAGGGCCTGTCGGCCAACCGCATCAACTGGGTCGCGGGGATCATCAACGGCACCGGCAACTTCATCCTCACCGAGATGCGCGAGAAAGGGCGCACCTTCGAGGACGTGCTCACCGAGGCCCAGGCCCTGGGTTATGCCGAGGCTGATCCAACCTTCGATGTGGAAGGTATCGACGCGGCGCACAAGCTGACGATCCTGGCGTCTATCGCCTTTGGTATCCCGCTGCAGTTCGACAAGGCCTACACCGAAGGCATCACCAAGCTGACCACTGCCGACGTGAACTATGCCGAAGCCCTGGGCTACCGCATCAAACACCTGGGCGTGGCGCGCAGCACCGCCAGCGGCATCGAATTGCGAGTGCACCCGACGTTGATTCCGGCTGACCGCCTGATCGCCAATGTCAACGGCGTGATGAACGCGGTGATGGTCAATGGCGATGCCTCCGGCTCGACGCTGTTCTATGGCGCCGGTGCCGGCATGGAGCCGACCGCGTCTTCAGTGATCGCCGACCTGGTGGACGTGGTTCGCGCCATGACCTCCGATCCGGAAAACCGCGTGCCACACCTGGCCTTCCAGCCGGACTCGCTGTCGGCACATCCGATTCTTCCGATCGACGCTTGCGAAAGTGCCTACTACTTGCGCATCCAGGCCAAGGACCATCCGGGCGTATTGGCCCAGGTGGCGAGCATTCTCTCGGAGCGTGGCATCAACATCGAGTCGATCATGCAAAAGGAGGTCGAAGAACACGACGGCCTGGTGCCAATGATCCTGCTGACCCACCGCGTGGTCGAGCAGCGCATCAACGATGCGATTGCCGCATTGGAAGCCTTGCAGGGCGTGGTTGGCCCGGTGGTCCGTATCCGCGTCGAGCATTTGAATTGAAGCAGCTGCAAGCTCCGAGCTAAAAGCTGCAAGTTAAATCAATACAGCTCCAAGCCATGAGCTGCAAGCTACAAGTAAAAGCCCGGCTGCTTTTAACTTGTAGCTTGAAGCTTGAAGCTCGAAGCTCAAACCGAAGGTTTGCCCCTATGCGCTATATCAGCACCCGCGGCCAGGCACCGGCCCTGAATTTTGAAGATGTCCTGCTGGCCGGCCTGGCCACGGACGGCGGCCTCTACGTGCCGGAAAACCTACCGCGTTTCACTCAGGAAGAAATCGCCTCCTGGGCCGGCCTGCCGTACCACGAACTGGCCTTCCGCGTGATGCGCCCCTTCGTCACTGGCAGCATTCCAGACGCCGATTTCAAGAAGATCCTCGAAGAGACCTACGGGGTTTTTTCCCATAACGCTATCGCCCCGCTTCGCCAGCTCAACGGTAACGAATGGGTGATGGAGCTGTTCCACGGCCCGACCCTGGCCTTCAAGGATTTTGCCCTGCAATTGCTCGGTCGCTTGCTCGATTACGTGCTGCTAAAGCGTGGCGAGCGAGTGGTCATTGTCGGTGCGACCTCCGGTGATACCGGTTCGGCCGCCATCGAAGGCTGCAAGCATTGCGAGAACGTCGATATCTTCATCCTGCACCCGCACAACCGCGTCTCGGAAGTGCAGCGTCGGCAGATGACGACGATCTTTGGCGAAAACATCCACAATATCGCTATCGAAGGCAACTTCGATGACTGCCAGGAAATGGTCAAGGCCAGCTTCGCCGACCAGAGCTTCCTCAAGGGCACCCGGCTGGTGGCGGTGAACTCGATCAACTGGGCGCGGATCACGGCCCAGATCGTCTATTACTTCCACGCGGCCCTGCAGCTGGGCGGCCCGGCCCGTTCGGTGTCGTTCTCGGTGCCCACCGGCAACTTCGGCGACATCTTCGCCGGGTATCTGGCGCGCAACATGGGCCTGCCGATCAATCAGTTGATCGTCGCCACCAACCGCAACGACATCCTGCACCGCTTCATGAGCGGCAACCAGTACGTCAAGGAAACCCTGCACGCCACGTTGTCGCCTTCGATGGACATCATGGTGTCGTCGAACTTCGAGCGCTTGCTGTTCGACCTGCACGGTCGCAATGGCGCGGCGATTGCCGGCTTGATGGACAGCTTCCGCCAGGGCGGTGGTTTCAGCGTCGAGGCCGAACGCTGGACCGAAGCCCGCAAGTTGTTCGACTCCCTGGCGGTGGACGATGCGCAGACCTGCGAAACCATCGCCGAAGTGTTCGAACAGAGCGGCGAATTGCTCGATCCGCACACGGCGATTGGCGTAAGGGCCGCCCGTGAATGCCGTCGTAGCCTGGACATCCCCATGGTTATCCTTGGCACCGCTCACCCGGTCAAGTTTCCCGAAGCTGTGGAGAAAGCTGGCGTAGGAAAAGCGCTTGAACTGCCTGCACATCTTTCTGATTTGTTTGAGCGAAAAGAGCGGTGCACCGTATTGCCCAATGACTTGAAAGCCGTGCAGGCCTTTGTCAGTCAGCATGGTAACCGCGGCAAGCCTCTCTGACGTCCGCAAGCTGTCACATTTTGAAGCCCGTCTCCTGACGGGCTTTCTTGTTTCTGCATGCCAAACTGGCCGGGTTTTCGCCTTGGAGGGAGGGGCGAGTCATCTCGAAGGAAATGCAGATGTTGTTCTTTATCCGATGCAAACCAGCACTGAGCTGGATGATGGTTTTCACGCTGGCCTATTGGGCGCAGTGTGCAAGCGCCCAATTGGCGGCTTCCGGGCAATCACCGTTCGAGTCAGGAGGGCGGCTGGCGCTCGACGCCGATGAACTGAAATGGATCAGGGAAAATCCACGTGTCGTTGTTGCCTCGATGCAGTTCCCGCTGTATCTGTTCAAGGATGAGCATGGACGGTGGAATGGACTCACCGACGACATTCTCCGGCGCATCCAGGACATGACCGGGCTGGAGTTCGTCCATCGGGAATCGTTCTCCCCCGATCAATTGATGACGATGTTGCAAAATGGCGAAGCGGACTTGACGACGACCCTGGTGATGAACGACGAGCGCAGGGAGTTTCTGAGTTTCAGTCATGCATTTGGAGGGTCCGGTTGGGTATTTGTCAGTCGTCTTGGGGAACCGTTACTCCATTCGCTGAGCCAGCTCAACGGCAGGATTCTGGTATTGCCGGCACGGCATGCATTAGAAACGGAAATCAGGCGCGATTATCCGGCTATCGAGTTGCGTACAGTCAAGACCTATGGCGAGGCACGAGCCTTGGTCGAAAGCCGGGAAGCCTATGCCACCATCGAAAATGAAACCGGTGCGCACTTTTATCCCGCAGGGCACTTGCAAGTAGGCGGCAATCTGGAAAACCGGTGGGAGCCGGATTATCTGGCTGTTCGTCAGGAACTGCGGCCGTTGCTGGGTATTCTGAACAAGGCCCTGGAAGCTTTTCCGGCGGAAGACATGCGCGCGCTGCGCTCCAAGTGGCTGACGGGGTCGGTTTCCCCGCAAGCGCCTTCATCCTCGCTGCGCATCGCCCAGTGGGACTATTGGTGCGTGGCCGTGGTCGGGGTGTTCGGCCTGTTCTCGTTGCTATGGAACCGCCGCTTGCAAGCCCAGATCGACCAGCGCCTGAAGGCCGAGGCTGTCCTCAAAGACCAGTTGGCGTTCCAGCGAACGTTGATGAACGCCATTCCCGATCCGATCTTCATCCGTGATCTTGAGGGCCGCCTGATCATGTGCAATAAAAGTTATGAAGACCAGCTCGCGACTCGCTTCGAAATATTGCGCGGCACACGCCTGACGGACTCCGCGGCGTTTCCACTGGCGACTGCCGAACTGTTGCATGGGGAATTGATGGAACAACTGCTGACCCGTCAGCCGAGATTCGTAGATCGTCAGCTGATGTTCAGCAATGGACTGAGGGATATCTACCACTGGTCGGTGCCGTTTTATGGCAGTGATGGCCAGTTACGCGGTCTGCTGGGAGGGTGGGTTGATGTCCGGCCTCGAAGAAGCCGTTCCAACCGGTTCCTGGCTTGATTAACCGAATAGCCATGGTTGTTGTTTGTCTGTCACATTGGGCGCGCATCCTCGGTTGAACAGGGCGCAGGCGTGTCGGTTCGTTGCGCAGGCGAACTTTCTGCCGCAGCCCACGGTCACTTACTGTGCAGTTGTTTTTTTCGGATTATTGAAGGGTGATCGAATGGAAAGTATCAGCCTCTTGCTGAATGAAGCCTTGAGTCCGTATCAGGTCACGCTCACTCCCTCCGGCCCTCGTGAATGCCTGGTGACGTTGAGAAACCCGGCGGGCGCTATCATGGTCGAGCACGCGTTCAATCAGGCCCAGCTGGCCGACAAGCGCCAATTGACCGACGTGGTCGACGGCCTGCATCGCGATGTGCTGATTGCCGAGGGGCGCCTGGAGCCTTGTGTGATTGCGGCGTTGCGTAATGTGGCCCAGGACAAGGTCATGGCTGTTGCGAATTGATGTCTGAGGGAACCTTCCTACGTCCCCGTGAGTCAGACCTTTTACCAACAAGAGCAAGCATTGTGCTCCGGTGCTTGTCGCTTGTTGCACGGACCTTGAAGGGTCACGTTTAACCCCGAGTTGTCTCCCCACTTCTCGGGGTTTCTTTTTGCCCGGTGTTTTTGGGCGGAGCTCATGCACGCGCAAGCTCAGATGGCTCCCTCGGTACGCAATCGGGCGATGTGTTGTGCATCGTAGCCAAGCTCGTCGAGCACCTCTGCGGTATGTTCCCCGAGCGCCGGCCCGACCCACTCGGATGTGCCTGGTGTGTCGGAAAGTTTCGGTACGATGCCAGGCATCTTGAATGCCTTGCCGTCGGGCAGCTTGGCCTGCAAGAACATTTCACGGGCGAGGAATTGCGGGTCGCTGAACATGTCCTCGGCGCTGAAAATCCGGCTGGCCGGTACGCCCGCCTGGTTCAGTTGCTCGATGACGGCATCCAGTGGCAACGAGTTGACCCAGCGATCAATGACCCCATAGAGCTCGTCCCGGCGACTGTCACGTCCGTCGTTGCTGGCCAGCTGCGGGTCGTTGGCGAGGTCGTCGCGTCCAATGATTTGCATGAAGCGCTTGAAGATCGCGTCACCGTTTGCGCCGATTTGCACATGCTTGCCGTCGGCGCTGGTGTGGATGGATGAAGGTGTGATGCCGGGCATGATATTGCCGGTGCGTTCGCGGATGAACCCGAACACATCGAACTCCGGCACCATGCTTTCCATCATGGCGAATATCGCTTCGTATAACGCCACATCCACCACTTGTCCGGTTCCGCCATTGACCTCCCGATGCCGCAAGGCCATCAGCGCGCCAATCACTCCCCACAGCGCGGCAATCGAGTCGCCGATGGAAATCCCGGTGCGCACTGGCGGGCGGTCCTCGAAACCGGTGATGTAGCGCAGGCCACCCATCGACTCGCCGACGGCGCCAAAGCCGGGTTGGTCCTTCATCGGGCCGGTCTGGCCGAAGCCTGAGAGCCGTACCATGACCAGTTTCGGGTTCAGCGCATGCAGTACGTCCCAGCCCAGGCCTAGCTTTTCCAGCACCCCGGGACGGAAATTCTCGATCAGTATGTCCGCTTCGCCGATCAGTTTTTTCAGGACAGCCAAACCCTCCGGGTGCTTGAGGTTCAGGGTCAGCGACTTTTTGTTGCGGGCCTGGACGAACCACCAAAGGGACGTGCCTTCATACAATTTGCGCCACTTGCGCAGCGGATCGCCGCCATCGGGCGATTCGACCTTGATCACCTCGGCACCGAATTCACCGCAGATTCGCGAGGCAAAGGGGCCGGCGATCAAGGTGCCGAGTTCGATGACCTTGACGCCGGCAAGAGGTTTGGCAGTAAGCGACATGACGAATCCTGTAGGACAAAGGCAGAACGAATAGAGGGTTTTATCATAGGCCAAGGCCAGTCGCCGCAGGTTGATGGTCGGCAATTCGTGGATTGCCCGTCTCATCGGTTAGACTTGCCGCCTTTCCTCGTATCAAGAAGCCCGTTCATGGCCCAGCCGTCCACGACCTATAAGTTTGAACTGAACCTCACCGACCTCGACCGCAGTGTGTACGAAAGTGTGAAGCAGACCATCGCCCGCCACCCTTCGGAAACCGAAGAGCGTATGACCGTGCGCCTGTTGGCCTATGCGTTCTGGTACAACGAGCTGCTGGCGTTTGGGCGTGGTCTGTCGGACGTCGATGAACCTGCGCTGTGGGAAAAAAGTCTGGATGACCGTGTCTTGCATTGGATCGAAGTCGGCCAGCCGGATGCCGATCGCCTGACCTGGTGTTCGCGTCGTACCGAGCGTACCAGCCTGCTGGCCTACGGCAGCCTGCGGGTCTGGGAAGGCAAGGTGGTCCCCGCGGTGAAAAACCTGAAGAACGTGAACATCGCCGCCGTCCCCCAGGAGGTTCTTGAAACCCTGGCCAAGGACATGCCCCGCGTCATCAAGTGGGACGTGATGATCAGCGAAGGGACGATTTTCGTGACCGACGACCGTGGCCAGCATGAAGTCCAGCTGCAGTGGCTGTCGGGCGAGCGCGGTTGAGCCATTGATGCGGTAGTGAGTGAATTTCATTGTGGCGAGGGGGCTTGCCCCCTCGCCACAATCCAAGATCCCGAAAAAATAGAGAAATGTCCGTCACCCCATGCGCATAGAACCCCGCCAACTGCCCGACACCCTGCCATTTCTTGGCGACCTGCCGCCCTTGTTGACCCGTCTGTACGCCGCCCGTGGCGTGCAGTCCGAGGCTGAGCTGGACAAGAGCCTGGCGCGCCTGATTCCTTACCAGCAGCTCAAGGGGATCGATGCCGCGGTGGATCTGCTGGTGGTAGCGCTCGAGCAACGCCAGCGCATCCTGATTGTCGGGGACTTCGACGCCGATGGCGCGACGGCCAGCACGGTGGGCATGCTCGGGCTGCGCCTGCTCGGTGCGGCCCATGTCGATTATCTCGTACCCAATCGCTTTGAGTATGGCTATGGGTTGACGCCGGAAATCGTCGAAGTCGCCCTGACACGCGAGCCGCAGTTGTTGATCACCGTGGACAACGGCATCTCCAGTGTGGAAGGCGTGGCGGCGGCGAAAGCGGCGGGCCTCAAGGTGCTGGTGACCGACCACCACTTGCCGGGTCTCGAATTGCCAGCGGCCGATGCCATCGTCAACCCGAACCAACCCGGTTGCCAATTCCCGAGCAAGGCATTGGCAGGCGTCGGGGTGATTTTTTATGTATTGATGGCTCTGCGGGCTCGCCTGCGCAGCCTGGGCTGGTACGCCAGCACACCTCAGCCGAACATTGGCGAGCTGTTGGATCTGGTGGCGTTGGGTAGCGTCGCCGACGTGGTGCCCCTGGACGCCAACAACCGGATCCTGGTGCATCAGGGCCTCGAACGTATTCGCGCCGGGCGCGCCCGTCCCGGGATCAAGGCCATCCTGGAAGTGGCCAAGCGCGACTCTTCGCGAATTACTTCCACGGACCTGGGTTTCATTCTCGGCCCGCGGTTGAACGCGGCGGGGCGACTCGATGACATGAGCCTGGGTATCGAATGCCTGCTCACCGACGACCCGGCGCTGGCGCGGGACATGGCGGCGCAACTGGATGGCATGAACCAGGACCGCAAGTCCATCGAACAGGGCATGCAGCGCGAAGCGTTGGCGCAGCTCAAGGACCTGCCGGTGGAATCGATGCCGTTCGGCTTGTGCCTGTTCGACCCCCAATGGCACCAAGGCGTCATCGGTATCCTCGCGTCGCGTATGAAAGAGCGTTATTTCCGTCCGACCATTGCCTTCGCCGATGCCGGGGATGGCCTGCTCAAGGGCTCGGGCCGCTCGGTGCCGGGCTTTCACATTCGCGATGCGCTGAGCGTCGTCGCGGCGCAGCATCCGACGCTTATCAGCAAGTACGGCGGTCATGCCATGGCGGCGGGACTGACGCTGCCCGAGGCGAACTTTCCCTTGTTCGCCGAGGCTTTTGACGCTGAAGTACGTAGGCAACTGCGCGAAGAAGACTTGACCGGAAGGCTCCTGTCGGACGGCACCCTCGCGGTGGAAGAGTTCCACCTGGAACTGGCCCGGGCACTGCGCCATGCCGGTCCCTGGGGCCAGCATTTCCCGGAGCCGATGTTTCATGGCGTGTTCCAGTTGGTCGAGCAGCGCGTGGTGGGCGAACGGCACCTGAAGGTCGTGCTCAAGAGTGAGTGCGGTTCGGTGAAGCTCGATGGCATCGCCTTCGGTATCGACCGCGAGATCTGGCCCAACCCTACCGTGCGCTGGGTGGAGCTGGCCTACAAGCTCGACCTCAACGAATTCCGCGGCCAGGAAACGGTGCAACTGATGATTGCCCATATCGAGCCGCGGTAGGCAACACTGGCTGACGCGTGGTTCTCTTGTTTTTACCCCGGAACCCTCCCTCACCCCCGGTTGTCGACTAGTCTCTAAGCACTGCTTGATAGCCCTTGTGACGTCTTGTCGAATTTTTTGCCCGCGGGGGCGGGTGTTGCGTCCTTTGTCACTCGTCGACTTTTCAAACAGAACCCTGGAGCCTGCCCACTGATTCGAGAGGTGCCCCATGAGTCTGCTGCTGGAACCCTATACCCTTCGCCAATTGACCCTGCCCAATCGCATCGCGGTATCGCCGATGTGCCAGTATTCGAGCGCCGATGGCTTGGCCAATGACTGGCATCTGGTGCACCTCGGCAGCCGCGCCGTGGGCGGCGCCGGCCTGGTGTTCACCGAAGCTACCGCCGTCACCGCCGACGGCCGTATCACCGCCCAGGACTTGGGGTTGTGGAACGACGAACAGATCGAACCCTTGCAACGCATCACTCGTTTCATCACCGCCCAAGGTGCGGTGCCGGGCATCCAACTGGCCCACGCTGGCCGCAAGGCCAGTACCTGGCGACCCTGGTTGGGCAAGCATGGCAGCGTCAAGCCCGAGGAGGGTGGCTGGGTTCCGGTTGGCCCATCGCCTATTGCCTTCGATCCGCAGCACACCCCACCGACCCAGCTGGATGAAGGGCAAATCGCCGATGTCATCCAGGCGTTCGTGGACGCGGCCAAACGCGCCCTGACGGCTGGTTTCAAGGTCGTCGAGGTCCACGCTGCCCATGGTTATTTGCTGCATCAGTTCCTGTCGCCCTTGAGCAACCAGCGCCGAGATCAATATGGCGGATCTTTCGAGAATCGCATCCGGTTGGTGCTGCAAGTCACCGAAGCGGTCCGGGCCGTATGGCCTGAAGAACTTCCGGTGTTCGTCCGCGTCTCCGCCACCGATTGGGTGGAAGACGGTTGGAACCCGGATGAAACCGTCGAACTGGCGCGGCGCTTCAGAATATTGGGGGTGGACCTGATCGACGTGTCGTCGGGCGGTACCGCGGCGAACGCGGAAATTCCCACCGGCCCTGGCTACCAGACGCGCTTCGCCGAGCGGGTGCGCAAGGAGTCGGAAATCGCTACCGGTACCGTGGGCATGATTACCGAACCGGCCCAGGCCGAACACATCCTGCGCACTTGCCAGGCCGATATCATCTTCCTGGCCCGCGAATTGTTGCGCGATCCCTATTGGGCGCTGCATGCCGATGATGACCTGGGTGGACGCAAAGCCACCTGGCCGGCGCAGTACCAGCGAGCGACGCATCGGGACCAGCCGATCCACGAGTCGGATTTGCGCGACTGAGTGCTCGATAAGACAAAAGCCCCGGTTGGTCTGGCCGGGGCTTTTGTTTATCTGAGGTGCAGTGCTTGCGTGCTTAAGGGTATTTACGTTTATCCGGGGCTGGCGGGAAATACTGGTACAACCAGGTTTCGCTCAGGGTCCGGTCTTTGGTGCGGATAAACAGGCGCATTTCCACAGGATCCACGCGGTCGTCGGTCGGGTACCAGTCGAAGGTGATGCGGTAGCCCTTGATCGCATCCAGCACCAACACGTTGAAGTCCTTCACTTCGCCATGGGAGCAGGTCACCACCGGTTCGATGCCAGTGCCCGGAGGCAATTGATCGATGCCGCCGCCGGTGAAGTCCACGGCGAAACGTCGTGCCCAGACGGTTGGATAATGCTCGCCGGGCGCCCAACCTTCGATGAAGCCGCCCATGCCAGAACGTGTAGCGTCCACACGCGCCAGCTCAGTGCTCACCGGTGGCAGCGCGCTCCAATAGAGCTTGTAGCCATAGTTCAGCGAATCGCCGGCAGCGACTGGTTTCTTCGGCGTCCAGAAGGCAACGATGTTGTCGAGGGTTTCGCCGGTGGTGGGAATTTCCAGCAGATCGATAGAACCTTCACCCCAGGCCGTGGTGGGCTCGACCCACAGGCTTGGGCGTTTGCTGTACCAGTCCACGGTGTCCTGGTAGCTGTCGAAGTCATGATCGGTCTGCACCAGGCCAAAGCCTTTCGGGTTCTTGTCGGCGAAGGCGTTGAATTGCAGGGTGGCGGGGTTGTTCAGCGGACGGCAGACCCATTCGCCGTTGCCGCGCCACATGGCCAACCGGTCGGAATCGTGGATCTGCGGGTGGATGGTGTCGCACATGCGTCGCTCGACCGTGCCGCAGCTGAACATGCTGGTCATCGGCGCGATGCCCAGTTGCTCGATGGCGGTGCGGGCGTTGACATGGGCGTCGATTTCCATGACGACCCGGGTCGGCTGGCAATCGATATCAAACCGATAGGCACCCGTGGCGCTGGGCGAGTCGAGCAGGGCGTAGACCACAAAACGCGTGCTGTTCTTGTCCGGGGTTTCGAACCAGAATTTGGTGAAGTCCGGGAATTCCTCGCGTTTCTTTGCGTAGGTGTCGATGGCCAGGCCGCGGGCTGACAACCCGTACTGTCCGCTCTCATCCACGGCGCGGAAATAGCTGGCGCCCAGGAATGAAACGATATCGTGCCGATCCAGCTCTGGAGCCTTGAATGCCCGGAACCCGGCGAAGCCCAGGTCACCGGTCAGTTGCGAGGTGTTGACCGTGGTCTTTTCGTAATTGAACAGCTCCGGGCGGAAATGCACCTCGCGGGCCATGCGGGTCTTCGGATCGACGCTGTACATGCGCACCGGTTGCTTGAAGCCCATGCCGACATGGAAGAACTGCACGTCCAGTTGACCGTCCAGCGCATTCCACAACGAATGGTTGGCGTCGTACCGGATGGCATTGAATTGCAGGGGCGACATCTGGGCCAAGGTCGGCGGCAAGACTTGCTTGGTGTCGACGTAGCGGCTAGCGGCCAATTTCCGGGCCTGGTCTTTCAGCCCGTTGAAATCGAACGGCCGGGCTTCGCCGTCGGCCGCCTGATCGGCCGCCCAGGCTCGTGCAGCCATGAGTCCAGAGGCTGAAAGCCCGGTGTAGGCGGCGAAGGCCATAGAGGCCTTTAGCAGATTCCTGCGGTGCATAAATACAACCTTTTCTCGAAACAATCCCGAGCCGATCCTGGCCGCGGCAATTGATAAGGGAGTTCGGACATGCCTTTGGCCAAACGCGACGAACGTAAGAACAGATGCCTGGGAGCTGGATCGGTTCACCGAGGCGCAAAATCATAGGGGAATTGCTGGGCGGGAGAGAAAGGAAAAGCGTGGTTTGGTCAAACTTTCTTACAGATATTTCTTTTTTTCGGAGGATTTCTGATTTTTTTGACTAATTACTCTAAAACTCTCTTCTCACGCTTCGAATCCTCCCTATTCTTAGCGTGGACAGACGCTTCAACCCCTGAATCACGGAGCGCTATCAGGCCAAATCGACGTACAGAAGGACAACGTTCATGACGAAAATACAGGGCATTACCCAAATGCTGGGGATCTTTCCAGGCCTGACCAATGGGCGCAGGACACGACGACTCAGCCTGGAAGAACTGAGGCTGGTCGAACGTTATCGGGAGCTGTCGGAAAACGACCGGATCGCCATGCGTTACCTGGTGGATGCGATGCGCAGTGTTTCGCGGTTTTGAACGGTGACTAGATACGCTTCACCACGACCAGTACGACCCGTTGGTCGTGGTGTACCTTCAATTGGCGTCGACTCAATGCTTGAACATCACATGCCGCACCACCGTGTAATCCTCCAGCCCATACATGGACATGTCCTTGCCATAACCGGAACGTTTCTGACCGCCATGGGGCATTTCGCTGACCAGCATGAAATGGGTGTTCACCCAAGTGCAGCCGTACTGCAAACGTGCCGACAGGCGATGGGCGCGACCGATGTCAGCGGTCCACACCGATGAGGCCAGGCCGTAGTCCGAATCGTTCGCCCAAGCCAGGACCTGTGCTTCGTCGACGAATGACGTGACGGACACCACCGGGCCGAAAACCTCCCGACGGACGATTTCATCGTCCTGCTGGGCGTCGGCCAGCACGGTTGGTTCGAAGAAGAAGCCGTTGCCGTCGACGGCCTTGCCTCCAGTGATCAGGCGAATGTGCGGTTGGGCAATGGCCCGTTCGACGAAACCGGCCACGCGGTCGCGATGCTGGGCCGTGATCAGTGGACCCATCTCGGTGCCGGGCTCGTTCTGCAGGCCATATTTGATACTGCCGACCGCGGCGCCGAGCTTTTCGACGAACTGGTCATAGATGCCTTGCTGGGCATAGATGCGGCAGGCGGCGGTGCAGTCCTGGCCGGCGTTGTAGAAGCCGAAGGTGCGGATGCCTTCCACGGCCGCATCAATGTCGGCGTCGTCGAAAATGATCACCGGGGCCTTGCCGCCCAGCTCCATGTGCGTGCGCTTGACGGTGTCGGCAGTGCTGGAAATGATATTCGAGCCGGTGGCGATCGAGCCCGTCAGGGAAACCATGCGCACTTTGGGATGGGTAACCAAGGGCTGGCCAACCGTTTGCCCGCGCCCAAAGACTACGTTGAGTACGCCTGCGGGGAAAATTTCCGACGCCAGCTCCGCCAGGCGCAGGGCGGTCAATGGTGTCTGTTCCGACGGTTTGAGCACCACGGTATTACCGGCGGCCAAGGCGGGGGCGATCTTCCAGGCGACCATCATCAGCGGATAGTTCCACGGTGCGATGGAGGCAATCACGCCCACCGGGTCTCGACGGATCATCGAGGTGTGCCCCGGCAGGTATTCGCCGCCCGCCGAACCGTTCATGCAGCGGCTGGCCCCAGCGAAAAAACGGAACACGTCGGCAATCGCTGGAATCTCGTCATTCAGCGCGGCGCCCAAAGGCTTGCCGCAGTTATCCGACTCCAGCTTCGCCAGTTCTTCGCCGTTGGCTTCGATGGCATCGGCCAATTTGAGCAGTAGCAGGGAGCGGTCCTTGGGCGCCACCTGCGACCAGGATTCGAAGGCGCTGTCGGCGGCGCGCACGGCGGCGTCGACCTGGGCTTCGCTGGCTTCATTGATTTCCACCAGCACCCGGCCCAGCGCCGGGTTGAATACCGCCTGGCCGGGGCCTTCGCCGTTGACCAGGTGGCCGTTGATCAGCAGTTTGGTTTGCATGTGCATGTCCTCTTGAATCTGGTTTGTAACCCCGTGGGGGCCGGTTTCACAGTGACATTCATTTACCGCCGCTCCCCGCCACGCTCTCGCCCCCACGGGTCAGGTAATAGGCGCCGAGTATCGGCAGCATCGTGACCAGCATCACTAGCATGGCCACCACGTTGGTCACCGGCACGTCGCGGGGGCGGCTGAGCTGGTTGAGCAGCCAGAGCGGCAGCGTGCGCTCATGGCCTGCGGTGAAGGTGGTGACGATGATTTCATCGAACGATAAGGCAAACGCCAGCATTCCGCCGGCCAGCAACGCTGACCCCAGGTTAGGCAAGATGATGTAGCGAAAGGTCTGCCAGCCGTCGGCGCCCAGGTCCATCGAGGCTTCGATCAGGCTGTGGGACGTGCGGCGCAGTCGGGCGATGACGTTGTTGTAGACGATCACCACGCAGAAGGTCGCATGGCCGACGATGATGGTGAACATGCCGGGTTCGATGCCCAAGGTCTTGAACGTTGCCAGCAAGGCGATGCCGGTGATGATCCCCGGCAAGGCAATCGGCAGGATCAGCATCAGCGAAATGCCCTGCTTGCCGAAGAAATCACGGCGATACAGCGCCGCCGAGGCAAGCGTGCCGAGGACCATGGCAATCAGCGTGGCGACGGCCGCGACCTGCAAGGACAATTTGATCGCTTCCAGCACGTCCGGGCGCGAGAAGGCGATGCTGAACCACTTCAGGGTCAAGCCCTTGGGCGGGAAGCTGAACGCCGCGTCTTCGGTATTGAAGGCGTAGAGAAAGATGATCAGGATCGGAAAGTGCAGGAACACCAGCCCGCCCCATGCCGCGATCCGCAAGCCCCACGAGGCCCGAGAGTCAGAGTGCATCGAAAGCCCCCAGTCGCTTGACGATGGATAAGTAGATGGCGATCAGCACGATAGGCACCAGCGTGAACGCCGCCGCCATGGGCATATTGCCGATGGCCCCTTGCTGGGCGTAGACCATGCTGCCGACGAAGTAGCCCGGCGGGCCCACCAGTTGCGGCACGATGAAATCCCCCAAGGTCAGCGAAAACGTGAAGATCGAGCCAGCGGCGATGCCTGGGATCGACAGCGGCAGGATCACCTGCGTGAACGTCTGGCGTGGCCTGGCGCCCAGGTCCGCCGAGGCTTGCAGCAGCGACGGTGGCAAACGCTCCAGCGACGCTTGGATCGGCAGGATCATGAACGGCAGCCAGATGTAGACGAACACCAGGAAACGCCCTAGGTGCGAGGTGGACAAGGTGCTGCCGCCCACGCCCGGGATTCCCAGCACGAACTGCAACACCGGCCCCAGGCCCAGGTGCTGGACGAACCACTGCGCCACGCCACCCTTGGCCAGCAGCAACGTCCAGGCATAGGCCTTGACGATGTAGCTGGCCCACATCGGCAGCATCACCGCAATGTAGAAAAATGCCTTGGTCTTGCCGCTGGTGTAGCGCGCCATGTAATAGGCGATCGGGAAGGCGACGATGGCGCTGGCAATGGACACGGCGATTGCCATGGCCAAGGTGCGCGCAATGATGTCGAAATTCGACGGCTGGAACAGCGCCGAAAAGTTCGCCAGGGTCAGGTCGGGCGTGACCGCCATGGTGAAGTCGTCGAAGGTGTAGAAACCCTGCCAAAGCAAAGTCAGCAGCGAACCCAGGTAGATCGCGCCGAACCAGATCAGCGGTGGCACCAGCAACATCGACAGGTAGAGGTTGGGCCGTCGGTACAGCAGGTTGGAAAAACGGCGTAACGGCGAGCCGTGCGCGGGCGTTTGAGTGATGGCCACGGTGTTCATTTCAGGCCTCGCCGCCAACGGTGTCGTGCAGGGCGACCATCGCCTCACGCGCCCAGCGTACCGTGATCGGTTGGCCGGTCTGGTGCTGGGCGCTGTTGTCGTTCCATTGGGTGTTGGCCTGGCTGAGGCTGAGCGTCTGGCCGGTCTCCAGCGTCAGCTCGTAGCGCGTCGCACTGCCTTGGTATTGGATGTCATGGAGCAGGCCGCTGACTTCGATTTCATGCCCAGCCAGCGGGCCTTCGGCAAAACGCACATGTTCCGGGCGGATCGAGAACGGCTGTGGGTGCCCGCTCAATTGCCGGGCCAGTTCGCCACGAATCACGTTGGAGGTGCCGACGAATTCGGCGACGAAGGTGGTGGCCGGCCGCATGTACAGGTTGCGCGGCGTATCGACCTGTTCGATGCGGCCCTTGTTGAACACCGCGACGCGATCGGACATCGACAACGCTTCGGTCTGGTCATGGGTGACAAAAATGAAGGTGATGCCCAGCTGCCGTTGGAGTTTCTTCAATTCGCTCTGCATCTGTTCGCGCAGCTTCAGGTCGAGGGCGCCCAGGGGCTCATCCAGCAGCAGGACGCGCGGGCGGTTGACCAGCGCGCGGGCCAGGGCGACGCGTTGACGTTGGCCGCCGGAGAGTTGCACCGGCTTGCGCTGGCCGTAGCCGTCCAGGGCAACCATCTCCAGTGCTTCGTCGGCGCGCTTGATGCGTTCGGCCTTGGCGATGCCTTTGACCTTCAGGCCATAGGCGACGTTGTCGCGCACGTTCATGTGGGGGAACAGGGCATAGTCCTGGAAAACCGTGTTGACGTCCCGCTGATAGGGCGCGAGCCCCACGGCTTCCTCGCCGTGGATGCGGATCGAACCGGCGCTGGGCTGCTCGAACCCGGCGATCAGCCGCAGGCAGGTGGTCTTGCCGGAACCGGACGGTCCCAGCATGGAAAAGAACTCGCCGTCCTGAATGTCGATGGAAACCCGGTCAACGGCCTTCACATCGCCGAACTGACGGGAAACGTGGGTGAACTGGACTGCAAGCGTCATGGTGCGGGGCTCCAGAAAGCGGGGCGGGTATGAAATCGCAACGGTTGGAACGCGGTCCCGTGGCGAGGGAGCTTGCTCCCGCTGGGTGGCGCAGCCACCCCAAAACCAGCCGATGCGGTGGGCAGGTCATACCGCGTCGGTCGGTTTTGGGCGTGCTGCGCGCGCCAGCGGGAGCAAGCTCCCTCGCCACAGGGTTAACCATGTCCCCCCGGTCCAAACAGGTGACTGCGACTTAGCGCCCACCCATGATCGCAATGTAATCCTGGGTCCAGCGACTGTACGGCACGAACTTGCCGCCCTCGGCCTGTGGGGTTTTCCAGAAGGCGATCTTGTCGAACTGGTCGAAGCCGTTGGTCTTGCAGCCTTCGGCGCCTAGCAGTTCGCTGCCTTTGCACGCCGCCGGCACGGCCGGCAAGGAGCCGAACCAGGCGGCTACGTCGCCCTGGACCTTGGGTTGAAGCGACCAGTCCATCCATTTGTACGCGCAGTTGGGGTGCTTGGCCTCGGCGTGCAGCATCGTGGTATCGGCCCAGCCGGTGGCGCCTTCCTTGGGAATGGTCGAGGCGATCGGCTGTTTCTCGTTGGTCAGGCCATTGACCTGGTACGGCCAGGCGCCGGATGCCACCACGCCTTCGTTCTTGAAGTCGCTCATCTGCACAGTGGTGTCATGCCAGTAACGGTGGATCAACGGTTGCTGGGCCCGCAGCAATTCCAGCACAGCCTTGTACTGGGCTTCGTCGAGCTGGTACGGGTCCTTGATGCCCAATTCGGGCTTGGCGGTCTTGAGGTAGAGCGCCGCATCGGCGATGTAGATCGGGCCATCGTAGGCTTGCACGCGTCCCTTGTTCGGCTTGCCGTCAGGCAGGTTCTGCGCCTCGAACAGCACACTCCAGCTGGTCGGTGCCTGCTTGAACACCTCGGTGTTGTACATCAGCACGTTCGGGCCCCATTGGTACGGGGTGCCGTAGGTCTGCTGATTGACCACGTACCACGGCGCATCCTTGAGACGCGGGTCGAGGTTTTTCCAATTGGCGATCAGCGCGGTGTTGATCGGCTGCACGCGTTTGCCGGCAATCAGCCGCAAGGAGGCGTCGCCGGAGGCAGTGACCAGGTCATAGCCGCCCTTGCTCATCAGGCTGACCATTTCATCGGACGTCGCGGCAGTCTTCACGTTGACCTTGCAACCCGTTTCCTTCTCGAAGCCGGTCACCCAATCGTAGGCCTTGTCGCTTTCACCACGCTCGATGTAGCCCGGCCAGGCGACGATATCCAGTTGGCCTTCGCCAGCGCCAACCGCCTTGAGCGGTTCGGCGGCCTGGAGGCTGACGCTGGTCAGAAGCGCCGTGGTGATTGCACTGAGCAATGCGGTCTTGTGCGCGTACATGGAAATCCCTCTTGCTTTAATTATGGTCGGGGCAGTTTCGCAACGGGGTGAAGCGCCAGGGCTGGCCTGTTATTAGAGTAGTGCTGTTATCTACAGATGCTGGCCGTGGCGGGCCATGATATGGCGCACCACGCTGTAGTCCTGGAGCGAATCGCTCGACAGGTCTTTCCCATAGCCCGAGCGTTTCAGGCCGCCATGGGGCATTTCGCTGACCAGCATGAAATGGCTGTTGATCCAGGTGCAGCCGTATTGCAGCCGCGCGGCCACCTGCATCGCCTTGTCAAGGTTATGGGTCCAGACGGAGGAGGCCAGGCCGTATTCCGAGTCGTTGGCCCAGTCCACCGCCTGGCTGAGCTCATCGAAGCGAGTCACCGTGACCACCGGGCCGAACACCTCGCGCTGGACGATTTCATCGTTTTGCTTGCAACCGGCCAACAGCGTCGGCTGGTAAAAGAAGCCGGCGCCGGAATGCACCGCCGCACCCGTGATGCGTTCGATGTGCGGCTGGCCGAGGGCGCGCTCGACAAAACTGGCGACGCGGTCGCGCTGGCGGATGCTGATCAGCGGGCCGATCTCATTGTCGGCATCGCGCTTGCCGGCAAAACGCAGGCTGCCGACCGCCGCGCCGAGCTCGGCCACCAGACGGTCGTGGATCCCCGCCTGGGCGTAGATCCGGCATGCCGCGGTGCAATCCTGCCCGGCGTTGTAGTAACCGTAGGTGCGCACGCCTTCGACCACCGCTTGCAAGTCCGCATCGTCACAGACGATCACCGGAGCCTTGCCGCCCAATTCCAGGTGCGTGCGCTTGAGGGTTTTGGCGGCGGCCTGGAGGATTTTCTGCCCGGTGACGATATCGCCCGTCAACGAAACCATGCGGACCTTGGGATGACTGACCAGATGGCTGCCGACACCTTCACCGCCGCCGCAGACAATGTTGATGACGCCGCGCGGCAGGATCTGCGCCAATAATGGCGCCAGGGCCAGGATCGATAGCGGCGTATGCTCCGAGGGCTTGAAGACCAAGGTGTTGCCGGCGGCCAGGGCGGGAGCGATTTTCCAGGCCGCCATCATGATCGGGTAATTCCACGGCGCAATGGACGCGACCACGCCAATCGGATCGCGGCGCACCATGCTGGTATAGCCGGGCAGGTATTCGCCGCTGAGCTGGCCGGTCTGGCAGCGTACCGCGCCGGCAAAGAAGCGGAACACATCCACCGTGGCGCTCAGGTCATCCTGGCGTGCCAAGTGCAGCGGCTTGCCGCAGTTCAAGGATTCGAGGCGGGCCAGGTAATCGGCGTTCTTCTCGATCGCGCTGGCAATGTCCAGCAGCAGGTTTGAGCGCAGCTGTGGGGTGGTGCGCGACCAGCCATCGAAGGCGCGATGGGCAGCATGGATTGCGGCTTCGACCTGTTCGGTGCTGGCCTCGGCAATGTGCGCCAGCGTTTCACCGGTGGCGGGGTTGAGGATTGGCTCGACAAAACCGTCGCCGGGCACGCTTTCGCCATCAATCAGCAACGCGGTACACAACGGGGTCTGCGTGCCAGCCATTGTCGGTTTCTCTTTTTGTCAGTGGCCCAAAGGATGCAGCAAGACTAGTGCGCAGTCCGGCGGACAACAAATTCTAAATACTCAAGGCTGCATTCGATTAAATAGATGGCTTGCGCCCGCCGTGACGCTGTTCCCTCGCGACCGCCAGGAACGGGTCGACCGACGCCGGCCGCGCGGTGCCTCGGCGCCAGGCCAGGCCAACATCAAGGGTCTGGTTGAGGTCGGCAATTGGCCGGGCCTCGATGATGTCGCCTTCCAGTGACCAGGGGCGGTAGGTCATGTCCGGTTGGATCGACACGCCCAGCCCGGCCGCCACCAGGCTGCGCACCGCTTCGGTCGAGGCAGTGCGCAGCGTGATGTTCGGTTGCAGGCCGGCGCCACGCCACAGGCGTTGCGCGTTGCGATCCATTTCGTCGACATTCAATTGGATCAGCGGCTCGCGGGCCACGTCCGACAGGTGGATGCTGTCGTGCTCCAGCAACGGATGCTGGGCCGGCAGCCACAAGCGGTGGGGCGAGTGGGTCAGCACCTCAGTCTGCAGCGCGTGGCGATCTTCCAGGTTGGACAGGATCAGCACGCCGACGTCGATTTCGCCGCTGACCAGCAAATGCTCGATATACGGCCGCTCGTCTTCCATCACGCGAATCGCCACGTTGGGATAGGCGCGCTGGAAACGGGTCAGCAGGTCCGCCAGGTAATACCCGGCAACGAGGCTGGTCACGCCGATGGTGACTTGGCCGGCGACCTGGTCGGTGCTCTGTTGCAGGCTGCGCTTGGCGTTGTCGACGGTGGCAAGGATCAGGTGGGCCTGGCGCAGGAATTGATGCCCCTGGTGGGTCAGGGTCATGCCCTTGGCGTGGCGGCTGAACAGGCTGACGCCGATGTCTTCCTCCAACTGCTGGATGGCCAGGGTCAGCGTCGACTGGGAAATGAACGCCGTTTGCGCCGCAGCGGAAATCGACCCGGTCTCGGCCACGGCGATGAAGTGACGGATCTGGCGCAGGGTCATCATGGTTGAGCACCGCCGAGCGAATTTATCGATGTCTTGGAGTGTATATCGTTTTTATCGAATGGCTGCAGGTCGACTGAATCCTGTCAGGCAACATCTCGAAGCAATCTCGCCGAGGATGCCGGGCACTTTCGATCTAGGCTGGGGGCCTTATGATCCGGTTAACCCGAATGCGTGGAGGCAACAAATGAACACCCGTGGATTGCTCGATCAGTTACTCAAGTCCGGCCAGGAAATGCTGCAGAACAAGGCTGGCGGCTCCCAGGGCAAGTCGTCCGGCGGGTTGGGCGGATTGCTCGGTGGTTCCGGCAACCTGGGCGGAATGCTCTCCGGCGCGGGTGGCGGGGCGTTGGCAGCCGGTGCCATGGGCTTGCTGCTGGGCAACAAGAAAGCCCGCAACTTCGGCGGCAAGGCACTGACCTATGGCGGCCTGGCTGCGTTGGGCGTCATTGCGTACAAGGCTTATGGCAACTGGCAGGCCCAACAGGGCACTGCACCGAAAACCGAGCCGCAGACCCTGGACCGCGTCCCGCCGGCGCAGGTCGAGCAGCACAGCCAGGCGATCCTCAAGGCTCTGGTCGCGGCGGCCAAGGCCGACGGCCATGTAGACGAGCGTGAACGGCAGTTGATCGAGGGCGAATTCACCAAGCTCGACAACGACCAGGAATTGCAGCACTGGCTGCACGCCGAACTCAACAAACCCCTGGATCCCAGCGACGTCGCCCGTGCGGCAAGCACACCGGAAATCGCCGCCGAAATGTACATCGCCAGCGTGATGCTGGTGGACGAAGAAAACTTCATGGAGAAATCCTACCTCGACGAACTGGCGCGGCAGTTGAAGTTGGAGCCAGGGCTGAAAGCGGAACTGGAAAAGCAGGTGCGGCAGGCGACTATATAGATCAATCCCAACCTCAATCCCTGTGGCGAGGGAGCTTGCTCCCGCTGAGCGGCGAAGCCGCTCCCAAAAAAAACTGCCGATAGATCTCTCGGCTGACGGACGACGGGAGCAGCTCCCTCGCCACAGGTGCGCCACCGATCAAGACAACGGCGGCCGAAAATCCCCCCCAGCCGTCATGCAGACGCACCATTGCCCTCGGCTATACTCCCGGCAATTCAAAGTGCCCCGAGGTTTTACTGTGAAGAACTGGACGTTGCGCCAACGCATCCTGGCGAGTTTTGCGGTGATCATCGCCATCATGTTGCTGATGGTAGTGGTCACGTATTCGCGGTTGTTGAAGATCGAGGCCAGTGAACAGAAAGTGCGTACCGACGCCGTCCCAGGGGTTTATTTCAGTTCCATGATCCGAGGCGGCTGGGTCGACAGTTACGTCAAGACCCAGCAGATCGTCGGCCTTTCCGGCCAGCGCGAAATCACCGCTGAGGACAAGGCGCTCTACCAGGGTTACGAGCAGCATCTTCGCGAAGAAATCCAGAACTATCAGAAGTTGATCCAGGACCCGGCCGACCAGGCTTCGTTCGACGAATTCGAGGTCAATCACCAGGACTTCAACAAGGCCTTGGCAAAGGTGCTGGATCTGTACCAGCGCAAGGACTACGAAGGCGCACGGTTGGCATTGGAAAAAGAGCTGACGCCGGCATGGCTCGACGGCCGTGGGCACTTGAACCAGATCATCGAGCGCAATCGCGAGCTGGCGGAGCGAGCCGCTCAGACAATTGGCCATGCGGTAACGGCCGCCGAGATTGCGATGGGTCTGTCATTTGTCGTCGCGGTGCTCGTGGCTGTGCTTTGCGGCCTGTTGCTGATGCGCGCGATCATGGCGCCCATGACTCGCATCGTGGAGATTCTCGATGTCATGCGCAGCGGCGACCTGAGCGGGCGCCTGAACCTGGCGCGCAAGGACGAATTCGGCGCCGTGGAGACTGGCTTCAACGACATGATGGCCGAGCTGACGTCGCTGGTGTCCCAAGCCCAGCGTTCCTCGGTGCAGGTCACCACTTCGGTGACCGAGATCGCCGCCACTTCCCGACAGCAGCAGGCCACGGCCACCGAAACCGCCGCGACCACCACTGAGATCGGCGCAACCTCCCGGGAAATCGCCGCCACGTCCCGCGACCTGGTGCGCACCATGACCGAAGTCTCCACCGCCGCCGACCAGGCCTCGGTCGCTGCCGGTTCAGGCCAGCAGGGCCTGGCGCGCATGGAAGAGACCATGCACTCGGTGATGGGCGCCGCCGATCTTGTAAACGCCAAGCTGGCGATCCTCAACGAGAAGGCCGGCAACATCAATCAGGTGGTGGTCACCATCGTCAAGGTCGCCGACCAGACCAACTTGCTGTCGCTCAACGCCGCCATCGAGGCCGAGAAGGCCGGTGAGTACGGACGCGGTTTCGCCGTGGTCGCCACCGAAGTCCGCCGCCTGGCCGACCAGACCGCGGTTGCCACCTACGACATCGAGCAAATGGTTCGCGAGATCCAGTCGGCCGTTTCGGCGGGAGTGATGGGCATGGACAAGTTCTCCGAAGAAGTGCGCCGCGGGATGGCCGAGGTACAGCAGATCGGCGAGCAACTCTCGCAGATCATTCATCAGGTCCAGGCGTTGGCGCCGCGGGTGTTGATGGTCAATGAGGGGATGCAGGCCCAGGCCACCGGCGCTGAGCAGATCAATCACGCCCTGGTGCAACTGGGCGATGCCAGCAGCCAGACCGTGGACTCCCTACGCCAGGCCAGTTCCGCCATCGATGAACTCAGCCAGGTGGCCGCGGGGCTGCGCAGCGGCGTCTCGCGCTTCAAAGTCTGATGGGCGAGTTCGAAGCCCGATATGGCGTCGCTCCGGCGGCCCGGCAAACGCTGTTCCTGGTGTTCTGCATCGGAAACGAGCGCTACGCCTTGCAGGCCACCGACGTGGTGGAAGTATTGCCGCGCTTGTCACTCAAGCCGATCGCCCGGGCGCCGTCCTGGGTGGCGGGGGTGTTTGCCTGGCGCGGGGTTGTCGTGCCGGTGATCGACCTTTGTGCCCTGACCTTCGGCCAGGATGCCCAGGCGCGCACCAGCACCCGGCTGGTACTTGTGCACTATCGGCCGCAGGCGCAGCAAGCCGCGCAGGTGCTGGGTTTGATTCTGGAACAGGCCACCGACACGTTGCGTTGTGATCCGGCCGATTTCAAGCCTTATGGCCTGGACAATCGCCAAGCACCTTACCTCGGCCCGGTGCGTGAAGATGCCCAGGGCATGCTGCAATGGGTCCGGGTTAACGATTTGCTCGACGAGTCCGTTCGCGCGGTGCTGTTTCCCACGCCACCGCTGGACCTCAATGACAACGAGGGAGAGCGATGAACAGCGACCAGCGTTTTTTCGACTTCCTCAAGGAGCGTATCGGCTTGGACGTCACGTCCGTCGGCACTGCCATTATCGAGCGAGCGGTCTGCCAGCGTGTCCTCGCCGTCCCTGGCCGATCCACTGACGAGTACTGGCAATCGCTGCAACACTCTACCCAGGAGCAGCAGGCGCTGATCGAAGCGGTAATCGTCCCGGAGACCTGGTTCTTCCGTTACCCGGAATCCTTCGCCACGCTGGCCCGGCTGGCAACCCTGCGTCTCGCCGAGATCAAGCACCTGCGGGCGCTGCGCATTCTCAGCCTGCCGTGCTCCACCGGCGAAGAACCCTACTCGATCGCCATGGCCTTGTTCGACGCAGGCCTTGGGCCGCATCAGTTCAAGGTCGATGGGATGGACGTCAGCCCGCTGTCGGTGGAAAAGGCCAGGCAAGCGCGTTACGGCAGAAACTCTTTTCGGGGTGCGGACCTGGGTTTTCGCGAACGATATTTCAACGCCGAGGATGACGGCTATCGTCTCGATGGGCGCGTACGCGAGCAGGTGCGCCTGCAAGTGGGCAACTTGTTGGACCCGGCCCTGCTGGTAAACGAGGCCCCCTACGATTTTGTCTTCTGCCGCAACCTGCTGATCTATTTTGACCAGCCTACCCAGCAGCAAGTGTTCGCGGTTCTCAAGCGCCTGACCCATGAGGGCGGCGTGCTGTTCATCGGGCCCGCCGAGGGCAGTCTGTTGGGGCGCCTTGGCATGCGCTCGATCGGTATCGCCCAGTCGTTCGCCTTCAGCCGCCAGGGCGCGCCGGAGCCGCAACCGCTGCCGGCCCTGATGCCGACGCCGCTGCCGATTCGCCAGCCGCCACCGCGAGTCGCTGCGCCGGTGATTCGGCCCCGGCCGTTTGCTGGCGGCGTCACCCCGATTGCCGCACCGAAAAGCAGCGACGCCGCCACCTTGCTAGCCAATATTGCCGCCCTTGCCAACGGCGGCAGAAGCGCCGAGGCCCGCGCCGCTTGCGAACAGTACGTGCGCAGCCATGCGCCAAACGCCCAGGTCTTCTATTGGTTGGGACTGCTCAGCGACATGGCCGGCAGTGCACTCGAGGCCCAGGGTTTTTATCGCAAGGCGCTGTATCTTGAGCCGCAACACGCCGAGGCGTTGGTGCACTTGGCGGCGCTGCTGGCTTCCCAGGGAGACGCGGCCGGTGCCCGTCGATTGCAGGAGCGCGCGGCACGCAGTGGGCGCGCGGCTGACAGTGAGCGTAGATGATGAGCGGTTCGGCTTTCTATAACGTGACCCATGACGATACCCAGGCCATCGATGACTGTTGGAATCGCATCGGCGTTCATGGCGACAAGTCTTGCCCGCTGCTGGCTGAGCATATTCACTGTCGCAATTGCTCAGTGTATTCGGCCGCCGCCACCCGTTTGCTCGACCGTTACGCCCTGCGCCAGGACGACCGCGACTTGGCTTATGCCCCGGTGGACGCCGATATCGTCACGCGCTCGCTGCTGATGTTCCGCCTGGGCGAAGAGTGGCTGGGCCTGACCACCCGCAGCCTGGTGGAAGTGGCGCCGTTGCAGCCGATCCATTCATTACCTCACCAGCGCTCCCGGGCCTTGCTCGGGGTTGCCAATGTGCGCGGGGCCTTGGTGGCTTGCCTGTCGCTGGTTGACTTGCTCGGGCTGGAGCCCGGCTCGGCGGCGCCCTCCGGTGGTCGGGTCATGCCGCGCATGCTGATCGTCGGCGCACAAGGCGGGCCGGTGATGATGCCGGTCGATGAGGTGGACGGGATCCATGCCATTGATGAACGTATTCTGGCGAACGCTTCGCAATCGACCGGCAAATACACCCGGGGTGTCCTGCAGTACAAAGGCCGCAACCTGCGTTGGCTGGATGAAGAGCAGCTGCTGTCCGCCGTGTCCCGGAGCTTGTCATGACCCCCGACCAGATGCGCGACGCCTCGCTGCTGGAGCTGTTCAGCCTGGAAGCCGAAGCCCAGACCCAAGTGCTGAGCGCCGGCCTGCTGGCGCTGGAACGTGATCCGACCCAGGCCGACCATCTGGAATCGTGTATGCGCGCGGCTCATTCCCTCAAGGGTGCCGCGCGGATCGTCGGGGTCGATGCCGGGGTCAGCGTGGCTCATGTGATGGAAGATTGCCTGGTCAGCGCCCAGGAACGGCGCCTGGTGTTGCGCGCCGAACACATCGATGCCTTGCTGCAAGGCACTGATCTGTTGACCCGCATTGCGACGCCCGGCAACAGTGTCGGCGCCGAAGACGTCGAGGCCTATGTCGCACTGTTGGGCCGTTTGCTTGACCCTGCCGCGACGCCGGCGCCGACGGTTGTGTCGCCGAAGGACGACCTATCCGCCGAGCCCATTGCTCTCGAAATGGCCGAGCCCGCGTCCACGGAGCCCGCGGGGCCGCCCACCAAGAAAAAGCGCGTCACCGAAGAGGGCGAGCGGGTCTTGCGAGTCACCGCCGGGCGCCTGAACAGCTTATTGGACTTGTCGAGCAAGTCCCTTGTTGAAACCCAGCGTCTCAAGCCTTGGCTGGCGACCATGCTGCGGCTCAAGCGCCAGCAAGGCAATGGTCTGCGCGCCCTCGAAGACTTGAATGTGCACCTCAAGGACCACGTCCTGAGTTTGCAGGCCCAGGAAGCCCTCGGCGATGCCCGGCGCCTGCTGGCCGAAACCCAGCAATTGCTGGCGCAGGAAATCGCTGAACTGGACGAGTTCGCCTGGCAGGCCAGCCAGCGGGCGCAAGTGCTGTACGACACGGCGCTGGCCTGTCGCATGCGCCCGTTTGCCGATGTGCTTTCGGGGCAGGCGCGCATGGTTCGCGACTTGGGCCGCAGCCTCGGAAAACAGGTGCGCCTGGAAATCGAAGGGGAGAAAACCCAGGTCGATCGCGACGTACTGGAAAAACTTGAAGCGCCGCTGACTCACTTGCTGCGCAACGCCGTGGACCATGGCATCGAGACGCCGGAACAACGGGTGTTGGCCGGCAAACCCGCCGAAGGCCTGATCCGCCTGCGTGCCTCGCACCAGGCCGGCCTGCTGGTGTTGGAACTGGCGGACGACGGTGCGGGCGTGGACCTGGAGCGGGTACGCCGCAGTGTCGTGGCGCGCGGCCTGTCCCCCGAGCACACCGCCGCCAGCCTGAGTGAGGAAGAGCTGCTGGCGTTTCTGTTCCTGCCCGGCTTCAGCCTGCGGGACAAAGTGACCGAAGTGTCCGGGCGCGGTGTCGGCCTGGATGCGGTCCAGCATATGGTCCGGCAGTTGCGCGGCGCGGTGGTGCTGGAGCAGACGGCCGGGCAGGGCAGTCGTTTCCACCTCGAAGTACCGCTGACGCTATCGGTGGTGCGCAGCCTGGTGGTGGAAGTCGGCGGCGAAGCCTACGCGTTTCCCTTGGCCCATATCGAACGCATGTGCGACCTGGCGCCCGAGGACATCGTCCAGGTCGAAGGTCGCCAGCACTTCTGGCACGAAGGTCGCCATGTTGGCTTGGTTGCCGCCACTCAACTGCTCAATCGCCCGGCGACGCCGAACAGCGACCAGACCCTCAAGGTCGTGGTGATCCGTGAGCGGGAGGTGATTTATGGCGTGGCGGTGGAACGGTTCATTGGTGAGCGGACCCTGGTGGTCCTGCCCCTGGACGAGCGCCTGGGCAAGGTCCAGGACATTTCCGCCGGCGCCTTGCTGGACGACGGCTCGGTGGTGTTGATTGTCGATGTCGAAGACCTCTTGCGCTCGGTGGAGAAACTGCTCGATGCCGGCCGACTGGAGCGCATTGCCCGGCGGAACGAGGCCCAGTCGCCGCGCAAGCGGATCCTGGTCGTTGATGACTCGCTGACCGTGCGTGAGCTGGAACGCAAGCTGTTGCTCAATCGCGGCTACGACGTGGCCGTGGCCGTCGACGGCATGGACGGTTGGAATGCGTTGCGCGCGGAAAATTTCGACCTGCTCATCACTGACATCGACATGCCCCGCATGGACGGTATCGAGTTGGTATCGTTGCTGCGGCGCGACAGCCGCTTGCAATCGCTGCCGGTGATGGTGGTTTCCTACAAGGATCGCGAAGAAGATCGTCGCCGTGGCCTGGACGCCGGGGCCGACTATTATCTAGCCAAGGCGAGTTTTCACGACGACGCCTTGCTTGATGCCGTGGTCGAATTGATCGGAGGAGTACGGGTTTGAAGATCGCCATTGTCAATGACATGCCCCTGGCGGTCGAGGCCCTGCGCCGCGCGCTGGCGTTGGAGCCTGTGCATCAGCTGGTCTGGGTGGCCGTCAATGGCGCTGACGCTGTGCAGCGGTGCGCCGAATACACCCCGGACCTGATCCTGATGGACCTGTTCATGCCGATCATGGATGGGGTGGAGGCGACGCGGCGGATCATGGCCGACACCCCGTGCGCCATCGTGATCGTGACCGGTGACAGCCAGCAGAACGTCCATCGGGTATTCGAGGCCATGGGCCATGGCGCCCTCGACGTGGTCGATACGCCGGCCCTGGGCGTCGGCAGGCCGGAGGACGCCGCGGCACCGCTGTTGCGCAAGATCGCCAACATCGGCTGGCTGATCGGCGAGCGCGGGAACGCTGAGCGCGCCACCCCGACCGCACCGCGCGCGCCGTTGTCACGCAACAGCCTGGTGGCGATCGGCTCGTCGGCGGGCGGCCCGGCTGCGTTGGAAGTGCTGCTCAAGGGGCTGCCGCGTGACTTCGCCCCGGCCATTGTGCTGGTTCAGCACGTGGACGAAGTGTTTGCCGCCGGCATGGCCGAATGGCTCAGCGGCGTGTCGGGCCTGGATGTCCGGTTGGCCCGGCATGGCGAGACGCCGCAAGGCGGCACCGTGTTGCTGGCAGGGACCAACCACCATCTGCGCCTGTTGAAAAACGGTACGCTTGCCTACACCGCCGAGCCGGTCAATGAGATCTATCGGCCCTCCATTGATGTGTTTTTCGAAAGTGTCGCCCATTACTGGAACGGCGATGCGGTGGGGGTATTGCTCACTGGTATGGGCCGCGACGGAGCGCAGGGGCTTAAACTCATGCGCCAGCAGGGCTGCGTGACCATCGCCCAGGACCAGCAGAGCAGCGCGGTGTATGGCATGCCGAGGGCGGCGGCGGCCATCGACGCGGCGGCACAAATTCTCGCGCTGGATAAAATAGCGCCACGCTTGGCGGAAATTTTCACCCCATGATCAACCCTCGCGCCCCAGGCAGTTTCAGGTGAGCCTCCATGAATGATTTACAGCTCGACGATTTCAAGCGCGACGAGAACGCCGCGATGGTCTTGCTCGTCGACGACCAGGCGATGATCGGCGAGGCGGTGCGGCGCGGGTTGTCGAATGAACAGAACATCGATTTCCACTTCTGCTCCGACCCTCACCAAGCCATCGCCCATGCCGTTCGTATCAAGCCGACGGTGATTCTCCAGGACTTGGTTATGCCAGGCCTCGACGGCTTGAGCCTGGTGCGTGAATACCGCAACCACCCGGCTACCCGTGACATCCCGATCATTGTCCTTTCCACCAAGGAGGATCCGCTGGTCAAGAGCGCGGCGTTTGCCGCCGGGGCCAATGATTACCTGGTCAAATTGCCGGATAACATCGAGCTGGTGGCGCGCATCCGTTATCACTCGCGGTCCTACATGATGCTGCTGCAGCGCGACGCAGCTTATCGCGCCTTGCGGGTCAGCCAGCAGCAGTTGCTCGACACCAACCTGGTGTTGCAACGGCTGATGAATTCCGATGGCCTCACTGGGCTGTCCAACCGTCGGCACTTCGATGAATACCTGGAGCTTGAGTGGAGGAGGGCGCTACGGGACCAGACCCAGCTGTCGCTGTTGATGATCGACGTGGACTACTTCAAGCCCTACAACGACAACTTCGGCCACCTGGAGGGCGATGAAGCCCTGCGCAAGGTCGCCACGGCGATCCGCGATGCCTGTAGCCGCCCTTCGGACCTGCCGGCCCGTTACGGCGGCGAGGAATTCGCCCTGGTTTTGCCGGGCACCGCGCCTGGCGGCGCCCGGTTGATGGCCGAGAAACTGCGCCAGAGCGTGGTCGCCCTGAAAATCCCTCATGCCACGCCTGACGGTGGCGAGAACCTGACCATCAGCATTGGCGTCTCGACCTTCATCCCACAGCAGGGCGGCGATTGCCGGCAACTGATTTCGGCGGCGGACAAGGGGCTGTACCTGGCCAAGCACAATGGGCGTAATCGGGTTGGAGTCGAATAAGCCTCTGCGGGATGGCTTTCGTGGCGAGGGAGCAGCTCCCTCGCCACAGAACCTGTGGCGTATCAGGAATTGGTGTTCCTAAAGCCGCCAGGCGGGCTGCCGCTGGCGCTTGATTACGTTATACTCGCCGGCTTTCAAAAGTTCGCCAACGAGTGCTGCCCGCCATGGAAATCAACCCGATCCTGAACACCATCAAGGACCTGTCCGAGCGCTCCGAAACTATTCGGGGGTATCTTTGACTACGATCAAAAGCATGAGCGCCTGACCGAAGTCAATCGCGAGCTTGAAGATCCGAATGTCTGGAACAACCCTTCCTACGCCCAGGAGCTGGGCCGCGAGCGCTCTGCGCTGGCGCAGATCGTCGAGACCCTGGACGAAATGTCCAGTGGCCTGGCCGATTGCCGCGACCTGCTGGACATGGCCGTCGAAGAGAATGACGAAGGTGCGGTCGGCGATGTCGTCGCCGAACTGACACGTCTCGAAGAGGCCCTGGCCAAGCTGGAATTCCGTCGCATGTTCAGCGGCGAAATGGACATGAACAACGCCTACCTGGACATCCAGGCCGGTTCCGGCGGCACCGAAGCCCAGGACTGGGCCAACATCCTGCTGCGCATGTACCTGCGCTGGGCTGACAAACGCGGTTTCGACGCCACCATCATGGAACTGTCCGCTGGTGAAGTCGCCGGGATCAAGGGCGCCACCGTGCACATCAAGGGCGAATACGCCTTTGGCTGGCTGCGTACAGAGATCGGCGTGCACCGCCTGGTGCGCAAGAGCCCGTTCGACTCCGGCAACCGTCGGCACACCTCGTTCTCGGCGGTATTCGTCTCGCCGGAAATCGATGACAACATCGAAATCGAGATCAACCCTGCCGACCTGCGCATCGACACCTACCGCTCCTCCGGTGCCGGTGGCCAGCACGTCAACACCACCGACTCGGCCGTACGGATTACCCACGTACCGACCAACACCGTGGTCAGTTGCCAGAACGAACGTTCCCAGCATGCGAACAAAGACACCGCGATGAAAATGCTGCGGGCCCGTTTGTACGAGCAGGAAGTGCAGAAGCGCAATGCCGCGTCCCAGGCGCTGGAAGACACCAAGTCGGACATCGGCTGGGGTCACCAGATCCGTTCGTACGTGCTCGACGCCTCGCGGATCAAGGACCTGCGCACCAGCATCGAACGCAGCGACTGTGACAAAGTGCTCGACGGCGACATCGACGAATACCTGATCGCCAGCCTCAAGCAAGGGCTGTAACGCGACACCCACGCGGTGGGCAGGCACGCTTTTTCGGGAGCGCGGCTTGCCCACAAACTCCGGCCCCGGGGCCGGGGGCAACGAACCTGTGATGGAAACCTTAAAGACATGAGCGACCTAGAACTCGACCCGCAAGCCCTGCAACAGGAAGAAAACTCCCTGATCGCCCTGCGCAAGGAAAAGCTTGCTGCCGAGCGCGCCAAGGGCCAGGCCTTCCCTAACGACTTCCGCCGCGATTCGTACTGCGACGCCCTGCAGAAGAAGTATGCGGACAAGACCAAGGAAGAGCTGGCCGAGGCTGCGATTCCGGTCAAGGTTGCCGGTCGCATCATGCTCGACCGTGGTTCGTTCCTGGTGATCCAGGACATGACCGGTCGCATCCAGGTCTACGTCAACCGCAAGACCCTGCCGGAAGAAACCCTGGCCGCCGTCAAGACCTGGGACCTGGGCGACATCATTGCCGCCGAAGGCACCCTGGCCCGTTCCGGCAAGGGCGACCTGTATGTCGAAATGACCAGCGTGCGCCTGCTGACCAAGTCCTTGCGCCCGCTGCCGGACAAGCACCACGGCCTGACCGACACCGAGCAGCGCTATCGCCAGCGCTACGTCGACCTGATCGTCAACGAAGACGTGCGCCACACGTTCCGTGTCCGCTCGCAAGTCATCGCCCACATCCGCAGCTTCCTGATGAAGCGCGACTTCCTCGAAGTCGAGACGCCGATGTTGCAGACCATTCCTGGCGGCGCGGCGGCCAAGCCGTTCGAAACCCACCACAACGCCCTGGACATGGAAATGTTCTTGCGCATTGCGCCGGAGCTGTACCTCAAGCGGCTTGTTGTCGGTGGATTTGAAAAGGTCTTCGAGATCAACCGTAACTTCCGTAACGAAGGCGTCTCGACCCGGCACAACCCTGAGTTCACCATGCTCGAGTTCTACCAGGCCTACGCCGACTACGAAGACAACATGGACCTGACCGAAGAGCTGTTCCGCGAGCTGGCGCAGTTGGTATTGGGCACCACCGACGTGCCTTACGGCGACAAGGTGTTCCATTTCGGCGAACCGTTCGTGCGCCTGTCGGTGTTCGACTCGATCCTCAAGTACAACCCGGATATCACCGCGGCCGACTTGCAGGACATCGACAAGGCTCGCGCCATCGCCAAGAAGGCCGGCGCCAAGGTCCTTGGCTTCGAAGGCCTGGGCAAGTTGCAGGTGATGATTTTCGAAGAGCTGGTCGAGCACAAGCTGGAGCAGCCGCACTTCATCACCCAGTACCCGTTCGAAGTGTCGCCGCTGGCCCGTCGCAATGACGAGAACCCAAGCGTGACTGATCGTTTCGAGCTGTTTATCGGTGGCCGTGAAATCGCCAACGCCTACTCCGAGCTCAACGACGCGGAAGACCAGGCCGAGCGCTTCATGGCCCAGGTGGCCGACAAGGACGCGGGCGACGACGAAGCCATGCACTACGACGCCGATTTCGTCCGTGCCCTGGAGTACGGCATGCCGCCGACGGCTGGCGAAGGCATCGGGATCGATCGCCTGGTGATGTTGTTGACCAACTCACCGTCGATCCGCGATGTCATCCTCTTCCCGCACATGCGGCCCCAAGCGTAAGTGTTTCAATTAAAAAGCCGCCTCGATGGGCGGCTTTTTATTGCCTGTCTGGTACAAACGTATCAAATGGTTACTTCTGACTAGCGAGGAAAGACCTGTCGTGAATCGTGCAATGGCTCCAGAAGGTGCAGCGGGCGTCGCCACTGCTGTCGCTGAAAGTGTTCAGTACCAGGGCCGCAAGGCCAGCCGACAGGGCAGTGAACAGCGCCGCCAGGAGATTCTCGACGCGGCCATGCGCATCGTGGTGCGCGATGGCGTGCGGGCAGTGCGACACCGCGCGGTGGCTGCTGAAGCGGGCGTGCCGCTGTCGGCCACCACTTACTATTTCAAGGACATCGACGACCTGCTCACCGATACCTTCGCCCAGTATGTGGAGCGCAGCGCGGCATTCATGGCCAAGCTGTGGACCAACAATGAAGGCCTGTTGCGCGAAATGGTCGCCTATGGCGACGGCAGCGCGGCAGCACGCTCGCAACTGGCGGACGACATCGCGCGGATGACGGCGGAGTACGTGCAGCATCAATTGCAGAGTCGTCGCGATTACCTGATGGCCGAGCAGGCGTTCCGCCAGGAAGCGCTGCTCAACCCACGCCTGGCGGAGTTGGTGCGTTCCCACCAGCAGATTTTGCTGCACGGCACGTGTCAGTTTTTCCAGGTTCTGGGCTCGCGCGAGCCGCAACAGGATGCCAAAGTGTTGACGGCGATTATCGGACGGATGGAATATCAGGGCTTGCTCAATGGCGCCGAGCCGGTAGCCGATGAAGACATGCTCGGCATCCTGACCCGTTACATGCACCTGGTACTGGCGTCGGTGTGACCCAGATGGGTTCACCACAGCCCTTGTGGCGAGGGGATTTATCCCCGCTGGGCTGCGAAGCGGCCCCAAAACCAGCCAACTCGGTACATCTGGCTAACTGAGCTGACTGCAAGGGGCTGCTCCGCAGCCCAGCGGGGATAAATCCCCTCGCCACAGACCATAGGGAGTTCAAATGAAAGCCTGGCGTGCCGTTGTACTGGCCGTGTCGTTGTTGTTGCTAAGTGGTTGCCTGGTGTCGTTCAAGGCGCCGCTGCCCGACAGCGAAGCCGCACCCAAGGGCCTGCTCGGGCAGTGGACCAGCACCAACGCCTGGGGTGAACCGTTGAACCTGGAGCTGACGGAAGTCGGCAAGCACCGCTACCAGGCGATCAGCTACTTCAGGGCCAAGCCCCAGGAGCGCGAAGCCATTCCCCTGACCGTCTCCCGTCACGGCAGCCGCTGGTACCTGTCGGCCAAAGTGCCGGCGCGCTATGGTGGGCATTTCCTGATCGCCGGCTTCGAACTGACCGACAAACACGAGCTGGTGGTCTACAACCTGGACCTGGAGCAGATCAACCAGGCGATCGGACAGAAGATTCTCAGTGGTCAGCCAAACCAGAGCGGGGAAGGCGACGGCGTGTTGGTGGACAGTGACATGGACAAGGTTTTCAGCTACCTCGACAACCCGGCCAACTCCGATGTGTTCTCGGAAGCCGTGCGCTACCAACGACTGACCCAACCCCAATAACTGCAACAAGCGGACGTTTTTTCACAGGAGTTCCGGGTGGACGATTACCAGCAGACGATACGCAACTTGTCCGATCGCATTGTGCTGGCGCAAACGCCGATTCGCATTCTCGACGCGGTGAAGTGGGACGAGAACATCCGCAAGGGCTTTCTCAAGGCCAAGGGCAAGGAAATGCCCGCCGTGGACCGCGACTATTACCTCAACCGACCGCTGGCGTTCGATTCGAGCAAGGTGAAGCTGGAATTCCAGAACATCGAGCGCGACATCACCCGCCAACTCGGGCAGTTCAACCCGGTTGGCCAGATCATGCGGCGCATGTGCAAGGAGTACCGCATGGTGGTGCGCATGCTCGAAGCGCGCGGCACCGAGGATTTCGGGCTGATTTCCCAAGAGCTGTACGGCGCCGCCTCCGACGCCTTCCATGCCGGTGACCCGACCCTGGCCGACCTGGGCCTGATGCTCTCTGATTACCTGAATAACATCGACGGCCGTGGCGACCTCAAGGACGAACCCAAGGAGCTCAGTGCCAAGGAAGCCGTCAGCCTGTTGCAACACCGCCTCAACCGGGTGTTTGGCGAAGCCGAGGAAACCATCCGTGTGTTCGAGTCCGACGGCATCGTGGCCGACGCGGCGGCGGGCGCCGACTACATCAAGATTCGCACCGATGCGATGTTCAATGAGCGAGACGTGCGGGCCCTGGAAGTCCATGAGGGATTGGTGCACGTCGGCACCACCCTGAACGGTTTGAACCAGCCGATCTGCACCTTCCTGTCCAAGGGGCCGCCCTCGTCGACGGTGACCCAGGAAGGCCTGGCGATCCTCATGGAAATCATCACGTTCGCCTCTTACCCGAGTCGCCTGCGCAAGCTCACCAACCGCACCCGCGCCATCCACATGGTGGAGGAGGGGGCCGATTTCCTGCAGGTGTTCGAGTTCTTCCGCGAGCAAGGTTTTGAAATGGCCGAAAGCTATGGCAACGCCAGTCGGGTTTTCCGTGGCTCGGTGCCGACCGGTCTGCCATTCACCAAGGACTTGTCCTACCTCAAGGGCTTCATCATGGTTTACAACTATATTCAGCTGGCCGTGCGCAAAGGCAAGCTGGAGCAAGTGCCGCTGCTGTTCTGCGGCAAGACCACCCTGGAGGACATGCGCACGTTGCGGCAACTGGTGGACGAAGGCCTGGTCGTCCCGCCCAAGTATCTGCCCGAACAATTTCGCGACATGAACGCGCTGTCGGCCTGGATGTGCTTCTCCAACTTCTTGAACCATCTGAGCCTGGACCGGATCGAAGCGGATTATTCCAACATCCTTTGAGCATCACGAAGTCCAACCACAGGGGGACTGCGTTCAACTTCTGACTTGCGAGGCTGCACCGGATGCGAACCCTCGGCATCATTTGCCTGTTGTTGGCCCTGAGCGGTTGCAGCTCACTGCTGTTCTACCCGGAGCGCGGCCTGCCTTTCACGCCGGAGCGGGCCAAGCTCCAATACCGCGATGTCACCCTGACCACCGCTGACGGCCTGAAGCTGCGCGGCTGGTGGCTGCCGGCCAAGCCGGGCGCCGAGGTCAAGGGCACGGTGCTGCATCTGCACGGCAATGGCGGCAACCTGGCCTGGCACCTGGGCGGGAGCTGGTGGTTGCCCGAGCAGGGTTATCAAGTCTTGATGGTCGATTATCGTGGCTATGGCGTGTCCGAAGGTGAGCCGAGCCTGCCGGCGATCTATCAGGACATTGACGCGGCGTTCCAATGGCTCGACCAGTCGCCCGACGTCCAGGGCAAGCCGCTGGTGTTGCTCGGCCAGAGCCTGGGCGGCGCGCTGGCGGTGCATTACCTTGTCGAACATCCCCAGCGCCAGCGGCAGCTCAAGGCGCTGGTGCTCGACGGCGTGCCCGCCAGTTATCGCGACGTCGGCCGTTTTGCCTTGGGCACGTCATGGCTGACCTGGGCGTTGCAAGTGCCGCTGTCATGGCTGGTGCCGGACGGTGACAGCGCCATCGGCTCGATGGCGCAACTGACCGGCGTGCCGAAACTGATCTACCACAGCCTTGACGATCCCATCGTGCCCCTTTCCAATGGCATCCGCTTGTACCAAGCTGCGCCGCCGCCTCGAGTCCTGCAATTGACGCGGGGCGGGCATGTACAAACCTTCGCCGACCCGACCTGGCGAACCGTGATGCTGCGCTACCTCGACGATCCCCAGCATTTCGACGGCCTGCGCCGCCTGGGCGAGGTTGCGAATTACCCGAAATCATCCGTTGAATCACCTGAGAATCCGCAATGAGCGAAGAACGTAACGCCATCCCCCTGATCATCACCGGCATCTGCAGCATCCTCGGCACCGTCGCGGTGCTCTGGTACTACGGCTACCTGCATTTCGCCAAGCCCGAGGATGCGTTGCTGCTCGACCAGTTCACCATGCTCAAGACCGTCCCGGGTGAAGATTACAAAGTCGCCCTGGAGCCTGCGCCACAGGTCGCCCAATGTATCGATGGCGTGCTGGTGTTGTTCGACACCGAGCAGAAAGGCCTGACTGGCGTGCTGATCAACCAGAAGAAGCGTGCCGTGCGCTGCATGGGCCAGGAAACGCCGCAAAAACTGCAGCCTTGAGCGATTCCATTGTGTGAGCCCATAAAAAGCCCCGCCTGAGCGAACCCGGGCGGGGCTTTTTGTCATGCCGTCAGCCGATCATTGTGCGCTCATGGATGAACGTGGGGCGACTGGCTGGTTGTCGTTGGAGATGGTCACTTCCACACGACGGTTCATGGCACGGCCAGAGACGCTGGTGTTGTCGGCCACCGGGAATTCCTTGCCGTAACCCTGGGTCACGATGCGGGCTGGGTCGACGCCCATTTTCACCAGGGCGGTACGCACGGAGCTGGCGCGACGCTCGGACAGCGACTGGTTGTACGAGTCGGAGCCGGTGGTGTCGGTATACCCTTCGATGATCACTTTGCGATCCGGGTTTTCCTGGAGGAACTGCGCCAGTTTGCTCACGTTGGTCATGCCGCTGGTACGCAGGTCGGACTTGTTGGTGGCAAACAGCACGTCGCCGAAGGTCACCAGCGTACCGCGCTCGGTCTGCTTGGCGTTGAGGCTGTCCTGCAGCTGCTTGATCTGCGCGTTACGGGCTTCGAGCAGTGCGCGGGCGCGTTCGTCACCGGCGTTTTTCAGCTCGGCTTCGGCGTTGCGCAGGGCGATGGTCTGTTTGGCCACCTCGACACGCTGGTTGGTCAGGTAGGCCAGTTGGTCAACCTTGGCTTCGTCTTCCTTGTCCAGGTAGGCCTTGTCGGCCTTGGCCAGGAAATCGGCCGCGTCCTTGGTTTCCAGGGCGGCGACTTTAGTTGCGGCTGGATCGGCCTGCAGGCCGTTGTAGTTGGTGCGGGCCTGTTCCAGGTTCGCGTTCGGGTCGTGGGAGCAAGCGGCCAGGGCTACGCAGGCAGCGAGCAGGGCGGGCATCATGAAATGTTTGTGCGTCATAGTCTGTCGTCCTTTTATCGTTGAGAAGTACGTCGTGGCGTGAACAGGCTTACTGGACCTTGTTCATGCCTTCCTGACGCAGTTCCTGAACCCCTTTCTGGGAATCCTTGAGTGCTTGTTCGGCTTTGGCGGCCTGGGCCTTGCGCTCGGCGACGCGGGCGTCCCACTCGGCCTGTTCGGCCAGACGCTTGGCCTCTTCGTAATTCTCGTCGTGCATGGCGATCTCGGCCTGCTTGAGCTTGTCCTGGGCCGATTTCATTTCCACTGCAGCGAACTCGGTACCGCCGGCGCTGACGGCGCTGTTGACCGCCGATTGCGTGACTGCGTACTGCTCAGAAGGTGGATTGCCGGCACAACCGGCCAGGATGAAGCTGCTACCGATAGCCAGGGCAGCCAACTTCAGGCCGCGCAGGCCAGTGGATGAGGGTTTGGCAGTGCAGGTATTCATAGGCTTCAACTCCATTGGAAAACTCCTGAAAAAAACACTTATCCATGCTGGGACCGAAGCCGTGACGTCTGTTTTGGCGCTGGCGCCAGGGCGCGTTTATTTAAACGGCCGTTCCAGTATGGTTACTCGGTGTGACCCGAGGCGTTTTTCAAAAGTTCAGGCAAGGATGGCCAATCGCCAAAAGAAATGCTGACTGATCGGTCAGCCGCGAAAAAGCTGAACTTTCAAGGCGCGCGGCGGTATTCCCGGCACCTTGAGATCAAGTCCAGTGCCGGGAATCGCGCAATAACGGATGGGGGGAGGTCAGTGCCTGGACTTGTCGTTCTGCGAAGAAAGTTGCTGCAAGTGACGACGGGAAAGCGCGAGAAAACGCGGGGTTGGACCGACATCTTCGTACAGCGGATCGCCTTCCTCGTCGGTGGCGACGACATGCGAACCCTTGATGTAGGGAAAGCTCGCTTCGAGCTCCTCCAGCGCCGCGCCGATCAGCTCGCCGAGCAGCTCCTCGGGCTGGCGCTTGGGGTACATGTCGCAGATTGCCGCCAGTCGCGCGGCCGCTTCCACATCCAAATGAATCGAGTAGCCGGTCTGGGTCAGGTGACCCTTGGCGTTTTCTTCCCAATGCTGGGCGAGCTCACGGATTTTCATGATGGCCTCAGTGGGCCTGCTCGTGGCAGGCGCGATAGTGACAAGCCGTTGTGTGGCTTATTCATGAGACTAGCTTTGTCCGACAAGGTTTAAAGTCCCTTCGTCGCTTGTCATAAACGACCGGCATCGGCACTCTCTTCCCAGGAGCTGTGTTCTACAAAGCTGTCCGGACCTTTTTGCTGGAGAACTGCCGATGACCGATATCGATGCCCGCTTGCGTGAGGATGTCCACTTGCTTGGCGAGCTGCTGGGCAACACCATCCGCGAGCAGTACGGGGACACCTTTCTCGACAAGATCGAGCAGATCCGCAAGGGCGCGAAGGCTGACCGTCGCGGCTCCATGGACGCCGAGCTGAGCGCCAGTCTCAACCAATTGAGCGAGGATGAGCTGCTGCCGGTGGCGCGTGCGTTCAACCAGTTTCTCAACCTGGCCAACATCGCCGAGCAGTACCAACTGATCCATCGGCGCGAAGAATCGAAGCCGGCTCCGTTCGAAGCAAGGGTGCTGCCCGAATTACTGGCGCGCCTGCGAGCCGAAGGCCATGGCGCCGAATCCCTGGCCCGGCAGTTGGCGCGGCTGGATATCGAACTGGTGCTCACCGCCCACCCGACGGAAGTGGCCCGACGCACCCTGATCCAGAAATACGACGCCATCGCTGCGCAGCTGGCAGCCCAGGACCACCGCGACCTCACCAGCGCCGAGCGCGCGCAGATCCACGCGCGCTTGCAGCGGTTGATCGCCGAAGCCTGGCACACCGAAGAAATCCGCCGGACCCGGCCCACGCCGGTGGACGAGGCCAAGTGGGGTTTCGCGGTGATCGAGCATTCGCTGTGGCACGCCATCCCCAATTACCTGCGCAAGGCTGACCAGGCCTTGCATGCCGCCACCGGGCTGCGCCTGCCACTGGAAGCCGCACCGATACGCTTTGCTTCGTGGATGGGCGGCGACCGGGATGGCAACCCGAACGTCACCGCGGCGGTCACTCGCGAAGTGCTGTTGCTGGCGCGTTGGATGGCCGCGGACCTGTATCTGCGCGACGTTGATCAACTGGCCGCCGACTTGTCCATGCAGAACGCCAGCGAGGCCTTGCGTGCCCAGGCCGGCGACAGCGCCGAACCCTATCGCGCGGTGCTCAAGCAATTGCGCGAACGCCTGCGGGCGACGCGCAATTGGGCCCAGGCCTCCTTGAAAGCCACGACGCCGGCCAGCGCCGAGGTATTGCAGAACAATCGTGAACTGCTCGATCCGCTCGAGCTGTGCTATCAGTCGTTGCACGACTGCGGCATGGGCGTGATCGCCGACGGACCGCTGCTCGATTGCCTGCGTCGGGCGGTGACCTTCGGGCTGTTCCTGGTGCGTCTCGATGTGCGCCAGGACTCGACGCGCCATACGGCGGCCATGACCGAAATCACCGATTACCTGGGACTGGGGCGCTACGAGGAATGGGACGAGGAGCAGCGCATCGGCTTCCTGCTCGATGAGCTGAATAACCGTCGTCCCTTGCTGCCGCCGCACTTCAAGCCATCGGCCGACACTGCCGAAGTCCTGGCGACGTGTCGTGAAGTCGCGGCGGCGCCAGCGGCGTCCCTGGGTTCCTACGTGATCTCGATGGCCGGCGCGGCTTCCGATGTACTGGCGGTGCAACTGCTACTCAAGGAAGCCGGTGTGCTGAGGCCGATGCGGGTGGTGCCGCTGTTTGAAACCCTCGCCGACCTGGACAATGCCGGGCCAGTGATCGAGCGCCTGTTGTTGCTGCCGGGCTATCGCTCGCGCCTGCAAGGACCGCAGGAAGTCATGATCGGTTACTCCGACTCGGCCAAGGACGCCGGGACCACGGCGGCGGCCTGGGCGCAATATCGGGCCCAGGAGCGGCTGGTGGACATCTGCCGCGAGCAGCAAGTCGAACTGCTGCTGTTCCATGGTCGCGGTGGCACGGTCGGCCGTGGTGGCGGCCCGGCGCATGCGGCGATTCTGTCCCAGCCGCCGGGCTCGGTGGCCGGTCGTTTCCGCACCACTGAACAAGGCGAAATGATTCGTTTCAAATTTGGCCTGCCGGACATCGCCGAACAAAACCTCAATCTATACCTCGCCGCGGTGCTCGAAGCGACCCTATTGCCACCGCCGCCGCCCACGCCCGAATGGCGGCACCTGATGGACGAATTGGCCGCTGACGGTGTCAATGCGTACCGCGCCGTGGTGCGTGAGAATCCGCAGTTCGTCGAGTATTTCCGTCAGTCCACGCCGGAGCAGGAGCTCGGCCGCCTGCCGTTGGGTAGCCGTCCGGCCAAGCGTCGCGCCGGCGGTATCGAAAGCCTGCGGGCCATTCCGTGGATCTTCGGCTGGACCCAGACCCGCCTGATGTTGCCGGCCTGGCTCGGCTGGGAGACGGCGCTGGGCAAGGCGCTGGAGCGGGGCGAGGGCCAACTGCTCGCGCAGATGCGCGAGCAATGGCCGTTCTTCCGGACTCGCATCGATATGCTGGAGATGGTGCTGGCCAAGGCCGACGCCGACATCGCGCTTTCCTACGATGAGCGCTTGGTGGAGCCGGCGCTGTTGCCGCTGGGTGAGCATTTACGCGACCTATTGTCGCAGGCCTGTTCGGTGGTCCTCGGCCTGACTGGTCAGTCGCAGCTGCTGGCACATAGCCCAGACACACTGGAATTCATCCGCCTGCGCAATACCTACCTCGACCCGCTGCACCTGTTGCAGGCCGAGCTGCTAGCCCGTTCGCGGCAACAGGACGTGGCCCAGGGCAGCCCCGTGGAACAGGCATTGCTGGTGTCTGTGGCAGGGATTGCCGCCGGTTTGCGCAACACCGGCTAATCTCCCGGAAGGTCAAAAAACAGCGCGCCCGGCATGTCCGGGCGTAGCTGTTTGCAGGGGCAGGGAGGTCGACCAGGCGACAGTTTGTTGTCCGGTTGCGACTCTCATCACCCCCTACGAAGGTCGCGTGCGGCGCGGGTTACTCCGACTTTCGGCGGCTTGTGTGGGTCGGGCCTGCTGTGTATCTTGATCAGCCTTTGGCCGTTTGGGCGGTCACGATCCTGTTTTCGAAGATTGGCCCCACGAGGCGAATCCGAGCGTTTTACATAAAAAAATTGAGGAGCACATCGATGCGCGTCATTCTGCTGGGAGCTCCCGGGGCCGGTAAAGGTACTCAGGCAAAGTTCATCACCGAAAAATTCGGTATCCCGCAAATCTCCACTGGCGACATGCTTCGCGCCGCGGTCAAGGCTGGAACTCCGCTGGGTGTTCAGGCCAAGAGCATCATGGATGCCGGCGGCCTGGTATCGGATGACCTGATCATCGCCCTGGTCAAGGACCGTATTGCTCAAGCCGACTGCGCCAACGGCTTCCTGTTCGATGGCTTCCCGCGGACCATTCCCCAGGCTGAAGCGCTGGTAAGCGCTGGTGTCGAGCTGGATGCGGTCGTCGAAATCGCTGTCGAGGACGAAGAAATCGTCCAGCGCATTGCCGGTCGACGCGTTCATGAGCCGTCCGGGCGCGTCTACCACACGGTCTACAATCCTCCGAAAGCTGAAGGCAAGGACGACCTGACCGGTGAGGAACTGGTGCAGCGCAAGGACGACACCGAAGAAACCGTGCGTCATCGCCTGTCGGTCTACCATTCCCAGACCAAGCCGCTGGTGGAGTTCTACCAGAATCTGTCCGCCAATAACGGCGGCAAGCCGAAGTACAGCCACATCCCGGGCGTCGGCTCGGTTGAAGAAATCACTGCCAAAGTGCTTGCAGCCTTGAGCTGAAAAGTCTGATCAGCTGCATCAACTCCGGCCCGCTTGCGGGCCGGAGTTGTTTATACTGGCGCACTTTTTTCCCACCTGATTTACGGACACATTGATGAGCACCTTGCTGGCCCTGGACACCGCGACTGAAGCTTGCTCCGTTGCCTTGCTGCATGACGGCAAGGTCACGAGCCATTACGAGGTGATCCCGCGCCTGCACGCGCAAAAATTGCTGCCGATGATCCAGCAATTGCTCAGCGATGCGGGAATCACCTTGCAAGCCGTGGATGCGGTCGCCTTTGGTCGTGGCCCCGGGGCGTTTACCGGCGTGCGCATCGCCATTGGCGTCGTGCAGGGCCTGGCCTTTGCCTTGGAACGCCCAGTCTTGCCGGTGTCGAACCTGGCGGTGCTGGCCCAGCGGGCCATGCGTGAGCACGGCGCACGTCAGGTGGCAGCGGCCATCGATGCGCGCATGGATGAGGTGTATTGGGGCTGCTATCGCGAAACTGCCGGTGAGATGCGCCTGGTCGGTGCTGAAGCGGTGTTGCCTCCCGAAGCGGCGGCGTTACCGGCAGATACCAGCGGCGACTGGTTCGGTGCCGGGACTGGCTGGGGCTATGGCGAGCGGATCGGCGTCAGCCTCATCGGCCAGGACGCCTCGATGTTGCCCCATGCCGAAGACCTGCTGACCCTGGCACGCTTCGCTTGGGAGCGCGGCGAAGCCATCCCGGCTGACGATGCGCAACCCGTTTACTTGCGGGACAAAGTCGCAACGCCCAAGTCCGAGCGATAACTCAAGCTTCGAGCACACTTCCAAGCGGGCACAGTTGTGGCGAGGGGATTTATCCCCGCTGGGCGCGCAGCGCCCCCTACATTGTTGTGTCAGCCGCTGAGCTGGCGAGCGCTGCGCACTCGAGCGGGGATAAATCCCCTCGCCACAAAGCCATTGCCCAGCACAAACTCATTTCCCCGGCCAAAAGTCACACCCAAAATTGCCAGTCGTCACTTTTTCCCCCGGTTTTTAAACCTTTTTACCTTTATGTGTTCTAGTTATCACTTGCGCATTTGCGCGGACGCGAATGTGCCGCTAAATTGCCATCATTGATACCGAGCATTCTGTTATGCGTATAGACGGCGTTTCATCCCAGTCCTACCCCATCAAGCGTCGGCCTCGTGCGGGTAAAGCCTCTGAGCCTGAAAACTTCGATGACATCGAGGGTGAACTGGAGTTTCCGTCCGAAGAGCAACTGGCCGCCCGTGCCGCCAAAGCCTCTGCGCAACGCCTGGGCAATCTTCCCGCCCGTCAGCAGGACATGCTGTATCACCGCGCAATGAGCCGCAGCGTCGCCACCGCGCTGGCCAGTTACCTGAGCACCGCCGGTTTCGTCGACTGGGATATGGAAGTGCTGGGGCTCGACCTCTACATCTGATGCGGTTGCCTTACTATCTGGGCTGCCCGTCATGGAGTGAAAACGCCTGGCGCGATTATCTTTACCCGCAGGACGCCAAAAGCTCCGATTTCCTTAGTCTCTACTCTCAAGTATTCAACGCCGTGGAAGGCAACACGACCTTCTACGCGAGCCCGGCCGCGACCACCGTTCAGCGCTGGGCCGAAATCATGCCCGAGCACTTTCGCTTCACCGCCAAGATCCCCGGTGACATCAGCCACGGCGGCGACCTGCGCGAACACCTGACCGCCACCGAAACCTTTGTCCAGTTGCTGAGCCCGTTGGGCGAGCGGGTTTCGCCGTTCTGGCTGCAATTGTCCAAGGCGTTCGCGCCCAATCGATTGCCGGAGCTGGCAGCCTTCATCGACGCGTTCCCACGGCCGCTGGCCGTCGAGGTGCGTCACGATGAGTTTTTTGCCAAAGGCGATGCCGAACGACAGCTCAATCGCTTGCTGCTCGATCGCGGCGTCGAACGCATCTGCCTCGATCCCCGGGGCCTCTTCAGCTGCGCGTCGAGCGCCCCTGAAGTGATTCACGCGCAATATAAGAAACCACGGGTGCCAACGCGGCCGGCGGCGTTCACTCAATGTCCGCAGGTGCGCTTCGTCGGTCATCCCGTAGTCGAGGCCAACGAGCCATTCCTGACGCCATGGGTAGAGAAAATCGCCGTGTGGATCGAAGAGGGGCGCACGCCGTATATGTTCCTGCACACCGCCGACAACTTGCTGGCGGCAAAACTCGCGATGCATTTTCACAATCGCTTGATGGATCGTTTGCCTGGCTTGCCGGCCCTGCCTGAGCTATATAGAGAACCCGCCGCTGAGCAACTGGGATTGCTCTGAGGCGAACTCTTCCACAGCCCAGGAGCGACTTTGATGGATGCGCAAACCCGACGAGCCCAGGCGTTCAAGGCCTTGCACGAACGCGAAGGGGCGTTTGTCATTCCCAATCCATGGGATGCCGGTTCGGCAAAGATGCTCGCCAGCCTTGGCTTTGAAGCATTGGCGACGACCAGTGCCGGTCACGCTTTTTCCCTGGCACGACCTGACGGCGCCCTGGGCCTGGATGACACGCTGGCAAATGTGCGAGCGATTGTTGCGGCCACGGACCTGCCAGTGGCCGTCGACCTGGAGAACGGTTTTGCCGATGCGCCCGAAGACTGTGCCCGCAGTTTGCTCCGCGCGGCGGAAGCTGGGGCTGTGGGTGGCTCCATCGAAGACGCCACGGGCCGCGAAGACGACCCGATCTATGCTTTCGAGCACGCAGTGGCTCGGGTCAAGGCGGCCGCCGAGGCGGTGCGCAGTCTGCCGTTCCCTTTCCTGCTGACCGCGCGGGCGGAAAATTTCCTGCATGGCAGGCCGGACCTGGACGACACGATCCGGCGCCTGAAGGCCTTCGCCGACGCCGGCGCCGACGTGCTGTACGCGCCGGGGCTGAGCAGCACCGAGCAAGTGCTGGCGGTGGTCCGTGCCGTGGCGCCCAAGCCCGTTAACGTACTGATGTCCGGCGCACTGGACCTGACGGTGGCGCAATTGAGCGAACTGGGTGTCAAGCGCATCAGTGTCGGATCGGCCCTCGCGCTGGCGGCATATGGCGAGTTCTTCCGCGCTGCCGAGGAAATCCAGCAGCAGGGGACCTTCACCTTCACGCGTCGCTCGATGCCTTTCAGCCAGGCCAATCAATTATTCAAGGGCTGATGCCCGAGGCGTTGTCGTGCGGTTTTTGAAAGCACTGATGGTATTGACGCTGATCGCTGGCGTCGCGGTGTTGGCGGTATGGCGCGGCTGGCTCGCCGTGCCGCCGCAATGGAATCCCTGGGCGCCGCTGGACGTGAAAGCGCCGCCGAATCTGCTGACCCGCTACAAGCTCATGGCCCTGCGCAACGATCCGCAACTGTGTGACCAGGCGCTCGCGACGTCGGGGCTTCGGACGGCTCGCCAGGCGGACAGCGGCGCGAATACTTCGTGTCCGTTGACCAACGTGTTGAGGGTGCAGGGCGGTGAGGTGGCGCTGAGCAGCAGTTTTCTCGCCAGTTGCCCGCTGGCGGTGGCCTTCGCGCTGTTCGAGCGACATGCGCTGCAGCCAGCGGCGGCGACGGTGTATGGGCAGAAAGTCACGCGGGTCGATCACCTGGGCAGCTTTGCCTGCCGCAACATGTACGGCCGTGAAACGGGTGCGCGTAGCCAACACGCCACTGCCAGCGCGCTGGACATTGCCGGGTTTCGCCTGGCCGACGGGCGCACGGTCAGCGTGCTCCGGGATTGGCCGAAGGAGAGCACTGATGCGCAATTCCTGCGTCAGGTGCGCGACGGCGCCTGCGACATGTTCAGTGTGGTCTTGAGTCCGGACTACAACGCCGCACACCGCAACCATTTCCACTTGGATGTGGGGCCGTGGTGGATCTGTCGGTAAGAATCAGGCAGCGATACGCAGGTTCTGCAGCACGATCGGGCGTGCCCAGCGGGTATCGAAGTCGAGTTGTTTCTGTTGCGCCACCAATTCTTCTTCCGGGAACGGAGGGAATGGCTTGTCCAGCAGGTCGAGTTCGAACTCGGCGATTGGCAGGTGCAATGGACGCGGCTGCGGCGCCGGGCCGGGCTCCGGCAGCGGTTGGCCGGCGGTAAGGACGAGTGGGCGAACCCAGCTGCTTTCGAAGTTCTGTTGTTTTTGCTGGGCGACGATTTCTTCCGCTGGGAAGGGCGGGAAGGGCTTGTCGAGCAGGTCGAGTTCGAATTCGGCGATCGGCAGGAACAGCGGTTCAGGCGGCTTGACCTGGGTTTCGGTCACGTCGCAGGTGCGCTGGCTGATGATGTGCTCCAGCAGCTCGGCGCCAAGGGTCGGTTCAACCGCTTCATCGAGGGGCACTGGCTGGTAGCTGCCAGGCGCCGGTGCGTCATCACCCAGTTGATCGGCCAGGGCCCGGGCAAAAAAATCCTGCCACAGGTGACTGACGCCGCTCAGCGCTTGAGTGTTACGCAGGCTGTAATCGCCGTAAGGGGAGATAACGCCTATCGATGTGGATTGAATGTCTGACATTTTTCTCGGTCGACGCTCAGCTCTGGCAAAATGCCGTTCACCGTTGTTATCGGCCGTTTTTGCCGATCCTTAATTTTTTGAGCGTGTTTTCATGATCGAGCAATCCACAGCCTGCCGCATCCACGTCGAGGCCCTGGCCACTGCCTTCCAACCGCAGGCCGAGCAGTGGGCCGAGCGGCTCGGCCTGCCTTTGCAAATGGACGCTGGTGAGTTTGCCTTGCAGGTCGGCGAGCAGGGGCTGCAATTGCAGCAACTGGGGCCGGAGGCGCCAGGGCCGGTGCGTGTGGACTTCGTCGAGGGTGGCGCCGCCCATCGTCGTTTGTACGGCGGCGGCAGTGGCCAGATGATCGCCAAGGCGGTCGGTGTCGCCCAGGGTGTGCGTCCACGGGTGCTCGACGCCACGGCCGGATTGGGCAAGGACGCGTTCGTGCTGGCGAGCCTGGGTTGCGAAGTGAACCTGATCGAGCGCCAGCCGCTGATTGGGGCTTTGCTGGAGGATGGCTTGGCGCGGGGCGCGGAAGATTTCGATGTGGCGCCCATCGTGGCGCGGATGCGCTTGCTCAAGGGCAACTCCATCGAGGTGATGCGCAACTGGCAAGGCGAGCCGCCCCAGGTGATCTACCTGGACCCGATGTTTCCCCATCGAGAGAAAACCGCCCTGGTGAAGAAGGAAATGCGTCTGTTCCGGCCGCTGGTGGGCGATGACAACGACGCCCCTGCGTTGCTGGCCGCTGCATTGGCACTGGCGACCCACAGGGTGGTGGTCAAACGGCCACGCAAGGCGCCTTGTATCGAAGGACCGAAGCCGAGCCATGGGCTCGAAGGCAAGTCCAGTCGCTACGACATTTACCCGAAGAAGGCGCTCAAGGCTTGAGGCTTCCCGGTGGCTAAGGCCGATATGCCCGCATGAACAAGCCCACCACCTCCTGCACATGGGCCTCGGCCGCTTCAGCGTCCTGCGGCCCGTCGCAGCCGTACAGCAATCGGAAATTCGCGGCGCCCTTGATCAGGCAGAAAAAGTGCTCGGCGGCATTTCTGGGTTTGTCGATGCTCAAGGCGCCGCTCTGGTTGACCTTGACCAGCAGCCGTTCCATCCCTGACAGCATTCGTTGCGGCCCGGCCTCGTAGAAGATGCTCGAGAGTTTCGGATCCTGGCTGCCCAGCGCCAGCATCAACCGATGCAGGTTCACCGACTCGTCGCTGTTGATCAATTGATTGAAGCCACGCGCGATGTTCAGCAGCACGTGCTCAATCGGCACGCCATCAGCCCATTCGAAGAACAGCGGCGGCACCTGTTCCTCGCACTTGGCAATCACTGCGGAGGAAAACAGGGTTTCCTTGTCGTTGAAGTGGCTATACACCGTCAACTTCGACACGCCGGCCTCGGTCGCCACGGCGTCCATGCTGGTGCTGGCGTAACCCAGGCTCAGGAACAGGCGTTTCGCCGCGTCGAGAATGGCCTGGCGCTTGGCCAGATCCTTGGGACGACCGGGGCCGTTGGGGGGAGACGGATTGTTCGACATTATTCGCTTTTAATACTGGACTGGTGAGTTTGCTATTAATAACATACCCGCCAGTATAATTATTCCAAGCACCATTAGCGAAAGGTCATCCACCATGTTCCGCTATGTCCTGCCCCTCGCCGTGCCAATCAGCCTGGCTTTTTTATTGTCCGCGTGTGGCCAGGATGAGCCGGTGTCCGTCGCCATCCGCCCCGTCATGGTGGTCAAGCCAGAGCCTTCGAGCCAGGCCACGGACAGTTATCCCGGCGAAGTGCGTGCGCGGTTCGAGCCGGACCTGGCCTTTCGTATTGGTGGCAAGGTGAGCCGACGATCGGTCGAAGAGGGCCAGCGGGTCAAGGCCAACCAAGCCCTGGCGGAACTCGATCCCGAGGATGTGCGCCTGCAACTGGAAGCGAGCCGCGCCCAGGTCGCCGCCGCCGAGGCCAACCTGAGCCTGGTGAAAGCCGAGCGTGACCGCTACAAGACCTTGATGGAACGGCAGATGGTCAGCCGTTCCCAATACGATAATGCCGAGAACCTCTATCGCTCCGGTGCCGCGCGGCTCAAGCAGATCAAGGCGCAGTTCGACGTCGCCAGCAATCAGGCCAGTTATTCGGTGCTGCGTGCGCCCCAGGACGGCGTAGTGGCCCGCCGTTCCGTGGAAGTTGGGCAGGTGGTGTCCGCCGGACAAACGGTGTTCACGCTCGCTACCGACGGCGAGCGTGAGGTGCTGATCAGCCTGCCGGAGCAGGGTTTCGGCCGCTTCAGGATCGGCCAGCCGGTTTCGGTGGAGCTGTGGAGCCAGCCCGATCAACGCTTCAGCGGACGCATCCGCGAACTTTCCCCGGCGGCCGATCCGAAATCGCGCACCTTCGCTGCTCGCGTCGCCTTTACCGCGGGCAGCGTCCCGGCGGAACTAGGACAGAGCGCGCGGGTGTTTATCCAGACTGCGGAAAAGGCCCCGCTGTCAGTACCGCTTTCCGCCCTCACTGCCGAGAATGGCGCCACCTACGTCTGGGTGGTCAACCCTGACAACACGCTCAAGAAAGTCCCGGTCCGCGTCGGTGCCTTCGGCGAAGAGACCGTGCCGGTGCTCGAAGGCCTGAGCGCGAGTGACTGGGTGGTGGCCGCAGGCGTGCATGTGCTCCTCGACGGCCAGCAGGTCCGGCCGGTGGATCGCTCCAACCGCGTGGTCAACCTGGCGGCCAAGGAGTAATCCCCGATGGGCTTCAATCTTTCCGAATGGGCGTTGCGTAACCGCCAGATCGTACTGTTCCTGATGCTGTTGCTGGCAATCGTCGGCGCACTTTCCTACACCAAGCTCGGCCAGAGCGAAGACCCGCCATTTACCTTCAAGGCCATGGTCATTCGCACAGTATGGCCGGGGGCGACGGCCGAGGAAGTGTCGCGCCAAGTCACCGAGCGCATCGAAAAGAAGCTGATGGAAACCGGCGATTACGAAAAGATCGTCTCGTTCTCCCGCCCGGGCGAATCCCAAGTGACTTTCGCGGCGCGCGATTCCCTGCATTCGGCGCAGATTCCCGAGCTGTGGTACCAGTTGCGCAAGAAGATCGGCGATATCCGCCACACCCTGCCGCCGGATGTCCAGGGGCCGTTCTTCAACGATGAATTCGGGACCACCTTCGGCAATATCTACGCGCTGACCGGCGACGGCTTCGACTATGCCGTGCTCAAGGACTACGCCGATCGTATCCAGCTGCAGCTGCAACGAGTCAAGGACGTAGGCAAAGTCGAGCTGATCGGCTTGCAGGAAGAGAAGATCTGGATCGAATTGTCAAACGTGAAGCTGGCAACCCTCGGTCTGCCCTTGGCGGCGGTCCAGCAGGCCCTTGAAGAGCAAAACACGGTCTCCACCGCAGGTTTCTTCGAAACTGGCAGCGAGCGATTGCAGCTTCGGGTTTCGGGGAATTTTCAGACGGTGGAAGAAATCCGCAATTTCCCGATCCGGGTCGGCGATCGTACGTTCCGTATCAGCGACCTCGCCGATGTGCGCCGCGGTTTCAACGACCCGCCGGCGCCACGCATGCGCTTCATGGGCGAAGACGCCATTGGCCTGGCCGTGGCGATGAAGCAAGGAGGGGATATCCTGGTTCTGGGCAAGGCCCTTGAGGTCGACTTCGCCCGTCTCCAGAACACCCTGCCGGCCGGCATGCAATTGCGCAAGGTGTCGGACCAGCCTGCGGCGGTGAAGACCGGGGTCGGTGAGTTCGTCCAGGTGCTGGTGGAAGCACTGACGATTGTGTTGCTAGTGAGCTTCTTCTCCCTGGGGCTGCGCACCGGGATGGTAGTGGCCCTGGCGATTCCGCTGGTGCTGGCGATGACGTTCGCGGCGATGTATTACCTGGGGATCGGCCTGCACAAGATTTCCCTCGGCGCGCTGGTATTGGCCCTGGGGCTGCTGGTGGATGACGCGATCATTGCAGTGGAGATGATGGCGATCAAGATGGAGCAAGGTTTCGACCGGATCAAGGCGGCCAGCTATGCCTGGACCAGCACGGCGTTTCCAATGCTCACCGGTACGTTGATCACAGCGGCCGGCTTCCTGCCGATCGCCACCGCGCAGTCGGGCACCGGTGAATACACCCGTTCGATTTTCCAGGTCGTGACCCTGGCGTTGGTCGCCTCCTGGGTGGCTGCCGTGGTGTTCGTGCCGTACCTGGGGGAAAAATTCCTGCCGGACCTGGCGAAAATTCACGCGGCCAAACATGGCACGACTGACGGCCAGACCGACCCTTACGGCACGCCGTTCTATCAACGTGTCCGGCGGGTGGTCGAGTGGTGCGTGCGTCGGCGCAAAACCGTCATCCTGCTGACCGTGCTGTTGTTCGTCGGCTCGGTGGTGTTGTTCCGGTTCGTGCCGCAGCAGTTCTTTCCGGCATCGGGGCGGTTGGAGTTGATGGTCGACTTGAAGCTGCAGGAAGGCGCCTCCCTGAGCAATACCGCCGAGCAGGTCAAGCGCCTGGAAGCGCTGCTCAAGGACCATGCCGGCATCGACAATTACGTGGCTTATGTCGGCACCGGTTCACCGCGTTTCTACCTGCCGCTGGATCAACAGCTGCCGGCCTCCAGCTTCGCCCAGTTCGTGGTGCTGGCCAAGACCATTGAAGACCGCGAACCGCTGCGCAGTTGGTTGATCTCGACTCTGAACGAGCAATTCCCGACCCTGCGCTCGCGGGTAACGCGCCTGGAAAACGGCCCTCCCGTCGGTTATCCCGTGCAATTTCGCGTCACGGGCGAACACATCGAAGAAGTGCGGGCCCTGGCACGGAAAGTGGCGACAAAAGTTCGCGAAAACCCCTACGTGGTCAACGTGCATCTGGACTGGGAAGAGCCGAGCAAGGTGGTGTACCTGAACGTCGACCAAGACCGCGCCCGGGCCCTGGGTGTCAGTACGGCCCACTTGGCGAGTTTCCTGCGCAGTTCCCTCACCGGCTCCAGCGTCAGCCAGTACCGGGAAGACAACGAACTGATCGAGATCCTGCTGCGCGGTACAGTGCATGAGCGCACGGAGCTGTCGTTGCTGCCGAGCCTGGCAGTGCCGACCGACAACGGCAAAAGCGTTGCCCTGTCGCAGGTCGCGACATTGGAATACGGCTTTGAAGAGGGTGTGATCTGGCACCGCAACCGCTTGCCCAGTGTGACCGTACGGGCTGACATCTATGGCAAGGAACAACCGGCGACCCTGGTGCAGCAGATTTTCCCAACCCTGGAGCCGATTCGCGCGCAACTGCCGGACGGTTATTTGCTTGAAGTGGGCGGCACCGTAGAGGACTCGACTCGTGGCCAGAAGTCGGTTAACGCCGGTGTGCCGCTGTTCATCGTGGTGGTGCTGACCTTGCTGATGCTACAACTGCGCAGCTTTTCACGCACGGCCATGGTGTTTCTCACCGCTCCGTTGGGGCTGATTGGCGTCACGCTGTTCCTGCTGGTGTTCCGCCAGCCGTTCGGTTTCGTGGCCATGCTGGGGACCATCGCGCTGTCTGGCATGATCATGCGCAACTCGGTGATCCTGGTGGACCAGATCGAACAGGACATCAAGGCCGGGCTGGCGCCCTGGCAGGCAATCATCGAAGCGACCGTGCGACGTTTCCGCCCGATTGTGCTCACCGCGCTGGCGGCGGTGTTGGCGATGATCCCATTGTCGCGCAGCCTGTTCTTCGGGCCGATGGCGGTCGCAATCATGGGTGGCTTGATCGTGGCGACAGCGTTGACACTGCTGTTCCTACCGGCGTTGTATGCAGCGTGGTTCAGGGTCAAGAAAACCTGATCAACAGGGGCACACCGAACCTGTGGTGATGATCATTCCCACGCGGAGCGTGGGAACGATCCTTGACTCAGAGCGTACCGAAAACCTTCTTCGCCAAACTGGTCGCGGCAGCCGCCGGGTTCTGGCGGATGGTGGCTTCCTGCTTGCCGATCATTTCGAACAAACCGTCCAGCGCTTGCTCAGTCACGTAGTTTTCCACGTTGGCGCTTTTGGCATCCAGCACCCCGAGCGTTGCAGCCTGACCGGCAAAGGCGTTGTATTTTTGAGCCAGGCCGACCTTGTCCGTAGCTTGCTTGACGATGGGCAGGAACTTGGCGCGGATCTGCTCACGGCTGCTTTTGTTCAGGTATTGGGTGGCCGAATCGTTCCCACCGCTCAAGATACCCTTGGCATCGGTCACGCTCATGTTCTTTACCGCGTCGACCAGGATCGGCTGGGCCTGTACCACGGCGGCTTCGGCAGCCTGGTTCATGCTGGTTTCCAGTTGATCGACCTGGTCGCCCATGCCGAAGGCCTTCATCTTGCTGGCGACTTTACCGAGCTTGCCGGGCAATTCGATCTTCACGTCCGGGTTGTTGCTGAACCCACCCGGAGTGCCCAATTGTTTGACGGCGATCTGGGCGCCTTGGGTCAGTGCATCCTTGAGACCGCCCGTGGCGTCTTTCTGGGAGAGATCGCTCAGGGACAGGGCCATGACGTTGGCGCAGATCAACAGGCCGGCGCATAGACTGGTGAAGCGAAGGGGAGAGCGGAGCATGACAGCTTCCTTGAACAGATTTGGAAAAAAATCAGCGTGCGGCGTTGACGCGGATCTTCAACGGCTGCGGATCTTTGCCATCGAGCTGCACGGCGTTCTGTTCAGTGGTGATGAACATCAATTGGCCGTCAACCTCGATGCGGGCGCTCACGGCATAACGATGACCGGGCTTGACCTGGGCGGGATCATAACTGAGCTTGAAAGGTAATGGGACCTGCCCTTTGACCGGGCCGCGCTGTTCATCGATCACCACCGCAGGAGCATCGGCCAGGGAAATGTCCTGCAGGCTAACGGTCAAGGTAGCGGTAGGCGGCAAGGCGATGCGTTGCAAATAGAATACTTCGCCATCAAGGGATTCGAGGGAGGCGGTGGGTGGTGCTGCCGATTGGCAGGCAGTCAGTAAAGCCATGGAGGCAAGCAGGGCAAATTTTTTCATGGTGGATACCATTCTCCTTGGCGCCAGCAACATGCCGGCGTCAAGGAGAATCTGGAGGATTTTGAGTTATTAATCCACCCGAACGTCGCGGTTTAGGAGCCGAACGCGAATGGCTCGGTGTCTTCCTCAGTCGATACTGGCGCAAGGATCAAGTTGAAGTCGACTTCCTGATCGCCGCCGTTCCAGGTAAACGTATGTGGGGTATCAAGAAACAGAGGGCGGGGGCCTGTGATCTGCGCGCCCACCGAAAACTCTTCCCCTTCGCTGACAACGTCGCTGTCAACGGTAAAGCTTACGATCCAAGGCATCTTGGTCGGTATTTGGTTGGAGCCGCTGCCACCAGAGGTGTGCGGCGTGGTGAAGTTGATGTGGGTGCCGCCACTTTCAGGAAGTTGAAAGCCGTCTGGCGAGTGCAGGGTTACTTTGATGGTGTATAGGCTCATGTTGAATTCCTTTTCTATGCGTCGAATTGACGGGGCCATGTTGAGGCCCTGTCATTAAATATTCTGTAGGGCTTTTCCCTGCTGGGTATCAACTTTGTCGCCGCGCAACGTCGGAGCGAACTTCGAGGCGTTACTGGATCGATCGTGGTGTCTGTCAAGCCAAAACAAGCAGTACTGCTTGTTAGTAGGACTTTAAACTGAAGCCACCAGTACCTCGATCGGCTTCAGGTAATTGGCGCGCGGGTCGACGGGGTGGGAGGTTTTATTGATGAACCGTAACTCACCCGCGGTTTCGATACGCACCCTGATCGCATAAGTACGGCCTTCGATAATAGCCGATACGGGCATGTGCAGTTCGAAGTCCAGGCCGGCGGTCTCGGCATTTTCAACGATGCAAGTGGCAATGATTTCAGCCGGTGCGTCGGCGAAACTGATGTCTTCCAGGAAAGCATGCAGGGTCGAGTCGGGAGCCAGACTGATTTTTTCCAGATAATGGGCAATGCCGGAAATGATGTAGAGGTTATTCATAATAATGTCCTTATATTGAAATGGGCGCCGTCAATGGCGTGAATTGGAATATAAGGGTTTTCGTGAGGAGGAAAAGTAGGAAAAATCTTTAATTGATGCTTGGCATGAACGGGTTGTGTCAGTGAATGTTTTAGCGCTTCGGCTATTTTAATGATGGGTTATTCATGTTTCATGAAAAGAATGCGGTTTAATGCCGCCGCTGTGGCGGCATTAAACCGATTCTTTATGCTTGAGCGTCAGTATCGCGTTCCGCCGCGTCTTCACCCCGATGCAGCGCCACCTGCCGAATCGACAAGCGAATCTCCGCCGGCAGTACCCGCTTGGCCGCGCCTTCGGCCAGTTCGCCGTCGAGGTTCGTGGCGGATGGGGCAGAAGGCGAAAGCGATTCGCAAGCCGCCAATAAGGCACTGGATACAAGCAGAGCGAACTTTTTCATTGGAAGGCACCTGCATCGTTGATGCTAGCAATAAACTGGCATCAACGAGCATCAAGCGGATTTATACCCAAGCATCCACACATCACTTCATGTCGCGACTTTAGAGTTCAGCGCGGGCGCCTGGACAGTCAACGGATGATGCTGGCGCCAGGTTTAGACGAATGTCAACCTGTCGATGATCGCCTTAGGCGCCGGCCACGTTGGAACCTTGGCCGCCGTTGCTGTTGGAACCCTGTCCACCGGTGACATTGGAACCTTGGCCGCCGTTGCTGTTGGAACCCTGTCCACCGGTGACATTGGAACCTTGGCCGCCGTTGCTGTTGGAACCCTGTCCACCGCTGACATTGGAGCCTTGGCCGCCGTTGTTAGCGATGTGCAGCAGCACTTCGATTGGGCGCAGATAGTTGGCGCCAGGCTCGACGTGATGGCTTTCCGTGGTGGTGAACATCAGTTCGCCATTAGCTTCAATGCGTGCTTGTATGGCGTAACTATGTCCCTCAATGACTGCCGACGCCGGCACCAGAAGTTCGAAGCCCAGCCCTGCGCTTTCTGCATGCTCAATGACGCAACTGGCGATTGGCTTGGAGGGTAAATCGGCCACACTGATATCCTCTAAGGAAGCGTACAGTGTCGAATTCGAGGGTAAGGCGATTTTTTCGAAATAGTAAGCGATGCAGGGAACAGTGTAAGTGGTCATGTTTATAAATCCATTATTAAATTAGCGCCGTCATTGGCGTGCCGTTGAAGGTACGGGTTTATTGAGGAAATATCTGTAGGATGTTTCTGATTTAATGGTATGGTGTATGGTTTTTAGATTTATCCAAAGGGTGTGCACTGTTCCGCAAGCGTAACTCTTTAGTTTGTCTGGCATCGTCGCTGTCATTCTGGCAGCAGCTGGACAAGTCCGGGGGAAACGCTAAGAGTGTGGTTGTACTTGTTGTCGGTACTGGTCAATGAATAATATTTGCCTGGGAGGATTTTGTCCGGATCATATTTCAGGTAGAACGACGTGGCACGGTGTTCGTCCTGGGTGACACGCACCAACTCAGCCTCCGGTTGGCCGGCTTCATGCAAGCAAACCGTGACGGCTTCTTCCGCCGGTATATCACGAGGTTGCTGAACACTTACATATAGGTGCCCAAGAGGGCTCAAATGTAAGGTTTCACGATGAGGTGTATTGTTGACGATCACGGAGTAGTGTTGTCGCAGAAGCAATGGTCTGTTGTCGTGGAACAGCTGTATATGAACCCGATATTGAATACCGATATTCGCGTACGGGTGGGCGAACCAGAAAGTCCACTCACCTTCGACTATCGAGGCATAGCGCCAGCTTCCAATCTCAATCGGTTGTAATGGGTTATTGATCATTTGAATGTCGATAACCGTTTCCTGAGCGCCGCCGACAGGTGCGTGGAAGTCAGGGGGCAAACTGAAGGTGAGGCCGACCCGTGTATTCGATTCGTTCTTCAATAGGTTCATTTCGATATCCTTGTCGTCGTGTTTGAGTAAACTTATTAAGGCATGGGTCAACTAATTGGAAAAGTTTGCTGGTCAAAAATTAGTTGTCGATAAGTTACACGCTTCAGGGTCGACTTTTTTAAGAGCTGCGCCGGGAGATCCGGGAAATACCGCCCACCGGAACCGTTCCCTGGTTCACGGTGAGTGGATGGCCCAAGGTCAAATGTCGGGACTGACGGCGATCTCCATAGCATCTTCACTTCGGTGCAGCGCCACCTGGCGGATCGACAGGCGAATCTCTGCTGGCAGCACCCGCTTGGCCGCGCCTTCGGCCAGTTCGCCGAGCAGTTCGTGGTAGCCGAGTTTACCGGCCTCGTCGCGGCGCAACACGTCGAGGTCGAGCATCGTCTGGATGAAATGGCGGAACAGGCTCTTGTCGAAGAATTCCGGCGCATTCAGGCCATGCAGGATCGATAGGCGCTGGGCCATGACCGTGCAAAGATCTTCCAACTCTTCGGCGCTGATGCTGTTCTGGCCACTGTTGAGCAGCAGCGAGACGGTCATGTAGAAGCGCTGCAGGGTCTGGGCGATGCTTTTTGACAGCAGGGTCAGCAGCACGAAATGCCGCGAGCTCGGCGCCGGTCGCAGGTACAGGTCTTTTTCGAAACGCAGCAGGCCTTGTTCGACGAAGGCTTCGAGCCATTGATCGACCACGGCGTCCAGCTCTTCCAGCGACCAGCGGATGAACAACTCCGATTGCAAGTAGGGGTACAAGGCTCGGGTGTAGCGCAGGAGCTGCTCGCGATTCATGCGCGAGCTGCTCTGGAAGAAACTCGCCAGCAATGCCGGCAAGGCAAAGATGTGCAAGACATTATTGCGGTAGTAGGTCATCAGGACCGCATTCTGCTCATCCAGATACAGAATCTTGCCCAAGGCATCGCTCTGTTCCGACAGCAGGTCCATGCCCTTGACATGATCGATCAGCGCTCGGCCGTCACCTTCGGGCAGGGTGGTATGAGGCGAATATGGCACTTTGCGCAGCAACGCCAGGTACAAGTCGAGCACGCGGGCCAAGGCCTGGTCGTCCAGGGCCAGGCGGCTGGTGGACAGTAACGCCAGGGCAACCAGGTTGACCGGGTTGATAGCGGCAGCCTCGTTCAAGTGCCGGGCCACGCGTTCGCCGAGGCGGTGGGTGGTCGCGTTGAGCCAGGCCGGCTTGAACTGCGGGCCCAGCTCCTGCTGGCGCCAATCCGGCTGCTCGCTGTCGAGGAACTCCGCCAGTTTGATCGGCTCGCCGAAATTCACTGCGACTTGGCCAAAGCGTTGCTTGAGGGCGCCGATGACTTTGAAGATGTCAAAGATCGACTCCTTCTTCTTGCTCGCCCCGCGCAATTCGCCGAGGTAGGTCCGGCCTTCCAGTACCCGCTCATAACCGATGTAAACCGGCACGAACACGATCGGCATGCGTGACGATCGCAAGAAGCTGCGCAGGGTAATGGCGAGCATGCCGGTCTTGGGTTGCAGCATGCGTCCGGTGCGCGAGCGCCCGCCCTCGACGAAATACTCCACCGGGAAACCCTTGGTGAACAACGTGTGCAGGTATTCATTGAACACGGCGGTGTAGAGCGGGTTGCCCTTGAAGGTACGGCGCATGAAGAACGCCCCGCCACGGCGCAGCAGACCGCCAATCACCGGCATGTTGAGGTTTATGCCGGCGGCGATGTGCGGTGGGGTCAGGCCGTTGCGAAACAGCAGGTACGACAGCAGCAAGTAATCGATATGGCTGCGGTGGCACGGCACGTAGATGACTTCGTGGCCCTGGGCGACGTTCTGCACGCCCTCGATGTGGTTGACCTTGATGCCGTCGTAGATCTTGTTCCAGAACCAGCTCAGCACCACTTCAAGGAACCGGATCGCGGTGTAGGTGTAGTCCGAGGCGATCTCGTTGCCGTAGCGCAGGGCCTGGGCCTTGGCCTTTTCTGCGGGAATCTTTTCTCGCTCGGCCTCGTCGAGAATGGCCTGCTTGACCAGCGGCTGGTTCAGCAGTCCCTTGACCAGGTTGCGCCGGTGGGAGATGTCCGGGCCGATGACCGCTGCTTTCAAGTTGCGAAAGTGCACCCGCAGGATTCGCTGGGCCATGCGCACGGTGCGCTCGTGGCCCTTGTCGTGTTCGATCAGCTCGCGCAAATGGATCGGCGCAGAGAACTGCACGCGGGTCTTGCGCCCAAGGATCATGATGCTCAACAGGCGGCGCAGGCGTCCGGTGACGGCCCAACTGTCGGCGAACAAGAGTTTCCACGGGCTCGATTCGCTGTCGGGCGACTGCCCCCAGAACACGCTGACCGGGATGATCTGCGCGTCTTCGGCGGCGTTGTGGGTCAGCACATCGACCAGCCGCGTCAGGGTGGGGGGCGCGCCGCGTTTGTCCTGGCGCCCAAGCCAGTCCGGCGCCGGTGTGAGGTAAAAGAATGCCGCTGGTTCCAACAGGTCGCCCACCGATACGGGCAGGACGGGGCGCGGCAGGCCGGCCTTGGTGCACTCGGTGTCGAGCACCGCCAGGTCGGTGAGCGACGGGTCTTGCAGAACGTAAAATACCGGACGGCTGCGGTCGAGGTTGAGGGTGAAGGACGACTGGTTGATCGTCTCGGAGCGAACCCAGAGGTACAACAGTCGGCGCAAGGTGCCAAACACAAGACGGCGGAACGGGGAACGGGTCATACGGCTTCTGCATGAGTGGATAAGAACAAGCGGCGCTAGTGTGCCGGATTCACCGAAAATCGGCAAAAAAGCGCCGAAGTAAAGTCAGTTGAGAGTTTTTCCGGGTGTCATATACTCGGCCGTTACTGCCCTGGCCTCCTTCATGGACGGCCGGACGGTGACTGAAGTTCGTACGGCTTTGCCTTTTGCAGCTGGGCAGGAAAAGCCGACCTAACAATAAGAAATGGAGTGAGCATCATGGCAGCACGGGAAACCGGCAATGTGAAGTGGTTCAACGACGCCAAAGGCTATGGCTTCATCCAGCGTGAAGACGGTGCGGATGTGTTCGTGCATTACCGCGCGATCCGGGGCGACGGCCACCGTTCGCTGACTGAAGGCCAGCAGGTCGAATACGCAGTGGTGGTAGGGCAGAAGGGCTTGCAGGCTGAGGATGTGGTGGGGTTGTAACTCACCTCGGTAGCCATGAAAAATCCCCTGCGGAGCGAAGATACTCGCTCCGCAGGGGATTTTTTGATGCGGCATCGATAGGTGGGCATATGCCCACCGGGGCGATCAGGCTGTCTTCCAGGTGATCTCTTCTTCACCATCGGCACTGATCCGGATCCAGCGATCCGCCGATTCCTCGCCTTCCTCTTCCACCCACGATCCCGGCGCGCAGCGCACTTCCACGTTCAGCGCGGCGAAAGCGGCGCGGGCGCAGGCGATGTCGTCTTCCCACGGGGTCTGGTCGCTTTCCAAGTACAGGCTGTTCCATTTGCCCACAGCCTTGGGCAGCCAGGTCACCGGGACGTTGCCGGCCCTGCATTTGTAGGTCTGGCCTTTCTGTACCCAGTCGCTGCACGGGCCAAGGGCCTGGCCGAGCCAGCCGGCGATGGCCTTGTGGTCGACGTCGGCGTCTTTGAGGTAAATCTCGATATCGGGTTGGCGCATGGATGTCCTCGCTGCGGTCTTGAAAAATCCATTCGCGGATTTAACTGGCCCCCGGACGGTTTGCCCGAGGTCCGGAATAAAAAGGTTATTGAAGAACGAAATAATCGTAGCGCATCGACACCGTGACCTCGAACGGATCGGCCTGCTCGATCACGCTGGCGCGGCGTTCGGCACTGGCGCGCCAGCCGTGGGGCGTCATCGCCAGCAGGTTGGCGCGGTCCTGGCCACTGTCGAGCGTCAGCTTGAATTCGAGGGTTTCGCTGTGATTGAGCACCATGCCCGTCGGCACCAGGGCCAGGTGCTTGTCATCGGTGTATTCGCGCACTTCGTCGTAGAGGCGCTCGCGCAATTCCATCAGGTGGCCGGCGGTGGGGCCGACTTTCATCAGGCCGCCGCCGGGGCTGAGCAAGCGTTTGGCTTCTTGCCAGTCCAATGGGCTGAAGACGCTGGCGAGGAACTGGCAGCAGCCGTCCGCCAGCGGCACCCGGGCCATGCTGGCGATCAACCAGGTCAGTTGCGGGTTGCGCTTGCAGGCCCGTTTGACGGCTTCGCGAGAGATGTCCAGGGCATAGCCATCGGCGTTGGGCAGGGCGTCGGCGATCTGCGCGGTGTAGTAGCCTTCACCGCAACCGATGTCGAGCCAGCGTCCGGGCGCGCGTTCGGCTGCCAGCTCGGCCAGGCGCCGGGCGACCGGGGCGTAGTGCCCGGCGTTGAGGAAGTCGCGGCGTGCTTCGACCATGGCCAGGTTGTCGCCGGGGTCGCGGCTGTTCTTGTGCTGCACCGGCAGCAGGTTCAGGTAACCCTGGCGCGCACGGTCAAACCGATGCCCGGCCGGGCACACCACGCCGTTGTCCACGGCGTTCAGCGGTTCGCTGCAGATCGGGCAGGCGAGCATCAGGCGAGCAACTTGATCAGCGTCTTGTAGTAGATCTCGGTCAACACGTCGAGATCGGCCGCCAATACGCGTTCGTTGACCTGGTGGATGGTCGCGTTGACCGGCCCCAGTTCTACCACTTGCGTGCCCATGGTGGCGATGAAGCGACCGTCGGACGTGCCGCCACTGGTGGACGCCTGGGTCTCGCGACCGGTGACGTCCTTGATGCTCGACGACACCGCATCGAGCAGCGCACCCGGTTCGGTGAGGAACGGCAGGCCGGACAAGGCCCAGTCGATGTGCCAGTCCAGTTGATGCTTGTCGAGGATATCGGCGACGCGCTGTTGCAGGCCTTCAACGGTGGATTCGGTGGAGAAGCGGAAATTGAAGACTGCCTCCAGGTCACCCGGGATCACGTTGGTCGCGCCGGTGCCGGAGTTGAGGTTGGAGATCTGGAAACTGGTCGGCGGGAAGAAGTCGTTGCCATGGTCCCAGTGCTCGGCGGCTAATTCGGCCAAGGCGGGTGCGGCCAGGTGGATCGGGTTTTTCGCCAAGTGCGGGTAGGCCACGTGGCCTTGCTTGCCGCGCACGCTCAGCTTCGCGCCGAGGGAACCGCGCCGGCCGTTCTTGACCACATCGCCCACCAAGGTGGTGCTTGACGGCTCGCCGACGATGCACCAGTCCAGTCGTTCCTGACGGGCCTTGAGGCGCTCGACCACGGCTTTGGTGCCATGGTGGGCCGGGCCTTCTTCATCGCTGGTGATCAGGAAAGTCACCGTACCCTTGTGGTCCGGGTAGTCGGCGACGAACCGTTCGGCCGCCACGACCATCGCGGCCAGGCTGCCTTTCATGTCCGCCGCGCCGCGGCCGCAGAGCATGCCTTGTTCGTCGATGACGGCATCGAACGGGTCGAGCTGCCATGCCTGTACCGGACCGGTCGGCACCACGTCGGTATGCCCGGCGAAGCACAGCACCGGACCGTCATGCTTGCCATGGCTGGCCCAGAAGTTATCCACATCCTCGATGCGCATCGGCTCGAGCTTGAAACCCGCGTCGCCCAGGCGCTGCATCATGATTTTCTGGCAATCGGCATCCACCGGCGTCACGGACGGACGGCGGATCAGGTCGCAGGCAAGTTGCAGGGTCGGCGAGAGGTCGGCGTGGGCCGTCATGAAAGCTCCGGGATATAGTGTGAACGCAAGGCTTGTATGAGCGCGGGCTGGCTCGCGCGAAATGGCGGTTATCTTATAGCAAAACGATAACGGTGGGCTCAGGTGCCGGTCGGTTTGGCCACAAAAACCATGGAGGTTTTGCTCAAATTGCTCAGGCAAAGCCCTATAATGCGCGCCGGTTTTTGGGGTAATGGTCATGAGTACAGAAGATCCACGGTTCGCCGGCATCGCCCGTTTGTATGGCATTGAAGGCCTGGAGCGCCTGCGGGCGGCCCATGTGGCGATTGTCGGCGTCGGCGGTGTCGGGTCCTGGGCGGCGGAAGCCATTGCCCGTTGTGGCGTGGGCGAGATTTCGCTGTTCGACCTGGACGATGTCTGCGTCAGCAATGCCAACCGCCAGTTGCACGCCCTGGACAGCACCGTCGGCAAGCCCAAGGTCGAGGTGATGGCCGAGCGGCTGCGCGGGATCAACCCCGATTGCACGGTGCACGCGGTGGCGGACTTCGTTACGCGCGAGACCATGGCCGAGTACATCACGCCGAACATCGATTGCGTGATCGACTGCATCGACAGCGTCAACGCCAAGGCCGCGCTGATCGCCTGGTGCAAGCGCCGCAAGATCCAGATCATCACCACTGGCGGCGCGGGCGGGCAGATCGACCCGACGTTGATCCAGGTCTGCGACCTGAACCGCACGTTCAATGATCCGCTGGCCTCCAAGGTGCGCTCCACCTTGCGCCGCGACTACGGTTTTTCCCGCACCGTCACCCGCCATTACAGCGTGCCGTGCGTGTTCTCCACGGAACAACTGCGCTACCCGAAGCCGGACGGCAGCATTTGCTTGCAGAAGAGTTTCGTCGGCGACGGCGTCAAGCTCGACTGCGCCGGTGGGTTTGGTGCGGTGATGATGGTGACAGCGACGTTCGGCATGGTCGCGGCGACCAAGGCTGTGGATAAGATCGTGGCGGGCGTGCGGCGGCCGGCGGATAGGCCTAAGCCCGGACAGTAATGCAACGTTGTTCCCTAAGGGAGTGATGAACCTGTGGCGAGGGAGCTTGCTCCCGCTGGGCTGCGCAGCAGACCCATTAATGTGAGCGCTTCGCGCTCAGGCGGGAGCAAGCTCCCTCGCCACGGTTATTGCGTCAGTTCGCGCATCCGCTTTAGCACCGCATTCAACCCATTGCTACGCGACGGCGATAGCTGTCGCGACAACCCCAGCTGATTGAACCAACCCGGCAAATCCACCTGCCGCAACTCTTCAGCGGTCAGCCCGTTGACGCGCGCCAGCAGCAACGCCACCAACCCCCGGATCAACCGCGCATCGCTGCCCGCGCAAAACTGCCAATGCCCGTCATTCAGCCGGCCCAGCAGCCATACCTGGCTTTCACAACCACTGACGAGGTTCGCATCGCATCTGTCCTCGTCGCTCAATGGCGCCAGGCGCTCGCCCCACTGCATCAACAGCCGCGCACGTTGTTCCCAGCCTGACGCGTCCTGGAAAATCTGCAGCGCCGCGGCGGCGTCGGCAGGCAGTTTCATCGCAGCATCTCCAGGGCCTGATCCAGCGCGTCGAAGAACCGTTCAATGTCGGCGGAGTCGTTGTACAGCGCCAGCGAAACCCGGATCGCCCCGGACAGCTTCAGGTGTTTGAACAATGGCATGGCGCAGTGATGCCCGGCGCGCACGGCAATGCCTTGCTCGGTCAGCAGGTGCGCCAAATCAGCGTTGTGGATGCCGTCGACAACAAAGCTGACCAGGGCCAGCTGCGGCTCGCCCACAAGACGAACGCCGTTGCGAGCTCGCAGGCCGTGAAGCAAATAGTCATGCAGCGCTCGTTCATGATCGATGACCGCTTGCCCGTCGATATCGGACAGGTAATCGAGCGTCGCCCCCAAGCCGATCACGCTGGCTATGGGCGGTGTACCCGCTTCAAAACCCAGCGGTGCCGGGCGGAACGTGGCGTTGTGATAATCGGCTTGCTGGACCATTTCGCCTCCGAACTGCCAATGGCGCAATTGGCCCAGCGCTTCGGTGCGACCGAACAGCACGCCCAAGCCTTCGGGACCATAGAGCTTGTGGCTGGAAAATACATAGAAGTCACAGCCCAGCGCATCCACGTCATGACGGCCATGGACGATGCCCTGGGCACCGTCGACTACCGTCAGCGCTCCCTGGGCCTTGGCCATCGCCAGCAATGCCTGCAATGGTTGCCAGGTTCCCAGGACATTCGACAACTGACTCACCGCGAGCAGGCGGGTGCGCGGGCCGATCAGCTCGGCGGCAGCGCTCTTGTCAATTACCCCATCGGCATCCAGCGGCAGCACCACCAGCGACAACGAGCGGCGCTCGGCCAGTTGTTGCCAGGGCAGCAGGTTGGCGTGATGTTCCAGGGCGCTGACGACAATTTCATCGCCTGGATTGAACAGGTGTTCCAGCCCGTAGGCCAGCAGGTTCAGCGCCGAAGTCGCGCCATGCGTGAAGATGACCTGGCCGCAGTCCACGGCATTGAGCCACTGGGAAACCTTGAGGCGACTGTCCTCGAACGCCTGGGTGGCGAGGGCGCCCGGCAAGTGTTGCGCGCGGTGCACGTTGGCCGCGCCATTGGCATAGTAATGCGCCAGGGCGTCCAGCAAGGCTTGGGGTTTCTGTGTGGTGGCGGCGTTGTCCAGGTAGGTCTGGCCTTGCCGTTGCAGGGCGGCGATGGCCGGGAAGTCGGCACGCCAGGGTGAGGGCAGGAACATGGTGATCAGGACTCGTTTGGGCGGGCCGGGCGTCGATGATACGCGCCCGGCCGCTCCATTGGCACGCGGCTTAGTTGTGTGCGTGCAGTGCTTCGTTCAGCTCGATGGCGGATTTGTGGGTCTTGCATTCCACCGCGCCGGTCTCGGAATTGCGGCGGAACAACAGGTCGGGCTGGCCGGCCAAGTCGCGGGCCTTGACCACTTTCACCAGTTGGTTGTTTTCGTCCAGCAGCGCGACTTTGGTGCCGGCGGTCACGTACAGGCCCGACTCCACGGTGTTGCGGTCGCCCAGCGGGATGCCGATGCCGGCGTTGGCGCCGATCAGGCAACCTTCGCCGACCTTGATAACGATGTTGCCGCCACCCGACAGGGTGCCCATGGTCGAGCAACCGCCGCCCAGGTCAGAACCCTTGCCGACGAATACGCCCGCCGAGACGCGGCCTTCGATCATGCCCGGGCCTTCGGTGCCGGCGTTGAAGTTGACGAAACCTTCGTGCATCACCGTGGTGCCTTCACCCACATAGGCGCCCAGGCGCAGACGCGCGGCGTCGGCGATACGCACGCCGGCCGGGACCACGTAGTCGGTCATTTTCGGGAACTTGTCCACCGAGAACACTTCCAGCAACTCGCCGCGCAGGCGGGCTTCGAGCTGGTGCTCAGCCAGTTCGGCCAGGTCGATAGCGCCCTGGCTGGTCCAGGCCACGTTCGGCAGCAGCGGGAAGATGCCGGCGAGGTTCAGGCCGTGGGGCTTGACCAGGCGATGGGACAGCAGGTGCAGCTTGAGGTAAGCCTCAGGGGTGGAACTCAGTTGGGCATCTTCGGCCAGCAGGGTGGCGACCAGCGGCTTGTGGCTTTCAGCCAGGCGGGTCAGCAGCTTGGCTTGCGCGGCATCGACGCCCCGGAGTGCATCAGCCAGTTGCGAGGCCTGGGCCGTGGTAAACGTGATGGCTTGGTTGCCTGCGCTGTAGCCAAGAATCGGCGCGATAGCCGCAACGACGTCTGCCGACGGGTTGAGCAGCGGCTGTGCGTAGAATACTTCCAGCCAGGCGCCTTCGCGGTTTTGGGTGCCGACACCAAAGGCCAGGCTGAACAGGGTAGTGGACATGAAATTACCTCTACAAAATGGACTGGGCAGGCTTACTTTATCTCTGCCGCATAAATATCTGGCTTGAAGCCAATCAGGGTTCGGTCACCGAGATCAAGCACTGGACGCTTGATCATCGAGGGTTGGGCGAGCATCAGTTCGATGGCTTTCGTCTGGTCGAGATCGGCTTTGCGTTCGTCGTCGAGTTTGCGAAAGGTCGTACCGGCACGGTTCAACACCACTTGCCAGCCATGCTCGTTGCACCATTGGGTCAGGTGCTCACGGTCGATGCCGGCAATCTTGTAATCATGAAAGTCATAACGCACCGCGTGCTCATCGAGCCAGGTGCGGGCCTTTTTCATCGTGTCGCACGCTTTGATGCCGAAAAGGTGCAACGTTTTGCTTGAATCGGTCAAGGAACTGCCCCCTTTGCAGGTGCTGGAAATAAAAGGTGAAGGATTATGCCATGACCGGACGGTTCGCGGCGGCCCAGATCGGCATGCTCCCATCGGCTCATTCCACAGGGCGGCCTGCGACATAGGTGTAACGGCCAAGCTAATGTTAGGCGGTTAATATGGCACTTCATCGGCAAGCTGTTGCCGGATGTGTGTCGCCGCAAGTGGAAAACCGTCATGCAAAGCGCTTATACCGTCCTGATCCTGTTGATGCTGGTAGGCGTGTCTCGCCTGATCGGACGGTTGATCCCGTTGCCGTTGCCTCTGGTGCAGATCGCCGCCGGCGCCTTGCTGGCCTGGCCGTCCCTGGGCTTGCACGTGGCCCTCGATCCTGAGTTGTTCCTCTTTCTCTTTCTTCCGCCGCTGCTGTTCTCCGACGGTTGGCGCATGCCCAAGCGCGAGCTCTGGCGCCTGCGTGGGCCGATCCTGACGCTGGCGGTGGGGCTGGTGTTGTTCACGGTGGTGGGCGCCGGCTATTTCATTCATTGGCTGTTGCCGAGTATCCCGTTGCCAGTGGCCTTTGCCCTGGCCGCGGTGCTGTCGCCGACCGACGCCGTGGCGGTCTCGGCGATTGCCCGGGACCGTCTGCCCGCGCCGTTGATGCACATGCTCCAAGGCGAGGCGCTAATGAACGACGCGTCGGGCCTGGTGACCTTCAAGTTCGCCCTGGCGGCGGCGATCACCGGCGTGTTTTCCCTGGCGGGTGCGAGCCTGGCCTTTGTCCTGGTGGCGGTCGGCGGCCTGTTGGTCGGCGTGGCTTTGAGCTGGCTGGTGGGCCGCTTGCGGGCGTGGATGATTGCCCGAGGCTGGGACGATCCGGCCACCCATGTGGTGTTCATGTTGCTGCTGCCGTTTGCCGCCTATGTGCTGGCTGAACGCTTGGGCGCGTCGGGCATTCTCTCGGCGGTGGCGGCGGGGATGATGCAGAGCTGGCTCGACCTGCTGCCGCGCCAGACCGGCACGCGGCTGCTCAATCGCAGCGTTTGGTCGCTGCTGGAATTTGCCTTCAATGGCTTGATCTTCCTGCTGCTGGGCCTGCAACTGCCGGACATCATCAAGGCGGTGACCAGCCACGAGACGACGCTGTGGCCAACGCTGGTCTACCGCTGCCTGGAGGTGGTGGCGATTTTTTTGGTGTTGCTGGTGTTGCGGTTTGTCTGGGTGCAAAGCATCTGGCGCTTGTCTGGGCTACTGCGGCGCTGGCGCGGCAAGGGCGAGTTGACCCTGGTGCCGACCACGCGTTCTTGCTGGCTGCTGACATTTGGCGGGGTGCGCGGGGCGGTGACGTTGGCGGGTGTGTTGTCGGTGCCGTTGTTGTTAAGCGCCGGTGTTGAATTCCCGGAGCGCGACTTGCTGATCTTCATTGCCGCCGGGGTGATTCTGTTGTCGCTGATTGCGGCCTGCATCGCCTTGCCATTGCTGCTGCGAGGTATCGAGAAAAGTCCCGATGACAAGCGTCGCAACGAAGTTCGCGAGGCCTGGCGCAAAACCGCTGAAGCGGCGATCCATGCGCTGGAAGTGGAGGAGCCGACCGAAGCGACCAGCACACCGGATGCGGCCCAGGCGGCACTGGCGACTGAGGTCAAGGCACGGCTGATGTCCGAATATCGTCACCAGCTCGACGTCTTCAACGACTCCGCCGAAGCCCAGGCACTGGCGTTCGAAATGGACCTGCTGGAACGCCGGCTGCGCTTGAAAGCCTATCGGGCGCAGCGACTGGAGTTGTATCGCCTCAGTCGTGAACACCAGATTGGCGATGATGTATTGCGAGAGGTGTTGGGGGAGTTGGATTTGGCGGAGGCGAATTTGGGGTTGGGGAAATAGCAGCCATGGCGCAAAGCTAATTGTGGCGAGGGGATTTATCCCCGTTGGACTGCGCAGCAGTCCCAAAGCAGTCAATTCAAGCTGTCTGACACAGCGCGTTGTTAGCTTTGAGGGCTGCTTCGCAGCCCAGCGGGGATAAATCCCCTCGCCACAGGATAGATCACCACCACTTTGCGGATCTTCGGCATTTCAGGCGCAACAAAGCCCGGTGTGCCTCGTTCTCATAGAAAGCAAAGCCACCCGAAGGCGGTTTCAATCGACACGCAGCTGAGGTTGCTTTGCCCCGTCTGCGTGGCTGGGTCAACCCGGAGAGGGACCCAGACTCCTGCCAGCTTTCGCTGGTGACGGGGGCGATCATGGCTGCTGGTATTAGCGAATTCAAACCAGCTTGATTCTTGAAACAGGGCTGCATGAGATTTGTTGAAGTGTTAAACCCGTAAAATCAATGGCTTGCTTTAGGGGGGCGCGTTTTATTTCTTTTCTTGTCTGAGCAAGCGATTGTGGTCTGTCAGACGCGCCGAAGTTTCCGACAAGTTTTTAAGGTTGCCCGTCGGAAGCGAGGGCTCTAGCCTCTGGGTGTCGCTGCCAATTCAGCGACCGGACGTGAGAATCCGAACAACACCTCTAGGAGCACGGGCTTCTGCGCTATCCAAGCGCGGGGCTTTACATACTTCAGCTCTAGGGAGCAATTTTGATGGACAAGAAAGAGACTCAAAACGCACCAAAGCCAGCCTCCACTTTCCCCTACGGTGACTATGCCCCCGAAAAGCTGCAAGAGGCAGCCGATCGTGTGTTGGATCAATATCTCAAGCCTGATGACGACAGCAAGTCAGACCCCAAACCCTCGGTACAGTTATTCACTGTGGCTGACGGTATCGACACCGAAGTGTTGCTCGCCAACCTCAGCGAAACCCTGGCTTCGGCCAATGCGATGCTCAATGACCTTGCCTTCGATCAGGACGGCTCGCGACGACATGTAGCATTGGGGGTGGCGCAGATGATTGAGTTGGGGATGTTGTTGGCGAACAAGTGCCTGGACCGGGTAGAACTTCGGACTTGATGCAATAAGTGCCGGCCTGATCGCGAGCAAGTTCGCGCCCACAGGGGATTTGTGGTGTTTGATCGTTCCCACGCTCTGCGTGGGAATGCCGCCAGGGACGCTCCGCGTTCCGCTTCGGGGATGTGACGCAGAGCGTCACGGGATGAATTCCCACGCAGAGCGTGGGAACGATCAATGGGGTGATTAACCCCGACGCTGGATGAACGCCCGAATTCGCTCCGCCGCTTCCACGCATTCAGCCAATGGCGCGACCAGGGCCATGCGCACGCGGCCGGCGCCTGGGTTGACGCCGTCGACATCGCGGGACAGGTACGAACCCGGCACGACGGTCACGTGTTCCTGTTCGAACAGGTCACGGCAGAACGCTGCGTCGTCGCCCGCTACGTTCGGCCACAGGTAGAAGCTGCCGTCGGGGCGTTGCACGTCCAGCACAGGGCTGAGGATTTCCAGCACCGCGTCGAACTTTTCCCGGTACAGCACGCGGTTGGCGCGTACGTGCACTTCGTCGTTCCACGCGGCGATGCTCGCCAGTTGGGTTTGAACCGGCATGGCGCAGCCGTGGTAGGTGCGGTACAGCAGGAAGCCCTTGAGGATGTCCGCATCGCCGGCCACGAAGCCGGAGCGCAGGCCGGGCAGGTTGGAGCGTTTGGACAGGCTGTGGAACACCACGCAGCGCTTGAAGTCCTTACGCCCGAGTTCAACGCAAGCCGTGAGCAGCCCCGGCGGCGGGGTTTGTTCGTCGAAGTAGAGTTCGCTGTAGCACTCGTCCGAGGCGATGACGAAGTCGTATTCGTCAGCCAGGGCAATGAGTTTCTTCAGCACATCCACCGGGATCAACGCGCCGGTCGGGTTGCCCGGGGAGCACAGGAACAGGATCTGGCAGCGTTTCCAGATGTCTGGCGATACGGCGTCGAAATCCGGGTTGAAGCCGTTCTCGTCCAGGCACGGCAGGTAGTGCGGCTTGGCCCCGGCCAGGAACGCCGCGCCTTCATAGATTTGATAGAAGGGGTTCGGACTCACCACCAGGGCATCGTCGGCCCGGTTGACCACGGTCTGGGTGAAGGCGAACAGCGCCTCGCGGGTGCCGTTGACCGGCAGTACGTGGCGCGCCGGGTCGAGCCAGCCGTTCGGCACGTTGAAGCGGCGCTCGCACCAGCCGGTGATGGCTTCACGCAGTTCCGGGATGCCGAGGGTGGTCGGGTACACGGCCATCTTTTCCAGATTGCTGGCCAGGGCCTCAGCCACGAAGCTCGGCGAACGATGCTTGGGCTCGCCGATGGACAACGCGATCGGGCGCTTGTCCGGGTTGGGCGTGACGCTGCCGAGCAGGGCGCGCAATTTTTCGAACGGGTAGGGCTGGAGCTGGTTCAGGGCGTTGTTCATCGTTGCGCAATCTCTCAAAACGGCTGAATCATGACGCAATCAGATGCTGATGCGCGTCAGGTTGATGTCGGGTTCCTGGTTGACGCTCAAGTGCCGGACGATCGCTTCCTGCAAGCGGCTGCACAACTGCGGATCGGACAGCGGCTGGTTGTGAGCGTCGGTGATAAAGAAAACGTCTTCCACCCGCTCGCCGAGCGTTGCGATCTTGGCGTTCTGCAGTGACAGGTCGAACTCCAGGAAGATATGGCCAACCCGCGCCAACAGGCCCGGCCGGTCCGGAGCACTGAGTTCCAGTACCGTGACCTGGCGCTGGGCATCGTTGTGGATCGTCACCAGAGGCGCGAAGGCGAAGTGCTTGAGCTGGCGCGGCACCCGGCGCTGGATGATGGTCGGGTAGTCCGCCGGGTTGCGCAGGGCTTCGGTGAGGCCGTCGCGAATCTGCTTGACCCGCGCCGGGTTATCGCCGATCGAGTCGCCGTCGGTGTCGAGCACGATGTAGGTGTCGAGGGTGAACTGGCTGCTGGACGTGATGACCCGGGCGTCATGAATGTTGAGGTTGAGCTGGTCCATTGCGGCCACGGTCACGGCGAAGAAGTCGTGCTGGTCCGGGGCATAGATGAATATCTGCGTGCCGCCCTCGAACTCGCGCTGGGTGGTTTCCTTGATCAACACCAGCGGCCCGCCATCGGCCGGTTGCTGGAGAATCGCGTCGCTGTGCCAGGCCACGTCGCCGGCGGTATGGCGCAGGAAATAGTCATCGCCCAGTTGCGACCAGAGCTGCTCGACGTCGTCTGGGTCGGTGCCGCCGCGCACCAGGATGTCCAGCGCCGCGCTTTGGGTGCGACGGATCTGCTCTTCGCGGTCCACCGGGTTTTCCAGGCCGCGGCGCAAGGCACGCTTGGTCTCGGTGTAGAGCTGGCGCAGCAGGCTGGCGCGCCAGGAATTCCACAGGCTCGGGTTGGTGGCGTTGATGTCGGCCACGGTCAGCACGTAGAGGTAATCCAGGCGGGTTTCATCGCCGACGATCTGGGCGAAGTCATGGATCACCTGCGGGTCGGACAAATCCTTGCGCTGGGCGGTGGTCGACATCACCAAGTGGTTCTGTACCAGCCAGACGATCAACCGGCTGTCCCATACCGGCAGCTGATGCCGCTGGCAGAAGGCTTCGGCATCCACCGCGCCGATTTCGGAATGGTCGCCTTGGCGACCTTTACCGATGTCGTGATACAGCCCTGCCATGTAGATCAGCTCGGGCTTGGGCAACTTGGCCATGAGCTTGCTGGCCAGCGGGAATTTCTCCGACACCTGGGTGTACTGCAGCTTGCGCAGGTGCTTGATCAGGTTCAGCGTGTGGGCGTCGACCGTATAGATGTGGAACAGGTCGTGCTGCATCTGCCCAACAATGAAGCCGAATTCTGGCAGGTAACGCCCGAGGATCCCGTAGCGGTTCATCCGCCGCAGGTTGCGGTGCACGCCGATCTTGCACTTGAACAGCTCGATGAACAGGCTGGTGTTGCGAATATCGTGGCGGAAGTCGTCGTCGATCAGGTGACGGTTTTCCCGCAGCAGGCGGATGGTGTCGGCGCGCACACCCTTGATTTCCGGCTGCTGGGCCATGAGCACGAAGATTTCGAGCATGGCAAAGGGCGTGCGGCGGAACACATTGGGGTTGCGCGCTTCGATGTAGCCGTCGTGCAACTGGAAACGTGAGTTGATCGGCTGCGGTGGCTCTTCGTCTTCGGGCGCGAGGATGACTTCCTCGAAGTGCTGGATGATCAGCTCGCTGAGTTGGGCGATGCTCATCACCACGCGGTAGTACTGTTGCATGAAGTTTTCGATGGACTGCTTGGCATCCTGCCCCTCGAAACCCAGCAGGCCAGCGATGGATCGCTGATGATCGAACAGCAGGCGGTCCTCGGAGCGTCCGGCGAGCATGTGCAGCGCATACCGGACCTTCCACAAGAATTCCTGGGACGAGGCCAGCAAGGCGTTTTCGCTCTCCACCAAGAAGCCTTCCCCGGCAAGGGCCCGCAGGTTCAGCGTGCCGTACTGGCGGCGGGCGACCCACAGGATCGTCTGGATGTCCCGCAGCCCGCCCGGTGAGCCCTTGACGTTGGGTTCCAGGTTGTATTCGGTGTCGTTGTACTTGTGGTGGCGGGCCTTCTGCTCGGCGTGCTTGGCCAGGAAGAAATCCTTGCTCGGCCACATGTGCGCCGTGCTGGTGACATCGAGCATGCGCTGGCGCAGCCGCTCGGGGCCGGCGATGGTGCGACTTTCCATCAGGTTGGTGATCACGGTGAGGTCGGCGCGAGCCTCGTCGGCGCATTCCTGCACCGAACGCACGCTTTGGCCGACCTCCAGGCCGATGTCCCACAGCAGCGTCAGGAAACGCTCGATGGAGTCGCGGAAGATTTCATGGTCGGCGCTGTCCAGCAGGATCAGCAAGTCGATATCCGAGTAGGGGTGCAGTTCGCCACGCCCGTAGCCGCCCACCGCGACCAGGGCAATGTCGGCATCCTCGCTCCAGTTGAACTGTTCCCAGGCCTTTTGCAGGATGTTATCGACGAACCAGGCGCGATCCTCGATCAGCCGGCGAATATCCCTGCCGCTGCGAAAGCGCTGGTCGAGCACTTCGCGGGCCTGGCGGATCGCTTTCTTGAACGCCGATATGGGGCTTGCCTTCAGGGCCAGTTCAGCCTGGAACTGGCCGCGGTCGAAGAGTTCGGGATCCACCTGCGGCATCGAATGGCTTTCCTTTCTATCTATCTATAGCTATAGGCTGGGCGCGGATCAGGCGGAAACGCGAGCAATGGTGTCATCGCTGCGCAGGGTAAAGATCTCGTAGCCGGTCTCGGTCACCAGCAACGTGTGTTCCCACTGGGCCGACAGCTTGCGGTCCTTGGTGATGGCAGTCCAGCCGTCGCCCAATACCTTGGTGTCGGCGCGACCCTGGTTGATCATCGGCTCGATGGTGAAGGTCATGCCCGCCTGCAGTTCCATGCCGGTGCCGGCGCGGCCGTAGTGCAGGATCTGCGGTTCTTCGTGGAACACCTTGCCAATGCCGTGGCCGCAGAATTCGCGCACCACCGAGAAACCGTTCTTCTGCGCGTGCTTCTGGATCACTTCGCCGATGTCACCAAGGCGGCAGCCCGGTTTCACCAGTTCAATGGCCATGTACATGCATTCCTGGGTGACCTTCGACAGACGCTGGGCCCACTCCGGAACGTTGCCGACATGGAACATGCGGCTGGTATCGCCGTGGTAGCCATCCTTGATGACGGTGACGTCGATGTTCAGGGTGTCGCCATCCTTCAACGGTTTTTCGTTGGGGATGCCGTGGCAGACCACGTGGTTGATCGAGGTGCAGATCGACTTGGGGAAGCCTTTGTAGTTGAGCGGCGCCGGGATGGCTTTCTGCTCGTTGACGATATAGTCGTGGCAGATGCGGTCCAGCTCTTCGGTGGTCACGCCCGGCTTGACGTAGTCGGCGATCATTTCCAGCACTTCGGCGGCGAGCTTGCCGGCGACACGCATTTTTGCGATGTCCTCGGGAGTCTTGAGGGTAACGGTCATACAGGCTCTCTCTGCGCCCGACGGCGCTGTTCAAAACGAAATGGGCGGCGGATGATGGTCGGTGCGGCCCTGAAAGAGGCGATTCTAACAGACGCTCGGCGCAAATCCGCGCCCGCGTGCATCGCTTCTCTCTATAAGGGGCTGTCGCCACAGTCAATGAATGGGCTGCATGAGGGCGCTTCGCCGGGTTTTCAGAATCCGGGTTTCGTTTTCATCCTTGCTGTGGTATAAAATGCGCCGCTTTCCGGGGATGACCCCGTGAGCTTAAATCCACACACGTGTCGACACGATGGCCTGGGTGCCTTCGGCTTATTCAGCCGCTGGTTGGTCATTGGGATACGTGGAGGCCAAACCCGACTTATCAAGGAACTATCATGTCCCAAGTCAACATGCGCGATATGCTGAAGGCCGGTGTGCACTTCGGTCACCAGACCCGTTACTGGAACCCGAAAATGGGTAAGTACATTTTCGGCGCGCGCAACAAGATCCACATCATCAACCTTGAAAAAACCCTGCCGATGTTCAACGAAGCACTGACCTTCGTAGAGCGCCTGGCCCAGGGCAAAAACAAGATTCTGTTCGTCGGCACCAAGCGTTCCGCTGGCAAGATCGTTGCTGAAGAAGCAGCACGTTGCGGTTCGCCGTACGTCGATCACCGCTGGTTGGGCGGCATGCTGACCAACTTCAAGACCATTCGCGCTTCCATCAAGCGTCTGCGTGACCTTGAAGTCCAGTCCGAAGACGGTACTTTCGCCAAGCTGACCAAGAAAGAAGCGCTGATGCGCACTCGCGATCTTGAGAAGCTGGACCGCTCCCTGGGCGGTATCAAGGACATGGGCGGTCTGCCTGACGCACTGTTCGTGATCGACGTTGACCACGAGCGCATCGCGATCACCGAAGCCAACAAGCTGGGTATCCCGGTCATCGGCGTTGTCGATACCAACAGCAGCCCGGAAGGCGTTGACTACATCATCCCAGGCAACGATGACGCCATTCGCGCCATCCAGCTGTACATGGGTGCGATGGCTGACGCTGTCATCCGTGGTCGCAACAATGTAAATGGCGGCACCGAAGTCTTCGCTGAAGAAGCTCCGGCAGCAGCCGCTGAGTAATTGACGCCCTGGCGTTGACTCAGTAAGCAAAAAGGGGGCTTGGCCCCCTTTTTGCCACCTCGAAAACCATTTGTAGGCAGCGCAGCTACAGCATCTGTAACGTGCAGCGGCTAACAAAGGGTGTTTCAGGAAGAATTGATCGCCCGTTCGGTCGGGTGGAATGGTTGAAAACCTATCCAAGAGGATTTTGAAATGGCAGAGATTACTGCAGCGTTGGTCAAAGAACTGCGCGAGCGTACCGGCGAAGGCATGATGGACTGCAAGAAAGCCTTGACCAAGGCTGGCGGCGACATCGAAAAAGCCATTGATGACATGCGTGCTTCGGGCGCCATCAAGGCTGCCAAGAAAGCCGGCAACATTGCCGCTGAAGGCGCGATCGGCATCAAGGACGACGGCAAGGCCGCCGTTATCATTGAAGTCAACTCGCAGACCGACTTCCTGGCCCTGCAAGACGACTTCAAGGCATTCGTTGCCGCCAGCGTCGAAAAAGCATTTGCCGACAAACTGACCGACGCAGCTCCGCTGATCGCCGCTCAGGAATCGGCTCGTGAAGCCCTGGTTGCCAAAGTAGGCGAGAACGTCAACATTCGTCGCCTGGTTCGCGTTGAAGGCGATGTTGTCGGTTCTTACCTGCACGGCAACAAGATCGGCGTAGTCGTGGCCCTCAAAGGCGGCAACGTCGAGCTGGCCAAGGACATCGCGATGCACGTCGCTGCCAGCAACCCTGAGTTCCTGCTGCCGTCGGAAGTTTCCGCTGACGCCATCGAACGCGAGAAAGCCGTGTTCATGCAGCTCAACGAAGACAAGATCAAAGGCAAGCCAGCCGAAATCGTTGAGAAAATGGTTGCCGGTCGCATCACCAAGTTCCTGGCTGAAGCCAGCCTGGTTGAGCAGGCGTTCGTCAAGAACCCTGAAATCAAGGTCGGCGAACTGGCCAAGAAGGGCGGCGCTGAAATCGTTTCCTTCACCTACTTCAAAGTCGGCGAAGGCATCGAGAAGCCAGTAGACAACTTCGCTGAAGAAGTCGCTGCTCAGTTGGCTGCCAGCAAGCAATAAGACGGTTTCACGACTGTCGCCCAGAAGAGGCTGCCCGCTCACGCGCGCAGCCTCTTTTCGGATGGGGATGCCGATTTATATTGGTTTCCCGCCGGAACTGGCTTACAAAGCCGTGTTCCGATGGCGCGGTTTCAGCGCCAAGCTAGAGTGAAGGCAGGCTGCAAACAGCCTCAAAGAATTTTCGAAAATACGCCGCAGGAGAGATTCGCAATGGCTCAGCAGGGCAGTGGTTATCAGGCTCGCTATAAACGCATTCTACTCAAGCTTAGCGGCGAGGCCCTGATGGGCTCGGAAGAGTTCGGGATCGATCCGAAGGTGCTGGATCGCATGGCGCTGGAAGTCGGGCAGTTGGTCGGGATCGGCGTTCAGGTCGGCCTGGTCATCGGCGGCGGCAACCTGTTCCGTGGCGCGGCGTTGAGCGCGGCGGGCATGGATCGGGTCACGGGCGATCACATGGGCATGCTGGCCACTGTGATGAACGCCTTGGCTATGCGCGACGCGCTGGAGCGTGCCAATATCTCGGCCATCGTGATGTCGGCCATTTCCATGGTTGGCGTGACCGATCACTATGATCGCCGCAAAGCCATGCGCCACCTCAATTCCAAGGAAGTGGTGATTTTTGCCGCCGGTACCGGCAATCCGTTTTTCACCACGGATTCGGCCGCTTGCCTGCGAGCGATCGAGATCGACGCCGATGTCGTGCTCAAGGCAACCAAAGTGGACGGCGTGTATACCGCTGACCCATTCAAAGACCCGCATGCCGAGAAGTTCGATCATCTGACCTACGATGAAGTGCTGGATCGCAAGCTGGGTGTAATGGATCTGACCGCCATCTGCCTGTGCCGCGACCACAAGATGCCGCTGCGGGTTTTCAACATGAACAAGCCTGGCGCCCTGCTCAATATCGTACATGGCGGCGCCGAAGGAACACTGATCGAGGAAGGCAAGCAATGATCAATGAAATCAAGAAAGACGCTGAAGAGCGCATGAAGAAGTCCTTGGAGTCTCTGAGCCACGCATTCGGCCAGATTCGTACCGGCAAGGCTCACCCGAGCATCCTCGGTAGCGTCATGGTGCCTTACTACGGCACTGACACACCGCTGAGCGGCGTCGCCAACGTCACCGTGAAAGATTCGCGCACCCTGCAGGTCGTGGCTTTCGAGCGCAACATGCTCGCTGCTGTAGACAAGGCGATCCAGAGCGCCGGTCTGAATCTCAACCCAACCAACCTGGGTGAGCTGCTGCTGATCCCGATGCCGGCCCTCACCGAGGAAACGCGCAAAGGCTTCACCAAACAGGCTCGTAGCGCAGCGGAAGACGCGCGTGTTGCCGTGCGCAATATCCGTCGTGACGCGTTGGGTGAACTGAAGAAGCTGGTCAAGGATAAGGAAATCAGTGAAGACGAAGAGCGTCGTGCCATCGCTGATATCGATAAGCTGACAAAAGAATCCGAGGCCCAGATCACCAAGGCCACGGACGAGAAAGAAAAAGACCTGATGGCCGTATAAGGGTCTCGCTTTAATGGAAAAGACCAAGCAGGCCGTGCCGTTCGCGGTACCGCGCCATGTGGCGATCATCATGGACGGCAATAACCGCTGGGCCAAGAAACGCTTTATGCCTGGCGTTGCCGGGCACAAGGCGGGGGTCGATGCGGTTCGTGCTGTTATCGAAGTGTGCGCCGAGGCTGGGGTCGAGGTGCTCACTCTGTTCGCCTTCTCCAGCGAGAACTGGCAGCGTCCCGCCGATGAAGTCAGTGCCTTGATGGACCTGTTCCTCAAGGCCCTGCGGCGCGAAGCCAAGCGATTGGACGAGAACAGGATCTGCCTGCGGATCATTGGTGATCGCTCGCGTTTCCATCCTGAGCTGCAAGCCGCAATGCGTGAGGCTGAGGCTGCCACGGCTGGCGCCGATCGTTTTGTGCTGCAAATTGCTGCCAATTATGGCGGCCAGTGGGACATCGCCCAGGCGGCCCAGCGACTGGCGCGTGAAGTCCAGGCCGGTCACCTGCGGCCCGAAGACATCACCCCCGGGCTGTTGCAGGCCTGCCTGGCGACCGGTGACCTGCCGTTGCCGGATTTGTGTATCCGCACCGGTGGCGAACACCGCATCAGCAATTTCCTGCTCTGGCAGCTGGCTTACGCCGAGCTGTACTTCTCCGACCTGTTCTGGCCGGACTTCAAACACGAAGCCATGCGCATCGCACTGGCCGATTTCGCTTCCCGTCAGCGTCGTTTCGGTAAAACGAGCGAGCAGATCGAAGCTGGAGCCCGGGTTTAATGCTAAAACAACGAATCATCACTGCCCTGATCCTGTTGCCCATCGCCTTGGGTGGTTTTTTCCTGCTCGAAGGGGCGGGCTTTGCCCTGTTCATCGGGCTGGTCGTGACGCTGGGTGCGTGGGAATGGGCGCGGCTGGCAGGTTTTGCCGGGCAGTCGGCGCGCGTGACCTATGCGGTGGCGGTCGCCGCCATGTTGTTCGTCATGTACCTGGTGCCCGGCATCGCGCCGTGGGTGCTGGGGGCGGCAGTGCTGTGGTGGGCGACGGCGACCTTCCTGGTGTTGACCTATCCGCGTACCACTCATCACTGGTCCAATGCCGCTACCAAGCTGATGATTGGTCTCTTGATCCTGCTGCCGGCCTGGCAGGGGCTGATCTGGATCAAGCAGGGGCCGCTGGGCAACTGGCAGATCATGGCGGTGATGGTGCTGGTCTGGGGGGCTGATGTCGGTGCTTATTTCTCCGGTCGTGCTTTTGGCAAGCGCAAGCTGGCGCCAAAGGTCAGTCCTGGCAAGAGCTGGGAAGGTGTCTATGGTGGGCTGGCCTTGAGCCTGGTGATCACGGCTGTGGTCGGCTTCGTGCGCGACTGGACGGTCGCGCAGCTGCTGATGGGCCTGATCGGCGCAGCGATCATTGTATTTGTGTCGGTGGTCGGCGACCTGACCGAAAGCATGTTCAAGCGCCAATCCGGGATCAAGGACAGCAGTAACCTGCTGCCGGGCCACGGTGGCGTGCTCGATCGTATCGACAGCCTGACCGCCGCGATCCCAATCTTTGCAGTGCTGTTGTGGATGGCGGCATCGTGAGTCGTCCCCAGCAGATTACCGTCCTGGGTGCCACTGGTTCGATCGGTCTCAGTACGCTGGATGTCATCGGCCGGCATCCAGAGCGCTACCAGGTGTTTGCCCTCAGCGGTTTCACGCGCCTGAGTGAATTGCTGGCGCTGTGCATACGCCACGCGCCGCGGTTTGCCGTGGTGCCCGAGGCAGCCGTGGCGCAGGGGCTGCAGGACGATTTGCGCGCAGCCGGTTTGCAGACGCGTGTCCTGGTGGGGGAGGAGGGCCTGTGCCAGGTAGCCTCCGATCCGGAGGTCGATGCTGTTATGGCGGCAATTGTCGGCGCTGCGGGCTTGCGTCCGACGCTGGCTGCGGTCGAGGCGGGCAAGAAGATCCTGTTGGCCAACAAGGAAGCGCTGGTGATGTCCGGCGCACTGTTCATGCAGGCGGTGCGCAAAAGTGGCTCCGTGCTGTTGCCCATCGACAGCGAGCACAATGCGATTTTTCAATGCATGCCGCGGGATTTCTCTCGCGGCCTGGGCGTGGTGGGTGTACGCAGGATTCTTCTGACAGCCTCTGGCGGTCCGTTCCGGCAGACGCCGCTGGAAGAATTGGTGCATGTTACGCCCGAGCAGGCCTGTGCCCACCCGAACTGGTCCATGGGGCGCAAGATTTCCGTGGATTCGGCCAGCATGATGAACAAGGGGCTGGAGCTGATCGAGGCCTGCTGGCTGTTCGATGCCCGGCCGTCCCAGGTCGAGGTGGTGATTCACCCGCAAAGCGTGATTCACTCCCTCGTGGATTACGTCGATGGGTCCGTGCTGGCACAGTTGGGCAACCCGGACATGCGCACGCCAATCGCCAATGCCCTGGCCTGGCCGGAGCGGATTGATTCGGGCGTGGCGCCGTTGGACTTGTTCGCCATTGCGCGCCTGGATTTCCAGGCGCCCGATGAGCAGCGCTTCCCGTGTCTTCGCTTGGCGCGACAGGCAGCCGAGGCGGGCGACAGTGCACCGGCCATGCTTAACGCCGCCAACGAAGTGGCGGTCGCGGCGTTTCTCGACGGGCGTGTCCGTTACCTCGAGATCGCGAGTATCATCGAGGAGGTCCTGAATCTTCAGGCCGTGGTTTCACTCGATGACCTCGACGCGGTATTCACCGTGGATGCCAGGGCTCGAGAGCTGGCGGGTCAGTGGTTGAGGCGCCACGGGCGTTGAGGCGGCGGTACGTTAGCCAGGGTTGTCCTGGACAGGATTGTGGAGAAAACAGATGAACGCGCTCTATATGATTGTCGGCACCCTGGTTGCGCTGGGGGTGCTGGTCACTTTTCACGAATTCGGCCATTTCTGGGTCGCGCGTCGCTGTGGCGTCAAGGTCCTGCGTTTTTCCGTCGGTTTCGGCATGCCGTTGCTGCGCTGGCACGACAAGCAGGGGACCGAATTTGTCGTGGCGGCCATCCCGCTGGGCGGCTACGTCAAGATGCTCGATGAGCGTGAGGGCGAAGTGCCCGCCGAGCAGCTCGATCAGTCCTTCAATCGCAAGACCGTTTGTCAGCGTATCGCCATCGTTGCTGCCGGGCCGATCGCCAACTTCCTGCTGGCCATGGTGTTTTTCTGGGCGCTGGCGATGTTGGGCAGCGAGCAGGTACGGCCGGTTATCGGTGCGGTCGAGGCGGGCAGCGTGGCGGCTCGCGCCGGATTGAGCGCTGGCCAGGAAATCGTTGCCATAGATGGTGAACCGACCTCGGGCTGGGCTGCCGTCAACCTGCAACTGGTACGTCGCCTGGGTGAAAGCGGTTCGTTGCAACTGCTGGTGCGTGAGCAGGGATCGACGGCGGATTTGCCCCGGGAGCTGATGCTCGATAATTGGCTCAAGGGTGCCGACGAACCAGACCCGATCCGTTCCCTGGGGATTCGCCCATGGCGGCCGGCGTTGCCACCACTGGTGGCTGAACTTGATCCGAAAGGCCCGGCTCAGGCCGCTGGCTTGAAGGCCGGTGACCGCTTGCTGGCTTTCGATGGCCAGCCGGTCAGTGACTGGCAGCAGGTAGTCGACTCGGTTCGTGTACGTCCTGATACCAAGATTGTGCTGCGTGTCGAACGCGACGGTGCTTCAATCGACGTCCCGGTGAACTTGGCCGCCCGCGGCGAAAGCAAGGCGCCGACCGGTTATCTGGGGGCTGGCGTCAAGGCTGTCGAGTGGCCAGCGGAAATGATCCGCGAGGTCAGCTTCGGTCCTGTCGCGGCCATTGGAGAGGGTGCGCGGCGTACTTGGACCATGAGTGTCCTGACCCTAGACTCGCTCAAGAAAATGTTGTTCGGCGAGCTCTCGGTAAAAAACTTGAGTGGACCGATAACCATTGCTAAAGTGGCGGGCGCTTCTGCCCAGTCGGGCGTCGCTGATTTCCTGAATTTCCTTGCTTATCTGAGCATTAGCCTGGGGGTTCTGAATTTGCTGCCCATTCCGGTACTGGATGGGGGGCATCTGCTGTTTTATCTGATCGAGTGGGCGCGTGGTCGTCCCTTGTCGGATCGGGTGCAAGGTTGGGGGATACAGATCGGTATCAGCTTGGTGGTCGGGGTGATGTTGCTTGCCTTGGTCAACGATCTGGGTCGTCTGTAACGCTTCGCTGAATTGCGAATCTGCCGCATTTTGCGGCAGTTTGTTTATTGCCAGTTGGAATAAGAAAGGACTTCATGAAACGTCTGCTGCTAACTGCGGTTCTCACCGTATTGATGATCGCCGAAGTTCACGCCGAGTCCTTCACTATCTCTGATATTCGCGTCAACGGCCTCCAGCGGGTTTCCGCGGGTAGCGTCTTTGGTGCCTTGCCGCTCAACGTCGGCGAGCAAGCGGATGATCGGCGCCTGGTGGAATCCACTCGCGCTCTGTTCAAGACCGGCTTCTTTCAAGATATCCAGCTGGGCCGTGACGGCAATGTCCTGGTCATCACGGTCGTCGAGCGCCCGTCGGTCGCCAGTATCGAGATCGAAGGCAACAAGGCGATCTCCACTGAAGACCTGATGAAAGGCCTCAAGCAATCCGGCCTGGCCGAAGGCGAGATATTCCAGCGCGCCACCCTCGAAGGTGTGCGCAACGAGCTGCAACGCCAGTACGTTGCCCAGGGCCGCTATTCGGCCACGGTCGACACCGAAGTGGTGCCGCAGCCGCGCAACCGCGTCGGCCTGAAGGTCAACATCAACGAAGGCACCGTTGCGGCCATCCAGCACATCAACGTGGTGGGCAACACTGTCTTCCCCGATGAAGACCTGATCGACCTGTTCGAACTCAAGACCACCAACTGGTTGTCGTTCTTCAAGAACGATGACAAGTACGCCCGTGAAAAACTCTCCGGTGACCTGGAGCGCCTGCGTTCCTACTACCTGGACCGTGGCTACATCAACATGGACATCGCCTCGACCCAGGTGTCCATCACTCCGGACAAGAAACACGTCTACATCACCGTCAACGTCAACGAAGGCGAGAAATACACCGTTCGTGACGTCAAGCTCAGTGGTGACCTGAAGGTTCCCGAGGACCAGGTCAAGTCGCTGTTGCTGGTGCAGAAGGGCCAGGTGTTCTCGCGCAAGCTGATGACCACCACCTCTGAACTGATCACCCGTCGCCTGGGTAACGAGGGCTACACCTTCGCCAACGTCAACGGCGTGCCGCAGCCGCACGATGAAGACCATACCGTCGACATCACCTTTGCCGTGGATCCGGGCAAGCGTGCCTACGTCAACCGCATCAACTTCCGTGGCAACACCAAGTCCGAGGACGAAGTGCTGCGCCGTGAAATGCGCCAGATGGAAGGTGGCTGGGCGTCGACCTACCTGATCGACCAGTCCAAGACCCGCCTGGAGCGCCTGGGCTTCTTCAAGGAAGTCAACGTCGAGACCCCGGCTGTACCGGGCGTCGATGACCAGGTCGATGTGAACTACAGCGTCGAAGAGCAGGCTTCCGGCTCGATCACCGCCAGCGTCGGTTTCGCCCAGAGTGCGGGCCTGATCCTCGGTGGTTCGATCACCCAGAACAACTTCCTGGGTACCGGTAACAAGGTCAGCATCGGCTTGACCCGCAGCGAATACCAGACCCGCTACAACTTCGGCTTCGTGGACCCCTACTGGACTGCCGACGGCGTAAGCCTGGGCTACAACGCCTTTTATCGCACCACCGACTATGACGAACTCGATTCCGATGTATCCAGCTATGCAGTAGACAGCTTGGGTGCCGGCGTCAACGTGGGCTATCCAATCAGCGAGACTTCGCGCCTTACATTCGGCCTCACCGCCCAGCAGGACGAGATCAGCACTGGCCGCTATACCGTTGACGAGATCTTCGATTTCGTCAACAAGGAAGGCGACAAGTACCTGAACTTCAAGGCGTCTGTCGGCTGGTCCGAATCGACCCTGAACAAAGGTGTACTGGCGACCCGCGGCCGTTCCCAGAGCCTGGTCCTGGAAACGACTACGCCTGGCAGCGACCTGTCGTTCTTCAAGATCGACTATCGAGGCCAGCTGTTCCAGCCGTTGACCGACAACTACACCATGCGCCTGCACACCGAGCTGGGTTATGGCGACGGTTACGGTTCGACTGACGGCCTGCCGTTCTACGAGAACTACTATGCCGGTGGTTTCAACTCGGTACGTGGCTTCAAGGACAGCACCCTGGGCCCGCGCAGTACGCCGAGCCGAGGCAACAACCCAGGCACCATTGCCGACCCGGACCAGGATCCACTGCCGTTCGGTGGCAACGTGCTCATCCAGGGCGGCGCCGAAATCCTGTTCCCGATGCCGTTCGTCAAGGATCAGCGCTCCCTGCGTACCTCGGTATTCTGGGATGTGGGTAACGTGTTCGACTCCAGTTGCGACGACACCACCAACGCTAACGGTACGAGCTCCAATACCAAGTGCAATGACATCAGCCTGAGCAACCTGGCCAGCTCAGTCGGCGTGGGCGTGACCTGGGTCACCGCGCTGGGTCCATTGAGCTTCGCGTTGGCAATGCCGATCAAGAAACCGGATGACGCTGAAACTCAAGTGTTCCAATTCTCCCTCGGCCAGACGTTCTAAGCGTCTGACCCAAGATAACGACAATGGATTTTGTAGGAGTACATCGTGCGTAAGTTGACTCAATTGGTTCTCCTGGCGACCGTACTGGTCGCGGGTCCGGCTTTTGCCGACATGAAGATCGCCGTACTGAATTATCAGATGGCCCTGCTGGAATCCGACGCGGCGAAGAAATACGCCGTGGATGCGGAGAAAAAATTTGGCCCGCAACTGACCAAGCTCAAGGGCCTGGAAAGCAGTGCCAAGGGTATCCAGGATCGTCTGGTCGCCGGTGGTGACAAGATGGCCCAAGGCGAGCGCGAGCGCCTGGAGCTTGAATTCAAGCAGAAGGCCCGGGACTTCCAGTTCCAGTCCAAGGAGCTGAACGAAGCAAAAGCTGTTGCTGACCGTGAAATGCTCAAGCAGCTCAAGCCGAAACTCGACAGCGCTGTGGAAGAAGTCATCAAGAAAGGTGGTTTTGACCTGGTGTTCGAGCGTGGTGCAGTGATCGATGTCAAACCTCAATACGACATCACGCGCCAGGTTATCGAGCGCATGAATCAGCTGAAGTAATCCATGACAGCGACTATCAAGCTCGGCCAATTGGCCGAGTTCCTCGGCGCCACCCTGCGTGGCGACCCGGAGAAGGCAATTACTGGGCTAGCCACTTTGCAAGAGGCTGGCCCAGCTCAGTTGAGCTTCCTGGCAAATCCTCAATACCGCAAATACCTGGCTGACAGCCGGGCTGCCGCGCTGTTGCTCAAGGCTGGCGATGCCGAAGGGTTTGCCGGCGATGCGCTGATAGTGCCCGATCCGTACCTGGCGTATGCGCGCATTTCCCATCTGTTCGATCCCAAGCCGAAGTCGGCCGCTGGCATTCATCCCAGCGCGGTGATCGCGGCGGATGCCCTGGTTGACCCCTCGGCCAGCATCGGTCCTTTTGTCGTCATCGAAAGCGCGGCCCGAATCGGTGCCGGCGTCACGCTGGGCGCCCATTGCGTCATTGGCGCACGCAGCGAGATAGGCGAAGGCGGCTGGCTGGCGCCACGCGTGACCCTGTACCACGATGTGCGCATCGGCAAGCGGGTGGTGATCCAGTCCGGCGCCGTGCTGGGCGGTGAAGGGTTCGGTTTCGCCAACGAGAAAGGCATTTGGCAGAAGATCGCCCAAGTCGGCGGTGTCACCGTTGGCGATGACGTGGAAATCGGCGTCAATACCGCGATTGACCGTGGTGCCCTGGCCGATACCGTAATAGGCAATGGCGTCAAGCTCGACAACCAGATCCAGATCGCCCACAACGTCCAGGTCGGTGACCACACCGCCATGGCTGCCTGCGTGGGCATCTCCGGCAGCACCAAGATCGGCAAGCATTGCATGTTGGCCGGTGGCGTAGGGCTGGTGGGACACATCGATATCTGTGACAACGTTTTCCTGACCGGCATGACCATGGTTACCCACTCGATTACCGAGCCGGGTGCCTATTCTTCCGGTACGGCCATGCAGCCGGCAGCCGAATGGCGCAAGAGCGCGGCGCGTATCCGCCAGCTCGACGACATCGCGCGGCGCCTGAAACAGATGGAAAAGCGTGTAGGGGACGTGACCCCTGGCGGCAATGCTTCATCAGATGGCTGATACCATTTCCATATCAAGTGTGCACAGCCGTTAGGGCATCTTGATTTGCTAGCGGAGTGCGCGTCACTCGTGCGCTCCCAATCTTTACATAGGCTTCCCCCCGAAATGATGGACATCAACGAGATTCGCGAATACCTGCCTCACCGTTACCCGTTCCTGCTGGTGGATCGGGTCGTGGACCTGGATGTTGAAGGCAAGCGCATTCGCGCCTACAAGAATGTCAGCATCAACGAGCCGTTCTTCAATGGTCACTTCCCCGCGCACCCAATCATGCCGGGCGTATTGATCATCGAGGCGATGGCCCAGGCTGCCGGGATCCTTGGTTTCAAAATGCTCGACGTAAAGCCTGCCGACGGCACGCTTTATTATTTTGTCGGCTCCGACAAGCTGCGCTTCCGCCAGCCTGTCACCCCGGGCGATCAGTTGATCCTCGAGGCCAAATTCATCAGCTGCAAGCGCCAGATCTGGAAATTCGAGTGCCAGGCTTCGGTCGACGGCAAGCCGGTCTGCTCCGCTGAAATCATCTGCGCGGAACGCAAGCTATGAGTTTGATTGACCCTCGCGCAATCATCGATCCGACGGCCGTGCTGGCCGCCGATGTCGAGGTTGGCCCTTGGTCGATCATCGGCGCAGGTGTGGAAATCGGCGAGGGCACGGTGATCGGCCCCCACGTAATTCTCAAGGGGCCGACCCGGATCGGCCGGCACAATCGCATCTACCAGTTTTCGTCGGTAGGCGAGGACACGCCCGATCTCAAGTACAAAGGTGAAGAAACGCGTCTGGTCATCGGCGATCACAATGTGATCCGCGAAGGCGTGACGATTCACCGTGGCACCGTTCAGGACCGTTCCGAAACGACCCTGGGCGACCACAACCTGATCATGGCGTATGCCCACATCGGTCATGACAGCGTTATCGGCAACCATTGCATCCTGGTCAACAACACCGCGCTGGCCGGCCACGTGCATGTGGACGATTGGGCGATCCTGTCCGGGTTTACCCTGGTCCATCAGTATTGCCATATCGGCGCCCACAGTTTTTCCGGCATGGGCACGGCCATCGGCAAGGACGTTCCAGCCTACGTCACCGTGTTCGGTAACCCGGCCGAAGCCCGCAGCATGAACTTCGAAGGCATGCGCCGCCGTGGTTTCAGCGAAGAGGCAATTACCGCGCTGCGTCGGGCCTACAAGGTCGTGTATCGCCAGGGCCTTACCGTCGAGCAGGCGCTCGCCGAGCTGGCCGAGGCTTCGGCGCAGTACCCGGAAGTCGCGATCTTCCGCGATTCCATCCAGTCTTCGACCCGCGGCATCACTCGCTGACCATGGCTAACGTGCGCGTTGCACTGGTGGCGGGAGAGGCTTCCGGTGACATTCTGGGCGCCGGTCTGATGCGCGCGCTCAAGGCGCAGCATCCCGCGGTGGAGTTCATCGGGGTCGGCGGACCGTTGATGCAGGCCGAGGGCTTGACCTCCTATTTCCCGATGGAGCGCCTGTCGGTGATGGGCCTGGTGGAGGTGCTCGGTCGCCTGCGTGAGTTGCTGGCCCGGCGCAAGAAGTTGATCCAGGCCCTGATCGAAGAAAAACCGGATGTGTTCATCGGCATCGACGCGCCGGATTTCACGCTTAACATCGAACTCAAACTGCGCCAGGCCGGCATCAAGACTGTGCATTACGTCAGCCCGTCGGTCTGGGCCTGGCGGCAGAAGCGGGTGCTGAAGATACGCGAAGGCTGCGACCTGATGCTGACGCTGTTGCCGTTCGAAGCCAGGTTCTACGAAGAAAAGGGCGTGCCCGTGCGGTTTGTCGGTCACACCCTGGCCGACACCATTCCCCTGGAAGCCGACCGCGTGGCGGCGCGCCAGGCGTTGGGCCTGCCCGACGGTCCGTTGGTGGCGTTGATGCCCGGCAGCCGGGGCGGCGAGGTGAGTCGCCTGGGGGGCTTGTTCTTCGATGCGGCCGAACGTCTGCAAGCGATGCGTCCTGGCGTCCGGTTCGTCTTGCCGTGCGCCAGCCCTCAGCGGCGGGTCCAGCTTGAAGCACTGCTGGCCGGGCGCGATTTGTCGGTGACGCTACTCGACGGTCAATCCCATCAGGCGCTAGCGGCCTGCGATGCCGTGTTGATTGCTTCCGGCACTGCTACCCTTGAGGCATTGTTATTCAAGCGCCCGATGGTGGTCGCCTATCGCCTGGCGCCGCTGACATTCTGGATTCTCAAGCGCATGGTCAAGAGCCCTTACGTCTCGTTACCGAACCTGCTGGCCCAGCGCCTGTTGGTGCCTGAATTGCTTCAGGACGACGCAACGGCCGACGCGCTGGCCAATACGCTTTTGCCGTTGATTGATGGCGGTGAAGAGCAGACGCGGGGCTTTGATGAAATTCACCGTACCTTGCGCCGCGACGCCTCCAACCAGGCGGCGGACGCGGTATTGACCTTGATTGGCGCAAAACAATGAATCATGTGAAGCAGATGGGCCTGGACTTCAACCTGGTCGCCGAAGTCGACGAGCTGGTGGCCGGTGTCGACGAGGTAGGTCGTGGCCCGTTGTGCGGAGCCGTGGTGACGGCTGCGGTGATTCTCGACCCGAACCGGCCGATCATTGGCCTCGATGATTCGAAAAAACTCACCGAGGCCCGTCGTGAAAGGCTCTACGACGAAATCTGCGAAAAAGCGCTGAGCTGGTGCATCGCCCGGGCCGAGGTCGAAGAGATCGACGAGCTGAACATCCTGCACGCCACCATGCTTGCCATGCAGCGTGCGGTACAAGGCCTGCACATCACCCCGAGGCTGGCGATGATCGACGGCAACCGCTGCCCGAAACTGTCGATGCGCGCCGAAGCGGTCATCCAGGGCGACGGCAAGGTGCCGGCCATCGCCGCGGCTTCGATCCTGGCGAAAGTCAGCCGTGACCGGGAAATGACCGCTTTCGAATTGATCTACCCGGGATACGGGATTGGCAGCCATAAGGGCTATGCGACACCGGTTCATCTGGAAGCCCTGGCACGCCTCGGACCGACGCCCATTCATCGACGCTCCTTCGCCCCGGTGCGGCTGGCTTATGAAGCCCGTGATGGCTTGATCGAAAGCGAGGGGTTCACCTGATTCATCGTGGCGAGGGAGCTTGCTCCCGCTTGGGTGCGAAGCGCCCATAAGAAGGGGCTGCTGCGCAGCCCAGCGGGAGCAAGCTCCCTCGCCACGGGTTCGAGTGGACAGCGCGGTTGCTGGCTGATGTTTTACCCAAGGCCCGGTACAATCCGGGCCTGGTTGTTTTCATGACTTAACGCAGGATCACTATGCCGGCTTCATTCGTTCATCTACGCCTGCACACTGAATACTCCCTGGTCGACGGTCTGGTGCGGATCAAGCCACTGGTCAAGACCCTGGTGGGCATGAACATGCCTGCCGTGGCGGTCACCGACCAGAACAACATGTGTTCGCTGGTCAAGTTCTACAAGGCCGCCATGGGCGCCGGGATCAAGCCGATCTGTGGCGCCGACCTGTGGCTGTCGAACAAGGACCCGGACGCGCCGCTGAGCCGTATCAGCCTGTTGGTGATGAACGCCCAGGGTTATCGCAACCTCACCGAGCTGATCTCCCGTGGCTTTATCGATGGCCAGCGCAACGGCTCGATCATCATCGAGCGCGAGTGGGTGGCCGAGGCCAGTGAAGGGCTGATCATGCTGTCAGCGGCCAAGGAGGGTGAAATCGGCCTGGCCCTGCTCAGTGGCAACCCCGAGGAAGCCGAGACCCTGGCCCGTGACTGGATGGCGGTGTTTCCCGACCGCTTCTACATCGAGGTTCAGCGCACCAATCGCCCCAATGACGAAGAACACCTGCACGCCGCCGTGGCCCTGGCCGACAGGATCGGCGCGCCGCTGGTGGCGACCAACGACGTGCGGTTCATCAAGCAGGAAGATTTCGAAGCCCACGAAACCCGTGTTTGCATCGGTGAAGGCCGGGCCCTCGACGACCCGCGTCGGTCGAAGAATTACAGCGACCAGCAATACCTCAAGAGCGCCGAGGAAATGGCCGAGCTGTTCAGCGACTTGCCCGAGGCGTTGGAAAACACCGTCGAGATCGCCAAGCGCTGCAACATCGAAGTGAAGCTGGGCAAGCACTTCCTGCCCAACTTCCCGATTCCCGATGGCATGACCATCGACGAATATTTTCGCAAAGTGTCCTTCGACGGCCTTGAGGAACGCCTGAGCGTCCTGCTGCCCAAGGACACCACCGAAGATTACGAAGCCAAGCGCCAGGTCTACGTCGACCGGTTGAATTTCGAGCTGGATATCATCATCCAGATGGGGTTCCCCGGTTACTTCCTGATCGTGATGGACTTTATCCAGTGGGCCAAGAGCAACGGTGTGCCGGTCGGTCCAGGCCGGGGTTCGGGTGCCGGGTCGCTGGTGGCCTATGTGCAGAAGATCACCGACCTCGACCCGCTGGAATACGACCTGCTGTTCGAACGTTTCCTCAACCCGGAACGGGTTTCCATGCCCGACTTCGACGTCGACTTCTGCATGGATGGTCGTGACCGGGTAATCGACTACGTGGCCGAGAAATACGGCCGCAACGCCGTAAGCCAGATCATCACCTTCGGTTCCATGGCGGCCAAGGCTGTGGTGCGCGACGTGGCGCGGGTGCAGGGTAAGTCCTACGGCCTGGCGGATCGCCTGTCGAAAATGATTCCGTTCGAAGTCGGCATGACCCTGGAAAAGGCCTACGAGCAGGAAGAGATCCTGCGGGACTTCATCAAGGTCGATGAAGAGGCCGCGGAAATTTGGGAAATGGCCCGCAAGCTTGAAGGCGTGGTGCGTAACGTCGGCAAGCACGCCGGTGGCGTGGTGATCGCGCCGACCAAGCTGACTGACTTCTCGCCAATTTATTGCGATGAAGAAGGCGATGGCCTGGTGACCCAGTTCGACAAGGATGACGTCGAGGCGGCCGGCCTGGTGAAGTTCGACTTCCTCGGCCTGCGTACCCTGACCATCATCGACTGGGCGCTCAAGACCATCAACCGCGACCGCGCCAAGGTTGGCGAAGCGCCGCTGGACATTGCCTTCATCCCGCTGGATGACAAGCCGACCTACAGCCTGCTGCAAAAAGCCGAAACCACGGCGGTGTTCCAGCTTGAATCCCGAGGCATGAAGGAGCTGATCAAGAAGCTCAAGCCCGACTGCCTGGAAGACCTCATTGCACTCGTGGCCCTGTTCCGCCCGGGCCCCCTGCAATCGGGCATGGTGGATGACTTCATCAACCGTAAGCACGGTCGCGCCGAGCTGGCGTACCCGCACATCGATTATCAGTACGAAGGCTTGAAGCCAGTGCTGGCGCCGACCTATGGCATCATCCTGTACCAGGAACAGGTGATGCAAATTGCCCAGGTGATGGCCGGCTACACCCTCGGCGGCGCGGACATGCTGCGTCGGGCCATGGGTAAGAAAAAACCCGAGGAGATGGCCAAGCAGCGCGGCGGCTTCATCGAAGGTTGCGCGACCAACGGCATTGACCCTGACCTGGCCGGCAACATCTTCGACCTGGTGGAAAAATTCGCCGGCTACGGCTTCAACAAATCCCACTCCGCCGCCTACGGCCTGGTGTCGTACCAGACCGCCTGGCTGAAGGCGCATTACCCGGCGCCGTTCATGGCGGCGGTACTCTCGGCGGATATGCACAACACCGACAAGGTCGTGACCTTGATCGAAGAAGTGCGGACCATGAAGCTGCGCCTCGATGCGCCGGACGTGAACGCTTCGGAGTTCAAGTTCACGGTGAACGACGAGGGCCGGATCATCTACGGCCTCGGCGCGATCAAGGGCGTGGGCGAGGGGCCGGTGGAGGCAATCACCGAGGCGCGCCAGGACGGGCCGTTCAAGGACCTGTTTGATTTCTGCGCGCGGGTCGACCTCAAGCGTATCAACAAGCGCACCCTTGACGGTTTGATCCGCAGTGGCGCGCTGGACCGCCTGGGCCCTTACTTCCAGGATGAGCCCAAGGCCTATCAGGCCAATATCGATCGCAACCGCGCGGTGTTGCTGGCGGCGATGGAAGAGGCGATCAAGGCCGCCGAGCAAACGGCGCGCACCCACGACAGCGGTCACGCCGACCTGTTTGGCGGGCTGTTCGTCGAAGAAGACGCCGATGTCTACGCCAACCATCGCAAGGCCAAGGAACTGACCCTCAAGGAACGCCTCAAGGGTGAGAAAGACACCTTGGGCCTGTACCTGACCGGTCACCCGATCGACGAGTACGAAGGCGAGATCCGCCGCTTCGCCCGCCAGCGCATCATCGACCTCAAGCCCGCTCGCGATACACAAACCGTCGCCGGTATGATCATTGCCCTGCGGGTGATGAAAAACAAAAAGGGCGACAAGATGGGCTTCATCACCCTCGACGACCGCTCCGGGCGCATCGAGGCTTCGTTGTTCGCCGATGCGTTTCATTCGGCGCAGTCGCTGTTGCAGACCGACGCGATGGTGGTGGTGGAAGGCGAAGTCAGCAACGACGACTTTTCCGGTGGCCTGCGGCTGCGGGTCAAGCGGGTGATGAGCATGGAAGATGCCCGTACCAACCTCGCCGAAAGCCTGCGCCTGAAGTTGCAGACCCAGGACTTGAAGGGCGATCAGCTACGCTGGTTGGGCGAGTTGTTCAAGCGCCATCGCGGTGCGTGCCCGATCACCATGGAGTACGTGCGCCCCGACGCCAAGGCCGTGTTGCAGTTCGGCGAGGGCTGGCGGATCGATCCGGCGGATGCGTTGATTCAAGCCTTGCGTGACCAGTTCGGCAAAGACAACGTCTTCCTCCAATACCGTTGACGGCCAGGTGCCACTCTTGAACCCAGAGCGCCCCTGACCTCGACTCGAATTTTTAATCTCGACCTGAACGCGCCTCTCCCTTAAGGTAGGGCGCGAATAGACAACCGGCCGGCCCAAGCTCTCTTGGACGTCGACCCAAGACGGACGCCTATGAACCCGAATTTTCTAGATTTCGAACAGCCGATCGCCGACCTTCAAGCCAAGATTGAAGAGTTGCGCTTGGTCGGTAACGACAATTCGCTGAATATCGGCGATGAAATCTCTCGGCTGCAGGACAAAAGCCGCACGCTCACCGAAGACATCTTCGGCAAGCTGACCAGCTGGCAGATCGCGCGTCTGGCGCGTCATCCGCGTCGCCCCTACACCCTGGACTACATTGAACACATCTTCACCGAGTTCGATGAGCTCCACGGCGACCGTCATTTCTCCGACGACGCCGCGATTGTCGGCGGTGTCGCTCGCCTGGACGACCAGCCGGTCATGATCATCGGTCACCAGAAGGGCCGCGAAGTACGCGAGAAAGTGCGCCGCAATTTTGGCATGCCGCGTCCGGAAGGCTACCGCAAGGCCTGCCGCCTGATGGAAATGGCCGAGCGCTTCAAGATGCCGATCCTGACCTTCATCGACACGCCGGGCGCCTATCCGGGTATCGACGCCGAAGAGCGCAACCAGAGCGAAGCGATCGCCTGGAACCTGCGTGTCATGGCACGCCTGAAAACCCCGATCATCGCCACCGTGATTGGCGAAGGCGGTTCCGGCGGTGCGTTGGCCATTGGCGTCTGCGACCAGTTGAACATGCTGCAATATTCCACCTACGCGGTGATCTCGCCGGAAGGCTGCGCCTCGATCCTGTGGAAAACCGCCGAGAAAGCGCCGGATGCCGCTGAGGCCATGGGCATCACCGCCGAGCGTCTCAAAGGCCTGGGCATCGTCGACAAAGTGATCGGCGAGCCGGTGGGCGGCGCCCATCGTGACCCAGCGGCGGCCGCGGCACTGGTCCGCGCCGAGCTGAGTTCGCAGTTGTCGATGTTGAAGAAGTTCGACAACGATGAACTGTTGACCCGTCGCTATGAGCGGTTGATGAGCTACGGTCTCTGATCTGAGCGCTGCATCCATGTGGGGCGAGCTGTCTCGCTCCCACATGGGCTCGTCCCAAGGCTGAATCCTATGAACCCCGGCGTGGATCTGCCAACCCGTCTCCTCGCACAGCTAGCCCCTTGGCGCGACGCCGCCAACTGGCGCATCGCCTTCTCCGGTGGTCTCGATTCCACCGTCCTGCTGCATCTGCTCGTCTCCCTGGCAAAAAACCAAACCTTGCCTGCGCTAAGCGCTATCCATGTGCATCACGGTCTCCAGGCTGCGGCCGATGCCTGGCCGGACCATTGTCGGCGGGTTTGCGAGGCGCTGGGAGTGCCGCTGCAGGTGGTCAGTGTCCGGGTTCGTCCCGGCGCCAGCGTCGAGCGCGCTGCCCGGGATGCGCGTTATGGAGCGTTCATCGCGGCGACGCATGACAACGACGTGCTGCTCACCGCCCAGCACCGGGACGACCAGGCTGAAACCCTGCTGTTTCGCTTGCTGCGCGGAGCGGGGGTGAGGGGTTTGTCGGCAATGCCGAGGCAACGTCCCTTGGGGCAGGGCCATTTGCTGCGGCCGTTGCTCGATGTGTCCCGCGCCGAGCTGCAAACCTATGCGGCGCAACAGGGCCTGAGCTGGGTCGAGGACCCTTCCAACGATGATCATCGCTACGCGCGCAACTACCTGCGCCAGCGAGTTTTTCCGGCATTGACCGAGCAATGGCCCCAGGCTTCGATGACCCTGGCCCGCAGTGCCGCGCACCTGAGCGAGGCCCAAGGTTTGCTGGACGATCTGGCGCAGATCGATCTGGGGCGAGTCCTGACGCCTGGCGCGTTCGACTGGCTTGGATTGCGATCGCTTGAGCTGGCGCCATTGCAAGCATTGTCACCAGCCCGCCAGCGCAATGTCTTGAGCCATTGGTTGGCCTCGGTGACGAGGCTTCCCGACAGCGATCATTGGGCCGGCTGGGATTCGTTGCGTGATGCAAAGGAAGATGCCCATCCGGTCTGGCGATTGGCGGATGGCGAGTTGCACCGTTCAGGCGGACGAATCTTTTGGTTATCCGACCGCTGGTTGCGAGCGGTCGCGGGTCCTATTCAATGGCCTCGGATCGACTCGCCATTGTCGCTGCCGGGCAATGGCCGGGTGATGCTGCGCGGCGCGATTCCCGCCGGTCCGCTCTGCATCCGTTATCGCCAGGGCGGCGAAGTCATGCAATTGCCGGGGCGCGGCCACCGTGACCTCAAGCGTTTGTTCAACGAAAGCGGCGTGCCGGCGTTCGCTCGTGGTCGATGGCCGCTGCTGTACCGTGGCGAGCAATTGCTGGCGGTGGCGAGCCTTGCGGGGCTCGACGGCAGTGCTGATCGCGGTTGGCAGTTGATCTGGCAGCCATGAAAGCCAAGATCTGGGTTTGAGCTGAAAGGGGCTTTCCGGTAGACTACGCTCCCTTCTTGATACAACTTCTGTGGATTCGCCTGAATTGCAGGAGTTGCCGATTACCAAGCAGTCTTTGCTGGGCGATTCCAAAAAATGTGTAGCGAGCAACGTACCGGTGATTTCACCTCCGGTCTGTCCCGACGCGGCGGTTTTTTTGAAAGGTGCACTGTGATTAATGCAGGTGATCGGGGGCTTCGGCCTTCCTTCGCTTTCCCCGGCGGCTCGGACCGCTTTAACGCAGACTTCTAGGGTTTTTCATGACGCGCTACATATTCGTCACGGGCGGTGTTGTTTCTTCATTGGGGAAAGGCATTGCCTCGGCTTCATTGGCGGCCATCCTGGAGGCGCGGGGACTTAAGGTCACCATGCTCAAGCTGGACCCGTACATCAACGTCGACCCGGGCACCATGAGCCCGTTCCAGCACGGTGAAGTGTTCGTCACCCACGACGGCGCCGAGACCGACCTGGACCTGGGCCACTACGAGCGGTTCATCCGCACGACCATGACCCAGAACAACAACTTCACCACCGGCCGTGTCTACGAGCACGTGCTGCGCAAAGAGCGCCGTGGTGATTACCTGGGCGCGACCATCCAGGTCATCCCGCACATCACCGACGAGATCAAGCGCCGCATCATCAAGGGTGCCGGCGACGCCGACGTGGCGATGGTCGAGATCGGCGGTACCGTGGGCGACATCGAGTCCCAGCCGTTCCTCGAGGCTATCCGCCAACTGCGTTTCGAAATCGGCGCCAAGCGCGCGATGCTGATGCACCTGACGCTGGTGCCGTACATCGCTACCGCGGGCGAAACCAAGACCAAGCCGACCCAGCACTCGGTCAAGGAACTGCGCTCCATCGGCCTGCAGCCGGACGTACTGATCTGCCGCTCCGATCACCCGATCGACATTTCCTCGCGTCGCAAGATCGCCCAGTTCACCAACGTTGAAGAGCGCGCGGTGATCGGCCTCGAAGACGCCGACACCATCTACAAGATCCCGGGCATCCTGCACGCCCAAGGCCTGGACGACTTTGTCGTCGAGCGCTTCGGTCTGCAGTGCGCGAGCGCCGACCTGTCCGAATGGGAGGCCGTGGTCGATGCCAAGCTCAACCCTGAGCACGAAGTCACCATCGCCATGGTCGGCAAGTACATGGAACTGCTTGACGCCTACAAGTCGCTGATCGAAGCGATGAGCCACGCCGGTATCAGCAACCGCACCAAGGTCAACCTGCGCTACATCGATTCCGAAGACATCGAGAACCAGGGCACCGGCCTGCTCGAAGGCGCCGATGCGATCCTCGTGCCCGGCGGCTTTGGCCTGCGTGGTGTAGAAGGCAAGATCACCGCGGTGCAATACGCTCGTGAAAACAAGGTGCCGTACCTGGGCATCTGCCTGGGCATGCAAGTGGCGGTCATCGAGTTTGCCCGTAACGTGATGGGCTGGAAGGACGCCAACTCCACCGAGTTCGATCGTGCCAGCGGCCACCCGGTCGTCGGCCTGATCACCGAGTGGGAAGACGCCACCGGTGCCGTGGAAGTGCGTACCGAAACGTCGGACCTGGGCGGCACCATGCGCCTCGGCGCCCAGGAATGCCTGCTTGAAGCCGGCTCCAAAGTGCACGATTGCTACGCCAAGGATGTGATCGTCGAGCGCCATCGTCATCGCTACGAAGTGAACAACAACCTGCTGCCGCAACTGATCGAAGCCGGCCTGAAGATTTCCGGCCGCTCCGGTGACGGCGCGCTGGTTGAAGTGGTCGAGGCGGCGGATCACCCATGGTTTGTCGCTTGCCAGTTCCACCCGGAGTTCACCTCGACACCGCGCGACGGTCATCCGTTGTTCAGCGGTTTCGTGAAAGCCGCTTTGGCTCAACACCAGAAAAAGGCATAAGACCATGGCCCAGAAGATCATCCGCGTCGGCGACATCGAGATTGCCAACGACAAGCCCATGGTGCTGTTCGGCGGCATGAACGTGCTGGAAAGCCGCGACATGGCGATGCAGGTCTGCGAAGAATACGTGAAGGTCACCCAGAAGCTGGGCATCCCTTATGTCTTCAAGGCCAGCTTCGACAAGGCCAACCGCTCGTCGGTCACTTCTTACCGTGGCCCCGGCCTGGAAGAAGGCATGCGGATCTTCCAGGACGTCAAGCAAGCCTTCGGCGTGCCGATCATTACCGACGTCCACGAGCCGGCCCAGGCTGCGGTGGTCGCCGAGGTCTGCGACATCATCCAGTTGCCGGCCTTCCTGTCGCGCCAGACCGACTTGGTAGTGGCGATGGCCAAGACCGGCGCGGTGATCAATATCAAGAAAGCCCAGTTCCTCGCGCCCCAGGAAATGAAGCACATCCTGAGCAAGTGCGAAGAAGCCGGGAACGACCAGTTGATCCTCTGCGAGCGTGGTTCGAGCTTCGGCTACAACAACCTGGTAGTGGACATGCTCGGCTTCGGCATCATGAAGCAGTTCGAGTATCCGGTGTTCTTCGACGTGACCCATGCGTTGCAAATGCCCGGCGGTCGTTCCGACTCCGCCGGCGGACGTCGCGCCCAGGTGACCGACCTGGCCAAGGCCGGCATGAGCCAGTCCCTGGCGGGCCTGTTCCTCGAAGCCCATCCTGATCCGGACAACGCCAAGTGTGACGGCCCCTGTGCCTTGCGCTTGAACAAGCTGGAACCTTTCCTGTCTCAGCTCAAGTCGCTGGACGAGCTGGTCAAGGGTTTTCCGACGATAGAAACCGCGTAATACGGCTTTCTCCGGTAAAGTACCGCTCGATAAACGCTCTGGCCTGCGGGCCGGGCGTTATCGTCGGCAAGCCTGCCCGCTGCATTCTGCCCGCCGACGGTAAAAGATTTCCTCTCGCTGCGTCGTTTTCGTCAACTTTGGAGTGTTTACAACAATGGCAAAAATCGTCGACATCAAAGGTCGTGAAGTTCTCGACTCCCGTGGCAACCCCACTGTCGAAGCGGACGTGCTTCTCGACAACGGCATCATCGGCAGCGCCTGCGCGCCGTCCGGTGCTTCCACTGGCTCGCGCGAAGCGCTGGAGCTGCGTGATGGCGACAAGAGCCGTTACCTGGGCAAGGGCGTGCTGAAAGCCGTCGCCAACATCAACGGTCCGATCCGCGACCTGTTGCTGGGCAAGGATCCTGCCGACCAGAAAGCCCTCGATCAGGCCATGATCAAGCTCGACGGTACTGAAAACAAAGCCACCCTGGGCGCCAACGCGATCCTCGCCGTTTCCCTGGCCGCTGCCAAGGCTGCCGCCCAGGACCAGGACCTGCCGCTGTATGCACACATCGCCAACCTGAACGGTACGCCGGGCGTCTACTCGATGCCGGTGCCGATGATGAACATCATCAACGGCGGCGAGCATGCCGATAACAACGTCGACATCCAGGAATTCATGGTACAGCCGGTCGGCGCCAAGACCTTCTCCGAAGGCCTGCGCATGGGCACCGAGATCTTCCATCACCTCAAGGCAGTGCTCAAAGCCCGTGGCCTGAGCACTGCGGTGGGCGACGAAGGCGGTTTCGCGCCGAACCTGGCGTCCAACGAAGACGCACTGAAAGTGATCTCCGAAGCCGTGGCCAACGCTGGCTACAAACTGGGCACCGACGTGACCCTGGCCCTGGACTGCGCCGCCAGTGAATTCTACGAAGACGGCAAGTACAACCTGTCCGGCGAAGGCCAGGTATTCACCGCCGAAGGTTTCGCCGACTACCTCAAGGGCCTGACCGAACGTTACCCGATCATCTCCATCGAAGACGGTCTGGACGAGTCCGATTGGGCCGGCTGGAAAATCCTCACCGACAAGATCGGCGAAAAAACCCAGCTGGTGGGTGACGACTTGTTCGTGACCAACACCAAGATCCTGAAAGAAGGCATCGACAAGAAGATCGCCAACTCGATCCTGATCAAGTTCAACCAGATCGGCACCCTGACCGAAACCCTGGAAGCCATCCAGATGGCCAAGGCCGCCGGCTACACCGCCGTGATCTCTCACCGCTCCGGTGAAACCGAAGATTCGACCATCGCCGACCTGGCCGTCGGCACTGCGGCGGGCCAGATCAAGACCGGTTCGCTGTGCCGTTCCGACCGCGTGTCCAAGTACAACCAACTGCTGCGTATCGAAGAGCAGTTGAATGGCAAGGCCAAGTACAACGGTCGCGCCGAGTTTCGCGGTTAAGCGGTAAATGGTAAAAAGACAGCGGATTTTGTCGCAAAGGTCGCCATGACGGCGGTTTTGCCTCTAATCTGATGCCTTATCAAGCACAAGCCTGGGTTCTCCAGGCTTCGTGCTATCAGACGCTTCAAAGTTTGGCATGGCGGTCTTTTTTCACTGGATACCTGATATTCGATGCGCAGTCCCAATTGGTTGTTCCTTGTCTTGCTCTTGTTGCTGGCCGGCCTGCAGTACCGCCTGTGGGTGGGTAACGGCAGCTTGGCGCAAGTGGCCGACCTGACCCAGCAAATAGCCGATCAGCACGCTGAAAACGAAGCACTGCTGGAGCGCAATCGGGTAATGGACGCCGAAGTGATGGAACTGAAAAAAGGCATGGAGACCGTGGAAGAGCGGGCCCGTCATGAGTTGGGCATGGTCAAGGAGGGCGAAACCCTCTATCAGCTCGCCCAATGAGTATTCGTCTACCGGCCTTCTGGGCCGTGATTCCTGCCGCGGGCGTTGGCGCCCGAATGGCCGCGGACCGTCCCAAGCAATATCTGCAACTGGCCGGGCGCACTATTCTCGAACACAGCCTTGGCTGTTTCCTCGATCACCCGACCGTCAAGGGCGTGGTGGTCAGCATTGCCCATGATGACCCTTACTGGCCGACCCTGGCTTGTGCCGACGACCCGCGCATCCAGCGTGTAGACGGAGGCGCGCAACGTTCGGACTCGGTGCTCAATGCCTTGCTGCATCTGCACGAGCAGGGCGCCGATGATCATGATTGGGTGCTGGTACACGATGCCGCCCGGCCGAACCTGGCCCGGGAAGACCTGGACACTTTGCTGGGCGAGCTGTCGATCGATCCGGTCGGCGGTCTGCTGGCCGTCCCGGCGCGGGACACACTCAAGCGCGTCGATAAACACGGGCGCGTGCTGGAAACCGTTGATCGCAGCGTGATCTGGCAAGCCTATACACCGCAGATGTTCCGCCTCGGTGCCCTGCATCGGGCCTTGGCCGACAGCTTGGTGGCGGATGCGCTGATTACCGACGAAGCGTCCGCCATGGAATGGGCGGGGCAGGCGCCTCGGTTGATCGAAGGGCGGGCCGACAACATCAAGGTCACCCGGCCGGAAGATCTGGAGTGGTTGCGTCAACGTTGGGCTAATCGCCGCTAGCCCACACGGGTTCAATACCCATGAAACCGCCGGCTCCTAACCGCGGTATTCCGGCCGCTGCGCCAACCCTTCCTTCAAGTAATCCACCAACTTGCGCACCTTCGGCGACAAATGCCGCTGCTGTGGATACAACGCCCATACCGCCGTGTTGGGAGGCTGATGGGCTTCCAGCAGTGAAATCAACGCACCGCTTTTCAAGTGCTCCAGCACGTAATAATCCGGAAGCTGGCACAACCCCACGCCTTGCAGCGCAGCGTCCAACACCGCCTGCCCACTGTTGCAACGCCAGTTTCCCTGTATCCGCTGCGAAAATTCCCGGCCGTTCTGTTCTAGCTGCCAGAGGTCGGAGCTGCCGATCAGGCAGTTGTGGCGACTCAGTTCAGACAAACTGTGGGGCCGGCCGTAGCGTTCCAGATAGGACGGTGAAGCGCACAGGTACATTTGCCGTGGCGCCAGGCGCGTGGCCACCAGGCGCGAGTCCTGTAAACGGCCGAGGCGAATCGCCAGGTCCAGGCTTTCGTGCACCAGGTCCAGTGGCCGGTTGCTCAGTTCGATGTCCACCCGCAACTGCGGATAAATCCCCATGAACCGCGTCACCAACGGCACGATGAACCGTTCGCCGTAGGCCACGGCGCAGGTCATTCGAAGCATGCCCTTGGGTTCGCTGGTCAGGTCGCCCACCGCCCGCAATGCTTCTTCGCGTCCGTCCTGGAGGCGCTGGCAATGCTGCAAGAAGGTTTGGCCGGCTTCGGTCAGTGTTACCCGGCGAGTGCTGCGATAGAGCAATCGTGTTTGAAGACGCTCTTCAAGCCGTACGATTTGGCGACTGATATGGGACGAAGAAACCCCAAGGCGTTCGGCGGCGGCGGTGAATTGGCTGCATTCGGCCACGGCGACAAACTCATCGATTCCTTCCCAGCGGCTATCGGACATTGAGGATTATCCCTATACAGCAATAATGTTTTGCTTTCGGCCGGATTATTCATCGTCCGGTGGAGGATTACACTCCCTGTCTCGTTTTTATTTACCGGAGTATTCGAATGATCAAGTCGCGCGCCGCCGTTGCCTTCGAGGCCAAGAAACCGCTGGAAATCGTCGAAGTCGACGTCGCCATGCCCAAGGCAGGCGAAGTGTTGCTGCGCGTAGTGGCTTCGGGTGTTTGTCATACTGATGCCTACACTTTGTCCGGCGCCGATCCGGAGGGGATTTTCCCGTCGATTCTCGGCCACGAAGGCGGCGCGATTGTCGAAGCCATCGGTGAGGGCGTGACTTCGGTAGCGGTGGGCGACCACGTGATTCCGCTCTACACCCCGGAGTGCGGCCAGTGCAAGTTCTGTAAGTCAGGCAAGACCAACCTGTGTCAGGCGATTCGCGCTACCCAGGGCAAGGGCTTGATGCCGGATGGCACTTCGCGTTTTTCCTACAAGGGCGAGACGATTTTCCACTACATGGGTACTTCGACGTTCTCCGAGTACACCGTGTTGCCGGAAATCTCCGTCGCGAAGATTCAAAAAGAAGCGCCGCTGGAAAAGGTTTGCCTGCTGGGTTGTGGCGTCACCACTGGTATCGGCGCGGTGCTCAACACCGCGAAGGTCAAGCCGGGTGACACCGTGGCCATTTTTGGCCTGGGCGGCATCGGCCTGTCAGCGGTGATTGGCGCCGTGAAAGCCAAGGCTTCGCGCATCATCGCCATCGACATCAACCCGGCCAAGTTCGAAATCGCCAAGCAGCTCGGTGCCACCGACTGCGTCAACCCGAAAGACTTCGACCGTCCGATCCAGGAAGTCATCGTCGATATGACCGACGGCGGGGTGGACTTTTCCTTCGAGTGCATCGGCAACGTTCAACTGATGCGTGCCGCGCTGGAATGCTGCCATAAAGGTTGGGGCGAGTCGGTGATCATCGGCGTGGCCGGGGCCGGGCAGGAAATAGCCACCCGTCCATTCCAGTTGGTGACCGGGCGCGTCTGGCGCGGTTCGGCATTTGGTGGTGTGCGCGGTCGCAGCGAGTTGCCCAGCTACGTGGAAATGGCCGAGAAAGGCGAGATCCCGCTGGACACGTTCATTACCCACACCATGGGCCTGGAAGATATCAACAAGGCCTTTGACCTGATGCACGAAGGCAAGAGCATTCGTACCGTTATTCATTTCTGAGGTCGGTCATGAGCCTGGAAAACATTTCCTGCCAGAAAAGCTTCGGCGGCTGGCACAAGCGTTACCGACACCGTTCCGAAGTGCTTGGTTGTGACATGGTGTTTGCCGTCTACCTGCCGCCGCAGGCCGAGCAGGGCGGCAAGTTGCCCGTGTTGTATTGGTTGTCCGGACTGACCTGCACCGACGAAAACTTCATGCAGAAGGCCGGGGCCCAGCGCTTGGCTGCCGAGTTGGGGCTGATCATTGTCGCGCCGGACACCAGCCCCCGTGGCGCCGACGTGCCGGGCGATCCGGATGGCGCCTGGGACTTCGGGCTCGGCGCGGGCTTTTATGTCAACGCCACGCAGGATCCTTGGGCGCGGCATTATCGGATGCATGACTACGTCGTGCAGGAATTGCCGGCGCTGGTCGAAGCCCATTTCCCGGCGTCTGATAAACGTGGCATCAGTGGTCACTCCATGGGTGGGCATGGCGCGCTGGTCTGCGCGTTGCGCAACCCCGGGCGTTATCGCTCGGTATCGGCGTTTTCGCCGATCAACAACCCCATGGATTGCCCATGGGGGCAGAAAGCTTTCTCCCGCTACCTGGGGGAAGACCGCTCGAAATGGCGTGAGTGGGATGCCTGTGCGTTGATCGCCGAGGCCGGTGAAAAGCTCCCGCTGCTGGTGGATCAGGGTGATCGTGACGATTTCCTGGCCAACCAGCTCAAGCCCGAAGCCTTGCAACAAGCCGCCAAGGCGGCCGACCATCCTTTGGAACTGCGCCTGCAACCGGGCTATGACCACAGCTACTTTTTCATCGCCAGCTTCATCGATGAACACTTGCAACATCATGCACGCGCCCTGAACGGCTAATGCAGGTAGAATCACGCCCTGACAAAAATCGGGGCGTTTTTTTATGCGTATTGGCCACGGCTACGATGTTCACCGTTTCGCTGAAGGCGACTTCATTACTCTGGGCGGCGTGCGTATCGCACACGGCTTTGGGCTGCTCGCGCATTCTGACGGTGACGTTTTGCTGCACGCCCTGAGCGATGCATTGCTTGGCGCGGCCGCCTTGGGCGATATCGGCAAACACTTCCCGGACACCGACCCGCAATTCAAGGGCGCCGACAGCCGCGTGTTGCTGCGTCACGTGGTTTCGTTGATCCACGCCAAAGGCTGGAAAATCGGCAACGTCGACAACACGATCGTTGCCCAGGCGCCCAAGATGGCGCCACACATCGAAGCGATGCGCCTGCGGATTGCCGAGGATCTGCAGGTTGAGCTGGACCAGGTGAACGTGAAAGCCACCACCACCGAGAAGCTTGGCTTCGTCGGTCGCGAAGAAGGTATTGCCGTCCATTCCGTTGCGTTGTTGCTGCGCCCATGACCGAACTCGAACTATTGGGCCCGCGGGCCTACGGTGAGTCGCTGGGCAGCGCGGTACTCAAGGCCACGGCGGAAGATTTCCAGGTCGATGAAGTGCTCGATATTCCGTTGAGTGGCGATGGCGAGCATTTGTGGATCTGGGTTGAAAAACGCGGCCTGAACACCGAAGAAGCGGCCCGACGCATTGCCAAGGCTGCCGGGGTACCGTTGCGCACGGTCAGCTATGCCGGGCTCAAGGATCGCCAAGCCCTGACCCGCCAGTGGTTCAGCGTGCAACTGCCAGGCAAGGCCGACCCGGATTTGTCGGCGGCGGAAAATGAAACGCTGAAGATTCTCAAGACCGGTCGCCATCGGCGCAAGCTGCAGCGCGGCGCGCATTCGGCCAATGGTTTCACCCTGCGCCTGACCCAGTTCAAGGGCGACAAAGAGGCTATCGAAGCGCGTCTGCAACAGATTATTCGCCAAGGCATTCCGAACTATTTCGGCGCCCAGCGCTTTGGCCATGACGGTGGCAACGTCGTTGATGCCCGTGCCTGGGCTGCTCGTGGGGCATTGCCGGAGCAGCGCAACGTGCGTTCGCGCCTGCTGTCCACGGCCCGTAGCTTTCTATTTAACAAAGTGCTGGCGGCCCGGGTGGCCGATGGCACCTGGCAAACCGCCCAGGTAGGCGATTTGCTGTCGTTCACTGACAGCCGCAGTTTCTTCCCGGCGGGCGAAGCTGAATGCAGCGATCCGCGCCTGGCAATCCTCGATCTGCACCCGACCGGGCCTCAGTGGGGCGAAGGCCCTTCGCCGACCGCTGGCGCGGTCTTCGAGCTTGAGCAGGCCGTCGCCGAAAGCGAGGCATCGTTGCGAGACTGGTTGATAAACGCGGGAATGAGTCACGAACGTCGCATCCTGCGACTGCCCATCGGCGGGCTGTCGTGGCATTATCCCTCGCCTGACATTCTGCAATTGGAATTCGTCCTGCCGGCCGGATGCTTCGCCACTGTCTTGGTGCGCGAACTCGTCGATCTGGTGCCGGTAGGGCAGACGGACAGCCCATGCGTATTCTGATTTCTAACGACGACGGGGTGACAGCACCCGGCCTTGCCGCGCTTTATGCTGCGCTGGCGGATTTTGCCGAGTGCGTGGTCATCGCCCCGGACCAGGACAAAAGCGGCGCCAGCAGTTCGCTGACGCTCGACCGTCCGCTGCACCCCTGCTATCTGGACAACGGCTTCATCAGTATCAACGGCACGCCGACCGATTGTGTGCACCTGGGCCTTAACGGCCTGTTGGAGCGCGAGCCGGACATGGTGGTCTCAGGTATCAACCTGGGCGCTAATCTTGGCGATGACGTGCTGTATTCCGGTACTGTCGCGGCGGCCCTGGAAGGCCGTTTCCTGAACCATACTTCGTTTGCCTTTTCGTTTGTTTCACGGCAGGTCGATAACTTGCCCACCGCCGCCTACTTCGCCCGTAAACTGGTGCAGGCCCATGGCGAGCTGGACCTGCCGCCGCGCACGGTGCTGAATGTGAACATCCCGAATCTGCCGCTTGACCATATTCGCGGCATCCAACTGACCCGCCTGGGCCATCGCGCCCGCGCCGCCAAACCGATGCACGTCGTCGACCCGCGCGGCAAGGCCGGCTACTGGATCGCAGCCGCCGGCGATGCCGAGGACGGCGGGCCTGGCACGGACTTTCATGCGGTCATGCAAGGCTATGTCTCGATCACGCCCTTGCAGCTCGATCGGACCTTCAACGATGCCTTTCGACATCTCGATGGCTGGCTGGAGGGGCTGCGCTGATGGCTCGCGAACAAGACGATATGCTCCGCCGCGGGATCGGCATGACCTCCCAGCGTACCCGGGAGCGACTGATCCAGCGGCTCTACGAAGAAGGGCTGTCCAACGCCCAGGTGCTGGAAGTGATCCGTCGCACGCCACGGCATCTGTTCGTCGATGAGGCCTTGGCCCATCGTGCCTACGAAGACACCGCGTTGCCGATCGGCCACAACCAGACCATTTCCCAGCCTTATATGGTCGCTCGCATGAGCGAGTTGCTGCTTGAGGCGGGGCCGTTGGACAAGGTGCTGGAGATCGGCACGGGGTCGGGTTACCAGACCGCGGTATTGTCGCAGCTGGTGGAACGGGTATTTTCCGTGGAGCGCATCAAGGTGCTGCAGGATCGCGCCAAGGAACGCCTGGTGGAGTTGAACCTGCGCAACGTGGTGTTTCGCTGGGGCGATGGTTGGGAAGGCTGGCCGGCGCTGGCGCCTTATAACGGCATCATTGTCACGGCCGTTGCCACGGATGTGCCGCAGGCCTTGCTGGATCAACTCGCACCCGGCGGGCGCCTGGTCATTCCGGTAGGCGCGGGCGAAGTCCAGCAACTGATGTTGATCGTTCGCGAAGAGCACGGTTTTTCGCGACACGTCCTCGGGGCAGTGCGTTTTGTGCCGTTGCTCAATGGACCGTTGGCCTGAGCATTTATAAACGAGCGCTGAATTCCATGGCATGGGCTGTGTCTTACGGCTGCACCGGTCAGTCGAGCACTGGCCTGTCAAACAGCGTTCAACAGCGTCGAGCAAACGTGTGCGGCGGCCTTTCGCGCTTCCTTTATAAAGGAGCGGTATCGGTCAGCCACGGGGCAACAGGTCTGCCTGGACAGGCAGCTATCCATTTCTTCAGCCACCACAAAGGGAGCGGCGGGTGAGTCTCACAGTCATTGCGCAGCGTATGGGTATCACGAGCTTTAAGCGCCTGGTGACTGGCCTTCTCTTGAGTACCTTGCTGGTCGGTTGTTCCAGTACGCCATCGGGTAACGTCCGGGTGGTCGATCGCAACAATGCGACGCCACAACGTCCTACAGTGACGACCGGCCAGTATGTAGTCCGTCGCGGCGATACGCTGTTTTCCATCGCTTTTCGCTACGGCTGGGACTACAAAGCCCTCGCGGCTCGTAACAACATTCCTGCGCCTTATACGATCCATCCGGGTCAGACAATTCGCTTTGACGGTCGCAGCGGTTCAACGCCGACCGCGGTCGTCACGCAGTCGGGTTCGACCCCTTCATCCTCGAGCAAAACCACGGTCATTCGTCGTCCGGCCGGTGCTGCAACGGCGACTGTACCGTCCGTCGCGAACAAGCCGGCGCCCGCGCCGATGCCTCCGGCAGGCCCCGCCCCGACCGGCTGGGGGTGGCCTTCTAATGGCGTTCTCATTGGAAAATTCTCTTCAAACGGTAGTTTGAATAAAGGAATTGATATCGCCGGGGATTTGGGACAGCCTGTTTTAGCCGCGTCTGATGGCACGGTTGTGTACGCCGGGAGTGGTTTAAGGGGCTACGGCGAACTCGTGATCATCAAACACAGCGATACCTACGTCAGTGCCTACGGTCACAACCGCAGGCTGTTGGTTCGGGAGGGGCAGCAGGTCAAGGTCGGACAGACAATTGCCGAAATGGGCTCGACGGGTACGGACCGGGTGAAACTTCATTTTGAGATTCGCCGACAAGGTAAGCCCGTAGATCCGCTGCAATTCCTGCCACGTCGTTGATTCAGTTGTCAGCCTGTTCCGTCACGTAGAGGGAACAGGCTCCAGCGTTGCCAAGGATAAAGGCGTCGCTCGAGCTTGAGGTCGAACTCACCAAAGGACTATAACAATGGCTCTCAGTAAAGAAGTGCCGGAGTTTGACATCGACGATGAGGTGCTCCTGATGGACACCGGCATCGCTATGGATTCGATGTCGAATGATGAAGGGGCGACTCCACCTTCCGTTCGTGCCAAATCCAAACACTCCGCTTCACTTAAACAACATAAGTACATCGACTACACCCGGGCGCTGGACGCCACTCAGCTTTACCTCAACGAAATCGGTTTTTCGCCGCTGCTCTCCCCCGAGGAAGAAGTTCATTTTGCGCGCCTGTCGCAAAGCGGCGACCCTGCCGGTCGAAAACGCATGATTGAAAGTAACCTGCGCCTGGTGGTGAAAATCGCCCGACGTTACGTCAATCGTGGGCTTTCGCTGCTGGACCTGATTGAAGAGGGCAACCTGGGGCTGATTCGCGCCGTCGAGAAATTCGATCCTGAGCGCGGCTTCCGTTTCTCGACCTATGCCACTTGGTGGATTCGCCAGACCATTGAACGGGCAATCATGAATCAGACCCGGACCATCCGGTTGCCGATTCATGTGGTCAAGGAGCTGAACGTGTACCTGCGGGCCGCTCGTGAATTGACCCAGAAACTCGACCATGAACCTTCGCCCGAAGAAATCGCCAACCTGCTGGAAAAACCGGTGGGCGAGGTCAAGCGCATGCTGGGTCTCAACGAGCGGGTTTCCTCGGTGGACGTTTCGCTGGGGCCGGATTCGGACAAGACCCTGCTCGATACTCTCACCGATGACCGTCCGACCGACCCGTGCGAATTGCTCCAGGATGATGACCTGTCCCAGAGCATCGACCAGTGGCTCTCGGAACTCACGGACAAGCAACGGGAAGTGGTCATTCGCCGCTTCGGCTTGCGCGGTCATGAGAGCAGCACGCTTGAAGACGTCGGCCTGGAGATTGGTTTGACTCGGGAGCGGGTCAGGCAGATCCAGGTCGAAGGCCTCAAGCGCCTCCGGGAGATCCTGGAGAAAAATGGGTTGTCGAGCGAATCGTTGTTCCAATAACACCTCACGCAAGCACAGTAGAAAAAGCCCCGACTGGTTCGGGGCTTTTGCGTTTTCCGGCGGCAACTTTTCAAGTCCTACCTAATTTGTAGTTTCGGCTTGTAAGCCTTTGCCTAGTGTTACGTAAGTGTTCGGTTTCCCGCCGATAGGATAGATGACTAACAAGGGCGTAGATTTTTTCTATTTCGTTGTTCTATAAGGATTTATTGTTTGTGACTGAGGCGTTACAGCGGGAAAGGGGACGGACGAGCCCGATTGCACTGGCGCGGCAAAATACTAATATCGGTCCTGTGTCGACGGACAGACACACCCACCAAGGACGATGGGCAGGAAGGACATCGCAGGAGCGATTCATCAGGACGATGAAAAGGATTAAAGGGATTAGGGAAAAAATGTGGGCGGGTCAAACCGCCCCTTTTTTTGTCCGCGATTTGCCATGCTCGGAAAAGCAAAAAGGCCCGCAAGGGGCCTTTTCAGTAAACGCTGGATAATCAGCGTTCCAGATCTGCGATCTTGCCAGTCTTGCCATCCCACTCTTCGGCGTCCGGCAGGGCGTCTTTCTTCTCGGTGATGTTCGGCCAGATGTCCGCCAGTTCGGCGTTCAGCTCGATGAAGTTTTCCATGCCGGCTGGCACTTCGTCCTCCGAGAAAATGGCATTTGCCGGGCATTCCGGTTCACACAGGGCGCAGTCGATGCACTCGTCCGGGTGGATGACCAGGAAATTCGGCCCTTCGTAAAAGCAGTCCACCGGACACACTTCTACGCAGTCGGTGTACTTGCACTTGATGCAGTTGTCGGTGACGACGAAGGTCATTTCTAATTCTCTCCTCAGGCGGCTGCAGCGAAGCCCCTTCACGGCGGGGTCGCAAGGTTTAGGAGCGATAATCTGCAAACCCAGGCTAATAAGGTCGCAGCGTCCCAAACCGCGCGAGATTCTAACAGCTTGAAAGCTTGTGCGTTAGATCCGTGTCTTCAATGTATAGAGTAAATCCAGTGCCCGACGCGGGGTCATGTCATCAAGGTCAAGCTTGGCCAGTTCATCGAGCACCGGGTGCGGCAGGCTGGCGAACATGTCGCTTTGCTGCGGCACGGCTGGTTTGCCTTTGGTTGGTCGAGGTACTTCGTGCGGCAGGCTGGTGGTTTCCAGGCGACTCAGGTGCTCGCGGGCACGGGTAATGACGTCGCTTGGTACGCCGGCCAGCTGCGCTACTGCCAAACCGTAGCTCTGGCTGGCCGGGCCCGGCAGTACGTGGTGCAGGAACACGATGCGTTCGTTGTGCTCGGTGGCGTTGAGGTGGACGTTGGCCACCAGCGGCTGGCTCTCCGGCAACACCGTCAGTTCGAAATAATGCGTGGCGAACAACGTGTAGGCCCGCAACTGGGCCAGGCGTTCGGCCGCCGCCCACGCCAGGGACAGGCCGTCGAACGTGCTGGTGCCACGGCCGACTTCGTCCATCAGCACCAAACTGCGCTCGGTGGCGTTGTGCAAGATGTTCGCGGTTTCGCTCATTTCCACCATGAAGGTCGAACGCCCGCCGGCCAAGTCGTCGCTGGAGCCGATCCGGGTGAAGATGCGGTCCACCAGGGACAGTTCGCAGCTCGCCGCCGGCACGAAACTGCCGACATGTGCCAGCAGCACGATCAGCGCGGTCTGGCGCATGTAGGTCGATTTACCGCCCATGTTCGGACCGGTGATCACCAGCATGCGGGTGTTGTCGTCCAGGCTCAGGTCGTTGGCCACGAACGGCGTGGTTAACACCTGCTCGACGACCGGGTGACGTCCCTGGCTGATGCGCATGCACGGCTCGCTGACGAAGCGCGGGCAGTTGAGGTCCAGGTTCAGTGCGCGCTCGGCCAGGTTGCTCAAGACGTCCAGCTCCGCCAGTGCGCCGGCGGTGTCCTGCAACGGTGGGAGCTGGCTGATCAGGTCTTCGAGCAACGCTTCGTAGAGCATCTTCTCGCGGGCAAGGGCGCGACTCTTGGCCGACAGCGCCTTGTCTTCGAAGGCCTTGAGTTCCGGGGTGATGAAACGCTCGGCGCCCTTGAGGGTCTGGCGGCGAATGTAGTCGGCTGGGGCTTGCTCGGCCTGCTTGCTTGGCAGTTCGATGAAATAACCGTGGATGCGGTTGTAGCCGACCTTGAGGTTGGCGAGGCCCGTTCGGGCCTTTTCCCGAGCTTCGAGGTCGATCAGGAACTGGCCGGCGTTTTCGCTCAACGATTGCAGCTCGTCGAGTTCGGCGTCGTAGCCGGTTTTCAGCACGCCACCGTCGCGGATCACCGCCGGCGGGTTGTCGATAATGGCTTTTTCCAGCAGTGCGGCCAGGTCCGGGTAGGTGCTGGTGGTGCGCGCCAGTTGTTGCAGGTGCGGCGCTTCGAGGTCAGTCATTGCCACCTGAAGTTCGGGCAATGCGCCGAGGGCATCGCGCAAGCGCGCCAAATCGCGGGGCCGGGCGTTGCGCAAGCCGATACGGGCGAGGATCCGCTCGATGTCGCCGATTTCCTTGAGCTGCGGTTGCAACTGCTCGAAACGATAGCGGTCGAGCAGGCAGGTGATGGAGGTCTGGCGCGCCAGCAAAACGGTCAGGTCCCGCAGCGGACGGTTCAGCCAGCGGGTCAGCAGGCGGCTGCCCATGGCGGTCTGGCAGCGGTCGACCACCGATTGCAGGGTGTTGTCGCGCCCGCCGGCCAGGTTGGTGTCCAGCTCCAGGTTGCGTCGGCTCGCGCCGTCCAGCACCACCGTGTCATCCAGGCGTTCGTGACGCAGGCTGCGCAAATGGGGCAGGGCGGTACGCTGGGTTTCCTTGGCGTAAGCCAGCAGGCAACCGGCGGCGCCAATGGCCAAGGTCAGATTCTCGCAACCAAAGCCCTTGAGGTCTTGTGTGGAGAATTGCTGGCAGAGACTTTTCAACGCTGAGTCACGCTCAAAATCCCACGGCGCCCGACGACGTACGCCACGGCGTTTTTCCGCCGGCAGGTCTTTGGGCCAATCATCGGGAATCAACAGTTCCACCGGGTTGACCCGCTCCAGCTCCGCCAGGAGGTTTTCCCAGCCCTTGATTTCCAGCACCGAGAAATTGCCGCTGGTGATGTCCAGCACCGCCAGGCCGAACAGGCGCTCATCGCCCAACACCGCAGCGATCAGGTTGTCCCGGCGTTCATCCAGCAAGGCTTCGTCACTGACCGTGCCCGGGGTGATGATCCGCACGACCTGGCGGTCAACAGGGCCTTTGCTGGTGGCCGGGTCGCCGACTTGCTCGCAGATCACCACGGATTCGCCTAGCTTGACCAGCTTCGCCAGATAACCTTCCGCCGCGTGGTAAGGAATCCCACACATCGGAATCGCCATGCCCGCCGATTGCCCACGCGCCGTCAGGGTGATGTCCAACAGCTTGGCGGCTTTCTTCGCGTCCTCGTAGAAGATCTCGTAGAAATCGCCCATGCGGTAGAACATCAGCTGGTCGGGGTGCTGGTTCTTCAGGCGCCAGTACTGTTGCATCATCGGCGTGTGAGAGGACAGGTCGTTCACGGCGGTATTCATGGGTATCAGGGAAGCTCGTTGAAAGGTGTAGGGCAAAAGGAGGGGCATTGGCCCGGCTTTTCCGCGATGGGCGCAAGGTTAACATGGGGGGTGGGGGGCGACCCAGGGATGAGTGCTTCGATAAGGTTAGTGAAACTGGGCTTTTGTCCTCCAAATTTGCCCTACATGTGGCGAAAAAATATCTGTGAAGCACGAACCAGGCAAAAAAAAGCCCGACGCATGATCGGGCTTCGCTTCAGTCTTGAAATCAGGCTCGTTTCGCCTCGGCCTGCATCATGACCAGGTTTTGCTGCTTGGTAGCTTCCGTCAAAACCTCGCTATAAACACGCTTCTTTTGATCCGATTTCGCGTTACGAATAAAATCGGCGAAGGTGCTTTTGGTTCCTTTGGACAAGCCAAGCTTGATCGAAATCATAGATGCTCTCCTGACGGTGCTTCGAGCAAGGCCTCTAGGTCCGCCCGCGTGTGTTGCTCAGGGATATGGTAGTCAATCTTATCGACACCATAGTCTTGGATCCTTAAGTTGGAGCCGCTACCAATCCGCTACTAAACGAGATGGGTGGCAGCTGTACGCAGGTTAGTAGACCGGGGATCCAAGGAACCGGCGCGCCCGAGGGCGCCCTGCGCACAGCTACCATTGAGCACAGGTAAGAAACACCAGGCTGAATGGAGCAGTGAGCACCTTGGAATACCGAGCTACTAAACCCGATCACTGATGGGCAGTGATGGAGTCAAGGTACCGGTGGGGTCCAAGGCGCACAAGCCGGCGGATTCTGGCGTAGTTGTAGGCAGAGGCGCAAGAAAACGTAGCCTTGCGTCACACATTTGAAGGACGGGGGCGGCGCCTTTTCCTAAGGACTTGTAGGGCGATTCCGTGGAGAGGGAGCAAGCTCCCTCGCCACAGTGAATGCAACTGGCTGGAATTGCATATTTATGCGAATCAGCATTTGTCTTCCGCAAAAAGAACAAGCATTATGCGCGTTATGCAAAAACGCAACGTTTCTATCGTATTAAGAGCATTGCTCGATCAGCACGGGATCTCCCCCACGGAGCTTCACCGGCGTACCGGCGTGCCTCAGTCCACCCTCTCGCGGATTCTCAGCGGCAAGATTGTCGATCCTTCGGATAAACATATCTCGAAGATCGCCGAATATTTCGCTGTGAGCACCGACCAGTTGCGCGGGCGCGCCGACATTGCGTCGGCCGGCGGCAGCCGTCGCGAAGAGCCGCATTCCGAACTCAAGGACATAAGCCTGTGGGACGATGACACGCCCGTCGAGGAAGACGAGGTGTCCGTTCCTTTTCTGCGTGAGGTTGAATTGGCTGCTGGATCAGGAAGATTCGTCATCGAGGAAAGCGAGCGCTCCAGCCTGCGCTTCGGCAAGCGCAGCCTGCGCCATAACGGCGTGCAGTTCGACCAGGCCAAGTGCGTGACCGTGCGCGGCAACAGTATGTTGCCGGTGCTGCGCGACGGTGCGACGGTCGGGGTGAATGCGGGCAAGTGTGGGATCGGCGACATCGTCGACGGTGATCTCTACGCCATCAATCACAACGGCCAGTTGCGGGTAAAGCAGCTTTACCGCCTGCCCACCGGCATTCGCCTGCGCAGCTTCAACCGTGATGAACATCCGGACGAGGACTACACGTTCCAGGAGATGCAAGACGAACAAATCGTCATCCTCGGTCACGTCTTCTGGTGGGGCATGTACGCCCGTTAACCCCTGCGCTGTCAGATAAAACCCGCCACCGTGCGGGTTTTTTTTCGCCTCCTGATAACCCGCGACCCGGTATCTGCAAGGGTCTCATGCATTAGCGCATTCAACATGCATAAATAAATGCATTTACGCATTGACTGTATATGCATCCATGCATATTCTGTGTCCAAGCCGCTCGACAAAGCGGCTGGCAACGAAGCTCTTTAGTTCCACCAACAGGCAGCGATGAACCGGCCTTTAACGGTTCAGAGGGTTGGCAACTGACCCGGGTGTGCAGCGTAAAGCACCAGAAGCAGTTATCCGGCGGGCAGGGGCCGCGGTCGGAGGAACAATTTGAATGGATCCGTACCGCGCCAGTCGCGCCGAAAGATCAAGCGCATTACTGAAAAGCCTGGGCAACCGGGCTTTTTGGAATGCCTCTGCCGCAAGGCACTTCGAATAAGTAAGGAGATTTCTATGCGCTCATTTGAAAGGCTCAGGAGGTGTTCAGATAAAACCAGTATCGAGCTCGCCAAACTCAACTCATTTAAAGGAAGAAAACAGATGAAAAAAATAGCCAGCGTATTGATTGCAACAATCCTGGCCACCCAGGCGATCCAAGCCATTGCCGAAACCTCACCTGTCGGTTCCTGGCAATTCGCTTACTACCACGTTCCGGGCGGTGGTTTTTATGCCAACCAAACGATCTGTTTCAAAGCAGACAATACCTGGTACTCAAGTTCGCAGGCCGGCTGGAAGGGTGCATGGTTCCAGAATGGGGACGATCTCCAATGGAATGGGAGTGTGCCAATGCCGGGTGCAGGGAGCGCCAACAATCTCGCGACCATTGCCATGGGTAAGTTAGCTGTCGCTGGTTCGATGTCGGGTAACTACGCGGAATGGGCCGCACCCAGCGCGCTACCGCTGTCTTGGGACAGGCACTACACCTACACCATGACTTACAAAGGCGCGACTTGCGCTGCGCCAAAGTGACGTCAGCTTTCAATGACCTGACAAACGTTTGAACGCCGTCTCTAGCAACTTAATGGGTTGCATCGACCCACATCTCATTCAACTTCAAACAACTTACCCGCCCAATCTTAATCACTCCAGGAAACGAGACATGACAAACGAGCAACAAGCGTTGCTGGACATGCCGATCTGGCTGGTCATCGTGCTCGCCCTGGTGGGCGGGGTGTCCGGCGAGATGTGGCGTGCCGACAAGGAGGGCGCCCGTGGCTGGCCGTTGCTGCGCCGCGTGGTTCTGCGCTCCGGCGCCTGCGTGGTCTGCGGCGTATCGGCAACCATGCTTTTGTACGCCCTCGGGATGTCGATCTGGAGCGCGTGCGCCCTGGGTTGCCTGACCGCCATGGCCGGTGCCGATGTGGCCATCGGTCTTTACGAGCGCTGGGTCGCCAAGCGAATCGGCATCGGCGAAGTCCCCCCGCGGGACGTTCCTCCCGACCACTCGTGAACCCACATCGCTGATCCATAAAAAAGGAGGCGATCTATGGCCGCCCTTATCGAAAAACCATCGCAGCTATTCTTCGCCATTGCCCAGACGCTGCGCATCACCTATCCCACCTTGAAAGTCGGCAGCCCCCAGGAGTTCGATGGCACTGACGACCAACCCTGGGTGCTGATTGCGATTGAGCGCGATGCACCCGGCCACCGTTCCAACAACGGGCGTATCGCCCATGTTCTGACGGTGTCACTGCAAGTGGTCATGGCCGTTCCGGGATGGGACGCCTGCGACTTGGCCGCTGAACTGAAGCACTTGGTCATGGATAACCGTTGGGGCCTGTCAGGCGATCAATGCGACCTGCCCGCAGAGGGCGACTGCCTGCCATCCACCTTCATCAATCCGGCACGGGCCTACACCGCCTGGACCCTTTCATTCACCCAGACCCTGTATCTAGGCCCGATGTTGCTGGAGGACCCGCTGGGCATCCCGAAATTTGCCTGCACCTGGGAAGTGTCGAACATCGACGACCCGGACCAATACACCGCACTCGAGGGTTGAGCCATGTTCGATGCGTTTCTACGGATGCAATTGGGGCCGATCATCGAGCGCCTCGCGCAGATGGAAGCCGAGCTCGAGGACTTGCATCGGCGCGCCGACGGCGTTTGTCGCATCGGTGTCTGCCAGGAAGTCGATGCGGCTAGCAACACCTGCAAGGTCAGCCACGGCGGGCTGCTGACCCCGGCGATCCGCTTTTTCAACCCGAGCGCCGGCGCCCAGAGCGAGTCGCGGATTCCTTCCGTGGGCGAGCAATGCCTGCTGTTGAACCATGGCGGCGGCGATGGCGGCGGGCAGTCTGTGGCGCTGTTCGGCCTTAACGGCGGCCAGTTCCCGCCCGTCTCGACCGAGGCTTCGCTGACGCGTCGCCTCTACCAGGACGGTACGGAAAACGGCTACGACCATGCCAGCCATGTCCTGCATTGGATGAACGGCCCGGCGACGTTCAGCGGTTCCCGTGAATCGCTCCAGTTGAGCGTTGGCCCATCGAGTCTGGTGATGACGCCGCAAACCATCGAACTAAAACTGGGCGCCGTCGGCGTTCGGCTCGACGCCGCTGGTGTGCACCTGAGCGGCCCGGTGGTGGATCACCAGGGGCGCGTCATCAGTACCGCATAAAGGATTTCCCATGATTGGAATCGATCGCAATACCGGCGCGACGGTCGACGACTGGCTGCAATTTGTGCAGCGCGCCACCCGCGCACTTACCACGCCGTTGGGCACTCGCCAGAAGCGGCCTTTGTATGGCTGCGCGTTGACCGAGTTGCTCGGGCAGAACCTCGGCGATGACTTGCTGATTCTTGCCCAGAGCCACGCCGCCCAAGCGTTCTACAACCCGCACAACGGCATCGACGATTTTGAGCCGCAGGTCATCGTCGCCAGCCGGCACGGTGCCGGATTGCTGCTGCGTTTCGCCGGCACCTGGAAAAACCGCAAACAGACTTTCGAGGTGGTGACATGAGCATGTTGATACCCGGCCAGAACCAACTGGCCGAACCAGCCATCGTTACCGTAGAAGCGTTCGAGGACTTGCTCGCAGAGTTCAAGACCTTCGTGGTCGAGTACGTCGCCGCACGCTCTCCTGCAAGCGCCGCCAAACTGGTGGACAGTCTCGAGAACGAAAGCGAACTGCTGACCCTGGCCCTCGAGGCGTTCTGCGTCCGGCTGCAAACCCACGAACGCAAATACAACGCCCGCATCAAGCAGATGCTGGCGTGGTGGGCGACGGGAACCAACCTCGACGCGCGCCTCGCGGACATGGGGCTGGAACGCCAATTGCTCGACCCCGGCGACCCAGCGGCATTTCCGCCCATCCCTCCGATGTACGAAAGCGATGATGATGCGCGGTTGCGCTACTACCTGGCGCCGCACGCCCCGGCGGCCGGTTCGCGCATGCAGTATCGGCGGGAGATTTTTACCTTGGGTGAACGGCCAGTGGTGAACGTCGAAAACGCTTCGGCGGGTGAGGTGACGGTCACCTACACCTTCGCACCGGATGGTCATGCGGCGCAGATCAAGGACGGCAACGGTCGCCGTACGGCGCCCGGCGAAGTCACGGTCACGGTGCTCTCCCGAGAGGGCAATGGCACGCCATCCGAGGCGCTGCTCGACGGCGTCCGCGAGCACTTCGCCCGGCCTGATGTGCGACCGGAAACGGATCGGGTCATCGTGCAGGCCGCGCAGATCAAGAACTACAAAATCCGCGTCGTGGCGAAGATCAATCCCGGCCCTGACTCCGGTCTCACCCAGGCTGCCGCACAGCGGCAATTGCAGGAATACGCCGAGGCGTGCCATCGCTTGGAAGGCCGGGTGGACCCGAGCTGGATCGACTACACGCTGCACAGCGCCGGCGCGGTTCAGTTGCAGATTCTCGAACCGCTTGCGCCGATTGTGACGACGGCTTTCCAGGCGCCGTACTGCACGGGCGTCGAGGTCGAGGTGGATACGTTATGAATGACGATCAACCTCGCTTGAGCCTGTTGCCGGTGAACAGTTCGCCGCTGGAAAGAGCGCTGGACCTGGGCTTCGCCCGGTTGCTCGAGCGCATTGATCCGCCGTTTCCCGAGTTGATGAATCCGCTGGGAACGCCTTTGGGGTTCCTGCCGTATTTGGCGGCGGATCGTGGGGTCAAGGAATGGAGTACCGACGCGGCCGAGGCGGAGAAGCGCCTGACCGTCGAGCTCGCCTGGCCCACCGCGCGACAAGCCGGCACGCGAAAGGCGCTGGAAAACGCCGCCAAGGGTTTGCGACTGACGCCCGAAGTGCGCGCCTGGTATGAGCAAACGCCACCTGGCCCGCCCTACAGTTTTTCGGTCCGGGCGTTTACCGAGCAACCCTACAGCGAAGAAATCGACGCCCGTCTCGACCGGCGCCTGGCCGATGCGAAAAGCGAGCGCGACACCCTGACGGTTTCGGTGGGCTTGAGTGCCTTCGGCCGTCACGTCATCGGCGCCGCGACGCTGTGCGGCGAGCTGACCACGGTTTATCCGATTGTCATCGAAGGGCTGCAAGCCTCGGGCCGGGCCTTCCTGGCTGCCGGGCTCTACAGCGTCGAAACCTCCACTATTTATCCACAGGGGTCCTAAATGGCCGACTACTACACCCTGCTCACCGATGCGGGGATTGCCTACGAAACCGCCTGCAAGGCAGCGGGCCTACCGATCAAGCTATCGCAGATTTCCGTCGGTGACGGCGGCGGCGCCGTCTACAACCCGGCGGCAACCGCCACGGCACTCAAACGCGAAGTCTGGCGCGGGCCGCTCAACGCATTGTTCCAAGATGAAAAGAACCCGAGCTGGCTGCTAGCCGAGGTCACCATCCCGTCCGATGTGGGCGGCTGGTATGTGCGCGAGGCCGGGATCTGGACCGATACCGGCATTCTCTATGCGATTGTCAAATATCCGGAGTCGTTCAAACCGGTGCTGGCGACATCTGGCTCGGGCAAAGAGTTCTACATTCGGTCTATTTTCGAGACCAGCAATGCTGAGCTGGTGACGCTGTTAATTGACGATACGGTGGTCAAGGCAACCCGGGCTTGGGTGACCGGTTACGTGGCTGACGAACTCGCCAAGCTCGACAGGAAGCAGTCGGTGCGAGTGGCGACGACGGCCAACATTGTCTTGAGTGGCGCGCAGGCCATCGATGGTGTTGCGGTGGTTGCCGGAAATCGGGTTCTGGTCAAGTCACAGACTTTGGCGAAAGACAACGGTATCTACGTTGCCGCCAACGGCGCTTGGGTTCGGGCAAAGGATGCCGATGCGAGTGTCGAAGTGACTTCGGGGCTGATTGTCTCGGTGGAGGAGGGGACGACGGTTGCCAACACGATCTGGCAGTTGATTACTGATGGGGCGATTGTACTGGGCACTACGGCGTTGGCGTTTCAGAACATCACGCAGGGGTTCGCGCCGCTCAACTCTCCAGCTCTACAAGGAACACCTACAGCTCAAACAGCGGCTCAGTTTGATAACACGAACAAGCTTGCTACGAATCTGTTCGTGCAACGGGCTTTGGGTAATCTTAGTGCCGCTATAGCTATTACCGATACGACCAGTCTGACGGCTGCGCATTGTGGCTTCCTACTGGTAGGGTCCGTTGGACTTCTTGGCAAAACTGTTACGTTGCCACCCATCAGTGGCCTGCCTACCGGCGCGACGATCCATTTTTCTGCCGGTGTGGCTGATACCACTATTGCGGCGGCAGGGTCCGACATCATAGGTCCGAACGTAGGTGCGACGGGTTCAACCATCACATCGTTTTCAATTGACGCGCTTGATTCAATCACTCTTGTGAACGTCGGGTCGGGTTGGCGGATGGTTGGCGGTTCTCACCTTAACAAACACAGCAGCCAGTTTGGCGCTAGTCTTGTTGCCAATGGCTATCAAAGACTTCCGAGCGGTCTGATCATCCAGTGGGGCACTGCCGGGAATACAAACGGACTCGGAACATGGACTTACCCGATAGCTTTCCCAAACGCAGTTTTTCGTGTGTTTGCCAGTAACGACGCCACGGCCTCTGGTGCCAGCATGTACGCATGTGGTGCCCATCCCTCTGGAACTCCTAAAGTATCAGCCACCATCGCGAGTCAGCTGGCGACTGGGGGGGACGCCATCTTCCTGTTTGCTATCGGTTACTGACATTCAGAATAAGGAACTCCTACCAAAATAGAATTACTTCATCAGTCCCGGATACTGGGACTGTGAATTTGAGGTGAGAAAATGACTCTTTTTTCAAGCAAGACAACGGGTGGTTTCTATGATGATTCCATTCACTCTGCTGCGCAGATCCCCGAAGATGTGGTTGAAATAACCCAAGAGCGACATGCGGAGCTTCTTGAGGGACAGTCCATAGGAAGGCGGATTTCAAGCGGCGAAGACGGTTATCCAATACTTATCGATCCACCTGAGCAGTCGCCTGAGTCTTTCGCGGCGATGGAACGTATATGGCGTGACAGCCAACTTGTCATGACCGATGGCATGGTCGCCCGGCATCGGGACGAGTTGGAGGGGGGCTCAGAGACCACTCTTTCTGTCGAACAATACTTGGAGCTCCAAGGTTATCGGCGAGCGCTACGCAGTTGGCCGGCGGGGAAGGACTTCCCGCTGCTCGATCACCGTCCGATAGCGCCGTCCTGGCTGCTCAAACATCCCCAATAAACGCCCCGCACCGACGGGGCGTTTTCTTTCCCGCAATACATCACAAACCTGACAAAAGCCCCGAACACACGGGGCTTTTTCGTATCCGGAGAAACCCATATGGCACTACGCCAAACCTACACCGTGCTCCTCCCATTCCCCACCGGAGGCGGTCACTGGTCGACCACCGGCCAGGAACTGGACCTGCTCGACGTCGAGGCCAACGCCTTGCGCAGCGCCGGTCGCCTGGCGCTGAAGAAAAACGAAGCCGGCGAACCGGCTTCTGCATCCACCCCGGCCAAAAAGGCCACCACCAAAAAGGCTGAATAACCATGGCTGAGGTTTTGAACTTCGAGCACAACGGCATCACCGTCAACGCTACTGAATCCCCTGAGGCCATGGGTGGCCTGGGCGATAACGTCATCGGGTTGGTCGGCACCGCGCCGAACGCCAACGCGCTGATTCCGAAAAACACCCCATTCCGCATCAACAGCTTCACCACCCACGCCCAGTTGGACCCGACCGGTGCCGAGGCGGGGACGTTGTTCCACGCGGTGTACCAGATTCTCAAAGTGGTCAAGGTGCCGGTCTACGTGGTCATCGTCGAGGAGGGCGCGACGCTGGCCGATACGCAGAACAATGTGATCGGCGGCATCGAGGCGCAAACCGGGCGCAAGCTGGGCTTGGCTGCCCTGAGTGGGGTCGCCGAAGACCTGACCATCATCGGCGCGCCGGGCTTCACCGGCACCAAGGCGGTGGCGAGCGAGTTCGCTTCGTTTGGCAAGCGCATCAAGGCCCGTGTGGTGCTCGACGGCAAGGACGTCTCGGTCGCCGATCAAGTGACTTACAGCCAGGAGCTGGGCGGCGCCGACCTCGGTTTTGACCGTTGCCTGGTGGTGCACAACATGCCGGCGGTGTATTCCAAGGCGGCGAAGAAAAACGTCTTCCTGGCGCCGTCGAGCCTGGCCATCGCTGCCCTCGCCAAGGTCAAGCAGTGGGAGAGCCCGGGCAACCAGGTGACCTACGCCGAAGACGTTTCCCGCACCGTCGAATACAACATCCTCGACACCTCAACCGAGGGCGATCTGCTCAACCGCTACGGCGTCAGCTATTACGCCCGAACCATCCTCGGCGGCTTCTCGCTGCTGGGTAACCGCTCCATCACCGGCAAGTTCATCAGCTACGTCGGCCTTGAAGATGCCATCAGCCGCAAGCTGGTGAAGGCCGGCCAGAAAGCCATGGCCAAGAACCTGACCAAGTCGTTCATGGACCAGGAGGTCAAGCGCATCAACGACTGGCTGCAAACCCTGGTCGCCGACGAAACCATTCCTGGCGGCAGCGTGTACCTGCACCCGGAATTGAACAGCGTCGAGAAGTACAAGAACGGCACCTGGTACGTGGTCATCGACTACGGCCGCTACGCGCCAAACGAACACATGATTTATCAACTCAATGCCCGCGATGAAATCATCGAGCAGTTCCTGGAGGACGTTCTCTAATGTTTACCAACCGCGTAAGACAGGCCATCGCGGCCACCCTGCAAGGCCTGCCATTGTCGGCGACCGTGGAAGAATTCACGCCGCCGAAAATTGAATTCGAAATGGAAGAGATGCGCGGCGGGCGCTTCATTGGCGAGGAAATGGCCAAGAGCGGCAAGGCGCTGACCGCCAAGCTGGTGCTGCAAGGCGTCGGCCCGGAAATCATGCTGGCCCTGGGCGTGAGCGTCGGCGATGACATCCTGCTGAATGTGCGCGAAGCCGGGCAGGATCAGGACGGCAACACGTGGTTTACCTACCACACGGTGGGCGGCAAGTTGAAGTCCCTGGACGAAGCTGCGTTGAAGATGAACGACAAACCCACCACCACCCTCGAGCTGGCCTGCCGCACCTATAACCGTCTGGAAAACGGCATCCCGGTGATCGACATCGATGTGCGCACACAGAAGTTCGTGCTCAACGGCGTCGACATTCTTGGCGATGCCCGCCGTGCGGTATTGCTGCCTTAAGCCAGAAACCTGGCGGCTGACCCGATCTGTGGACGCGTGTTCGTCCACGGGTCGCTCGCCATTCAGCAAGGATTAGATCATGTCCTGGACACCTCCTGTTCACGTCCTGTTGTCGCCGATCACGGGTGACGATGGGACGCAAATCGAACAACTGCAACTCAAGCCGCTGTACTACGCGGCGCAAAAAGACGCCCTGGCCCGTGCCGGCGATGACGAAGACGATCAGTTCTTCGAACTGGCCAAGCTGGCGACCGGCCTGTCCCTCAAGGAGCTGGATCAACTCAAGCGCCCGGACTACGTGAGCATCGCGCAATACGTACACGAAATGTCCACGCGCCCGACCTCCCACTTCTTGGAACAGGTGGATGGCGCCCCCGCCGATCCCGACCAGGTGCAACTGCTGCAACCCCTCGACGTCGCGGGCCGCAGCCTGACCTCGTTGACCCTGGAAATGCCCGTGCTGCGGGCCACCAAGGCGATGAAAAAACTGAAGACGGCCAAGGAACGCGCCGAGTTCATCACGGCCCATTGCACTGGCCTGATGCTTCCCGACCTGGCCTCGCTGACCGTGCCCGACTGGACGCAACTTCAGGTACGCATCGACGATTTTTTAAACAAACCGGCGGACTTCTTTCGGAGCGCGACATCGAATTGATCCTCGATGTGGTGCCGCTCATTTACTCGGTGAGTGAAGCGGAAATCCTGGAGTGGGACGCCGGCAAGGCCTTGCGCCGATACGACATCGCGATCACTCGCCTTGGCGTGAAACAGGAGTAGCGCCCAATGGCGGACGATAGATATTCCCTCAGATACGCAGCCTTCGATAAGAGTGGGTTAGCGGCTCCAAATGCCAGCCCCACGAGCAATTTGATTATTTCCGCCGGCGATCGGCTGCCAGGATTCAACCTGGCGCTGGAAAACCTCGGGCTCAAGCTCGGCCTTCTGACCACGGCGGTCGAGTCGCTGACCTTGAAACTCTCGGTGCAGCGCGCCTTCTTCCAGACGATGGGCGCTGGCGCCAAAGGTGAATCGGCCAATGATCCTAAAGGTAAGGCGGGGCGCGGTATCGAACCGCCGGCGCTGTTGAAACCCGCGATTGAAATGGATTCGGCCATGGCCGACCTCAAACAGGCCGGCCAATTCACGCCTCGCCAGATTGCCGAGATGGCTGAGCCAACCCAGCGTATTGCCAGCGCGCCATTGGTGGCGGCCGGCGGAACCACGGCGGTTGAGCTGGTGAGGATGCAAAGCCTGGCCGCCAGGAATGGAATTGGCAGTGAACTGCCCAATGCCTCGGACCGGCAATTGGCACTGTTGCGGTTTGCCAGTGATGCGGGCGTGACCGCCTCGACGTTCAGAATGTCGGCCATGGACGCCGCCGAGATGCTGCTTGGCTGGCGTAATTCCATGAAGCTCAGCGCAGGGAAAGCGTTCGATCTGGCGGACGCGACCAACCACCTAGGCAAGATTAGCGGTGGTGCAAAAGCGAGTGATATCGGCACCGTGTTGCAACGTGACGGTGCGGCGGCGACTTCGGTAGGCCTGCAGCCAGAGCAAGCCGCGGCGTTGACAGCGGCGATTCTCAATACCGGTACGCAACAAGCTGAAGCTGGCGCGGCGCTTGATAGTTTTACGACTGCGCTGGGCAAGGGCAATCAAGTCTCCGCGACCGAACAAGCGGCCTGGAAGCGACTGGGGCTGGATTCCAAAGAGGTGGCGAGCGGCCTGCGCGACAAGGATGCCGCGCCGGGGACGGTGATGTCCGTGCTTGCAGCGTTGAACGCGCAGCCGGCCGACAAACGCGCGAACCTTGCTTCTTCGCTGTTTGGCACCGGGAATGAGGCGGTGCTGCGCATGGCGCAGAAACTGGACGATGTGAATGCAGCCTTCTGGCAGGTGAAAGCTCCAGGCCAATACGCCACTTCACAACTGGGCAATGACGGCTCGGTGAAGCAGGACGCGCTGGCGCTATCGAATACCCTGCAAGGCCGGTTGAACGTCTTTAACGCCAGCAACGAACGGCTGTCGTTGGCCGCTGGCAATGCCGTGGCGCCTGTCATGGACAGCTCGTTGCAATGGCTCGGTTCGCTTAACGACGGCATGAGCGAGTTGGCCGAAACTTCACCCAAAGCCACCGCTGCCATTGTACTGGTCGGTGCGGCGCTCAAACCGCTGGTAGGCGCGCTGCTTAAAGCCATCACCGATGAGCTGAGCAATCGAGCGGCCAAGCGGATATTGGAGCCCGCGAGCGCTGCGAAAGCCGAGGTTGGCGGGAGCGTCGGTCGTTCCCTGCGAGGCATGAATACTTCAGCGCGCTCGTTGCGCTTCATGCCCGGAGCGCCTGTTCTCGGCGCCGTCCCCCTGTTGGTCGAAGGCGCAGTTAACGGCGACGTCCAGATGATTGGCGCAGGCCTGGGAGCTGCAGGCGGCGGCTGGGCCGGAGCTTCGGCAGGTGCAACTGCGGGCGCCACGATCGGCACCTTTTTCGGTCCGGGTATCGGCACCGCCATAGGTGGAGCCCTCGGCGCGATTGTCGGCGGTCTGGCGGGAAGCTGGATCGGCGGTGAGTCGGGTTCCTGGCTGGGCGAGAAGCTCGCCTCGCCCGTCGACAAACTCCCCCCGGCTGATCAAACCACGAGAGGGCTGCCCCAAGCCCAGGCCGCCACCCAGCAAAACGCCCTGACCGCGAACATCTACATCAATGGCCAAGACCAGGCCAGCGCCGCTCAATTGGCGAACCTGGTGGTGCAACAAATCACCAGCCAATTCCGACTCATGCCTAATTCACTTGCCATGCGCAGTGATGCGGCCCTGACTGACGGAGTGACCTGATGCGTCAGCAAATGGCGTTGGGCAGTTTCATTTTCGGGCTGTCTCGCAATTTCGCCTACCACTCCCTGGTTCGTACCTCGGACGGTGGCTGGAAAAGCATCGACATCCTCACCAGCAAACCCAAGTCCAGCCAGGTCGGCCAAGGCCTGCAAGGGCTGACGATTACCGGCAAGTCCATGTACGCGACCGCCATGGATCGACTCGATGAGCTGCGTGCATTGCAAGCGCTGCGCATCCCTTTGCCACTGGTGGACGGCATCGGCCGCAACTGGGGCTTGTGGCAAATCAACAAGGTCTCGGAAACCCAGACCGAGATCATCGACGACGGCACCGCGATGGTGGTTGGCTGGGTGATTGAATTGACGGAGTTCGCCAATGCGTAGGGCTCGAAGCATCGCCGGCGACTCGGTGAATCTGTTGTTGTATCGCGAGCTCGGACGTTGTGATGACGCCGCCGAAGAAGCGCTCTGGCGGCTGAATCCGGGGCTGGCGGAATGGGGCCCGATATTGCCTGCGGGCGTGTGGGTCGTCCTGCCGGAAGTGGAGCTCAAACCGGTTGCAACCCCATCGGTTTCGGCCTGGGATTAAGGAGGCGACATGTCATTGGGTTTTACACCTGCGGTAGAAATTTATGGCGCGAACGCCGCGCTGCTCAACCAGCGATTGCTCAGTTGGACGCACATCGATGCGGCGGGTATCGAGTCCGATCAACTGACGCTCACGCTCAGCCTGGAAGGGCTCGAGGGACTGCCCAGCCTTGAGGGAAAAATCGGCTTGCGGGTCGGTTACCAAGAGTCCGGGCTCTTGGATAAAGGTGAGTTCGTCGTGACCCGGCGCACACCGACATTGTTTCCCCTGCGCCTGACATTGGTGGCGACGGCGGCGCCGTTCAGCGCGTCGGATCAGACCGGTTTCAAGCAGCGCCGATCTGTCAGTCACGGCCCGACGACTCTGGGGACGTTGTTTCGTCAATTGACCTCGAGGCACGGATTTTCCCCTCGCGTCGCCCCCGAGTTGTCGCTGATCAAGATCGAGCACATCGACCAGTCCAACGAAACCGACATGGGATTCCTGACTCGGCTGGCCCATCGTTACGACGCGGTCGCCAAGCCGATCAACGAGTTGTATGTGCTGGCACGTCGCGGCCAGGCGAAATCGTTATCGGGCAAAATCCTTCCGGACACAAAGCTGTCGGTGACGACGAACAATCGTCCAGGTGACCAAGCCTTTATCTCTGCGGTTCTTGATGAAGCGGCCCGGGCGAAATACCAGGGCTGCAAGACGACCTGGTGGGATGCGGTGGCGGGCACGGCGCGTGTCGAAGAAAGCGGTATCGCGCCATTCAAGACGCTGCGTCAGCGCTTCCAAAGCGCAGACGATGCCCGCGCCGCCGCTGAAGGGGAGGTACGCCGGATGATGCGCGAAGCGCTCAAGGTCACCATTGAATGCCCTGGCAATCCGGCGTTATCCGCAGAAGGCATCGTGCTGCTTGACCCAACCTGGCCGGATTTCATGCGCGGCCGCTGGTCGATCGACAAGGTCACCGCCAGCGGCGACCGGGAAAAAAGCTACCGCTGCAAGATCGAGGCGACTTGTCTGGATGCGAGGGGCTGACATTTGTTACCAGTGCACGTCGATCCAGCTAAAACGAACTGCTCGCGGTGTCTGGAGTAATCAAGTGCCGGCTTGGCGGCGTTCACCTATTAAGCATCCGTCGCGCGTCATCAAGGCTGATCTTCTCAATAATATGTCCCGGAACCTTGGAATCCGCGGACAAGTTATAGACCTGAAAGTCGTCGCTGACGATGTGCTCGGACATCAGTTTCAAGGAAGGCAGAATCCGGGTGCCGTAATGCTGGTCCAGTCCGCAAGGCGAGCGTTTGCTTTCCGATGTTTCATAGAATCGGCCAGCCGCCTGATTCAAGTCGAAGCCGACTAGGAAAACCTTGTTGAAACCCAGATGGTAGGCAGTTTGTAGGGCGAGATACATGACCGTTCGAGCATCGAAGCAGCCAAGGGACATGTCTTTGCTGAAGCCAATGTCCTTGCTTCGCTTGCTCAAGAGAAAACTGTCCCTGACAAGCGATTCCTGCGGGTTGAATAACGTTGTAAACATCGAGGCCCTGGGGGCCTTTTTCAAGCCGAAGGCGTTCCCGTTGGGCTTGGTTTGGACGATGTCGAACTGTTCCTCCCACAACGCAACGTTTTCACTGATTTGCATTGCGGTTGCGAAGAGTTCCGGCTGTTGAAGCGGGAAGTTGGTATCCGAGCATATGTAGAAAAAGGGCTTGGTGCCGGCTTGGCTGAACATGGATATAGCGCCGTTCATGGTAATCATCGGCACGGTTGAAAACTCTTCTATCGCGAAGCCTCTCGCCGAGTTGCCTGAGGCGATGATAAAAACCGGGCCACTTTTTATGTTCTTGCATTCACTGAAACTGGTCTGTTTAAAAGATGCAGCTGTTTCTGCGATGAGCGCTTTGCCCAGATTTTTCGCCCTGCTCATGTACGTCCCATTTTGTTATTCAAATGATCGACGATGCCCTTCAACCTCGTTAAGGAAATCGCCATGCCCATCACGCAAGCCCAACTGCTGCGTATTCTTCCAAACGCCGGCGCCAGTGCCGGCGTTTTTGCACCTGTCCTGAACATCGCCATGGGCCGTTACCAGATTATCGGCCTCAAGCGTGTCGCCGCGTTTATCGCCCAGGTCGGCCATGAGTCCGGCCAGCTACGTTATCTACGGGAGCTGGGCAACGATGTTTATTTATCAAAGTATGACACCGGTCGGCTGGCTTCGTGCCTGGGTAATACGCCTGAAGCGGACGGTGACGGTCAAAGGTACCGGGGGCGTGGGCTGATCCAGATTACCGGTCGGGCGAACTACCAGGCTTGCGGTGAGGCGCTGGGCCTTGATCTGGTCGCGGAACCGGCGCTGCTGGAGCAACCCCAGTGGGCCGCGCTTTCGGCTGCGTGGTTCTGGGCCTCACGGGGGCTTAATCCTCTCGCGGACGCCGGCGATTTCGACGCGATCACCCGGCGAATCAACGGCGGCCAGAACGGCGCCGCGGACCGCCAGGTTTTATATGGGCGAGCGCTGCGGGTGCTGGAATGAACCCGGCCCTGCTGAGGTTTCTGCCTCTCACCGCCGTGGTTTTTTTGCTGCTGACGACCAGCGTGACCTGGAAAATCCAGGATTGGCGTTACGGCAAGACGTTGGCCGAGCTGGCCAATTCCCACGCTGAAACCCTGAGAAAGATGAGCGTTGCAGCGGCCGCCTCGCAGCAAAGAGAAACAGAAAGACGCCTCGCCCTCGAACAGCAACTTTCCGCCAGCGAGCAAATCCACTACCGAGCCTTGAGCGATGCCCAACGTGACCAGGATCGCTTGCGCGATCGCCTTGCTACTGCCGATGTCCGGCTGTCAGTCCTCCTCGACGCCGACGATGTTGCCGCCGGCTGTGCAGTGCCTGCCGCCCCCGGCGCCAGCGGCATGGATCATGGTGCCCCACGCGCCCGACTTGACCCGGCGCATGCTCAACGAATTATCGCCATCACCGACGCGGGTGACCGTGGACTGATTGCGCTGCAGGCTTGCCAGGCTTACGTCAGGGCGCTGGGCCGGTGATCTGCCGAGCCTTGCATGCTTCGGATGGTCGTGTACGGTAGGCCCCAATCGCTTCGAATCAGGAGAGCTTCATGGACGACATTACCGAACTGGCCGCTGAATTGGGCAGGCGCCTGCAGCTGCTCAATGCCCATGTCACCACCGCCGAGTCCTGCACCGGTGGTGGGATTGCCGAGGCGATCACTCGGATCCCGGGGAGTTCGGCCTGGTTCGAGGCAGGGTTTGTCACCTATTCCAATCGTCAGAAAACCCAGCAATTGGGCGTGCCCGACGGGCTGTTCGAGAAGGTCGGCGCGGTCAGCCGCGAGGTGGTGGAAGCCATGGCGCGGGGTGCCCAGCAGAAAAGCCTGGCGCGTTTTTCCGTGGCGGTCAGCGGCGTGGCCGGGCCAGACGGGGGCTCGCCGAGCAAGCCGGTGGGCACCGTATGGCTCGCCTGGGGCGTTGGCGAGGCGCTGTTCAGCGAGCAGCGATTCTTTCCAGGCAACCGCGACGAGGTCCGCCGACAAACGGTGAAGGCCGCCCTAGACGGGCTGTTACAACATGCCGCCGCAGAAATCTCAAATCAGGGGTAGGCGATCCTCAATCGCTGTGGAATAATACTGGCTACTTATACAGGTGTTGGCCGTCAGGCCTTATTGATTACGTGAGGACTTTAATGGACGACAACAAGAAGAAAGCCTTGGCTGCGGCCTTGGGTCAGATCGAACGTCAATTCGGCAAGGGTGCCGTAATGCGTATGGGCGATCAGGACCGCCAGGCTATTCCTTCCATCTCCACCGGCTCCCTGGGCCTGGACATCGCGCTTGGCATCGGCGGCTTGCCAAAAGGTCGTATCGTTGAAATCTACGGTCCTGAATCCTCCGGTAAAACCACGCTGACCCTGTCCGTGATCGCCCAGGCTCAAAAAGCCGGCGCGACCTGCGCCTTCGTCGACGCCGAACACGCCCTGGACCCGGAATACGCCGGCAAGCTGGGCGTCAACGTCGACGACCTGCTGGTTTCCCAGCCGGACACCGGTGAGCAAGCCCTGGAAATCACCGACATGCTGGTGCGCTCCAACGCAGTTGACGTGATCATCGTCGACTCCGTGGCGGCACTGGTACCGAAAGCTGAAATCGAAGGTGAAATGGGCGACATGCACGTGGGCCTCCAGGCTCGCCTGATGTCCCAGGCCCTGCGCAAGATCACCGGTAACATCAAGAACGCCAACTGCCTGGTGATCTTCATCAACCAGATCCGCATGAAGATCGGCGTGATGTTCGGTAGCCCTGAAACGACCACCGGCGGTAACGCACTGAAGTTCTACGCCTCGGTTCGCCTGGACATCCGCCGTACTGGCGCGGTGAAAGAAGGTGATGAGGTTGTCGGCAGCGAAACCCGCGTCAAAGTGGTGAAGAACAAGGTGGCATCGCCGTTCCGTCAGGCTGAATTCCAGATCCTCTACGGCAAGGGCATCTACCTCAACGGCGAGATGATCGACTTGGGTGTGCTGCATGGCTTCGTCGAGAAATCCGGCGCCTGGTATGCCTACAACGGCACCAAGATCGGCCAGGGCAAGGCCAACTCGGCCAAGTTCCTGGCGGATAATCCGGAAGTTGCCGCTGCCCTTGAGAAGCAGTTGCGTGACAAGCTGTTGAGCCCGGTTGCCGACGTCAAGTCCGTGGCTAATCGGGAAACTGCAGAGAATCTGGCTGACGCTGACATCTGATCGATCCGATGACCGCCGTACTCGATACCCTCGTCGCGGTGCGGCGAACCGCAATGGACCTGCTCGCCAGACGTGAGCACGGTCGAGTTGAGCTGACGCGTAAATTACGTCAGCGCGGCGCCCCCGACGAGTTGATCGACACGGCCCTCGACCGTTTGACGGAAGAGGGTCTGCTGTCGGAATCGCGTTACCTCGAAAGCTTTGTCTCTTACCGCGCCCGGTCCGGTTACGGTCCGATGCGGATTCGCGAGGAACTTGGCCAACGCGGCTTACAACGTCCGGATATCGAACTCGCCTTGCGCGAAAGCGGTATCGACTGGCAAGAACAACTGACGGACACCTGGCGGCGCAAGTTTTCAGGGCATCTGCCCATTGATGCACGGGAGCGAGCCAAGCAAGGGCGTTTCCTGGCGTATCGAGGATACTCCATGGAAATGATCAATCGCTTGTTCAGCGGTCGCAGCCTGGATGACTAAACAAACGGCCCGCTATCTCGATAGCGGGCCGTTTTTTTTATGGGGTTTAGGAAACCTTGATCGGATCCCAGGTAAGGGGGTGGACCTCGGTGGCGGGCTGGGCCCAGTTTTCTGACAGGTTGATATAATCCACCAGCTCTCTTAACCGGCCGTGATCACGGGCGTTGAAGGTAAATGCCAGTCGGGTCAGATGGCTGAACGGGGCTTCCTCCGGCTCCTCGCCGCTGTAGGCGTGCTGGTGGAAACAGTCGTTCAGGCACAGATCGGCAAAATCAGCCTGCATCCGCTGCAACGCTTGTTCGTTGAGCGGGTGGTGCATACGGATCACGAACTGATGCTTGAGCCAACGGCTGGAGTGGAAGTTGCGGTAGAACTGGTTGATTTCCTCCACGGCGTCCTCGGCATTGTGCACCAGGCGCATCAGCTTCATGTCGGTCGGCAGGATGTAGCGGTTTTCCTCGAGCTGTTCGCGGATGAAATCCAAGGCGCCTTGCCAGAACTTTCCCCCGGGAGCGTCCAGCAGCACCACCGGTACCAACGGGCTTTTACCCGTCTGCACCAGCGTCAACACTTCCAGGGCCTCGTCAAGGGTGCCAAACCCGCCTGGGCAGAGCACCAGGGCATCGGCTTCCTTGACGAAAAACAGCTTGCGAGTAAAGAAGAAGTGGAACGGCAGCAGGTTCTGCGTACCCTCCACGGTGGGGTTCGCGTGCTGTTCGAAAGGCAGGGTAATGTTGAATCCCAGGCTGTGTTCACGCCCCGCACCTTCATGGGCTGCAGCCATGATGCCGCCGCCCGCGCCGGTGATGACCATCATGTCTGACCGAGCGAGCGCCGCGCCCAGCTCCCGTGCCAAGCCATACAGCGGATGTTCGATGGGAGTCCGGGCCGAGCCGAAGACCGTGACTTTGCGCCGACCCTTGAATTGTTCGAGCGTGCGAAACGCATGTTCCAACTCGCGCAACGCCTGGAGCGTGATCTTGGCGTTCCAGCGATTGTGATCTTCCTGGGCCATGCGCAGCACGGTCAGGATCATGTCTCGATAAATGGGCAGGTTAGGGCTGTTGGGTGATACCAGGTTGAGTTGCTCTTCGACCTTGCGGGTGAGGTCGTGGCCATGGTTTTCAAAATGACGACTGAGCAGGTCATTCGGTTTGTACGGCATTCAGTGTCTCCTTCTGAACAGAACCCCCGGCCCGAACGAGAGATTCGCCAGGGCCACGACACGTCCTGTGTCGTTGTCAGTCCGGGCCTGTGCCCGGGCATCAAACTGGCTAGGCGCGATGTGCAGCAAGGCGAGCAAGCCATCCAGCAGATTCTGTTTTCTTCCCTTGGATGAAAAAAAAACACACGTCGGCATCGGTGAGGGCAGCCTCGTTCTGCCCGTCATAAGGCGATACTTTGAATCTAGTCCCTTGTGTCGATCTTCGCTTTCTCGATCATGACGTTCGAAAGTAAAGGTTTGCAACTGACGAATGCTCAACCGCTGGTCAGGTCACCGACCGGATGAGTCTTGAAGAGGAGTATTGCTACCGATTGGAGGGCAAGGAATGGCGCTCGCGCTTTGCAGGCGCTGGTGGCGGAGTTGCGCGCCGACGATGAACAACGGCGCGCTCGCTCGGGTTGATTATTTCTTGGTCTTGGCCGGTTTCGGGCAGTCCGATTCCTGGAAGCGTTCGGTTGCGACCGGGCGGTTGGTTTTCACCTCGGTGAACTCGTAGCGCATGGTTGCGCCCTTGGCCATCAGCTTGCGGAAACCTGGATTGGTACACACGGTGGAGCCCAGCTGGAAATACACGGCCTTGGGGTCTGCGCGCATTTTCTGGGCATGGCTGCTTTGCACGCTGAGGTGATTGACCAACTCGGTGCCTTCGACGGTATACCCTTGGTCGAGAATGTCTTCGTTGATGGCTCGCGGCGTGCCGACGCTGCTTTGCGTGGCTACGTTTTGCAGCATCTTGTTCAGTTCGAGTTCTTTCAGCGACGCGGCCTGAGCGCTGATGGACGTCGCCAGCAAAACGGCAACGGTAGGGACGATAAGGCGCAGCATGAAACTCTCCTGGTTCAGTAACTGGTGGTTCGACCGGTCACGTGACTGTGCGTTCAGTGGCGGCGATTATAGGGGAGCCTGGGTAGACGGTACAGGTTTGCGCGCTCTGGTAGACTGCCGGTCTTCATTGCCCTGCCGAGTGTTGTTCGTGTCGAGTTTTCCTGTCTGTGGGCGTTGCCCGCGATGAACCATGCCCCTAACGCCGTAGCCCGCTTGCGCGACCAGCGCATCGATGAAGGCATCAAGCCGATTCAGGCCCGGGGCTGGCGCGCGCCTCGTTGCAGCGCATGCCGAGTGATCGTAAGCCATTGCTTGTGCGCCTGGCGCCCGAGCGTCGAGACCCGCTCCGGGGTCTGCCTGATCATGACCAACAAGGAAGTCTTCAAACCGAGCAACACCGGTTGGCTGATTGCCGATGTGGTGCATGACAATCATGCGTTCATCTGGTCGCGCACCGACGTCGATGAGCAACTGTTGGCGCTGCTGGGCGATCCGCAATGGCAACCGTACCTGGTGTTTCCTGGCGAATACGTCGAACCGTCGCGAGTCACCCATACGGTTGATCTCGATCACTCCAAGCGTCCTCTTTTCATTCTTCTGGACGCCACCTGGACGGAAGCGCGGAAGATGTTCCGCAAGAGTCCTTATTTTGACCGTTTGCCTATCTTGAGCCTGTTGCCCGACAAGCTGTCGCGCTATCGCTTGCGGCGCTCCACCCGTAGCGAGCACCTGTGCACTGCCGAAGTTGCTGCGCTGTGCCTGGAGTTGGCGGGAGACAGTGACGCGGCGTCGGCCCTGGACGCCTATTTCGATGTGTTCAGCCAGCATTACCTCGGTGCCAAGTGCCAGCAAGAGGTGAACGTATCGACCCCGGCCCATGCCGAGTTGCAGCCCTTTGTCCGTGCGGCTCACGAGGTGTTGGCCTAATAGTGGCCCATACTCGATACAGCAGTGGCCGTGCTGCTTGACCACCCCGGCTTCGCTGGGCATGCTTGGCGCCGACCAGGGTGCGGCCAAAAGTTTGAAACGCTGTGATTGGCGTTGAACGTGCCCCTGTGGATACCGCTGCGTGGTGGTGTCTTGAGTTGTTTGGCGAGGCACGAATGCATCGGGCCTGCCACTAAAAACAGGATCATTTGAAAAATGGCCACATACGAAATCCTGATTGCCGATGATCACCCGCTTTTTCGCAGCGCGTTGCATCAGGCAGTGACCCTGGGCCTTGGCTCGGATGTCCGGTTGACGGAGGTGGCCAGCATCGCGGAACTGGAAACTCGATTGGCTGAGAAGGCCGACTGGGACCTGGTGCTGCTGGATCTGAACATGCCCGGCGCGTATGGCTTCTCTGGCCTGGTGTTATTGCGCGGACAGTATCCGCAGATCCCCGTGGTAATGGTGTCGGCTCAGGAAGAGGCTTCGGTGATGGTCAAGGCCCGCGAGTTCGGTGCCAGCGGGTTCATTCCCAAATCCAGTTCGCTGGAAATGATTCAGGCGGCCGTAAAGGCCGTCCTCGATGGCGATGTGTCCTGGCCGCCGCAGGCGTTCGAAGCGGTGAGCGTGTCGGCGGAAGCCAAGGCTGCCAGCGAAGGGTTGGCCAGTCTGACGCCGCAGCAGTTCCGAGTGCTGACCATGGTCTGCGAAGGCCTGTTGAACAAGCAGATTGCTTATGAATTGAACGTGTCGGAGGCGACCATCAAGGCTCATGTCACCGCCATCTTTCGCAAACTCAACGTGCGTACCCGAACCCAGGCGGCGTTGTTGTTGCAACAACTTGAGTCAATTTCGCCGCAGTCGTAGCGTGGAATTCACGCTTTTTTGACTGGGTTTACACTAGCTTCTCCACTCCTTTCGATCAGTTGCCTACTCTATGTCATCTTTTAAAGGCCAAACCGGCCTGAAACGCATCCTCAATGCCTCCGGCTATTCCCTGGACGGGCTGCGTGCCGCTTTCGTCGGCGAAGCCGCATTCCGCCAACTGGTCCTGCTCAACGTCATCCTGATTCCGCTGTCGTTCTTCCTGAATGTCAGCCGTGTCGAACAAGCGTTGTTGATCGCGGTCTGCCTGCTGGCCCTGATCGTCGAGCTACTCAATTCAGCAGTGGAGGCGGCGATCGACCGTATTTCCCTCGAGCTGCACCCGCTGTCGAAGAACGCCAAGGACATGGGCAGTGCCGCACAGTTTGTCGCCCTGACGATGATTGCGTTGGTGTGGGGCCTGGTACTGCTTTGAGTCTCAGGCGATGGCCGGCAGGACGATTTCGTCGCTGCGCTGGACCCCTGCGGTAAATGCCCGGCACAACTCGAGAAATTCACGCATGGCCGAGGTCTGGTATTTTTGCTTGTGCCAGATGAAGTAGAACTGCCGCGCCAAATCCATGTCCGGCGTTTCCACGGCCACCAGGCTGCCGCGGCGAAAGGCATCACGCAAAGCCAAGCGTGAGATACAGCCGATCCCCAGGCCGGATTCCACGGCGCGTTTTATCGCTTCGGTGTGCTCCAGCTCCAGTCGAATGTTCAACGCGCTGCGGTGGTGGCGCATGGCCTGATCGAAAGTCAGCCGGGTGCCGGAACCCTGTTCACGCAGGATCCAGGCCTCATGGGTCAATTCCTCCATGGTCGCCTGCCCGCGCTTGGCCAGTGGATGCTGGGGCGCGCAGAACACCACCAACTCATCCTCGACCCAGCTCTGCACCTCGATGTCCGGGTGGCTGCAGTCGCCTTCGATTAGACCCAGATCAATTTCGTAGTGGGCAACCTGGTGCACGATGTTGGCAGTGTTTTGTACGTGCAGCTTCACCTGGCTTTCCGGATGGCGCTGCATGAAACCGCCGATCAGCAGGGTCGCCAGGTAATTGCCAATCGTCAGCGTGGCGCCGACCGCCAGTGAGCCGAAGCCGGACTTGCCGTTGAGCAGGTCTTCGATCTCCTTGGCCTGGTCCAGCAACGCCACGGCCTGTGGCAACAGCTGTTTACCCAAGGCGTTGAGGCTCAGGCGCTTGCCGGCGCGGTCGAAGAGTTGGCAGCTGGATTGGCGCTCCAATTCAGTGATGGAGGTGCTGGCAGCCGACTGCGAAAGATTGAGCAGACCCGCGGCACGGGACACGCTCTCTTGCTGGGCGACGGCGACGAAGACTTGAAGTTGACGTAGAGTAAATCGCATATCTATATAACCGATAACCCTTATCTTAATAATCCATTTAACAGATATTGTCGCCGCCATTAGAATGCGATGCAATTGCGCAGATTATCGGCGCAGGCATCATTTCCAGGAGTCCCCCGTACATGAGCAACATGAACCACGAGCGTGTCCTCAGTGTTCATCACTGGAACGACACTCTGTTCAGCTTCAAGTGCACCCGCGATCCGGGCCTGCGCTTCGAGAACGGTCAGTTCGTGATGATCGGCCTGCAGCAGCCCAACGGCCGCCCGCTTATGCGCGCTTATTCGATTGCCAGCCCGAACTGGGAAGAGCATCTCGAATTCTTCAGCATCAAGGTTCCCGACGGCCCGCTGACTTCCCAGTTGCAGCACCTGAAGGAAGGCGACGAGATCATCATCAGCAAGAAGCCTACCGGCACGCTGGTGCTGGACGACCTCAAGCCAGGCAAGCATTTGTATCTGCTCAGCACCGGTACCGGTCTGGCGCCCTTCATGAGCGTCATCCAGGATCCGGAAACCTACGAGCGTTTCGAAAAAGTGATCCTGTGCCACGGCGTGCGTTACGTCAATGAAGTCGCCTATCGCGAGTTCATCACCGAGCACCTGCCGCAGAACGAATTCTTCGGCGAAGCGCTGCGTGACAAGCTGATCTACTACCCAACCGTGACGCGCGAGCCGTTCGAGAATGAAGGCCGCCTGACCGACCTGATGCGCAGCGGCAAGCTGTTCCGCGACATCGGCCTGCCACCGATCAACCCCCAAGACGACCGTGCGATGCTGTGCGGCAGCCCGAGCATGCTCGACGAGACCAGCGAAGTGCTCAACAGCTTCGGCCTGACCGTTTCGCCGCGTATGCGTGAGCCGGGGGATTACTTGATCGAACGAGCGTTTGTGGAAAAGTAAGTCGCAGTCCATAAAAAGCCCGCGCCGCCTGAATAAGGTCGCGCGGGCTTTTTCGTTTCCAGGCTTATTTGCCCGCCGGAACCACTTCCAGCACGCGAATCACGCCGGGCTCCGGGTAATGCCAGCGTACGTCCAGGTCCCAGAACTGCGCGCCATATTCCCGTTCGGCTGTAGGAATCTGGTACGCCGGGCGGGGGTCCTGCGCCAGGCATTGCTCAACCAACTCCACCAACGGCTCGTCGAGGCGCAAGGCGTGATCGCGGGCTTGAAGCAAGGCTGAGTCCGCCCATTGCACTGGGATCAGGCCAGGCGCAGCGCTGGCGATGTCGTTGGAGGCTGAGCCGATGATGTCGGCATAGGGCACGTAGGGCTTGATGTCCAGCACGGGCGTACCGTCCAGCAAGTCAATGCCCGAGATCCACAGCCGGTCGGCTTCTATCCGATCCAACTTCACCACCGACTGGCCGATTCCATTGGGACGATGGGTGGCGCGGGTGGCGAACACGCCCATGGATTTGTTGCCGCCCAGGCGCGGCGGCCGCACTTTCAAGCGTGGCTTGTCCTCCAGGGCCTGGTGGAACAGAAACAGCAGCCAGACATGACTGACCTGCTCCAGGCCCTGCACCGCGTCGCCCTGATCGAACGGCGCCACCAGCTCCAGCACGCCGCGCGCGGCAGGGGCCAGTTGTGGTTGGCGCGGGATGGCGAACTTCTCCTTGAAACAGGAGCGGACGAAGCCGATGGGGGAGACGTTGTAGGTCATGGGTTGGGATCGAAACGGGGTCAACCGCGAACGCGTAGCGTCAGGCCCTTGAGGAAGTTGCGCAGCAACTGGTCGCCACACGGGCGGTAATTGGTGTGGCCGAACTTGCGAAACAGCGCGCTCAGTTCCGGCTTGGACACTGGGAATTCGGCAGCCTTGAGGATGGCGTGCATGTCGTCTTCCTTCAGCTCGAAGGCGACGCGCAGTTTCTTCAGGATGATGTTGTTGGTCACCGGCACTTCGATTGGCTGCGGCGGACGGCTTTCGTCCTTGCCGCGCTTGAAGATCACCAGGCCATCGAGAAAATGCGCCATGACCTCGTCAGGGCAGAACACGAAGCCTTCTTCCTCGTCTTTCTTGAGGTAGCCGGCGAGGTCTTCCAAGGAAACCTCCAGGCCGCCCAGCTTGATGATCTCGATGACTTTCTTGTCGCTGGTGTCGAGCATGTAGCGCACGCTGCGCAGTACGTCGTTGTGAATCATGTGTGCAGTCCTGATCAATCGACAGTGGGCGCCGCGCTTCGCTGCGGCGCCGGAAAATTAGAATTTCTCTTTGGCAGACAGGTAGCGCCACTGGCCCAGCGGCACCTTGCCGATGGAGACGCCGCCGATGCGGATCCGGCGGATGGCGACGACCTTGAGGCCGACCGCCTGGCAAAACAGCGCGATCACGCCCGGTTGCGGGTTCTTCATGGCGAAGCGCAGGCGGTTCTCGTTCTGCCAGCTCGCCTTGACGGCCGGCAGCTCCTTGCCCTTGTAGGTCAGGCCATGGTTCAAGCGATTGAGGCCATGGGCGACCATTTCGCCTTCCACTTCGACCACGTATTCCTGCTCGATCTTGGCCGCGTCGGCGGTGAGCTTGCGCAGGATCTTCCAGTCCTGGGTGAACACCAGCAGGCCGCTGGCCCCAGCCTGCAAGTCGGCGCTGGCGGTCAGGCGCAGGAAATGCCCCTTGAGCGGGCGCTTGCCGAAGCGATGTTCATCGCTCAGGCTCTGCGGTCCAAGGGAGGCCATCGCGGTGTCTACATCCATGCCCACCGGGGCGTTCAGCAGGAGTGTCACTGGCTCCGGCGCGGTAGCCTTGGCCTCGGGGTCGAGTTCGACCTTCTGGGTCGTCACCTTGAACTGCGGCTCATCGATCACTTCGCCATCCACGGTGACCCAGCCGCCCTCAATGAACAGCTCAGCCTCCCGACGGGAACAGCCGACGAGTTCGATGAGGCGTTTGGAGAGACGAATCGGGTCAGTCATGACGGGGGCCGTAACAAAAAGAGGGTGGGCATTGTACCTGCCTGGCGCCGGTTAATCGCGGGTCCATTTGCCTCATGCAACTATTAGCCGCGTCCAGCCCTCAGGCCAGGCTGTTTGTAGCGCATGTGCAGCAGTGGGTAGGGCTGGTTCATGCCATCTCTTGGCGAGCGCCCGACCACTTCGAAGCCTTGCTTGAGATAAAAGCCCAGCGCCTGCGGATTCTGTTCGTTGACGTCCAGTTGATTGGCGTTCAGATGCTCCATGGCGTAGCGCAGCAACTGTTTGCCCAAGCCCTGGCCGCGGTGTTCAGGACCGATGAAAAGCATCTCGACCTTGCCGGCCGCCACCCCGGCGAAACCGGTGATGCGTTGGCGTTTGTCTCGCGTGCAGATGAGCATCACCGCATCCAGGTAGCGGGTGAGCACCAGGTTCTTCAACAGCTCGATGTAACTGTCCGGCAGGAAGTCATGGGTGGCGCGTACCGACGCTTCCCAGACACGGGTCAATTCCTGATAGTCGCTCGGTTTCGGTGTGTAGATGACCGAATGCTGACGCATGTCCGCCTGTTCCTTGTGGTGGATGTCTCCATACGATAGCCGTAAAAAAGCCCCGCATCTTGTTGCAAGAGCGGGGCTTCAGGATTTTTTTGGGGCTGGCAGGCGGGTGGCTGAAAACAGCCTGTGGCTCCCTCGCCACAGCAGCAGCCCCGCCTTGTCTGGATCAACCGATCTGTTCAGCCCACAAATCGTACTCGTCGGCGTCGGTCACCTTGCACCAGACCTTGTCGCCTGGCTTGAGGTTGCTGCCGTTGTCGATGAACACGTTGCCGTCGATTTCCGGGGCGTCGAAGAAGCAGCGGCCCACGGCGCCTTGTTCGTCGACCTCGTCCACCAGCACTTCGATTTCGCGGCCGATGCGCATTTGCAGGCGTGCCGAGCTGATGGCCTGTTGATGCGCCATGAAACGATCCCAGCGGTCCTGCTTGACGTCGTCCGGCACCACGTCCAGGTCCAGGTCGTTGGCCGGCGCGCCGTCAACCGGCGAATACTGGAAGCAGCCGACGCGGTCGAGTTGGGCTTCGGTCAGCCAATCCAGCAGGTACTGGAAGTCTTCTTCGGTTTCGCCAGGGAAGCCGACAATGAAGGTCGAACGGATGATCAAGTCCGGGCAGATTTCCCGCCAGTTCTTGATGCGCGCCAGGGTCTTGTCTTCGAAGGCCGGGCGCTTCATGGCCTTGAGGACTTTCGGGCTGGCGTGCTGGAACGGGATGTCCAGGTACGGCAGGATCTTGCCGGCGGCCATCAGCGGGATCAGCTCGTCGACATGCGGGTACGGATAGACGTAATGCAGGCGGACCCAGACGCCGAGCGTGCTGAGGGCTTCGCACAGTTCGGTCATGCGGGTTTTCACCGGCGCGCCGTTCCAGAAACCGGTGCGGTACTTGATGTCGACGCCATAGGCGCTGGTGTCCTGGGAAATCACCAGCAGTTCCTTGACGCCGGACTTGACCAGGCGCTGGGCCTCGTCGAGCACATCGCCCACCGGGCGGCTCACCAGTTTGCCGCGCATCGACGGGATGATGCAGAAGCTGCAGCTGTGGTTGCAGCCTTCGGAGATCTTCAGATAGGCGTAGTGACGCGGGGTCAGCTTGATGCCTTGCGGCGGCACCAGGTCGATCAGCGGGTTGTGGTCCTGGCGCGGCGGTACCACGTCGTGCACCGCATTGACCACTTGCTCGTACTGCTGCGGACCGCTCACCGACAACACGCTTGGGTGCACGTTACGGATGTTGCCTTCTTCCACGCCCATGCAGCCGGTGACGATGACCTTGCCGTTTTCCTTGATGGCTTCGCCGATCACTTCCAGGGACTCGGCCTTGGCCGAGTCGATGAAGCCGCACGTGTTGACCACAACCACGTCGGCGTCCTGATAGGTGGACACAACGTCATAGCCTTCCATGCGCAGCTGGGTGAGGATGCGCTCGGAGTCGACCAAAGCCTTCGGGCAACCCAGGGATACGAAGCCAACCTTTGGATTGGCTGACGCGGGAGTGGTGGACATGTCTAACCTCGGTGTAGGGGAGATCGTCTCTTGCCGAGACAGGGCGCCTGACGCGCCTCTGATCAAAAAGTGCGCAATTCTATCCATGGCCGACGCACTTGACCAGCTTTATGCGGGTTTATGCAGGGAAATGCGACGAGTGCTGCGCTATGCTTCGCGCCTTTACTTCTTGAAGAATTCCTACAGTCAATAAAACGTCTGTAACAATGCGTAAAAAAGCCCATGCTGGCTCACACGGCATGGTGCTTCGTTCAAGAAGACGCGTCAGCAAACCAGGAGTATTGGATGGGTCACGCAAGTAGTCAGGCGGCGGACGCCGGGCATTCGGCAGCGAAACCGCTGAGCATGCTGGTCGCGGCGGTTGGAGTGGTTTATGGCGACATCGGCACCAGCCCGTTGTACACCCTCAAGGAAGTGTTTTCCGGTGCCTATGGCGTGCCCGTCAATCACGATGGGGTGCTGGGGATCCTGTCGCTGATCTTCTGGTCGTTGATCTGGGTCGTGTCGATCAAGTACATGATGTTCGTCCTGCGGGCCGACAACCAGGGCGAGGGCGGGATCATGGCACTCACCGCCCTGGCGCGGCGGGCTGCGGCGGGAAGGGCGCGGCTGCGCACGTTGCTGGTGATCTGCGGCTTGATCGGCGCAGCGCTGTTTTACGGCGACAGCATGATCACGCCAGCGATCTCGGTGCTTTCGGCGGTCGAAGGCCTCGGCCTCGCATTCGAAGGCATCGATCATTGGGTGGTGCCGCTGTCGGTGGTGGTGCTCGTCGCACTGTTCCTGATCCAGCGCCACGGCACCGCGCGGATCGGCATTCTGTTCGGCCCGATCATGGTGACCTGGTTCCTGGTGCTCGGCGCCCTCGGCGTCTATGGCATCAGCCAGCATCCGGAAGTGTTGCAGGCTGTGAGCCCGGCCTGGGCCGTGCGGTTCTTTGTTGTCCATCCGGGCATGGGCGTGGCGATTCTCGGCGCCGTGGTGCTGGCGCTGACCGGCGCCGAAGCGCTGTACGCCGATATGGGCCACTTCGGTCGCAAGCCGATTGCTCGTGCCTGGTTCATCCTGGTTCTGCCCGGCCTGATGCTTAATTATTTCGGCCAGGGCGCCTTGCTGCTCGGTGATCCGGAAGCGGCGCGCAACCCGTTCTATCTGCTGGCGCCGAGCTGGGCGTTGCTGCCGCTGGTGGGGCTGTCGACGCTGGCTACGGTGATTGCTTCGCAAGCGGTGATTTCCGGTGCGTTTTCCCTGACTCGCCAGGCGATCCAGCTCGGTTACATCCCGCGCATGTACATCCAGCACACTTCCAGCGCCGAGCAGGGCCAGATCTACATCGGTGCGGTGAACTGGTCGCTGATGGTCGGCGTGGTGCTGCTGGTGCTCGGTTTCGAGTCCTCTGGTGCGTTGGCGTCGGCCTACGGCGTGGCGGTGACCGGGACGATGCTTATGACGACGATCCTGGTGTCCGCCGTGATCCTGCTGCTGTGGAAATGGCCGCCGTTGCTGGCGGTCCCGGTGCTGTTCGGTTTCCTGCTGGTGGACGGGCTGTATTTCGCCGCCAACGTGCCGAAGATCATCCAGGGCGGTGCGTTCCCGGTCATCGCCGGCATTGCCTTGTTCGTGTTGATGACGACATGGAAGCGCGGCAAGCAATTGCTGGTCGATCGCCTCGACGAAGGGGCGTTGCCGCTGCCGGTCTTCATCAGCAGCATCCGCGTACAACCCCCTCACCGGGTACAGGGCACGGCGGTATTCCTGACCGCGCGCTCGGATGCCGTGCCTCACGCGTTGTTGCACAACTTGCTCCACAACCAAGTGCTGCATGAGCAAGTGGTCTTGCTGACAGTGGTCTACGAAGACATTCCCCGCGTACCGCCGCAACGGCGCTTCGAAGTCGATGCCTACGGCGAGGGGTTCTTCCGGGTCATCCTGCATTTCGGCTTTACCGACGAGCCGGACGTGCCCGAGGCCCTGAAATTGTGCCATCTTGACGAGCTGGATTTCAGTCCGATGCGCACCACTTACTTCCTCAGCCGCGAGACGGTCATCGCCTCCAAGCTCGAAGGCATGGCCCGCTGGCGCGAATCGCTGTTCGCTTTCATGCTGAAGAACGCCAACGGTAACCTGCGCTTCTTCAACCTGCCGTTGAACCGGGTGATCGAGCTGGGGACGCAGGTCGAGATGTAGACCGGGAACAACAAGCCCTCGTTGCCTTGCGGCGGCGGGGGCTTTTTTGTGGGCGATGCATATGTTGATGCCAAACCAAAAAACTTGTGGGAGCGGGCTTGCTCGCACAGAGGGTTGTGTATAAGCGGCGATCACAAATAAGCCCCGGCAACTCGAAGGCTGCTGGGGCTTTTGTCAGGCGGGTAGCCGCTTATTGTTCGGCTGTCTTGTTCTGCCGCTTGTTGATTTCATCGATCAACCGCTTGGCCAGGGCCGGGTAGTTTTCGTCGAAGTGGTGTCCGCCAGGTAGCTTGATGGCCTCGCCGACGGCTGTCTTGTCGGTGCAACCGCTTTCGTCGGCTTCTTCAGCACCATAGATGCAGACCACTTTTTCGGCGGGCAGCTTGGCCATTTCCGGGCCGGTGGCGGCTTCGGTGCCAGCGTTGCCGAGCCAGCCTTCCACTTCGATCTCGAAACTGCCAGTGCGGGCGAAGGCGAGCAGGATGATTGCATCGACCCGCTGCTGCTCCGTCGCAGGCAAGCGGTTGTAGATCGCTGGCAGCACATCGGCGCCGAAGGAGTAACCGGTCAGGATGAAGCGCTTGGTGCCCCAGATCTGGCGGTAGTGCTGCATCAACTCGGTCAGGTCGGCCGCGCTTTGCTCCGGGCTCTTGTGCTGCCAGTAATAGCGCAGGGTGTCGATGCCCACCACCGGGTAGCCGATCTTGGCCATTTCATCGGCCACGTCGCGGTCGAGGTCACGCCAGCCGCCGTCTCCGGAAAGGAACAATGTCACGGTATCGCGGGCCTGGCTGGCAGGGATTTCCACGACTGGAATGCTCAGGCCACCCTTGCCCTTCTCGGCGCCCACCAGGATCTTGCGCAGCTCGTTGTTCAGCACCTGCGGCAGATTGATGTCGTAGTCGCTGATGCTGGTTTCGGCGTTGCGTTGATCGCGTACGAAGCCGGCACTGGTGTCGTCGGGGTTATCGTTCCAGGCCACCAGCCAGCGACCGTGTGCCGCGCTTTTCGGCAACAGGTGCGTGCAGCCAGGTTTTTCCAGGGCCAGGTCCACCGAGATGGCCTGGGCCTTGTCGTCTTTCTGTTCGGCCAGCCAGCGCCAGGCCAGCACCGCGCCAGGACCGATGCCGCTGACCAGCGTGGCCGGGCCTTGGAGCTGTCTCAGGCCAGCCTGCAGGGCGCGGCCTTGGAGCATGCAGTCCTTGGGCAGGATCACTTGGACAATCTCGGCCGAGCCGCTGCGGCTGAGGGTGGTCAACTGCGTGTCGCTGAGCTTCTGGTCCTCATTGACCGCCACCAGCACGTGGGCGCGGGACTTGGTGCCGGGCGTGATCCGCGTCATCGGCACGCCGTCGGCGGGTTCCAGTTGTTCCAGGGTTGGTTGCGGGGCCGGACGGTTCCAGTACCAGTAGCCGCTACCGAGAATCACCGCCAGCACCAGCAGGGCGGCCACTACGTATCGCCAGGAGCGTTGCATCATCAGCGTTTCACCAATCCAGTCAGGCCGCCCGCAATCAGGGCGGCGGTATCGGCCAGTGCCACCAGCGGATCGAGTCCGGCGGGCACGGCCATGTAACGAGGTTCCCAGTCAGGCTGGAATTTGTCTTTGAAGCGGCGCAGCCCTTGGAAATTGTAGAGCTGCTCGCCACGGCGAAACACCATCGAACCCAGGCGCTGGGCCAGTGGTGCGCCGCGACGTGGTTGCAGGCCCGAGAGTGGGACCATGCCGAGGCTGAAGCGGGCGTAATCGTGGTTTTTATAATGCTGGATCAAGCCGACCATCATGAATTCCATGGTCAGTTTCGGAGCGTCGGGGTGCGCGCGCATCAGGTCAAGGCTGGCCAGCTCGTGGTTGTGGGTTTCCAACAGATTGGCGAACGCCACCGGGCGACCTTCGAAACGAATCACGGCGATGCGGAAATGCTTGAGATAGTCGTTGCTGAAACGGCCCAGGGAAAAGCCTTTCTCGCGCACATTCTTGCCGGTCAGCCAGGCATCGGAAATGACCTTGAGTTCATCCATCGGCGCCTGGCCTGGCTCATGGATCTCCAGCGACAAGCCATCACGGGTGCCACGGTTCCAGGTGTAGCGCAGGTCCTTCATCTCCTTGCCCTTGGCTTCGAGATCGAAACGCTTGAGATCCACGCGCGCTTCTTCGCCAAGCTTGATCGCGGTCAGGCCGATGTCCATGTAGTACGGCAGGTTCTCGGCGCGCACCTGATAAAACACCGGCCTGGCGTGGTGGATGTCGCACAGGTCACGGAACTGCCAGATCATTTCCGCGCGCTGCAGGCTTGGCCCGATCGGGTCGTACAACGCCACCAGGCTACGGCCACGGCGGGCATACATCAGGAAGGCTTCATCGTTGGGATGAAACAGCAACGCCTTGTCGCCGGTCAGCGCGAGGCCACCGTCGGGCTGCGAAGACGCCATGAGAATCGTCTTGGCCCGCTCCAACTCTTCTGCCGTGGGCAGGTGGATCACCGGTCGCGCGGTACGCAGCAGCCAGGTCAGCGACACCACCACCAGCAGCACCGCGGCGCCCAGCAATGAGCGCAGGCCGCGAGGGGCATCGGCGTCCAAGGTGAACTGCCACCACAGTTGATGGCTGTAGGGGACGTCCTGATAGGCAAACAACAGCAACCAGATCGACGCGCCCAGCACGCATAGGCTGGCGATCAGGAACAGTGGCGAAAACGGCAGCTCGGTCAGGCGACTCGGCCGATAGAAGGACCGCCGGAACACCGCCAGCAGGGCAGCCGTCAGGGTCAGCAGCGTGGCTTCTTCCCAGTCGAAACCCTTGAGCAGCGAGAGCAGGGCACCAACCAGCAGCAGGACGGTGGTCAGCATCCAGGCGGCGGACAGGCGACGGCGCAAGCCTTGGGCCAGCAACAGGCACAGCACGCCCACCAGGCTGGCGCCAAAGTGCGAAGCGTCTACCAGTCGATGGGGGATCAGGAAGCCGATGTGCTCCAAGCGGGTGTCGATCTCGGGCGTCACGCCGGAAAACAGCAGCACCACGCCGGACAGAAACACCAGCACCGCCAGGATCGGCGCGGCGAAACCCGACGTCGCCCGCAGCGTCTGGCGGGTCTGGAACAATCGTTGCGCCTCATTGATCAGCAGCAACACGCACGCCACCAGCATCGGCAGCAGCACGTAGATCAAGCGATACAGCAACAACGCAGCGGCAAGTGGCGCGGCCCCCAGTTTGTCGGCAAACGCGGCCAGCAGGATCGCCTCGAACACCCCGACGCCGCCCGGGACATGACTGAGTACGCCGGCCGCCAACGCCAACAAGTACACCAGCAAGAAGGGACCGAACGGTGGCGCCTCGGGCAGCAACAGGTAAAGGACCGTGGCGGCGGCCGCGACATCCAGAGCGGTGATGACCAATTGCAGGAACGTCAGGCGTCGGCCTGGCAGGCGCAAGGTCCGGCGACCGGCCTTGACCAGGAGGCTGTCCCGCAAAGGTTGCTCCGGCAGGCGACGGCGGTAGATACCAATGGCCAACATGGCGGTCAGCAGCAATACGGCGACAGCGATCGAGCCCAGCAAAGCGGCTGGAAGGTGCAAGGCCGCAGATGCGGCGGGCAGGTTGCTCAAGGTTGCCAGCGCCGCTAACGGCGGCAGCGCGCAGCCCAGGGACAGGCTGGCGAACAAGGTCATGTGGGCAACGTCCGCCGCCCCCAGGCCATGTCGGGCATACAACCGGTAGCGAACCGAACCGCCCGAGAGCAGCGAAAGGCCAATGGCATTGCCGATGGCGAACGCACTGAAACCACCCAGGACCAGGGTCTGTGGCGGCAGCTTCACGCCGGCGTAGCGAGTGGCGGACCACTCATAGCCCAGCAGAATGATGAAACCGGCCACGGTGGCGGCGATCGCACCGAGCAGGGCCGGCCTCGGCACCTCCAGGATAGCGTCGTGAAGGGCGTAGAGGTCGAGTTCGCTGAGGAGATGCCGGCAAGCAATCAAGGCAATCGCGAACAGCAGTAACGTGACAGCGAGGCCGATCGGTTGGCGGTACTGGCTGATCCGATCCAGCCAGCGCAATCGCTCGGCCTTGATCGGTTGTGTCGCAGTAACAGTGTCTTGTGAGTCAGACGAGTGGGCGCGCATCAATCACCTCTTGAGCTATGCGCGACAGGATGGGGGTATCCAGCCAAGTTACCAATCCCTGCGGCGGAAAATAATTACAAAATATTTGTAATGGAGTCTTTTTCGACACACACAAAAAAGGCCACTCTTTCGAGCAGCCTTTCTTGATATTTGGTTGCGGGAGCCGGATTTGAACCGACGACCTTCGGGTTATGAGCCCGACGAGCTACCAGACTGCTCCATCCCGCGTCTGTGTGGCGGCATTCTACAGGCGAACGCCGGAGTGTCAACCGTTAATAAGGCGCTGGGCAAAATAAACGTCCGGTTGGCTAAATACGCGAAAACAAACGGGAAATCGTCCTACAACTTCGACGGCGCGGAGCGGTGATGGAGTTGGGACCCCACCGACGCTGCAAACCAAGCGCACACAAAAAAGGCCACTCTTTCGAGTAGCCTTTCTTGATGTTTGGTTGCGGGAGCCGGATTTGAACCGACGACCTTCGGGTTATGAGCCCGACGAGCTACCAGACTGCTCCATCCCGCGTCTGTGTGTCGGCATTCTACAGAGGATCGACGCTCTGTCAACCCCTTTACTTGAAAAACCTGTTCCGCTTCAAGTGGTTAGCCTCGGGAAAAGCGAATGTTGCAGTGCTGTGACGCAGGCCTGGCAAGGGCTAGCGCTCTATCGAGCGGTCCGCTGCGATTGAAGAAATACATTCATGTAGGCTTTTTCCGCGTCCGCTGAAGGATCTTTCAAACTACTGGTGCTATGTACAGGTTCGAGTGAGATACTGGCGCTCCGATCCATCCCACGTACCGCTTCTTTATATGACGCAACGCAAAATCATCCACGTCGACTGCGACTGCTTCTATGCCGCGATCGAAATGCGCGATGATCCGCAACTGGCCGGCAAACCCCTGGCGGTCGGCGGCTCGGCGGACCGGCGTGGCGTGATCGCAACCTGCAATTACGAGGCGCGGGCCTATGGCGTGCGCTCGGCCATGTCCTCCGGTCACGCCTTGAAACTCTGTCCGGACCTGACCATCGTCAAGCCGCGGATGGATGCCTATCGGGAAGCGTCGAAGGAAATCCATACGATTTTCAGTGATTACACCGACCTTATCGAACCGTTGTCCCTGGACGAGGCCTATCTGGATGTCTCCGCCAGCGCGCATTTCGGAGGCAGCGCCACGCGTATCGCCCAGGACATTCGCCGACGGGTTTCCAATCAGTTGCACATCACTGTGTCTGCCGGCGTCGCGCCGAACAAATTCCTCGCCAAGATTGCCAGTGACTGGAAAAAGCCCAACGGCTTGTTCGTCATCACCCCCGACCAAGTAGAAGATTTCGTATCGGCCTTGCCAGTGAACAAGCTCCACGGTGTCGGCAAGGTCACCGCCGACAAGTTGAACAGGCTCGGTATTGTCGATTGCCGGCATCTGCGCGAGTGGGACAAGCTCGCGCTGGTGCGCGAATTCGGCAGTTTTGGCGAGCGACTCTGGAGCCTCGCCCGTGGCATTGACGACCGCCTGGTGCATAACGACAGTCGGCGTCAGTCCATCAGCGTTGAAAACACCTACGACGTCGATTTGCCCGACCTGCAGAGCTGTCTCGACAAGCTGCCCGAACTGATGGAAACCCTGAGCGGCCGCATCGCGCGGATTGACAGCAGCTACCGTCCGGGCAAGCCGTTCGTCAAAGTCAAATTTCATGACTTCACCCAGACTACCCTGGAACAGGCCGGGGCAGGGCGGGACCTGGGCAGTTATCAGTTGCTGTTGACCCAGGCCTTCAACCGCGGCGGCAAGCCGGTACGGTTGCTGGGAATAGGGGTGCGGCTGGAGGATTTACGGGGTGGGTTTGAGCAGTTGGAGTTGTTTGAGCGGTAAAGCCGCAGCCCAGCGGGAGCAAGCTCCCCCGCCACAGGGGAGCATCCACTCAGCTAGCGCCCGGGTCCGCCACCAGCCGCCCGCCGTCCTTGGTCAGGGCTTTCAGGAATTCGGCCTGCAGTTCCGGATCATTGCGGGTCAGTTCGATCAGGCTCTGCTCCAGCTCGCTGGCTTCTTCTTCAAGGCCCAGCTCCGACAGCCGCTTGACTCGGTGAACCCACTGGCTCACCTCGTCATCTTCCAGGTCGTCATAGATCAACGCATGGGCTTCCACCAATTTGCTGCGCAACGTGCTGCTGATGCTCAGGGACGAGTCGGTATGCACCTCGTCCTGGGCATCGGTGACGCTGATCTGCAATTTGCCGAACTGGCTCAGGTCATGCTCGGCGAACGGGCTTTCCAGCAGGTTCAAGCGCAACACGCCGTTACGGTCGGTGCTCAGCTCGAACGTCTGGCGAGCGGCTTTCACCTGGACCGGGCGCTCGCTCCAGGGCAGGCTCGAATATTCGGTGCGCTTGTCCCGTTGGACTTCGTCGATACCCGCCAGATTCTGTTGCGCCCGGCCGTTGGACGGAACGTTCATGAACGGGTTGAGCCCGGCGAAACCGTAGCTGATCCAGTCGCGGGTCGCCGTGTCGGGCAGGGTGCCCAAGGCGAACACATTGACGACGTTCGCGCCGACACCGGCCACTACCGCCACCGCACCCAGCGGGATCTCATAGACCTCCCGCCAAGGCTGGTAGGGCGTATAGCGGTCGTAATGGCGGGTGACCTCGAACTCGGTCACTTCAAAAGTCTTTTGTTCGTTGATGCGCACGCGACGCTGCGGCAAGTCGAGCACCTTGGGTTCGCCCACATCGATCTGCAGGCTATGGTCAAGCAGTTTGCGCTCGATCCGTTCTTCGTGCTCGGTGCGTTGCGACATCTGGTTGGCGCATCCGCTGACCAGCAGGGCGCCGCACAGTGCGGCGCCCCCCAGCGCTAAGGTGTTTCGCTTGAACATGACGTCTCTATCTGGTCTCAGCGGCGGATACGGGCCTGGAGGAAGGACAGCACGTCGGCGACCGGCAGCGCTTGTGGCTCGGCCTCGGTGCGGCTCTTGTATTCCAGGTTGCCATCGGCCAGTCCGCGGTCACTGACCACGATCCGGTGCGGGATGCCGATCAGTTCCATGTCCGCGAACTTGATGCCTGGGCTGGTTTTCTTGTCGCGGTCGTCCAGCAGCACCTCGAAGCCGGCGGCCGTCAATTGGGCGTAGAGCTTGTCGGTCGCTTCGCGAACCTGTTCGGTTTCATAGCGCAACGGCACCAGGGCAATCTGGAATGGCGCCAGTGTGTCGCTCCAGATGATCCCGTTTTCGTCGTTGTTCTGTTCGATCGCTGCCGCCACTACGCGGGACACGCCAATGCCGTAGCAACCCATTTGCAGGGTGACCGGCTTGCCGTTCTCGCCCAGTACTTCGCACTTCATGGCTTTGCTGTATTTGTCGCCCAGCTGGAAGATGTGCCCGACTTCGATGCCGCGCTTGATTTCCAGGGTGCCCTTGCCGTCCGGGCTCGGGTCGCCGGCAACAACGTTGCGCAGGTCCGCGATGGTTGGAACCGGCAGGTCGCGCTCCCAGTTCACGCCGAAATAGTGCTTGTCATCGATGTTGGCGCCGATGGCGAAGTCGCTCATCAATGCCACCGAACGGTCGATGATGATCGGCAACGACAGGTTCAATGGGCCGAGGGAACCTGCACCGGCACCGATGGCATCACGCAGTTCGGCGTCGGTGGCCATGACCAATGGGCTGGCGACGCCTGGCTGGTTGGCGGCCTTGATTTCGTTCAGCTCATGGTCGCCGCGGACGATCAGGGCAATCAGCTTGCCTTCTTCTTCCGCGCGCACGATCAGGGTCTTGATAGTGCGCTCGATCGGCAGGTTGTAGCCTTCCACCAATTGGGCAATGGTCTTGGTGTTCGGCGTGTCTACCAGGCGCAATTCTTCGGTCGGCGCGGCGCGGGAGGTTTCCCGTGGCACGGCTTCGGCCTTCTCGATGTTCGCGGCGTAGTCGGAGCCGTTGCTGAAGACGATGTCGTCTTCGCCGGACTCGGCCAATACGTGGAATTCATGGGAGCCGGCACCGCCGATGGAACCGTTGTCGGCTTCAACCGGACGGAATTTCAGGCCCAGGCGGGTGAACACGTTGCAGTACGCCTGGTGCATGCGGTCATAAGTGACTTGCAGCGAGGCCAGGTCGGCGTGGAACGAGTACGAATCCTTCATGATGAACTCACGGCCGCGCATCAGGCCGAAGCGTGGACGGATCTCATCGCGGAATTTGGTCTGGATCTGGTACAGGTTGATAGGCAGCTGTTTGTAGCTGCTCAACTCGTTGCGCATCAGATCGGTGATCACTTCTTCGTGGGTCGGGCCCGCACAGAAGTCGCGACCGTGACGGTCTTTGATGCGCAGCAGCTCAGGGCCGTATTCTTCCCAGCGGCCAGATTCCTGCCACAGCTCGGCCGGCTGGGTGCTCGGCATCAACACTTCCAGGGAACCGGCGGCGTCCATTTCTTCGCGGACGATGGCTTCGACCTTGCGCATCACTCGCAAGCCCATCGGCAGCCAGGTGTACAGGCCGGAAGCGAGCTTGCGGATCATGCCAGCACGCAGCATCAGCTGATGGCTGATCACGACGGCGTCGGAAGGCGTTTCTTTCTGTGTGGCGAGCAAAAATTGACTGGTGCGCATGGTTGGCCGTTGTCGGTTGCTGATGACGAGAAGTGACGCAGCATTGTACGGGCGAGATGCCCTGGCGTACAGGCGCGTGGCCTGCCGCCGGATCCAGGCGCCGCTTTCTCCGGCGCCCTGCTGAAATTTCCTACGACTCTTCGGCGGGCCGGGTCGGCGGCGATTCCGGATCGGAGTTCAAGCCTTCGCGGCGGTTTTCCTGGTACCAGTGCAAGGCGATCAGCAGCAGGGTCGGAACGCCGAGCAGGGCGGTGATCAGGAAAAAATCGTGATAACCGAATTTTTCCACCATGACCCCCGAATAGCCGCCGATCAAGCGTGGCAGCAACAGCATGATCGAGCTGAGCAGGGCATATTGAGTGGCGGAGAACTTCAGGTTGGTCAGGCTCGACAGATACGCGACGAAGGCCGAGGTGGCGAGGCCGGAGCTGAAATTGTCCAGGGAAATCGTGACAATCAGCATCTGCAAGTCGGGGCCCATGTCGGCGAGCATCAGGAATAGGATGTTGGTCGCGGCCGAGGACACGCCCCCAATGAACAGGATCGGCAGGATGCCGAAACGCACGATCAACAGGCCGCCCATGCCGGCGCCCACCAGCGTCATGATCAGCCCGAAGATCTTGCTGACGCTGGCAATCTGGTCCTTGGTAAATCCCTGGTCAATGTAGAAAACGTTGGCCATGACGCCCATGACCGTATCGGACATCCGGTAGGTTGCGATCAGCCCCAGCAGCAAGAGCGCCTGCCAGCGGTAACGGAGGATGAAGTCGTTGATGGGCGTCAGTACTGGCGCCAGGCCTCGGCGACCTAGGGATGACAGGCAGATGGCGGTCAGGATGGTATAGAGGATGGCACGCAGGAAGGCGCGGTCTTCGAGCAGCAGGTCGAGCAGGCTGACCCCTTCGAACAGCACGCTGGCGAAGTCGGTGTTATAGAGCTGGGTGAACATCGCCGGCACAGACACCAGCAGCACGATCAGTACGAAAACCGACGCCAGTTGATGGACGAACGTATAGCGCCCGGCCTGCAACTGGGTGCGCAGTGGCACGGGCGGTTCGCGCATGATCAACGAGGTCAGCAACGCCGGCACCATCAATACGCCAAACAGCAGGTACGTACCGGCCCAGGCTGAGTGCTTGTAGCTAAACCCGGTGGAACCAAAACCTTCGGCGAAGAACAGGGCACCGGCGGTGGCCAGCAGGGCGGCGATGCGATAGCCGGACATGTAGCTGGCGGCGAGGGCGGCCTGGCGCGTGTCGTCGACGATTTCCAATCGATAGGCATCGACGGCGATGTCTTGGGTGGCCGAGGCGAAGGCCACTATCACGGCAATCGCGATCAGCCAGGACAGATGTTTTTGCGGATCGCAGAAACCCATGCCGATCAGGCCCAGGATCACCAAGCCTTGAGAGAGCACCAGCCAGGAGCGGCGACGCCCCAGCTTGCCCAGCAATGGCAGGCGCCATTGGTCGAGCAGTGGCGACCAGACCCATTTGAAGGCGTAGGCCAGGCCGATCAGGCTCGCGTAACCGATGGTTTCGCGGGCCACGCCGGCTTCACGCAACCAGACCGACAGCGTGGAGAAGACCAGCATGTAGGGCAAGCCGGCGGCGAAGCCAAGCAGCAACAGCACGAGCGTCGAAGGACTGGCATAGGCGGCGAGGGCGGCGCGCCAGGTTTTACGGGGCATGGGCTGGAGTCTGCCTCAAAAATTGCGAAAACAAAGCGCGCACTCTAACCGCTGTGCTCTACCGGACGCCAGCCATGGCGCTGAATATCAACACGATTGTTCAGGACACTGATCCCTTCCATGCGCAAGCGCGCACGTTGTTCATCCCCCGAGGCGCTGCCCGCCGGCAGGCTGATCCGGCCCCCGGCCGCCAGGACCCGGTGCCACGGCAGCTTCGTGTCGTTCGGCAACTGGCTGAGCGTTCGGCCGACCCAGCGTGCGGCGCGGCCCAGGCCAGCCATCTCGGCGAGCTGGCCATAGGTGACAACCTTGCCGGCCGGCACTTGGGCCAAGGTCAGATAAAGCGTGGTACGGCGAATTTGGGCGGCATTCTCGGTGGCCGCTGGGGCGTCAGTCACGAGTAAGGTTTCCTGAAGGTGTCCGTCTGTAGATTAATTCCTACAGGGCGCGTTGATAAATGAACTCATCCCCCATACGCGGGTCAGTCGTTGCTGAGGTGTCATCCTGGGGGATAATGCCGCCTTTTCAACGCAAACTTGAGCCCATTATCGCTTATGTTGTCCAGAACCCTGCTGTGCCTAGCTGTTACGAGCGCCTCCATGCCCCTGCTTGCCGATACCGTCTGGTTGAAGAACGGCGACAAGCTCAGCGGCAAGATCACCGTTTTCGATGGCGGCAAACTGCTGATCCAGACCGATTACGCCGGTGCAATCCCAATTGACTGGAAACAGGTCAAGACGCTTGAAAGCGACCAGCAATTGCTGGTCAAGCAGGACGCCTATACCGGCGAGAAGGCCAAGGCGTTGCAGGCGGCCGAGGATGGCAAGGTAACCCTGGCCAACGGTGATGCGCCCAAGACCGTCGATCTGGCGAGTATCCAACAGATCCTCAAGCCCAAGCCGGTGGTCGAGGATCTGGTATGGAAGGGCAATATCGATGCCGCGCTGGATTACCAGCGGGCGGAAAACGATACCGACGATTACGACGTCGACTTCAAGACCTCGGCACGCCACGGCAGATGGCGGCATATCGCCGAGGGCGAGTACAACCGTGAATTCCAGGACGACGTGGTGTCGACTGACAACTGGCGATTGGAGTATTCCCTCGACCGCTTCCTCACGGACAAGTGGTTCTGGCAAGGTCGCCTCAACTACAAGCGCGACAAGGTCGAAGACCTGGCTCGCCAGCGCGTGGTGGGTACCGGTCCGGGCTATCAGTTCTGGGATGACGAGCTGGGCGCGTTCTCGCTGGGTTCATTGTTCAACCGCACCGACTATGAATACCGTGATGGCGGCAAGGACAACTTCTATTCCGTGGCCATGAAGTGGGACTACAACCGCTACCTGATTGGCAAGCGCGTCGAGTTCTTCACCAACGGTGAAGTGGGCAAGCCGCTTTCGGGTGTCGCCGAATATGCCTACGACGCGGAGATGGGGCTGCGCTACAAGGTGACCGACTGGGCGTCGCTCAACCTCAAGGCTGAGAAGGATGTCATCGAAGGCACCGAGGATAGCGACCTGAGCAAGACGCGTTATACGGCCGGGTTTGGCGTGACCTGGTAAGTAACCGGTCAAGGCGGAATAATGTGGGGGCTTGCTCCCACATTTTTTTTGCGCTGGATAAAACTGGCAGGCACAAAAAAGCCCCGCTTTTGAGGGCGGGGCCTTTTACTAAAGCAAGGACAAGTTAGATAACTTGAACTTCTTCAGCTTGCATGCCTTTCTGACCGCGGGTAGCGATGAAAGAAACCTGTTGGCCTTCTTTCAGGCTTTTGAAGCCGTCGGATTGGATAGCTTTGAAGTGAACGAACAGATCGTCACCGGATTGTGGGGTGATGAAGCCGAAGCCTTTTTCATCGTTGAACCACTTAACGGTACCGGTTTGGCGATTAGACATGGTGTAACTCCTTGAACAAAGATAACTGCGACACAGGAAGAACCCTGGCCGAGACTGAGTGCAAAGAGCAGGAAAAATTCTTGTAGATGGTTGGATCGAAATTCAACATATCGTGTAGAGATTCTCAGTGACACAAGCAGCACAGTGACGCCACCTTACCCCTTTTTCCGGAACGTGCCAATGGTCTTTGCGAAGGTTTCTCGGTTTTAATGACTGACGGCGCGCACGATGGCCGTCAGGGCCCGGAAATCAGGGTGGATCGCCGAGATTTGCTTCCCGCACTTTGAACCCGCCCCGCGCCCCGGTAAGATGCCGGACAGTTTTTTCCACCTCGCTATTCAGGACACCGCCATGAGCATCAAATCGGACAAGTGGATTCGCCGCATGGCGCAAGAGCACGGCATGATCGAGCCCTTCGTAGAGCGCCAGATGCGTGGCGAAGGCGCCAACCGGCTGATTTCCTTCGGTGTCTCGAGCTACGGCTACGATGTACGCTGCGCCGATGAGTTCAAGGTGTTCACCAACATCAACTCGGCCACCGTCGACCCGAAGAATTTCGACGAGAAGAGCTTCGTCGACGTCAAGAGCGACGTCTGCATCATTCCGCCGAACTCCTTCGCCCTGGCCCGCACCGTGGAATACTTCCGCATCCCGCGCAACGTGCTGACCATTTGCCTGGGCAAGAGCACCTACGCCCGTTGCGGCATTATCGTCAACGTCACGCCGCTGGAGCCGGAGTGGGAAGGCCACGTGACCCTGGAGTTTTCCAACACCACGACCCTGCCGGCGAAGATCTACGCCAACGAGGGCGTGGCGCAGATGTTGTTCCTGGAGTCCGACGAGGAATGTGAAGTTTCCTACAAGGATCGGGGCGGAAAATACCAGGGCCAGCGCGGCGTGACATTGCCGCGTACCTGATTCTGACGAGCTGTTGGAATTCCTGAGCGGGCAGGCACTCTATGAAGTGTACTGCCCGTTTTTTTTGCGTTAACGCAGCGGGCCTTCGCTCAGGAGTTGCTCTATGAAGATCGATCCGCGAATCAGTGCCGAACTGGCAAGGCTTGAGCCCAATCAGATCGGCGTCCTGGCCTGGTCACTGCTGGCCCATCCCGCTGAGGCGGCAGGCGGTGTTCCTGGTGATCCCGATCCTGATCCCAATCCTACGGAACCCACCGAACCCGGCGAGCCGACACTTCCGGACGAGCCGCCTCCCGCGCCTGTAGCATGACGTCAGCTACAAGCGACAAGCTGCAAGTGGGCACGCCTAGCCTTGTTTTGAAGCTTGAAGCTTGAAGCTTGAAGCTTTCAGCCGATCGGCCATATTTCATTGTCGCCGACCACGAAGATCTTGCAGTCCTTGTCCTGTTCGACCCGATAGCCTCCGGTGAATGCACCGAAGGCCGGCAGCAGGCTGATGTCGCTGCCCAATCGAAAGCAGGCCAGGCGCAGGCGCTGCCGGCCCTTGCCGGTCAGGTGATAGACCGGGTGCACGTGCCCGGCCAGCACATGACGGCTGGGGTGTGGATTGGGCTCGTGTTGCACGGCGAAGGGTCCCAGCAGCAAAGGCTCCGGTACCACGCGAATGTTCAGCGTCGATGGCGGGTCGCCGGCGCGTTTGTCGTGGTTGCCGCGAATCAGCGTCATGGCCAGGTGCGGATGTCGCTCACGCCAATCGGAAAGTGCCTTCAAGGTGCCGGGTGCGTGAGAACCGGGCCCATGGAGAAAATCCCCGAGAAAGATCAACTGTCGACACGGCAGGTCGGCCAGCAGTGCATCGAGTGCCGCGATGTTGCTCGCGGTGGTGCCGTGGGGCACCGGTTGACCGAGACTGCGGTAAGCCGCGGCCTTGCCGAAATGTACGTCGGCCACCAGCAAGGTTTCCTGGGCCGGCCAATACACGGCCTTTTGCGGCAGCAGCCAGAGTTCTTCTCCCGCGAGGTTGACCGGATACGGGGCGGGCATCAGGCGCCCCCTCGATCGGCGGTTTTTTCCAGTTCGCTGACCATCCGGCGAATGCGATCGGCAAGCTTCTCCGAGCTCATGCTTTCGCGAAAACGCTCCACCAGCAGCGGGAAGCCCAAGGGCGTGGGGCGCTTGATGAGGTGCAGGTCCAGCGTCAATGTACCGAGGCGTTGCAAGGTCTGCTCCAGTCGACGTATATCCAGTTCTTCGCGCAAGACTTCTTCCCCGGCTTGGGCCAGCAGCAGGTTATCGGCGTCGTATTGTTTGAACACTTGAAAAAACAACCCGCTCGAGGCTTGGACTTGCCGGGTACTTTTCGGCGCGCCGGGGTAGCCGGCGAAGACCAGGCCGGCGATGCGAGCGATTTCGCGAAAGCGGCGCAAGGCCAGCTCCCCGGCATTCAGGCTGGCGAGCACATCGTCCAAGAGGTTTTCAACGCTTAGAAGTGTCGGGTTCAGATGTTTCGACCAATCCACCACCGTAGCGCTGAGCAGTTCCAAGCCGTAGTCGTTGACGGCGATGGAAAAGGTCACCGGCTGTTGCTGGCTGACGCGCCAGGCCAACAGGCTCGCCAGTCCCAGATGGACTTGGCGCCCGGCAAACGGATAGATAAACAGATGCCAGCCTTCCCGCGATTTAAGCGCTTCAGCCAACAAGGTATTTTGCGTGGGTAAGCCGGACCAGCGTAGCTGGGTCGATAACAAAGGCTGCACGGCTTGCATTTCCGGGCCGTCGAAGTGGCCAGCGGCGGCTTCGCTCAGGCGCGCCACGACGGCGGCCGCCAACTCGCTTGAGAGCGGCATCCGCCCACCGTTCCAGCGTGGCACGGCGGCTTTTTTTGCCTGGCTACGGCGCACGTAGGCGGTCATGTCTTCGACCCTGACCAGTTCCAGTAAGCGTCCGGCAAACAGGAAGCCATCGCCAGGCCGAAGGCGGGCGATGAAACCCTCTTCGACGCTGCCCAGGGTCTTGCCGCCACCGCCCTTGCTCCAGAATTTCAGTTGCAGGCTGGCATCGCTGACGATGGTGCCGATGCTCATGCGATGACGCCGGGCCAGACGTGCATCGGGCACGCGCCAGATGCCGTGTTCGTCCGGCTCGACCCGTCGGTAGTCAGGGTAGGCGGTCAACGACAGGCCGCCGTGGCGCACGAATGCCAGGGCCCACGCCCACTCGGCCAGATTCAGGTCCCGGTAGGCCCAGGCGCCGCGCACCTCCTCAAGCAGCTCATCGGGAACGAAACCGCCGCCCAAGGCCATGCTGACCAAATGCTGGACCAGCACGTCCAAAGGCTTGTGGGGCGACTCTCGGGGCTCGATCCGCCGCTGCGCCACGGCGTCCTGGGCGGCGGCCGCCTCGATCAGTTCCAGGCTGTGGGTCGGCACCAGCGTTATCCGCGAAGTCCGCCCAGGCGCATGTCCGGAGCGTCCGGCACGCTGCATCAACCGCGCGACACCCTTGGCGGAGCCAATCTGCAACACCCGTTCCACCGGCAGGAAATCAACACCGAGGTCCAGACTGGACGTACACACGACCGCCTTGAGTTGGCCGTCCTTCAACGCCCGTTCCACCCAATCGCGGGTGTCGCGGGACAACGAGCTGTGGTGCAGGGCGATAAGCCCGGCCCAATCCGGACGTGCCTCGAGAATCGCCTGGTACCAGATTTCCGATTGCGCGCGGGTGTTGGTAAACACCAGGCAACTGCTGCTGGCGTCGATTTCAGCGACCACCTGGGGCAGCATTTTCAAGCCGATGTGCCCGGCCCAGGGAAAGCGTTCGAGGGTGGGCGGCAACAACGTATCGACCTGTAGCGCTTTGGCGTTGGCGCCTTGCACGCTGATTCCATCGCCTTTTGGGATGAGTACCTGCTCGGCGTGAGCTTGGTTACCCAGGGTTGCGGATACACCCCAGACGATCAGCTCGCGATTCCAGCGCCGCAATCGTGCCAAGGCCAGTTGCAACTGGACGCCGCGCTTGTTGCCGAGCAATTCGTGCCATTCATCCACCACGACCATGCGCAGCGTCGAAACCGCTGTTTGCGCGTCGGCGCGGGCTAGCATCAGGGTCAGGCTTTCCGGCGTGGTGATCAGTGCCGTGGGCAAGCGGCGGCCTTGGCGGGCGCGTTCGCTGGCACTGGTGTCACCGGTGCGCAGGCCAACGCTCCAGGGGATTTGCAAGGGGGCAAGAGGCGCTTCGAGGGCCTTGCCGGTGTCGGCGGCCAATGCACGCATTGGCGTGATCCACAAGACCGTCAACGGTTCGGCTGGCGATTTTCGTTTGCGCGGTTTGTCTGGCGGCGGCGCTGAGCGGGCGAAACGGTTGAGGGCGGCGAACCATACGGCGTAGGTCTTGCCAGCACCGGTGCTGGCATGCAGCAACCCCGACTCGCCGCGCTTGACCGCAGCCCACACCTGCTTTTGAAAAGCGAACGGCTTCCAGCCGCGGGCATCGAACCACTGTTTCGCGAAGTTGTTGGATGTCGCCATACCCGCTGCATGCGCCTTGAGAGTCCTCTTTCAATGACCTCGGGCGCAAGGAAAAGGTTTTATGGCGCCTTGCGATTAAACGTTCAGCGGACAAATTGTGAGCAGTCAACTTCAATGACGCCCTTTATTCTGGTGTCCACCCGGTGTGGATTTGCCTTGCTGGGTTGGTGGCCTATTCAAATGCAAACTTAATACGCGAACGCTGTAATTTACATTAGGTGAAACTATAGCGCCGATGCAGGATTAACAGGTGCGGGGAAACTGTGTTTAATGCGGCCTCTTGGTCAGGGACCGCAAGCCAGAAATCAGCATAAATAATGGAAAGGAATTCCAATGAGTTTTTTTAACGGGCACCTTCACGCGAACATGGAGCTTGACGGCTCCACCTATGAATTCCGAGTTGATGGTGAGTTGGAATATCGTGACGCAGGCAGCTGCTACCTTCTGTCAGCGCATGACGAAAACGGTCGAGGTCTCTCCATTTGGCTTCCTCGAAGCATGCCGGAGGGGCAACAGGAATATGACTTGGGCGAGCCCGGATATCCCGAGGTTCACTTTATGCTGCGCCGGAGTCTTTCACCGCTCCGTTCTGGCGTATTGAGTGTGACGGTGGGGGGCGACGTTCAATGCGCGGGCACTTTTGGCGGTGTGGATGAACGCGGGCGGACCTTCAGTGGTGGAAGTTTCCGTCTGGAAAAATATTAACAGGGCATATGATCAATGCCGGCTCCGTCATATTCAAGATGACGGAGCCGGCGCAATGATGCGTAGCGGCTTACTTCAAGTTACCGCTTAGGAATTGTTTCAAGCGTTCGCTCTTCGGATTACCCAGCACGTCTTCCGGCGCGCCTTCTTCTTCCACCAGGCCTTGGTGCAGGAACAGCACCTGATTGGACACCTTGCGGGCAAAGCTCATCTCGTGGGTCACCATGATCATGGTCCGCCCTTCTTCCGCCAAACCCTGGATAACCTTCAAGACTTCACCCACCAGTTCCGGGTCCAGCGCCGAGGTCGGCTCGTCGAACAGCATGACCTCCGGCTCCATGGCCAAGGCGCGAGCGATGGCCACGCGCTGCTGCTGGCCGCCGGAAAGAAACGCCGGATATTGCTCGGCGACGCGTGCCGGCAAACCCACCTTGTCGAGATAGCGACGGGCGCGATCGTCGGCCTCCTCCTTGCTGACACCCAACACCCGGCGCGGCGCCATGGTGATGTTTTCCAACACGGTCATGTGGCTCCACAGGTTGAAGTGCTGGAACACCATGGCCAGGCGCGTGCGGATGCGTTGCAGTTCGTCGGCGTCGGCCACGCGCATGCCGTGGTGATCCTTGATCATCTGGATCGATTGGCCATCCAGGCTCATGGCGCCGTCGTTGGGCTGTTCCAGAAAGTTGATGCAGCGCAGGAAGGTGCTTTTGCCCGAGCCGCTGGCGCCGATCAGGCTGATGACGTCGCCGGTCCTGGCCTTGAGCGAAACTCCTTTGAGCACCTCGTGTTCGCCGTAGCTTTTATGCAGGCCTTCGATGGTCAGTTTGTACATGGAACAGGCATCCTCAAGGCGAAAGTAGGTAGCCGCTGCGGTAGGCTTCGGTCCCGGCGACATGGGCGATTACCATGCCGGCAGTGGCCATGCGGCGCAGCGAGCGGGCGTACAGCAGCCCGGCATTACGGCAATGAACAGGTGTCACGGTGTCGTTGATCGGGTCGATGATTTCCGCGATCAGCTGTCCGGCCTCCAGATACTCACCGGGCAGGGCGCTGTAGACCAGCAAACCGCCGACCGGCGTCGTCACCGGTTCGACACCGGCCAACGGCGTGGGCGGGTAGGGCAGCTCGGGCAGCAGCACTGGTTCGCCGTCGATGGCACCGAAGTGAATCAGGTATTCGATCAGGGCCTGGCAGTCGAGACTCGCCAAGCCATGGTTGACGTCGCCCTGGCCGCGTAATTCGACGGTAACCGAAAAACTGCCCAGGGGAATCTCAAATTGCTCGCCGAAACGTTCCTTGAGTTGCCACCAGAGCAGCGTGAAGCTCTCGTCGAACGACTGTCCGCCCGAGTCGGTGGCCAACAGGCTGGCCTCGGCGCCGATGTAGCGGGCCAGCGGCTCGACCTGGGGCCAGGCTTGCGGCGTGGTGTAAAGGTGCGCGACGGCTTCGAAATCGCAATGCAGGTCCAGCACCATGTCGGCGTCGCAGGCCAGTCGCTGCAGGACCAGGCGCTGGGATTGCAGTTGCGTGCTGGCGGTCTGCCGGTTCAGGGCGTCGCGCAGGCTGGTGCGGATCAGCAATAGGTTGTGCTGCGGGTCGTCGGTGAGCAGGCCTTCGATTTCGTTGCCGATTTCTTCACTCAAGTCGACGAACCGGCGGTTGAAGTTCTGTCCGCTTTCCAACTCGTAGCGGCCCAGGGGCACGTCCATCAGCACTTGTTCAAGGCCGATAGGATTGGCGACCGGCACCAGTACGATTTCGTGCCGCAAGTGACCCGAAGCCTCGAGTTCGGCCAGGCGCTGCTTGAGGTGCCAAGCCACCAGCATGCCCGGCAATTCGTCGGCGTGCAGGGAGGCCTGGATGTAGATTTTGCCGACGGCTTTTTCCGGGCCGAAGTGAAAACTGTGGATCTTGCGTGCGGTCCCCGGCAGCGGGGCCAACAGGTCATGAATCTGGTGGCGCATTTACGTGTGTGTCCTGGGAGCGGAAGCTTTAGTGAGTCGGCCCTAGAAAAGCCAGCCAGCGACGCTCGGCGAGGCGGAAGAGGCCGACCAGTGCAAACGTGACGGTCAGGTAGATCAACGCGGCAATCCCGAACGACTGGAACGTCATGAACGTCGCCGAGTTGGCATCCCGGGCGACTTTCAGCACGTCTGGAACGGTAGCGGTGAACGCCACGGTCGTCGAGTGCAGCATCAGAATCACTTCGTTGCTGTAATACGGCAGCGAGCGACGCAGCGCCGAAGGCATGATCACGTAGGTGTAGAGCTTCCAGCCGGTCAACCCGTAAGCCTTGGCCGCTTCGACTTCACCATGGTTCATGCTGCGAATCGCCCCGGCGAAAATCTCCGTGGTGTAGGCGCAGGTGTTCAAGGCGAACGCCAGGATCGTGCAGTTCATCGCGTCCCGAAAGAAGCTGTCGAGCAGCGGCTGCTCGCGCACGGCCGCGATGCTGTAGATGCCGGTGTAGCAGATCAGCAACTGGATGTAGAGCGGTGTCCCACGAAACAGATAGGTGTAGAACTGCACCGGCCAACGCACGTAGACCTTGGGCGAAACCCGCGCGATGGACAGCGGGATCGACACCACGAAGCCGATCAGCAACGCGGCGCTGAGTAGCCACAGGGTCATGGCCAGGCCGGTGATGTTATTGCCGTCGCTGTAGAGGAACGGACGCCAGTATTCTTGCAAGAGTTCGATCATCGCACCGCCTCCCGAGCCCCGGCGGCGTAGCGACGTTCAAGCCAACGCAGGACGAAGTTGGATGCGCTGGTGATCAACAGGTAGATCAGCGCCGCCAGCACCAGAAAGTAAAACAGCTGATAGGTGCTCTTGCCCGCATCCTGGGCGGCCTTGACCAGGTCGGCCAGGCCAATGATCGACACCAGGGCGGTCGCCTTGAGCATGACCATCCAGTTGTTGCCGATGCCCGGCAGGGCAAATCGCATCATCTGCGGGAACACCACGAAGCGAAAGCGCTGGCCACGCTTGAGGCCATAAGCCGTGGCGGCTTCGACTTGCCCGCGAGGGACCGCGAGGATCGCGCCGCGAAACGTCTCGGTGAAGTACGCGCCATAAATGAAGCCCAGGGTGATCACCCCGGCGCCGAATGGGTTGATCTCGATGTATTCCCATTCCATGAAATCAGTAAACGAGGTCAGCCAGGTTTGCAGGCTGTAGAAAATCAACAGCATCAGCACCAGGTCCGGTACGCCACGAATCAGCGTGGTGTAGAGCTGGGCTGGGATACGCAGCAGTTTGACGCTGGACAGTTTGGCACTGGCGCCCAGCAGGCCGAGCAAGACGCTCAGCAACAGCGACAGTACCGCCAGTTTGATCGTCATCCAGGTGCCTTGCATCAGCAGCGGGCCAAAGCCCTGCAGGCTGAAGGCCGAGAGCCCCAGATTTTGTAGGAGTTGTTCGAACATGGAAGGTGCCTTTGGCAGAAAAAAAGTGCCCACCCGAGGCCGGGTGGGCACTGCGCATTATTTGCCGCTGTACAGATTCAGATCGCCAAAGTGTTTTTTCTGGATTTCGGCGTATTTGCCGTCGTCGTGTAACGCTTTGATACCTTTATCCAAAAGCGCTTTCAGCTCTTTGTTACCTTTCTTGATACCGATGGCGGTCTTGGAAGGCAGCAGTTCGCTGTCGACCGGCTTGCTGACTTCATAGTCGCCGCCCTTTGGCGACTTCAGGAAGCCCAGCTCGGCCTGGAGCATGTCCTGGATCGCGGCGTCGAGGCGGCCGGAGGTCAGGTCAGCGTAAACCTGATCCTGGTTCTGATAGGCCTGGGTCTTGACGCCGGCCTTGTCCAGCACGGTCTTGGCATAGGTTTCCTGGATGGTGCCCTGCTCGTAGCCCACGGTCTTGCCTTTGAGCGAGGCAACGTCTTCGCTCAGGCCCGAGCCCTTCTTGAATACATAGGCCGTTGGGCCGGAGAACAGCTCGCTGGAAAAGTCGATGACTTTTTCGCGGGCCGGGGTCACGGTCATGGACGAGATCACACCGTCGAATTTATTGGCCTTGAGGCCTGGGATCATGCCGTCGAAATCGCTTTCGACCCATTTGCATTTGACCTTCAGCTCTTCGCAGATGGCATTGCCCAAGTCGATGTCGAAACCTACCAGGCTGCCATCGGCGGCCTTGGATTCGAACGGGGCATAGGACGGGTCGACACCAAAACGCAGTTCCTTGTATTCCTTGGCCGTGGCGACGCCAGCAGCCATGCACAACGCCAGTGCAGAAAGGGTCAGCAGTGCTTTTTTCATTATTGAGTCCCTAAAACCAATTTGAGCGCTTGTGGCGCATAAGTTGTTACCGATGAAGGTCTGAACGGTATGACGGCATAAAGGTAGCAATTTCCGAACCATAGTGCCGAACAAGTGTTTTAAAAGCACGGGCGGCGGTGGACGGAACGCGATGGTGCGCGGGGAGGAGCGTACACCAAAATATGCACCAGGATGGAGCGGCGCCCATTTCTGGCGTTACTGTAGCGAGTGGGCGCCTGGCGTTGTCGTCATGGCGCTTTTTTCAGGTTGGCATCGGGACTTGATAGAGGGCTAAGGGCGGTTTTGTTGCTGAGCGCTCGACCGAAAGATTGCCCGGTCATCTCGACATATCGGTAGGTGAACATGGACACCACGACCACCGATCCCACCACCAGCAAAGCGACAAGGTTATTGAGCGTCACGCTGCCGAGATCCAGGTAGCGAGTTCCGTCTATCACCGGGGCGATGTCAACGCCGGAGACTTTCTTCGCCACCATGAACGCCGACACTACGCAGAAGAGAACCGCCGCGTGGGTCAGGTAGATGGAGTAGGACAACTTGCCGAGAAAACCGAAGCCACGTCCCGCCAACAATCGTGATACCGCACCGCCGTCAAAGGCAAATATCACAACGACGACACCGAACAACAGGCTGGCCAGCAACTGCTTGGCTTCAAAGTCGTTGACCACCAAAGCCAGCGCCGCTGCCACCGCTATCACTTCCAGTGTTGTCAGCATTCCAGTCCGGGCCTGACTGGGGTGGGGGATTCTCCGGTACACGGCATAAGCCAGGCAGCCCGTGAAAAAATAAGCCAGGCCCCGTAACGATTCGATGGTGAAGAAGGTATTGCCCATATACATCTGCGCCAGTGCCACCAATACCATGGCTCCCCATACCCACGTCCTGGCTCCGAAAGCGATGCTCAGTATCAGGGCGAAGATCATGTAGGTGTAATACTCGATACTGATGCTCCAAGACGGATAGTTGAACGAAAGGGGGTTGGTCAAATACGTCCACGATTGCAACAACAGGGCATTGGGCAGAATTTCAGACGGGGCAAACTTTTCTGTAAAAGGCACGTTATTGAAGTTCATGCCTTTTTCGGATGCGATATATCTCCCGCACTCCAGAGCTATAAAGACGCTCAACATGAAGAGGTGCAGGGGGAGCAAGCGGAAGGTTCGCGTGATGAAGAATTTTCGAAAATTAAAACGTGCGGAGCGGCCATAGGCATGGGTCAATACAAAGCCACTCAATACGAAAAAGAACGAGACAAATATTTCGGCGTGGCGAAATAACAACCATTCGGTAAAACTGCCACTGATGCGCAAGTGATAGAGCATCACCGATATGGCCAACAGCCCCCTGAAACTATCCAAGGATTGGAACCGCTTCTCCGCAATCATTTCGGGGTTCCTCTGAATGGCATGACTCGGAATTCATTCCGATCATCCTGTCGCCGGAAGGCATGGCCCAGCTTGGCCTTGCCTGGGTGGCGATGCCGTCCCGTTCCCCGAGTAATTCGTCTTCCTGCACTGTTGCGCAAAGACTGGGGATTTTCTGGACGAAGGAAATATAAAACAGCGACGCTAATCTAATGTCACATTAGCATTGCTCTTTGAAAGAGCAAGTCGGTTTTTCAATGCTTGGTACATGTTCTGATGCCGTAATTACGGCGTCAGAAATACCGCCGGCAGGTGGGGTGTCGATAGTTTTTTCAACGTCGCATGAAATAAATATATTCCAAACGGTTGATCGTCGGCTCGCAGTGTTTTTGTTATATGCGTTACATGGCGTCTATTGCGTAGAGCCAGTGATGCAGGGCGCTAGATCACTGACCAAAGACATTGGAAACATGCCTCATGAGCTTACTTCAGCAGATTCTGAAGCGTCGCCAGCGTGTCCGCTTCTTCAGCGGTTTTATCCTGGCGCCAGCGCAGCATCCGCGGGAAACGTACCGCGATCCCGCTCTTGTGGCGCTTGGACAAGGCGATGCCTTCAAAGCCCAGCTCGAACACCAGGGTTGGCGTCACGCTGCTCACCGGGCCGAATTTTTCCACGGTGGTCTTGCGCACGATGCTGTCGACCTGGCGCATCTCGGCGTCGGTCAGCCCCGAGTAAGCCTTGGCAAACGGCACCAGGGTGCGCTCGCGGCTGCCGGGCGGGTTGTCCCACACGGCGAACGTGTAGTCGCTATACAGGCTGGCACGTCGGCCATGGCCGCGCTGGGCGTAAATCAGCACCGCGTCGACACTGAACGGGTCGATCTTCCATTTCCACCACACGCCCATGTCCTTGGTCCGGCCGACGCCATACAGCGCGTTGCGAGCCTTGAGCATCATGCCTTCGACGCCGAGGCTGCGGGATGCCTCGCGCTGGCGGGCGAGGTCGAGCCAATCCTCGCCCGTCACAATGGGCGACGGCAGCAGCACCGGGCTGTGGCAGCGGGCGACCAGAGACTCCAGTTGCTCGCGTCGCTCGGCCTGGGGGCGGCTGCGCCAGTCTTCGCCTTGCCATTCCAGCAGGTCATAGGCCATTACCACCACGGGAGCGTCTTCCAGCACCTTCTTGCTCAGCGTCTTGCGACCGATGCGTTGTTGCAGCAGGGCAAAGGGCTGCACTGCCGGTTGCAGCGGGGCATCCGGATCAAAGGCGTCTTCGGTGACCGCCTGCGGCGCTTTCCAGACCACGATTTCGCCGTCGATCACCGTCCCGTCGGGCAACGCCTGCGCCAGTGGATGCAATTCTGGAAACCGTTCAGTCACCAGGTCCTCGCCTCGGGACCAGACCCATAGATGACCGTCGCGTTTGATCACCTGGGCACGGATCCCGTCCCATTTCCATTCCACTTGCCAGTCGCTGGCCGGCCCCAGCAGGGCGTCGAATTGCTCAACCGGTTGCGACAAGGCGTGGGCCAGGAAAAACGGATAAGGCTGCCCGCCGCGCTGGGCATGTTCATCGTTCGACTCGGCAGCGATCAGCTTGAGGTAACTGGCCGCCGTGGGGCGGTGGGACAGATCGGTGTAACCCACCAGACGTTGGGCCACCCGTTTACTGTCCAACCCAGCCATGGTGGCCAACGCCCGAGTCACTAGCAGCTTGGACACGCCGACGCGGAAACTGCCGGTGATGAGCTTGATGCAGAGCATCAGGCTTGGCCGGTCGAGCTGTGCCCACAGCGCTGGCAGCCGTTCGGCCAGGACCTCGGGCGGTTCGCCGCGCAACGGCAGCAACTTCTGCTCGATCCACGGCGCCAGGCCTTCGTCGGAGCTATGAGGGGATTCGGGCAAGACCAACGAGATGGTTTCCGCAAGATCGCCCACGGCCTGGTAACTTTCCTCGAACAGCCACAGTGATAATCCAGACATCTGGACCGCCAGTTCCCTGAGGATTTTTACCGGCACCAACTGCCGTGGCCGGCCACCGGAGAGGAAGTACACGGCCCAAGCGGCGTCCTCGGGCGGCGCCTTGCTGAAGTAATCCTGCATGGCGGCAAGCTTGGCATTGCTGGAAGTGGTGGCATCCAGGTCGGCGTACAGTTCGGCGAAGGCTTTCATGAGGCCTCCTCGCCAGTGTCGACCGCCGAGACGCTGTCTTCTTCGTCGTCGCCGTATTCCGTGGTAAAGCCCTGGGCATCGAGGCCTTGTTCGCGCAGATGACGCACCAGCACGCCGACCGATCCGTGGGTGACCATGACCCGTTCGGCGCCGGTCTGTTCGATGGCCCAAAGCAGGCCAGGCCAGTCGGCGTGGTCGGAGAGCACGAAGCCCCGGTCCACGCCGCGTCGCCGACGAGTGCCGCGCAAGCGCATCCAGCCGCTGGCGAAGGCATCGCTGTAGTCGCCGAAACGACGTACCCAAGTGCTGCCGCTGGTGGAAGGCGGGGCGATGACCAGTGCCTGGCCCATGATCGGATCGTTCTTCTTCACATCCCCAGCGTAAATCGTCGGCGGCAAGTGCACACCGGCCTCGCGATAGACCCGGTTCAGCGGCTCCACCGCCCCGTGGGCGAGGATCGGTCCCAGGCTTGCGTCGATGCCGTGGAGAATTCGCTGCGCCTTGCCGAAGGAATAGCAGAACAACACGCTGGCCCGGCCTGCGGCAATATTCCCGTGCCACCACTGGTTGATTTCGTCGAAGATTTGCGCCTGGGGCTGCCAGCGATAGATCGGCAGGCCGAAGGTGGATTCGGTGATGAACGTGTGACATTTCACCGGCTCGAATGGCGCGCAAGTGCCGTCGGGCTCGACTTTGTAGTCGCCGGACGCCACCCATACCTCGCCTTGGTATTCCAGTCGGACCTGGGCTGAACCCAGTACATGGCCGGCGGGATGAAAACTCAGGGTGACGCCATGATGCTGCAGGCGTTCGTCGTAGGGCAGGGTTTGCAGGTTGATGTCTTGGCCCAGTCGCGAACGCAGGATGCCTTCGCCGGGGGCCGCTGCCAGGTAGTGCTGGTTGCCGCCACGGGCATGGTCGCCGTGGGCGTGGGTGATGACCGAACGCTCCACCGGACGCCAGGGGTCGATGTAGAAATCCCCCGGCGGGCAATACAGGCCTTCGGGGCGGGCAATGACAAGGTCCATGCGTTTACCGGGGCGATGGGCTTGTCAGGTAGAGGCGGGAGGCGCGGGAGAAGTTCGATCGGGTTTGGGGATGGGGTCAGGATCATCAGATGGCTTGGCCAAATGTGGCGAGGGGATAAATCCCCTCGCCACGGTGGAAGAGCCTATTTACCCGGCACCAACGTCAACCGGGTCTTGCCGTACGCCCGGTCGAAGTTCTGGGGTTGCAATGGCAGGCTTTGATATTGACCTTTGATCCACGGATCGATGCCGTTCAGATAATTCGGGCTGGCCGGGTTGCCCGACTGGCCGGCAGCGCTCTGGATCGTCAACGGTTCGGGCTGGCTGAAATCAACGATAAAACGCGTGGCCGGCGCCAGGGTCGTATTGAAGTCCTGGCCCCAGGCGAACGCGGCGGTATTGAGCGTGGTTGCATCGCCGCCGGCTGCCAGCGGGCCGCGTACGACCTGGCCACTGCCGTTCTTCCACTCATGGCGATGCAGTCTGCCCCATTGCCAGGTGGCGCGGTCGCCGCTCAACTGGCTCTCGCCGGCGCTGATGGCCGCTGCCAGGCTGCGGGCCAGGATGACGGCCTTGTCTTCCTTCTGCGGCGTACGCACGTCATCCCAGAAGGGGCTGTCCTCGCGGCTCAGCAAATGGTCGGCCTGGGCTGAGTAGGACAACTGGCCATTGGCGACCAGCGCTTTCCAGGCCGGGCTGCCTTCCGGGCCCAATTCGTCGAGGAAAATCTGCTTCATGCTTTCTTGCAGGAACAGCTCATAGATCGCTGCGTCGGCAGAGACCGGACTGAGCCGGCCGTCGAACGCCATCAAGCGGGTATAAGCCTCACGAGCCTTGGCCCGGTCCGCCACCGGCAGGGCCTCGATCGCTTGTTTGAGCGGCTGGGCCATGCCCGGGGCTTCGAAGACTTTCTTGAGCTTGGCCGCGAACGTCGTGGTCTGGTCATATTGCATGGCGATCAGGCTGCGGGCGTCGTGCTTGCCCGCGCCGGCCAGCTCGGCCATGCGCTCGCCACGCTCCGGCGCCGCCCAGGAATTGGACAGCTGCATGCCGTAGCCATGGGGGATGACGCGCTGGTTGGTGGTGCCGAGCCAGCCCTGGGCCGGGTCCTGGTCGTAGGGATGCAGCATCGGATCGGCGTAACCGTCCCAATCGTAGCGACCTTCCCAGCCTGGCGATGGCAGCAGGCCTTCGCCTTCACGGCGGTTCGGATAGCGGCCAGTGACTTGCCAGCCGATATTGCGCGCATCGGCAAACACCATGTTCACCGCCATGGCGCGGATTTCCCGGCTGGCATCGGAAGCCTTCTCGACACTCTGCGCGCGTGACAGATCGAAGAACGCGTCCAGGGTCTTGTCATCAGTGAAGCTCGGCAGTTGCAGGGCCAGGCCGAAACCGTTAGCCATGGCCAAGCCTTGGGCGCTGTTGAGCAACGGACCGTGGCGGGTTTCGTACACGGCTTCGCGGATCGGCCGTTGACCCTTGATGAAGTAGGTTTCGTTGCGCACGGTCACTGGTTGCCATTTGCCATTGACTTCGTAGGACAGCCCATTGCCCTGGCGTCGGATCTTTTCCAGGAACAGGTCCTGGTTGTCGCCCAGCACGCTGGTCATGCTCCAGGCCACGTTACCGTTGAAGCCCGCCAGGATCATCGGGACGCCTGCCACGGACAGCCCGGCGGCCTGGTATTTGGGCGCGCGGATCTGCACGGGGCTCCAGAGCGACGGCACGCCCAGCGGCCCCTGGCTGTCGCTTGCCAGCAGGCTCTTGCCGTTGCGGCTGCGCTGCGGGGCGATGGCCCAGTTGTTCGAAGAGGCTGCGCCCAGCAGGTTCAGGTCGGCCAGTTGAGCGCCCGCCTTGCTGACTTCATTCAGGCCGGGAACCTGGCCATTGAGCCGCACGCCCTGAAGCTTTTCGGCCTCCGCCAAGGGCAGTGGCTCATCCGGATAGGACGGGCTCAGCCAAGCCAATTTGTCGTTGGTAACGGTCTGGGCAAGCACCAGCGCCGCGACCTCTTCCGGCAGGTTGGCCGACTGGCTGAAATTCAGCAGACAGAACAGCAGCGCCGAGTCTTCCGGTTTCCAGTATTCGGGTTTGTAGCCGGTGGCGGCGAGGTCCGACGGCAGTTTGTCGCGATAGCGGAACAGGTAGGCGTTGACGCCGCGCGCATACACTTCGAAGAAGCGCTTGAGGCGTGGCGAAGACGCCTTGTACAGCTCATCGGCGCTTTTCTTCAGGTTCACCGCGCGCATATAGCGGTCGACATCCAGCCGCTCGGCGCCGGACATCTCCGCCAATCGGCCCTGGGCAAGCAGGCGCAGGGTGGTCATCTGCGTGATCCGGTCGCTGGCATGGACATAGCCGAGGGCAAACAGGGCGTCATGAAAGCTGTTGCTTTCAATCAGCGGCATGCCCATGGCGTTGCGCCGGACCGAGACATTCTGCGCCAGCCCCTTGAGCGGTTGTACACCGGTGGCGGGCGGAACCGTGTCCTGGGTATTCCAGGCCTGGCAACCGCTCAGACCGAGCACGCTGGCCACTGCTGCGGCAACGCCGAGCTTGGGAAAGAACGAAATAGAGGCTGGCGAGGCCATGGCAAAGCTCCTGCGGGAGGGGGGTAGCACCAATAAAGGCGCTACGTTAGTGAGCAGGAGAAGGGCGCGCAAGCGGGGGCTGGGGTTATTTGTCGATTTGGCGATGAGAGCCCGGATCCAGGGGAACAGGTGGCAAGGACTTGCTTGTAGGAAAAGGTGATGCTCAAGTGTGGAAAATCAATGAACGAGCTTGAGAAGACCGGCATGGAGCTACTGGAAAACGCAGCACTGATCCTGATCGATCAACAAAAAGGCATCCTGCGCCCCAGACTTGGCCCTCGCAACAACCCCGAGGCGGAGCTGCGCATGCTGGAGTTGCTTGTCCACTGGCGGGATTCGGCGCGGCCGGTCATCCACGTCCATCACCTGTCCCGCTCTCCCGAGTCAGTCTTCTGGCCCGGACAGTCGGGCGTGGAGGTCCAAGAGCGTTTCGAGCCGCTGACCAGTGAAGGGCTGGTGCAAAAGCAGGTGCCGGATGCGTTTTGCAGCACGAACCTGGAGGAGCAACTGCGCAGCGCCGGGATCGGACAGTTGGTGATTGTCGGCGTAGCCACGAACAATTCAGTGGAGTCCACCGCTCGCACGGCGGGCAACTTGGGGTTCGACACCTGGGTCGCCGAGGACGCCTGTTACACCTTCGACAAGGCCGATTACTTCGGCAATGCCCGTTCGGCGGCCGAGGTGCACGCCATGTCCCTGGGGAATCTGCACGGGGAGTACGCGACGGTGATGGGCGTAAAACGGATTCTGCAGGCGGGCTGATAAAAATGGAGATCGGCTGCGGCGGCGTCATCGCGAGCAAGCTCGCAATGACGCCTAGCCGACGAAAAAGCTTATCGCGTGGGCCATCAAGCCCCGTGGCACTTCTTGAATTTCTTGCCGTTGCCGCAAGGGCAAGGGTCGTTGCGACCGACGTCTTTCAGGGCATTGCGCACGGGTTCCTGATGGGCGTGGCCGCAATTCGGGCCGTGCACATGGCCGTGATCGTGATCGTGGTGATGGTCATGATCGTGGTCGCAATCAGGGCCATGGACATGGGGTTGCTGGGTCATCGGGGTTACTCCGCAATAAAATCGGCGGCGATTATCACGCCATTGCGTTCCAGGTGCACGTAGTCAGCGATGAATAAACCGGTTTCCAGCTCACCTTCCAGACGATAGGGGATCTGCTGCCGGGGTTTCTCGAGCATTTTCACCACTTCCCGGACCTGCGGCCACAGATTGGTGCGGATCGGCACCTTGAAGTAAGCGCTGCGTCGGGGACGGACGGTGAACCAGTGTTCATGCTCGCCTTCGGTCAGCAGCAGGTCGCCCAAGTGGATCCGGTAGGTCAGGCCGCGTACGGTGAGATCACCCTCGCCGGGGTTGTCGACCCGAAAGTGCAACATGAACTTCTGCTCCAGCAACCGGGCCCGCACCACCTCGACCTTGACCAGATGCACCTGCGGCTCGGGCGTCTCGTCACCTCCCCAGGACGCGCAACCGCCAAGCCCGATGAACAACAGCAGGCACGTGATGCGTAAAAACTGTGATGGCTGTGTCATGTCCGTGCCTCTGGTTTATGCCCAGTCTAGTCTTCTGACCGGCGGGCGAGCGTCGGACGTTTCCGAAATCAACGAGCGAAGTAGCCGGCGCAGCACTTTTTGAATTTATGTCCGCTGCCGCACGGGCAACTGTCATTGCGACCGGTCTTGACCGGCACGGTCGGGTCGATGAAATACCAGTGACCGCCGTTCTGCACGAACGAAGAACGTTCCCGGTGGCTGTGTTCGCCTTGGCCGTCATGCCAGCGCGCCGTGAATGTGACAAACGCGTGTTCCGGCTGGCCGCCGAACACTTCGCTGCTTTCGACGTCCAGTCCCAGCCAGGTGCTGCCGGCGCTCCATTCGGCGATGGACTGACGATCGAGACCGTCCTGCTGGGCGGGCAGGGTGGTGCTGACCAGATAATCCACCAGGCCCAACACGTAGGCGCTATAGCGCGAGCGCATCAAGGCTGCTGCGCAAGGCGCCGGGTGGCCGTCGTGATAATGGCCGCAGCAGGCGTCCAACGGATTGCCGCTGCCGCAGGGGCAAATGGGTGTATGCATGGGAGTGTTCACCGCTACCACCAATATTTTCCAAAATTTTCCGGGTTGGCCCAGAAACGTGAGTTGAGCCAGTCGGGGACTTGTTTGTATTCAAGCAGATCGTAGGTAAACAGGGTCAGCACCTGGTCTTCGCGCTGGAATCGCTCGCTGGCCTGCAGCGCCAGCGAGAAAAAGTCTGTCTCTTGCCATCCACAGGCGTCGAGATCCGCCAGCACGGCGATCCGGCTGGCGTTGAGATTGCGAATGCCGCCCAACAGGTTCAGACCGTCGCGCTTGGGCAAATGCTCCAGGCAATCGAGCGCCAGGGCCAGGTCAAAACGTCGCGCCGCCACATCAGCTGGCAGCACGCCGGGACCGGCGTGGACAACCTCGGTATCGGGGTGCGCTTGCTGGAACGCCTCTAGCGCAGGAAAACTGCTGGCGCCGATCAGCAAGAGCCTTTGCGGGGCGTAACGGTCAAGCACGGCGGCCAGGGCTTGCTGGGGCGTACGCGAAGAAATGGCAACGGTCATCGAAGTTCCTCAGTCAGAACCGCCACGATAGCGTGCGTGGAGACACTGGCCTAGAGCGGTTTGTCCCCGAATGTGCAGAACGTGCGTAAAAACGGGGCGAAAACCCGCGATTGCTCAGGCTGGCGCAGATCCGAAGTCGGGTCTTTACTCCCCTGAATCGGCGACAAGCCGATCCTTCAAGGAGAAACCCGATGAGCATAGTTCGGACAGCGTTACCCCTGGTTCTGCTAACCAGTGTGTTGACTGGTTGCGCAGGTTTGCAGAAAACCGACTGGCCGACCTGTGCGGCCGTTGGCGGAGCGATCGGCGCGGGATTAGGCGCAATAGAAAGTACCTCCTGGGCTGGCGGCGGCGCGCTGTACGTTGGCGGCATGGCGGCAGCTTATTGCTGGGTCAAGGGCGACGGCGACGAGGATGGCGATGGTGTGCCGGACAGCCGCGACAAGTGCCCGGGCACTCCGAAAGGTGTGCAGGTCGATGCCGATGGCTGCCCACCGCCCGCTCCGCCCCCCATGGTCGAGGAGCCGGTCGTGGTGACGGAAGAAACCATCGTCGTGCGCGATGTGCATTTCGAGTTCAACAAAGCCACGTTGACGCCGACCGACAAAGAAGTGCTGAGCACCATCGCAACCCGCCTCAAGCAGGAAACGTCCACCGCACAGCTGCGCGTGACGGGCCATACCGACAGCGTCGGCAGTGATGCCTACAATCAGAAACTGTCGGAAAAACGGGCCAATTCGGTCGTGCAATACCTGGTCGAAAGCGGCGTACCTCGCGCCAGTTTCGTCACGGTATCCGGCGCTGGGGAAAGCCAGCCGGTGGCCGATAACAAAACGGCCGATGGTCGCGCAATGAACCGTCGCACCGAAATCAAGATAAACCGCTGAAGCCCTTGTCGTCCGCGGCTTGTACAGTCGCGGATGCGGGTCTTTACTCCTGTGTGACCGGTATGGGCCGGTGACACAGGAGCTTTCACCATGAACGTTCTAATCAAAGTCGCCTTACCGGTGCTGCTGGCGAGCAGCCTGTTGTCCGGCTGCGCCACCCACAGCGACGGCAGCGCACCACTCAATCAACGTACCTGGCCAATCTGCAGCCTGCTCGGCGGACTCGTCGGCGGTGGGCTGGGCGCCATCGAAAGCAGCGGCTGGGCCGCCGGTGGAGCCGCCTTGGGCCTGCTCGGTGGCGGCTTGATCTGCTACGCCCAGGACGGTGACGAAGACGACGACGGTGTGTTCGATCGTCGTGACCGTTGTCCCGATACGCCCGCCGATACCCCAGTCGAACACCACGGCTGCCCGCTGCCGCAATACCCCGCCAGCGTTCCGCAAGACGAACCCGAGACGCCGACCAGCGAAGTCATCACCCTTAATGACGCTGGCAAGGTGTTGTTCGATTTTGATCAGTCCGATCTCACCGCCGCGGCACGAGGCCAACTCGATGGGCTGGTGGCGAAGTTGAGCCATGCCAACGTCGCCAGCATTCGTGTGGTGGGCCACACCGACAGTGTCGGCACCGATACCTATAACGAGGGGCTGTCCGAGCGCCGGGCCGGCAGCGTCGTGGAATACTTGCTGACCCAGGGACTGGCGCCGGACAAACTCACCAGCGAAGGCAAGGGCGAAAGCGAGCCGGTGGCCGACAACGAGACCGACGAGGGGCGTGCGCAGAACCGTCGGGTTGAATTGCATATCCAGCGTTGAGCGCCGGGCCAGGGCTGTCGGGTCGTCGGAAGGCGAACCGCTGGCCCGGGTCTGGGATCAGATTAAATTTGCCGGGCCCTCTGGCTTATCCAGCGCGCATGCCGTTACTGTGCGTGCAAAGAATAATTCCCGAACGGGGGGCATATGAAGGTGTTTTGGGGGCTGGGGCGCTTGCTGACCCTGCTGTTCTGGCTGGTGGTGCTGGTCAATCTGTTGATGCCGTTCGTCCATCCGCTGCATCTGTTGGTCAATCTCGCCGGGGCGCTGTTGCTGGCGGTCCATTTACTCGAACTCTTGCTGTTCAGGGCGCAGTTTCGCGGACGTCCCGCGCCTGGCCGTGACCGCCTCCGAGTGCTGCTGTTCGGCATCTTTCACGTGCAAACCCTTCCGACCGCACCAGAGGCTTCCCATGCGTAAATTGTGTCTGCTCGCAGCATTTGTGTGCCCATGGGCTTGTGCTCAAGTGGTCCAGGTCGAAAGTCATTCGCTGATGCGTCTGCCCAACACGACCAGCGCCCTGGCCCTGGAGCGCTTGGACGTCGCCGACTACGGCACGCTGCTGGTGCCGTCCAACGTTACCGAACTGTCCATCGGTCAGTTGCACTTGGGGCGCGAAGCGCGGATCGCGATCGTGCCAGCGCAACAGGCGCTGGAGATGAAAGTCACCCAGGCTGAACTGGCCGAAGGCAGCCAGATCACTGCGCGCGGCGCGCCGGGGACTTATACGAAGGCGGCACGACCGGGGCGCAATCTCAACGTTCGCTTCAATGCGTTGAACGCGCCGCTGCTGTCGGTGGACGCCCGTGGCGGAACCGGTGCGCCCGGTTACGTGGGGCTCGACGGTGCCAACGGGCAGGCGCCGGGTTGCACCTGGGGTTCGGCCGGTCGCGGCGCCGACGGCAGCAATGGCGGCGATGGCCAGGCCGGTGCGGCCGGTGCGCTGGTGCGCCTGGAGTTGCCCCGCGAATACCCCGACGAACGCATCAAGGTCGCGGTGGATGGCGGCGCCGGTGGCACACCTGGGGCGGGTGGCAAGCCCGGTGCAGGCGGCAAGGCCAAGGGGTGCCTGGTCTATACCGCCGACGGAGGCAAGAGTGGTCGCCCTGGCACCGAGGGCCAGCCCGGGCCAGCCGGCGCGCCGGGGGCGGTGACGGTGCAGCGGTTCTGAGGACGTCGGACGGGTGGGAGCGCGGGCGCTCCCACTTGATCAATCCGCTCTTTCAGAACATGGGCCTTGCCGCGCCAACCGCCACCACCAGCAGCCCGATCAACAGGTTGATGCCGACCAATCGACGGATCTTGCCCAGCGCCGCTGCGCCCGTCGGCCAGTCCTGCACCGTTACCGCGCTACGCAACGACGGCAGCTGCAAGGCCTGGATGCGGATGAACAGCGCCGTCATCACCACATACAGCCCCATCATTACCTGCACATAACGCGGCGCGGTTTCGAAGCCGGCGAAGCGTAGATGGATCAGGCCGACGCCACTGATCGGCAGAATCGCCACGGCGACCCAGACCCAGACAAAAAAACGCTGAAACACTTCTACCCACAACGTCAGCCGTGCAGGGCCTTCAAGGGCCGTCATTGCGGCGGGACGAAGGATCATCCAGGCGAAAAACATACCGCCGACCCAGACCAGGGCGGCCAGTAAATGCAGGGTGTAGACGAGGGCAAAGGGTGTCATTGGGTCACTCCGTTCTGCGCAGGATTGATTAGCGGGGTATGATAGCCGCCGATCCGAACCACTGAAAATTTATCCAGCGTTTTTTGCGCCCGACCATTCATGATCAGCACCGAACTCAAAACCACGATCCAGGGCGCCTACTCGCGTTTTCTCGAAGCCAAGAGCCTCAAGCCGCGATATGGCCAGCGCCTGATGATTGCCGAAGTGGCAAAAATCCTGGGTGACATCGACACCGACGACGAAGGCCGGCGCAGTGGCGAGCCTGCTGTCGTGGCGGTGGAGGCCGGCACCGGTACCGGCAAGACCGTGGCTTATAGCCTGGCGGCGATTCCCACTGCCAAGGCCGCCGGCAAGCGCCTGGTGATCGCCACGGCAACCGTCGCCCTGCAAGAGCAGATCGTCTACAAGGACCTGCCCGACCTGATGCGCAACAGCGGGCTGAACTTCACGTTCGCCCTGGCCAAGGGCCGTGGGCGCTACATGTGCCTGTCCAAGCTCGACATGCTGCTCCAGGAAGGCCATGCGCAGACCGCCACGGCGCAGCTGTTCGAAGAGGAAGGTTTCAAGATCGAGGTCGATGAAGCCAGCCAGAAGCTGTTCACCAGCATGATCGAGAAACTGGCCGGCAATAAGTGGGACGGCGACCGGGACAGCTGGTCCACCGCCCTGGAAGACGCCGATTGGTCTCGCCTGACCACCGATCACAGCCAGTGCACCAACCGTCATTGCCCGAACTTCGGCCAGTGCGCCTTCTACAAGGCCCGCGAAGGCATGGGCAAGGTCGACGTCATCGTCACCAACCACGACATGGTCTTGGCCGACCTGGCCCTGGGCGGTGGCGCGGTGCTGCCAGACCCGCGCGACACGATCTATGTATTCGACGAGGGCCATCACCTGCCGGACAAGGCCATCGGCCATTTCGCCCATTACACTCGGCTGCGCTCCACCGCCGACTGGCTGGAAACCACCGCCAAGAACCTCACGAAGCTGTTGGCCCAGCATCCGCTGCCGGGTGACCTGGGCAAGTTCATCGAGCAGGTGCCCGAGCTTGCGCGCGAGATCAAGACGAACCAGCAGTTCATGTTCACCGCGTGCGAGCAGGTGGCCGACTTCAAGCCCGGCGAAGACGTCGAAGGTCGCGAGCGACCGCGTCATCGTTTTGTCGGCGGGGTCATCCCCGAGCACATGCGTGAAATGGGCATCGAGCTCAAGAAAGGTTTCTCGCGCTTGACCGACCTGTTCACGCGTCTGACCGACCTGCTCAAGGAAGGCATGGATGGCGAGGTCAATATCGGCATTGCCAGCAACCAGGCCGAGGAATGGTATCCCTTGTTCGGCAGCCTGCTGTCTCGCTCGCAGGGCAACTGGGAGCTGTGGACGGCATTTACGGCCGAAGATCCGGAAGACAACCCGCCGATGGCGCGTTGGCTGACCCTGGCAGAAAGCGGTTCGCTGTTCGATATCGAGGTCAATGCCAGCCCGATCCTGGCGGCGGACATGCTGCGACGCAACCTGTGGAATGTTGCCTACGGTGCGCTGGTGACCTCCGCCACGCTCACCGCCCTAGGCACGTTCGACCGTTTCCGCATGCGCGCCGGCCTGCCGAAAAAAGCTGTGACCGCCGTGGTCCCGAGCCCCTTCCACCATGCCGATGCTGGCGTGCTGCGGGTGCCGGATCTCAAGGCCGACCCACGGGACGCTCCTGCCCACACCGCCGCGATCATTCGCGACCTGCCGGAGCTGGTGGAGGGTTCGAGAGGCACGCTGGTACTGTTTTCTTCGCGTAAGCAGATGCAGGACGTGTTCGATGGGCTTGACCGTGACTGGCGCAAGCAAGTGTTCATCCAGGGCAACCTTTCGAAGCAGGAAACCTTGAACAAGCACAAGGCACGGGTCGATGGCGGGGACTCCAGCGTGCTGTTCGGCCTGGCCAGTTTTGCCGAAGGTGTCGACTTGCCGGGTGCCTACTGCGAGCACGTGGTGATCGCCAAGATCCCGTTCTCGGTCCCGGACGATCCGGTGGAAGCGGCACTGGCCGAATGGATCGAAGCCCGGGGCGGCAATCCGTTCATGGAGATTTCCGTGCCGGACGCGTCGCTGAAACTGGTCCAGGCCTGCGGCCGCTTGCTGCGTACCGAGGAAGACCGCGGCACCATCACGCTGCTCGACCGCAGATTGGTGACCCAGCGCTACGGTAAAGCCATCCTCAATGCGCTGCCGCCGTTTCGGCGGGAGATTTCCTAGCCACAACCAACCGTCTCACGGCGGTTCCCAAAACCCTCAATGGCTGAAACAATGCCAGCCACCTGAAAAAAGTGTTTATTTCAAGGGAGTTGCGGGTGCAAATTCAAGGTCATTACGAGCTTCGGTTCGAGGCGGTGCGTGAAGCGTTCGCGGCGCTGTTCGACGATGCCCAGGAGCGCGGCGCGGCGTTGTGCATTCAAGTGGGCGGCCGCACCGTCATCGATATCTGGGCAGGCACGGCTGATAAAGATGGCAGTGAAGCCTGGCATAGCGACACCATCGCCAACCTGTTTTCCTGCACCAAGACCTTCGCGGCCGTAACGGCCCTGCAACTGGTGGCGGAGGGCAAGCTGCAGCTGGACGCTCCGATCGCTCGCTATTGGCCTGAATTTGCGGCCGCCGGCAAGGAATGCATCACCCTGCGCCAGTTGCTCTGCCATCAGGCCGGGTTACCGGCGCTCAGGGAGTTGATGGCTCCTGAAGCACTTTACGACTGGCAAGCCATGGTCGACGCCTTGGCGGCTGAAGCGCCTTGGTGGACGCCCGGCGAGGGGCACGGTTATGCCGCGATCACCTACGGCTGGTTGGTCGGCGAATTGCTGCGAAGGGCCGACGGCCGGGGGCCGGGTGAGTCCATCGTTGCCCGGGTCGCAAAACCGCTGGGCCTGGACTTCCATGTCGGCTTGGCCGACGACGAATTTTATCGCGTGGCGCATATCGCCCGCGGCAAAGGCAATGTCGGCGATGCCGCGGCCCAGCGCCTGCTGCAGGTGACGATGCGCGAACCGACGGCCATGACCACTCGGGCGTTCACCAATCCGCCGTCGATCATGACCAGCACCAACAAACCCGAGTGGCGACGCATGCAGCAGCCGGCCGCCAACGGCCACGGCAACGCGCGCAGCCTCGCCGGGTTCTACGCCGGCCTGCTCGACGGCAGTCTGCTGGAAAGTGAGATGCTCGACGAGCTGACGCGCCAGCACAGCTTCGGCGAAGACAAGACGCTGCTGACCCAGACCCGTTTCGGCCTGGGGTGCATGCTCGATCAGCCGGATGTGCCTAACGCGACTTACGGCCTGGGGCCGCGCGCCTTTGGTCATCCCGGTGCGGGCGGCTCCATCGGTTTTGCCGACCCGGAGCATGACGTTGCATTCGGTTTCGTGACCAACACGCTCGGGCCCTACGTCTTGATGGACCCGCGTGCGCAGAAGCTTGCGAGGGTGCTTGCCACTTGTCTATAAAGCGCCCTTGCAGGTAGTGGGGACAGGAACCTCGTGTCCTTTTCAGTTTCAAAGCGTCTGTTTATGCGGCCGGAACATGGCCTTTGTTTTTTCATTTTGATCATTTTGTGGATATCCAATGTCATCGAATAAAACCCTCGCTCTGGCGCTGTGCTTCGCTATCACCGGTTGCGCACAAAACCCACAAAATGATGCCGAGGGCGGCAGCGGTTGGTGGCCGTTCGGTTCCTCCGACAAGGTTGCAGCTAAAGAACCGGCTCCAGCGGTACCCTTGAAGCCAGCCGCCGCAGCACCCCAAGCCAAGGCCGAAAGTGCCGGTGGCACGCACTGGTGGTGGCCATTCTCCTCCGACGACGCCGCTGATAACGTCGCCCAAAAAGATCCGGTGAAGCCTGAAGCCAAACCTGAAGCCAAGGCGCCGGCGACCGTTGCCAAGGCCGAAGCCGAAAGTAACGGCAAATGGTGGTGGCCATTCGGCGGCAAGGACCAGGAGACCGCCAAGGCGGTGCCGATGCCCGACCCAAAAGTCACCCAAGCCTGGCTCGACGACTATGAGCCGAAGCTGCGTACCGCCATCAAGGACAGCAAGCTTGAGCTGGAGCGCCGCGATAACGTGCTGGTCGTCACCGCGCCCGTTGACGGCTCGTTCAACCCGGACCGTCCGGCCATGCTGCTGCCGGTGACACTCGGCCCGTTCACCCGCGTTGCCAAGATTCTCGAAGCCGATCCGAAAACCGCCGTGCTGATCCTCGGCCATGCCGATACGTCGGGCGCGGCACCGGCCAATCAGAAGCTCAGCCAGGAGCGTGCCCAATCCGTGGCGGCGATCTTCCGGCTCAGTGGCTTGCAGCGTGATCGCCTGATGTTGCGCGGCATGGGCTCGGTCGCTCCCCGTGCGGCCAACGACAGCGTTGAAGGCCGGGCCTTGAACCGTCGTGTGGAGTTGCTGGTCACGCCGGCAAACACGATGGTTGCGCTGTTGAGCAAATACAACATGCCGGCCCCTGCACCGGTGACGCTGGTGGCAGCCCAGGACGTCAAACCTGCGGCGCCAACCGCGGCCCCCGCGACGAAAAAAGCCGCAGCCCCGGCCGCCAAGAAAGCGGCGGCCAAGAAGGCCCCCGCCAAGGCCCCCGCGAAGAAGACCCCGGCCAAGAAAACCACGCCAGCGAAGAAACCGGAACCGGCCAAGGCCGCTGCCGATGGGAAAAAAGTCGCTGCCGCCGATACGTCCAAAAAACAGTGATGGGCTGATCACAAGGAGCGCGCCATGACCCAAACGCTGGCTGATATGCGCCGTGACTACACCCGCGATGGCCTCACCGAGGCACAAGCGCCGGCCGAGCCGTTCGCGCTGTTCCACCAGTGGTTCGCCGACGCGGTGAAAACCGAACAGGCTCCGGTGGAGGCCAACGCCATGACCTTGGCGACGGTGGATGCGGACGGTCGGCCGCACTGCCGGATCCTGCTCCTCAAGGGACTGGATGCCCAGGGGTTCACCTTCTTCACCAACTACGACAGCGCGAAGGGCCAGCACTTGGCGGCGAATCCTTACGCGGCCATGACTTTTTTCTGGCCTACCCTGGAGCGCCAGGTGCGTATCGAGGGCAAAGTCCTGAAGGTCACGGCGCAGGAGTCGGACGCCTATTATCAGGTGCGGCCGCTGGGCAGCCGTCTCGGTGCCTGGGCCTCACCCCAGAGCCGGGTGATCGCCGGACGTGGGGAGCTGGAAGATCTGCTGAAAGCCACCGAACAGCGTTTCAGCGACAGCCAACCTCATTGCCCCGAGCATTGGGGCGGCTATCGCCTGTTGCCTGAGCGCATCGAATTCTGGCAGGGACGGTCGAGCCGTCTTCATGATCGTCTCAACTATCGTCTGCAGGGCGGGGATTGGGTTCGCGAGCGTTTGGCGCCTTGACTTCGGGATAAGCTGCCGCAGCGGCTTGAAGCCATTGCGGCAGGTCCCGGCGCTTGATGCCTTGTTCGCGGGCACGGGTCAATTGTTGCAGCATGTGAGCTTTCTTCTGCTCATCCTGTCCCGCCAATGACAACGCCAAGTCGCGGTCCATCCAGCGCTTGATGCGTACGTACAGCCACCAATGGAAGTACAGGCCCGCCACGGTGGTAGCGACTATGATGAAATAATCCATGAAAATCCCTGGGTCGGTGACGCGGACTTTTGAAATGAGCGCTACTGTGTGGTGAATTTTTTCCGGTGCGCCTGTATCCCACCTGAATGAAAACAATTTTTCCCTGGCGAGGCCGTGACAGGCGTCAAGCCGGGGAGTTTAATGGATCCCTGTCTTTTGGAGTTGATGCTATGCGTAAGTCTGTTTTGCTGGTTGCTTCCTTTTCCACGATGGCGATGTTGCTCACTGGCTGTCAGTCGAGCCTGACCGGCGACTCCTACTCCCGTGACGAAGCGCGTCGCGTCCAGACGATTCGCATGGGTACCATCGAATCCCTGCGTCCGGTCAAGATCGAAGGCACCAAGACCCCGATCGGCGGTGCGGCCGGTGCGGTGGTGGGTGGTGTGGGTGGCAGCGCCATCGGCGGTGGCCGTGGCAGCATCGTTGCCGCTGTGATCGGCGCCGTGGCTGGCGGCTTGCTCGGATCTGCTACTGAAGAAGGCCTGACCCGGACCCAGGGTGTCGAGATTACTGTTCGGGAAGATGACGGCAGCATGCGTGCCTATGTGCAGCAGGTTCAGGAGAACGAAGTGTTCCGTGTGGGTGAGCGGGTTCGGATTTCCACTGTCGGTGGCACGAGTCGCGTTTCGCACTAAGCAATTTTGGTTCGCGGGGCTGTATCTGTCCTTCGAGCGGTGGGCATATCCGTTTCTTTGGTAATGGCCGCTTATGGTTCCGCTTTACCTGCGCGGCTAACCCGGCATCCGTGCCGGGTTGCCCACTCCCCAACGCGCGAGTAAATCCGCACAGCGTCTGGCGTGGTGGCTGGGGAGCTTTTGTGGCGAGGGAGCTTGCTCCCGCTTGAGTGCGCAGCGCTCATCGTTTTTTGGGGCCGCCGCGCGACCCGGCGGGAGCAAGCTTCCTCTCCACAGGACCGGCCGTCACGAAACCGCTACATTAGGCTTACGACTGGCCATCGCCGTCACCCCATAACCAATCACCGCCGCCAGGATCGACCCAGTCAGAATCCCCATCCGGTCCATCCCCGCATACTCACTCGCACCCGGCACGAATGCCAGGGAGCCGACGAACAGGCTCATGGTGAAACCGATGCCACAGAGAATCGCCACGCCCAGAATCTGACCCCAATTGGCCCCGGCGGGCAGGCTGGCAATGCCGATTTTCACCGCTAGCCACGTCAGGCCGAACACGCCGACAGCCTTGCCCAGCAACAGGCCGACCGCGATGCCCATCGGGACGTGATGGGTGAAACTCTCGACCGTGACGCCGCTCAGGGACAAGCCGGCGTTGGCAAACGCAAACAGCGGCAAGATACCGTAGGCCACCCAGGGATGCAGCGCGTGTTCCAGCGTCAGCAGGGGGGACGTTTCGGCGTTCCTGGTGCGCAGTGGAATGCAGAAGGCCAAGGTCACGCCGGCCAATGTGGCGTGGACACCGCTCTTGAGCACACAGATCCATAGAATCAGCCCGACCACCATATAGGGCCCGAGCTTGACGACGCCCATCCGGTTCATCGCCACCAGCCCGGCAATGCAGGCGGCGGCCAGTCCCAGTGACAAGGTCGACAGGTCACCAGAGTAGAAGATTGCGATGATGACGATGGCGCCCAGGTCGTCGATGATTGCCAAGGTCATCAGGAACAGCTTGAGCGACACCGGCACCCGCTTGCCGAGCAAGGCCAGCACACCGAGGGCGAAGGCGATGTCGGTGGCCGTCGGAATCGCCCAGCCCGCAAGGGCAGCCGGATTGTCACGGTTGAGAAACCAATAGATTAAAGCCGGTATCAGCATGCCGCCAATTGCTGCCGCGCCCGGCAAGACAATTTGTGAAGGCTTCGACAATTGCCCGTCCAGTACCTCACGTTTGACCTCGAGGCCGATGAGCAGGAAGAACAGCGCCATCAAGCCGTCGTTGATCCACAGCAGCGCTGGTTTCGCAATCTTCAGCGCCCCGACCTGAGCCACCACGGGCGTGTCCAGGAAATCTGTATAGAGCCACGACAGTGGCGAGTTATTCAGTATCAGGGCTAGCGCGGCAGCGGCGATCAAAAGCAAGCCGCCGGCGGCTTCCAACTGAAGAAAACGGGTCAAAGCGCTACGGATAGGCAAGGTAGCTCTCCATTATTTGAATCAAAAAGATGGCACACCCTAACCCGTACCGTTAGTTGTTAAAACAAAAGTTATATTCTTTTTTGTTATATGTCGTTACAAGCTCTCGCCAGGCTGTCGGGCAGTTATGCCGCATATTGGACCTTAGCTGTACCTGTGCGGGATGTCGGTTTTTTCCTAAGCTTGCGTCACGTATTTCCGAAACCAGGCCGTGTATGCGGGGCCGTCAGGTTCGCTCGCGTCGAACCGATCCAGTGAGAACATAATATGAATGACCCTCGCCAATGGGCGCGCGAAGCCATCCGCATCATCGAGGCGGATTTCCAGCGCAGTGCCGACACGCATTTGATTCCACTGCCACTGCCGGGACTGCCGGGCATCGAGTTGTATTTCAAGGACGAATCCAGCCACCCCACCGGCAGCCTCAAGCATCGGCTGGCCCGTTCGCTGTTTCTCTACGCGTTGTGCAACGGCTGGCTCAAGCCGGGCGCGCCGGTGATCGAGGCCTCCAGCGGCTCGACGGCGATTTCGGAGGCTTACTTTGCCCGCTTGCTGGGCCTGCCGTTCATTGCGGTGATGCCGGCGACTACCTCGAGGGAAAAAATCGCACAGATCGCCTTCTACGGTGGCAAGAGCCATTTGGTGGACGATCCTACGCAGATCTACGCCGAGTCCGAGCGCCTGGCTCGCGAGCATGACGGACATTTCATCGACCAGTTCACCTACGCCGAGCGCGCCACGGATTGGCGCGCCAACAACAATATCGCCGAGTCGATCTTCCAGCAGATGCGCTTCGAGCGGTATCCGGAGCCTGCCTGGCTGGTTTCCAGCCCTGGCACGGGCGGTACGACGGCGACCCTCGGGCGTTATGTCCGTTATCGCCAGCACTGTACCCGTGTGCTGTGTGCCGACGCCGAGCGTTCGGTATTCTTCGATTACTACCGCAGCGGCGATGCCGACCTGCGCCTGGATTGCGGTTCGCGGATCGAAGGCATCGGCCGGCCACGGGTCGAGGCGTCGTTCCTGCCCAAGGTCATCGATGCGATGGTCAAGGTGCCGGACGCCTTGTCCCTCGCGGCCATGCATTACCTGGCCCAGCGCTTGGGTCGACGGGTCGGCGGATCCAGCGGCACCAACCTGATCGGCGCGTTGATTGCTGCGAAGCGAATGGCAGACGCCGGCGAATCGGGGTCGATCGTGGCGATTTTGTGTGATGGCGGGGAGCGCTATGCCACGACGTATTACGAGCCGGCCTGGCTCGAGGCTCAGGGGTATGAATTGGCTGGATTGATCGATGCCGTGGCGGCATGCGCGGAGCGGGGAGAGGCGTTGCCGGAGAGTGTGTTGCGAGCTGATATCTGAATCTTCGATAAGACGAGTTCCCGGGGGAGCGAGCAAGCTCGCCCCCCCAGCAAACATGGTCAGGCCTTCAGGCCAAGTACATTCCGCGCCACCGCTTCGGCAATCCGGATACCGTCCACGCCCGCCGACAGGATCCCGCCCGCATAACCTGCGCCTTCGCCTGCCGGGAACAGGCCCTTGACGTTCAGGCTCTGCAGCGTTTCGTCGCGGGTGATGCGCAACGGCGAAGAGGTGCGAGTCTCGATGCCGGTGAGCACGGCGTCGTGCAACGAATAGCCGCGGATCTGTTTTTCGAATGCCGGCAGGGCTTCGCGGATGGCTTCGATGGCGAAGTCCGGCAGGGCCAAAGCCAGATCACCCAGGGACACCCCCGGCTTGTAGGAAGGTTCGACGCTGCCCAGTGCGGTGGACGGCTTGCCAGCGATGAAGTCACCCACCAACTGCGCGGGGGCTTCGTAGTTGCTGCCGCCGAGCACGAAGGCATGGGATTCCAGGCGTTCCTGCAATTCGATGCCCGCCAGCGGACCGCCGGGATAATCCACTTCCGGGGTGATGCCGACGACGATGCCGGAGTTGGCGTTGCGTTCGTTGCGCGAGTATTGGCTCATGCCGTTGGTCACGACGCGGTTCGGCTCGGAAGTCGCCGCCACCACGGTGCCACCTGGACACATGCAGAAGCTGTACACCGAGCGACCGTTCTTGGCGTGGTGCACCAGTTTGTAGTCGGCGGCGCCGAGTTTCGGATGACCGGCGTACTTACCCAGGCGCGCGCTGTCGATCAGCGATTGCGGGTGTTCGATGCGGAAACCCACCGAGAATGGCTTGGCCTCCATGTAAACGCCGCGACCGTGGAGCATGCGGAACGTGTCTCGGGCGCTGTGGCCGAGGGCCAGGATCACGTGTTTCGAATGGATCTGTTCGCCGCTGGCCAGCTCGACGCCAACCAGTTGACCGTCTTCGATCAAAACGTCAGTGACCCGCTGCCCGAAGCGCACTTCACCGCCCAGGGCGCGAATCTGCTCTCGCATGTTTTCCACGACGCCGGTCAGGCGGAACGTACCGATGTGCGGCTTGCTGACGTAGAGGATTTCTTCCGGCGCCCCGGCCTTGACGAACTCGTGCAGGACCTTGCGTCCGAGGAACTTCGGATCCTTGATCTGGCTGTAGAGCTTGCCGTCGGAGAAGGTCCCCGCGCCGCCTTCGCCGAATTGCACATTGGATTCGGGGTTGAGCACGCTTTTGCGCCATAGGCCCCAGGTGTCCTTGGTGCGTTGGCGCACTTCCGGGCCACGCTCGAGGATGATCGGCTTGAAGCCCATCTGCGCCAGCAACAGGGCGGCGAAGATCCCGCACGGGCCGAAGCCGACCACGATCGGCCGCTCGCTCAGGTCGTTCGGTGCCTCGCCGACGACTTTGTAACTGACATCCGGCGCTTCGTTGACGTTTCGGTCATCGGCGAACTTGCGCAGCAGGCTGGCTTCATCGCGCACCGCCAGGTCGATGGTGTAGATGAAGCACAGCTCAGAGGATTTCTTGCGTGCGTCGTAGCTGCGCTTGAACAACGTGAAGTCGAGCAGGTCATCGCTGGCGATGCCCAGGCGTTGCACGATGGCAGGGCGCAGGTCTTCTTCGGGATGGTCGATCGGCAGCTTGAGTTCGGTGATTCGTAACATAACGGGGTCCGGTTCGCGGGATGCACAACTGCACCAGGGCGTGAACCGGCGATTATAAGCCAAAAGCGCTGGATCAGTCGTCGCGCGCCCCACCGAAGTAGGCGCAGCCGCGTTGGACCTGGCCGTTGACCCGCAACTCGGCGCTCATGTGTTGCACACTGCCGCTGACGCTGTCGACACAACGCGCAGGTGTGACCCAGAGCTCGACTTTCTGGCCGTTGGCTTCGGTGCCGAGGTTGAAGCGGCCGTCGCCCAGTTGCTCCTCGACATAAGGCACCGCCAGTGGTGGCTGGCCTTCGCGATCCAGCACCAGGCCCTTGCCGCTGGCCTTGAGCGCCCATTCGGGGCCGTGCCCCGCGGCACGCAAGGTCAGACGCTTGAAGTCCGCATCGGCGCAAGCGTTCCCCGAGCGTTCCAGGCGATACAGTTGCTCGAGGTCCAATTGGCTGTCGGCGCCGGCCGCGGCGCTGGAAACGATACGGCCACGGACATCGGCAAACAGTTTGCCTTGGTCGTCCGCCAGGGTGGCGGCCTGTTGCAGCACGCTGGTTGCGCCTGTGTCGTTGACGATATAGCGACGTTGCTCCTCGCATGGCTGGAATACCAGCTTGCCATCGGCTGCCGTCAGCTCGCCCTGCATGCGCATCTGGCCAGCGTGGGACGCACTCTCACCCGGGGCGTCGAGCAGCTGGCAACCGGCGAAGAGCGGGAGAAGGGCAATACACAACAGGGAACGAGCGACACGCATCATTGGGTCTCCAGACAAGTGTCGCCACGTTACTCAGACTATTGTTTCATCACAACCCACAGGGCGAATTTACAACTCGATCCAGGGAGTTCAGCAACATTCCGTGTCATTTCCAAATGCCAAGGCATTGGGAAAGGGCCTAGTCTTGCGCCGTTTCAGCTAGAGGGTGGTCTCATGACGATGGCAAGACAGGTGCTGTTCACAGGATTGGGGATGTTGGCGGCCTTGCAGTGCATGGCGGCAGATATCCATTTTTCGTCCGCTTCGGATTTTACTTCAATGATCCTGACACTCAAGCAGGAGAACGACCCCAATCCGGGATACGTGCTGCTAGACGTCATGCTCAGCCCGGACGCGCAAAAACGCGTGGCACGGATGAGTCGCGAGTCGCTGGATCAACCCGTGCGGATATTTATCAATGGAATATTCATAAGCCAGCCAACAGTGAAATCGGCGCTCGATATGACTGGCACGCGGCTGAGCATACCGCGTGAAATCGCCCCGTCGCTGATACCCACGTTGTTAGAACCTTCGGCGCCCTGATTGAATCCAGAGCACCTCCGAGTACGCGTTCGTCAGCCCACGTGAAACGTCTGACCAGTTTGCAGGCCTTCGACGCTCTTGGCGTAGGCCAATGCCACATCCGCTGCGGGAACGGGTTTGTAGCCGCGGAAATAAGGTGCGTATTTGTCCATGGCTTCCAGCAGCACGTTCGGGCTCACCGAGTTGACTCGCATGCCCCGTGGCAACTCGATTGCCGCGGCGCGCACAAAACTGTCCAGGGCGCCGTTGACCAGGGCCGCTGAAGCACCGCTCTTGATCGGATCGTGGCTGAGCACGCCGGTGGTGAAGGTGAAGGACGCTCCGTCGTTAGCGAATTCACGGCCGATCAGCAAAAGATTCACCTGGCCCATCAGCTTGTCCTTCAAACCGAGGGCGAAGCTTTCTTCGGTCATGTCGCCCAAGGGCGCGAAGGTGACGTTGCCCGCTGCGCAGACCAAGGCATCGAAGCGGCCGGTCTTCTCGAACAGGGCGCGAATCGAGGCGCTGTCGCTGATATCCACTTGCAATTCGCCGCTGTGGCGGCCGATCCGGACGATTTCATGGCGTGGCGACAGTTCGTTATCGATGGCTGAACCGATGGTGCCGTTGGCGCCGATCAACAGGATTTTCATGGGCTGTTCCTCAGTGGTGTGAACGAGGTTGCAGTCTAGGATGGATTTTCTCGTAGATAAGCGTGCTAATAGGAAACCTTTGGTTTTCAATTGGAAACAATCCAATGAGCGAGATAGACGACCTGGCGGCGTTTGCCGTACTCGTCGAAGCCGGGAGTTTTACCTTGGCGGCGCAGCAGTTGGGGTGCAGCAAGGGGCAATTGTCCAAGCGCATCAGCCTGTTGGAGGAGCGCTTTTCGGTGCTCTTGCTCCAGCGTACGACCCGGCGCTTGAGCCTCACGGCGGCGGGGGCGGCGCTGCTGCCCCAGGCCCAGGCGTTGCTGGTCCAGGTGGAAAGGGCGCGTCAGGCATTGGCCCGCTTGAAAGGCGAAATCTCCGGGCCGGTGCGTATGACGGTTCCGGTCTCGCTGGGGGAAACCTTCTTTGAAGGTCTGCTGACGGAGTTTGCCCATGCGTACCCCGACGTGCAGATCGAGTTGGAGCTCTACAACGGCTATCGTGATCTGTCTCGCGATGGCTTCGACCTGGCAATCCGCTCGGATGCCTCTATCGATGAGCGGCTGGTGGCCCGCCCGCTGCTGGCCTGGCACGAAATGACCTGTGCCAGCCCGGCCTACCTGGAACGTTACGGCGAGCCCGACGCCCCCCAGGCCTTGGCCGAGCATAAGTGTCTGCTCAACAGCCATTACAGCGGTCGGGAGGAATGGCTGTATCACCAGCAGCACGAACTGCTGCGGGTGCGAGTGTCCGGGCCGTTTGCCAGCAACCACTACAGTTTGTTGAAAAAAGCCGCCCTGGCCGGGGCAGGAATCGCGCGATTGCCGTCGTATTTGCTCAACGAGGAACTGGCCGATGGGCGACTGCGCTGGTTGCTGCGCGATTTTCAGACCCGCCGCATGCCGATGTACCTGGTGCATCCGTATCAGGGCGGATTGCCCAAGCGTACGCAGGTGCTGGCTGATTATCTGATCGATTGGTTCAAGCGCAGCGGGGAGGCGTTGGATCGACTCTGATAACGAACACTTGACCTTGTGGCGAGGGAGCTTGCTCCCGCTCGGTTGCGCAGCGACCGCAAAATCTTGGGGCCGCTACGCAGCCCAGCGGGAGCAAGCTCCCTCGCCACAGGGATTTCGTCCAACATCCGGGCGAAAAAAAAACGGCCCGAAGGCCGTTTTTCTTGTAGCGACAGACTCAACCGCCCAAATACGCCTCGCGCACTTTCGGATCGGTCAGCAGGGCTTCGCCGGTGCCTTGCATCACCACGCGGCCGTTCTCCAACACGTACGCCCGGTCGGCGATTTTCAGCGCCTGGTTGGCGTTCTGCTCCACCAGGAACACCGTCACGCCATCCTTGCGCAGCTGTTCGATGATGTCGAAGATCTGCTGGATGATGATCGGCGCCAGGCCCAGTGAGGGCTCGTCGAGCAACAGCAGCTTGGGCTTGCTCATCAGCGCACGGCCGATGGCGAGCATTTGCTGTTCGCCGCCGGACATGGTGCCGCCGCGCTGGGTAAAGCGCTCTTTCAGGCGTGGGAAAAGGTGCAGTACTTTGTCCATCTGTTCCTGGAAGTCGCCTTTGTCGGTGAAAAATCCGCCCATGGCGAGGTTCTCTTCCACGGTCAGCCGGGCAAACACGCGACGGCCTTCCGGCACCACGGCAATGCTCTTGCGCATGATCTGCGCCGAGTCCTGGCCCACCAATTCCTCGCCCATGTAGCGGATGCTGCCGCTGTGGGCCTGAGGCGAACCGCAAAGCGTCATCAGCAGGGTGGATTTACCGGCACCGTTGGCACCGATCAGCGTGACGATTTCGCCCTGGCGGACTTCGACGTTGACGCTGTGCAGCGCCTGGATCTTGCCATAGAAGGTGGAAACGTTTTCGAACTGCAGCATTTACGCTTCCCCCAGGTAGGCTTTGATCACTTCAGGATTGTCGCGGATCTGTTCCGGCGTGCCGTCGGCCAGGGGAGTGCCCTGGTTGATCACGACGATGTGGTCGGAAATGCTCATGACCAGCTTCATGTCGTGCTCGATCAGCAGGACGGTGACGTTGTGTTCTTCACGCAGCACGCCGATCAGCGCCTTGAGGTCTTCGGTTTCCTTCGGGTTCAGGCCGGCGGCCGGTTCGTCGAGCATGAGGATCCGCGGGCGGGTCATCATGCAGCGGGCGATTTCCAGGCGTCGTTGCTGACCGTAGGCCAGGGTCCCGGCGGTACGGTTGGCGAACTCGGTGAGGTTGACCTTGTCCAGCCAGTACTCGGCGTACTCCATGGCCTCGCGTTCGCTCTTGCGGAACGCCGGGGTCTTGAACAGGCCGGCAAAGAAGTTGGTGTTCAAATGACGATGCTGGGCGATCAACAAATTCTCGACCGCCGTCATGTCCTTGAACAGCCGCACGTTCTGGAAGGTCCGCACCACGCCCTTGCGAGCGATGTGGTGGCCGGGCAGGCCCTGGATTGGCTCGCCGTCCAACAGGATGGTGCCGCCAGTCGGCTGGTAGAAGCCGGTCAGGCAGTTGAACACCGTGGTCTTGCCCGCGCCGTTCGGCCCGATCAAGGCAACCACTTGTTTCTCTTTCACGGTCAGGGCCACGCCGTTGACCGCCAGCAAGCCGCCGAAGCGCATGCTCAAGTTTTCGACTTTCAGGATCTCGCGGCTCATTTGCGCAGCTCCATGTGCGGGCGTTGCATAGGCAGCAGACCTTGAGGACGCCAGATCATCATCAGCACCATCAAGGCGCCGAACATCAACATGCGGTATTCACTGAATTCACGCATCATTTCGGGCAACAGGATCATCACGATCGCCGCGAGGATCACGCCCAGCTGCGAGCCCATCCCGCCCAGCACCACGATGGCGAGGATAATCGCCGACTCGATGAAGGTGAAGGACTCCGGCGTCACCAGGCCTTGGCGGGCAGCGAAGAAGCTGCCGGCAAAACCGGCGAACGCAGCGCCGAGGGTGAAGGCCGACAGCTTGATCACGGTCGGGTTGAGACCCAGCGCACGGCAGGCGATTTCGTCTTCGCGCAGCGCTTCCCACGCACGGCCAATCGGCATGCGCAGCAGGCGGTTGATGACGAACAGCGCGGCCAGGGCCAGCAGCAACGCCACCAGGTAGAGGAAGATCACCTTGTTGATCGAGTTGTATTGCAGGCCGAAGAACTCGTGGAAGGTCTGCAGGCCTTCGGCGGCCTTGCGCTCGAAGGTCAGGCCGAAGAACGTCGGTTTCTCGATGTTGCTGATGCCGTTCGGGCCACCGGTGATGTCGGTCAGGTTACGCAGGAACAGGCGGATGATCTCGCCGAAACCCAGGGTCACGATTGCCAGGTAGTCACCGCGCAAGCGCAGGACCGGGAAGCCCAGCAGGAAACCGAAGGTCGCGGCCATCATCCCGGCGATCGGCAGGCAGATCCAGAAGCTCAGGCCGAAGTAATGGGACAGCAGCGCGTAGCTGTAGGCGCCGACGGCATAGAAACCCACGTAGCCCAAGTCCAGCAGGCCGGCCAGGCCTACGACGATGTTCAGGCCCAGGCCGAGCATCACGTAGATCAGGATCAGCGTGGCGATGTCCACCGCACCGCGTGAACCGAAGAACGGCCACACCAACGCCACGACGACCAGGCCCAGGACGATCCAGCGTTGGGTCGACGGCAGGGTCAGGAAGTTGCTAGCCTTGGCCGGGATCACCGGCACGCCGGGAGATGCCTTCCAGGCTGCGCTGATCTGCGTGCTGAACAACACCCGCAGGAACATCAGGACGGAACATACGGCGATAGTCGCCAGGATGGCCGGGCTGGTGCCGTGCACTTCCAGGTTGATGCCGACGATGGTCAGTTTGAGACCGAGTACCGGATAGGCCACGGCCCAGACCAGCAGGGCGCTGAAGAGCGCCGATTTGAGATGCCTAGTCATACTTTCTCAACCTCCGGACGGCCCAGGATGCCGGTCGGCCGGAATAACAGAACCAGAACCAACAAGCCGAACGCCACGACGTCCTTGTACTGGTCGCCGAAGATGTCGGCGCCAAAGGCTTCCGCCACGCCCAGCACCAGCCCGCCGAGCATTGCGCCGGGGATGCTGCCGATGCCGCCCAGTACCGCGGCGGTGAAGGCTTTCAGGCCCACGAGGAAGCCGGCGTTGGGGTTGATCACGCCGTATTGCATGCTCAGCAGCACCGCGGCGATGGCCGCCAGGGCCGCACCGATGACGAAGGTCAGGGCAATGATGTTGTTGGTGTTGATGCCCAGCAGGTTGGCCATCTTGATGTCCTCGGCACAGGCGCGGCAGGCGCGGCCCAGGCGGGAACGGGAGATGAACAGCGTCAGGCCGAGCATGGCGACCAGGGTCACCACGAACACCACGATTTGCATGTAGGAAATCATCACTTCCTGTGCCCCGCCTGGCCCGATGGCAAAGTTGCCTGGGATCAGGTTGGGAATGGATTTGTCCTTGGAGTCTTGCGAAAGCAGTACCGTGTTCTGCAGGAAAATCGACATGCCAATGGCGGAAATCAGCGGGATCAGACGGTTGCTGCCGCGCAACGGGCGGTAGGCGATCCGTTCGATGCTGTAGCCATAGGAACTGGTCACCACGATGCTCGCGATGAACGCCGCGGTCATCAACAGCGGGACACTGTCGAGTCCCATCATGGCCAGCCCGGCGATGGCGATGAACGCCACGTAGGAGCCGATCATGTACACCTCGCCGTGGGCGAAGTTGATCATTCCAATGATGCCGTAAACCATCGTATAGCCGATGGCGATCAGGGCATACGTGCTGCCAACGGTCAGGCCGTTAACCAGCTGCTGGAAGAAGTGATAGATGTCAGGCATTACAGCGCTCCTAAAAACCTGATACGCATTTCACTGGTGGAGTCATTTTCCCGCCCGGGCCCCGTGGATCTGCATCCACTTCGAGCACGAGGTTTGCCAGCGAACCGCTGATGACGGTTTTGAGATTTTCAGGTGGGGAGACTGGCGGATCACGCCAGCGCGGCCCAATACATTTAAAACAAAGCCCACGGCACGCCGTGGGCTTTATTGGCAGTCAGTCAGGCCAGGCCTTACTGAGGCGAAGCTTCGGTTTTAGGTTTGCCGAAATGCCACTCGTAAACCACGAACTTGAAGTCCTTCAGGTCGCCCTTCGCGTCGAAGCTCAGGTCACCGGTTGGGGTCTTGAAGGTGCCGGCGTGGATGGCTTCAGCCACTTTTTCCGGGTCTTCGCTCTTGGTGGAAGTGATGGCCTGGGCGATCACTTGCACAGCCGAGTAGGACGGGAACACGAACGGACCGCTCGGGTCTTCTTTCTTGGCCTTGAAGGCGTCAGCCAGGGCGATGTTGGCAGGGTCCTGGTCGAAGGATTTCGGCAGGGTTACCAGCAGGCCTTCGGAAGCTTCCTTGGCGATCTGCGAGATCGAGTCGTTACCCACGCCTTCCGGACCCATGAACTTGGCCTTCAGGCCTTTTTCCTGGGCTTGACGCAGGATCAGGCCCAGCTCCGGGTGGTAGCCGCCGTAGTAGACGAAGTCGACGTTGGCTTGCTTGAGCTTGGCGATCATCGAGGAGAAGTCCTTGTCGCCGGCGTTCACGCCTTCGAACACGGCAACCTTGGTGCCTTTCTTCTCGAGGGTGGCTTTTACGGCGCTGGCGATGCCTTCACCGTACTGCTGCTTGTCGTGCAGGACCGCAACGACTTTCGGCTTGACGTGGTCGGCGATGTAGTTGCCGGCCGCTGGGCCTTGGGCGCTGTCCAGGCCGATGGTGCGGAAGATCATCTTGTAGCCGCGAGCGGTGATGTCCGGGCTGGTGGCGGCCGGGGTGATCATGATCACGCCTTCGTCTTCGTAGATGTCCGACGCTGGCTGGGTGGAGCTGGAGCACAGGTGGCCGACCACGAACTTGACGCCGTCGTTGACAACTTTGTTCGCAACCGCGACCGCTTGTTTCGGATCGCAGGCGTCATCGTATTCAACGGCGACCAGTTGCTTGCCGTTGACGCCACCCTTGGCGTTGATCTGCTCGATGGCCATTTTCGAGCCACTGAACTGCATGTCACCGTATTGGGCTACGGGGCCGGTTTTCGGGCCGGCGATGCCGATCTTGATGGTGTCGGCGGCCAACGAATGGCTGGCAACCCCGGCCAGAACCATAGCGGCAAACAGTTTGGAAATCTGCTTAGTAGCCTTAGTCATAGTGCTCCACTCATGCTGTTGTAGTTTTTATAGTCCTGGCGCCGTAGCAGCAGAACCGGGTCAGATATCTTGGATATCCTCGCGGAAAATGCCCCCGGCAACTGTACCGGTACAGTGTAGAGCGCCGATTGTTGGCAAGGGAAGCTGGCGCTTGGGGGCAAAACCCGAGGATGTCGCTTTATTGAAAGAAAAAGACAGATTGGCGGCGGGGTTGGACCGGTCAAATCGGCAATCCTTGGCTTTGCTGCGCTTTTCAATCGGTACTGCAATTGCAACCGGGTTTTTCTGCCAGACCACCGACGTTATCATTCGCGCCGATTTCTTTTCCGGACAGCTCCCCCATGAATCAAGAACCTAGCACCCTCTATGCCAAATTGCTCGGTGAAACGGCATCCATCACTTGGAAGGAGCTGGAGCCGTTCTTTGCCAAGGGTGCCCTATTGTGGGTCGATCCCGCACTGGATCTGATCGCCGCGGCCGAGGCCGTTGCCCAGGACGAAGGGACTAAAGTCGCCACCTGGCTGGACGCCGGGCAGCTTGCCAAGCTGTCTGAGGCGCGGGCGCTGGATCTCTTCGAGCGAGATCCGCAGCTTTGGGCCGTGGTGGTTTCGCCGTGGATTTTGATCCAGGAAAGGGCATCGAATTGATCGATGCACCAAGTTGGCTCGTGTTTTTTTGCTTGAGAAAGTGTGTACGTGAGTAGCGTGATGGCAGCCTGCCGTGGCGAAACGCCACAAGGGAGGGTGACGTATACGTAACGGGAACAGTTTATTGAGCAGCCCTTGGGCTGCTCAATTGTTTCTGAATGCCTCAGTAACTCTTGCCGGTATGGTTATTAAGAGAAATAACCTTGGTCTTGCCGATCCGGTGACGGTAGATCTCGCGCAGGTACTTGATCGACTTCTTCACGCAGTCGCGGGACAGGCGGATGTCGTTGATCGAGACAAACTTGTCCTTATCACTGATCAGCTCGCGGTACTTCTTCTCGTACATCGGCTTGATCGCGTACCAGTTGGTATCGAGGATCTTCGCCGGGTTCTCGAATTCGTTGAGCAGCTCATCAATGCGTCCTTCATCGAACTCTTCATTGATGATGAAGTCCAGGATCGAGTTGTCCAGGGTGTCGTCGAAGCGGTACGGGTTGCGGGCGAAGCAGCGCTTGATGAAGGCCACGATCAGCGTCAGGAAGTCGTCCGACAGGCACGGGCTCTTGGCGATCAAGGTGGTCAGCGACAGGTTGGCCGAGGCGCCGATCACCAAGGCGTAACGCTTGAGCGTGGTGTTGGGGAACAAGCTGTTGAGGTGGGTCTTGAGCCGGTTCAGGTCCATGTAGGACAGCTTGTAGTCTTTAGGCAGCGAGACGATCGACACCACCGACGAGCAGTTCTTGAAAAAGTGCAGGTCGTGCAGGGCGGCGGCGTCGTAGCCGGAATTCTTGTATTGCTCCAGCGAGGCCCGGTAGCGCTTGGATTCGATGGGCAGCAGGCTGATGCCTTCGATGGCCTGGGTGACTTTGTTGAAGTGCGGCAGGTCGATGGAGCGGAAGAACAGGTCGTCGATGTTCAGGCGCGGCGGTTCTTTCTCGAACACCTTGAACTTGTCGCCGCTCGGCGCGGGGGTTTCCGGGACCACGGATTCGGCGTAGGCAATCGCCACCGGGCCGGCCAGGCTCATGAACAGGTCGTTTGCGTCGAGGCGGATGGTCTCGCCGATGTCGATGCCGGCGCGCCGGAAATAGTTCTGGTCGTAGTCGGTGGTGACGGCCTGGGCCGTCAGAATATTGAAGATCTGCTGGGAAATGTACTGGTTGGCGTGCTTCTCCATCGCATTGACATCAATGTTCTGGATGTTGCCGTCATCGCTTTCCTCGGCGTAACGCATGATGTCGTTGGAGATCAGCATCATCGCGTTCCATGGGCGGATACGGCCCATGACGCTGGCTTCGCTGCTGTCTTCATTGGCGAAGTTGTAGGAGAAGTCCCATTCTTCCGAGAGGTATTTGCACAGCAGGCGTCCGGCGTTGATGTGCAGCGCCTCGGACATTTCACTGCGGTGATCGGAAATGTTCGGCAGCACGCAGATGCCGCTGGTGAAGATCGGCTCGAAGACGAAGGAGTGGCCGCTCTTGCTGTCGTGCTCGTCCATTGGCTTGGTGTCGAACGTCTTGTTCATGTACGAATACTGCTGGGCCAGGCCGAACTCCGAGGCCATGCCCGAGCCGGTACCGCCGCCGGCGCTGAAGATCGAGAAATACAGGCGCGACTGGTTGGCCTTGATGCCGCAGCTGTCGATCAGGTACGAGTGGATCATTTTCCAGTCGGGGCTGGAGAAACGCTGGGTGTCCTTGTTCAGGATGATCTTCGCCAGGTACTGGCCGAGGATCGGCGCGTTACCGGCGCCGCCGGCATGGACTTCCGACAGGTCCATGATTTTCATTTTGCTGTAGTCGCGCAGGAAACCGCTTTTCTCGCCCTTGCGCGAGAAGCGGATGCGCCCGGCGATGTCCTTGTCCAAGTCACCGAGCATGACCAGCGGTTCTACCAAAAATACCGGTTTGCTGGCCTTGCCATGGCCCAGGCGCAGGTTGCGCATCCACTGGGCCGGGCGATAGCCCTTGTCGCCGTAGCTCTTGTCTTCGGCGTTGAATTCGTTGAGGTAGAACTTGCGGGCGTTATAGACCAGCTCCGCGACGTCCAGGGCGATGTTGGAGCCGCAGCGCCCCAGCCCGATCAGGCACACCGACGGGAATTCCTGCTGGCCACGCTCGCTCTCGTCGTCCACCAGGTGGGGCGGACGGGGGAACACGGCATCGCGCAGGCCATCGAGGTTATCGAGGATGCGGTCGGTGTTGGTCTCGGTGAAATACAGGTATTGCTGGGTCGCCAGTGGGCGCGGGGGAATCGACGGCTTCGAGACTTCTGGACCGTTGGCGGCCGGGCTCAAGGTCAGATCGGATACCGCAGTGGCTGTTTTTTTGGAGGTCATTGTGCGCCGTATGCCTGACTGGTCGGTCCGACGACCTCTGTCATCGAACCATCGCGGATGGGAACTCGCGTCCTGACGGTCGCGAATGTCGGCCCAAGCGTTCAGGGCTGCAGCCTGACCAGCGCTCGGGGGAATCTTGTCCTGATCATCTTGGATCGGCCATCGCGCGGCGTTCTTTAACGGTTAACAGGCAAAATGATGGCTATTGTTACCGGTAATTGACCGAGGTCATGAATAACGCCACGCGCCATGGTCGGGTATCAGCCCTGCGAATGATTGAAGACAGCGCGCGCGCGGCTGTCTAGATTGCAGGCTCCGGGCTCGGATGCCTCGCCCAACAATAAAAAAGAGACGGACCCATGCAGAACTCGACCCAAGCGGCGAATGCCTGGCGCATTCTGTTCCTGTTGTTCCTGGCCAACCTGTTCAATTTCTTCGACCGCACCATCCCGGCGATCATCATCGAGCCGATCCGCATGGAATGGAGCCTCAGCGACTTCCAGATCGGCATCATCGGTACCGCCTTCACCATTGTCTACGCCATTGCCGGCTTGCCGTTGGGGCGCATGGCCGATACCGGTTCGCGCAGCAAGCTGATGGGCTGGGGCCTCGCGGCCTGGAGCGGGCTGACGGCGGTCAACGGCCTGGTGGGCAGTTTCTGGGCGTTCCTGGTGGTGCGCATGGGGGTGGGCATCGGTGAAGCCAGTTATGCACCGGCGGCCAACTCGTTGATTGGCGATCTGTTCCCGGCCCACCGCCGGGCCCGGGCGATGGGCATCTTCATGCTCGGCCTGCCGCTGGGCCTGCTGTTGGCGTTCTTCACCATTGGCGCGATGGTCAAGGCGTTCGACAGCTGGCGTGCGCCGTTCTTCATCGCGGCGGTGCCGGGATTGGTGCTGGCGGTGTTCATGTTTTTCATCAAGGAGCCCAAGCGCGGCGCGGCGGAAGCCGTGCAGGTGTCCCAGGAAAAGGTCGATCGGCCGGTTCGCCGGGTGCTGGCGGTCCCTACATTCCTGTGGCTGGTGATGGCGGGGTTGTGCTTCAACTTCGCCACTTATGCCTGCAACTCATTCCTGGTGCCGATGCTGCAGCGCTATTTCCTGATGCCGTTGCACGAGGCCGCCGTGGCGACCGGGATCATGGTCGGCGTGACCGGGTTGTTCGGGTTGACCCTTGGGGGCTGGGTGGCCGACAAGATTCACCAGCGCGTGCCCAACGGCCGCTTGCTGTTCGCGGCGTTCAGCCTGGCTATTTCGACGGTCACCACCGCGTGGGCGTTGCATGCCGGGCGCATCGAAATCGGTGTGTTCGTGGCGGTGTTCAGCGTGGGTTGGCTGTTTGCCTACAACTTCTACACCTGCGTCTACACCGCGATCCAGGACGTCGTCGAACCGCGCCTGCGCGCCACCGCGATGGCCTTGTATTTTGCCGGGCTGTATCTGCTCGGCGGCGGCCTGGGGCCGGTGGTGGTCGGCGGCTTGTCCGACTACTTCGCCCATACCGCCATGGCCGCCGCAGGCGTCGACCAGATGACCGAAGCGTTCAAGGCCATCGGCTTGCATGACGCGATGTACCTGATCCCGGTAGCGCTGTTGTTGACCATGGTGTTCTTGTTCCTGGCGTCTCGCTGCTTCGTGCGTGATGCCAAGCGGATGAAGGACGGGATGAGCGCGGATGTGATGCCGGAAGGTGTCGCGGCGACGGCCTGAGATCGGTGGGCAAAAGCGCTTTCGTGGCGAGGGAGCTTGCTCCCGCTGGACTGCGCAGCAGGCCCAAGGTATTGATTAAGCCAAGGATTATTGGGGCCGCTTCGCGACCCAGCGGGAGCAAGCTCCCTCGCCACGGGGAAGTGCTATCGACACTACCGGGCTTTTTCCTCTCGCCCTCGCAACAGGTGATTCGGCATCGCCAGCGCCGCGGCCAAGCCCAGCAACGACACCGCCGCGCTGATCATCAACAAGTGCCGGAACGTTGCCTGCAATTGCTCATGCAAGGCGTCCAAGGTCTGGCCCGGTGCGGCGTTGAGGCCGTCCAGCAGGACGTTGCCGGAGTGCCCTTCGCCTATCAGCGCCGAACCGGCGACCTGGGCCAGGCCCGACCCCTGCAGCAGGGCCAGCAGCAAGGCCGACATCAGTGCCACGCCCACTGCCCCGCCGAGGGAGCGGAACAGGTTGGTGGTGCTGGTGGCCACGCCGATATCCCGTTGTTCCACTGAATTTTGCGAGCCCACCAGCGACGTGGGAAATTGCATGCCGGACGCAATGCCGCTGAGCAGCATGAACAGGCCGCTGAGCCAGAACGCATCCGGCGGGGTGAATGCCATGCCGAGGATGGCAAACGGGAAGAGCAGGGCGCCACTGAGAATCATCGGTTTGTAGCGTCCGGTAATCGAAGTACGGCGCCCGGCGAAATAGGCGCCTATCGGCAAGCCCATCGCCAGCGGCAGCAGATGCAACGCGGCGCTGTCGGCACCGGCGCCGGTCACGCTCTGGAAGCGCAATGGCACCAGCACCGTCAACGAGATCGCCTGGAAACTGGTAAAGAACACCGTGCACCAGCACAACACCGCGCTGCGGTTGACGAACAGGTGCATGGGCAGCAACGGCTCCCGGGCACGGCGTTCGTGCCAGACGAAACTTGCCAGCACGATCACCGCACAAGCCAGCAACCCGAGTACCTCGCGGCTGTGCCAGGCGTGGCCCTGGCCGATCTGGGTAATGCCCAGCAGCAGCGCGGTCAGGCCGATGATCAGCAAAACGGTGCCCAGGTAGTCGATGATCGGTGTGCGTTGCGGCACGGGCAGCCCCACCAGGCTGCGACGGGCCACCCACCACGCGCCCAGGCCCAGCGGCAGGTTGATCCAGAACACCCAGCGCCACGACAGGTACTCGGTCATGTAGCCGCCCAACACCGGCCCGGCGACGCTGGCCACCGCATACATGCTGCTGAAATAACCCTGGTAACGACCCCGCTCCCGGGGTGGGATGATGTCGCCGATGATCGCCTGGCTCACGGAAATCATCCCGCCAGCGCCGATGCCCTGGACGATCCGCGCCAGTACCAGTTGCTCCATGTCCTGCGCCAGGCCGCAAAACAGCGAGGCCACGGTGAACAGGCCCATGCCGAACAGCATCAGCGGTCGGCGACCGTACAGGTCGCCCAGCTTGCCGTAGATCGGCACCGCAACGGTCATGGCGACCATGTAGCCCGAGATCACCCAGGCCAACAGGCTGACGTCCTTGAATTGCGCGGAAATGGCCGGCATCGAGACCGCGACGATGGTCTGGTCCAGCGCCCCGAGAAAAATCGCCATCATCAACGCAACCAGCACGCTGCGGCTCACGGGTTGCGGGGCTTGGGACGTGTCGAGCTGAGTCAAGGTGAGACCTGCGGGCATCGCGCCGGGGCGGCGAATGGACGGGAGCCCGCAGTTTAAATCGATAGTCGGCTATTCGATAGCCTCGTAAGGAAGACCCACATAATTTTCCGCGATGGTTTTTCGGCCCGCCTCGGAGTCCACGAAATATTCCAGCTCCGCTTCGCTGATGCGCTGGTTGAACGCATCGTCCTCGAAGCGGTGCAGCATCGACGTCATCCACCAGGAGAATCGCTCGGCTTTCCACACGCGTCGCAGGCAGATCGCCGAATAACGTTCCAACAGATCCACGCGGCCGTCGCGGTAGACCTTCAGCAGAATGTTGTACAACGTGCTGACATCACTGGCGGCCAGGTTCAAGCCTTTTGCGCCGGTGGGCGGAACGATGTGAGCGGCGTCGCCCACCAGGAACATCCGCCCGTACTGCATCGGTTCGACGACGAAACTGCGCAGCGGCGCGATGCTTTTCTCGATGGAAGGACCGGTCACCAGCGTTTCGGCCAGGTCGGCGGGCAGGCGGTTCTTCAGCTCGGTCCAGAAACGCTCGTCCGACCAATCGGCCACTTGCTCTTCGGCAGGCACCTGCAGGTAGTAACGCGTGCGGGTCCGCGAGCGCATGCTGCACAGGGCGAAGCCGCGCTCGTGGCGGGCGTACACCAGTTCCTCGTGGACAGGCGGGGTGTCGGCGAGAATGCCGAGCCAGCCGAACGGGTAGACACGCTCGAAAACCTTGAGTTTTTCCGTCGGGATCGACTGCCGCGCGACACCGTGGAAACCGTCACAGCCGGCCACGTAATCGCAGTCCAGGCGCCAGGTTTCCCCGACGTGTTCGAAGGTCACGAAGGGGCGTTCGGTTTGCAAGTCGTGGGGCTGGGCGTTATCGACTTGATACAGCGTTTGGGCGCCGGATGCCTGGCGAGCGGCCATCAGATCGCGGGTGACTTCAGTCTGGCCGTAGACCATGACGTTCTGGCCGCCGGTCAGTCCCTTGAGATCGATGTGCACGCGCCGGCCGCTGAGCACCAGTTCGAAACCGTCATGGGGTAGGCCCTCGGCGTCCATGCGCTGGCCAACGCCGGCCTGGCGCAGCAGATCGACCATGCCTTGCTCGAGTACGCCGGCGCGGATGCGACCGAGGACGTAGTCGGGTGTCTGGCGTTCTAGGATCAGGGTGTCGATGCCGGCGTTGTGCAACAGCTGCCCGAGCAGCAGTCCAGAGGGGCCGGCGCCGATAATGGCGACTTGGGTCTTGAGTGTTTTCATTGTTGTTATGACTCGCAAGGAGCACGCGACCAGGGTCGGTGTTTATTATTAGTAATCCTGGCCTGCATTTTTCGCTTGCGAACCTGTCAATTGAAGGGGAAAACTGCGCTGATACCTGTACTTTCTGCCAATCGGTGCGATTATCGCCCGTAACCCGAGGCCGAACCTCGTTATGAAGAAAACTGAGCTGCCTTCGATTCCGGTGTTCAAGCTTTATGGCGAGAGCCAGGATTGGCCGACGCCGGACCTGCTGCACTGCGAAACCATTTCCTCGCGCAGCAGCGAGCACCAATGGGAAATCAAGCCCCATCGGCATGCCGACCTGTGCCAGTTGCTGTTTGTCTTCAAAGGCCAGGCAGAACTGGAAATCGAAGGCCAGCGCACCCGGCTCGAGGAGCCCGCCGTGCAGATCCTGCCGCCGCTGTCGGTGCATGGCTTTCGTTTTTCCGAAGATGTGCAAGGCTATGTGGTGACCCTGGCGGCGCCGCTGGTGACGCACCTGCAGGCGCAGCTCGGCCATTCGGTGAATGTCCTGGCCCAGGCTGAAGCCTACCCAGCCGGTGAAAATGCCGATTATCTCAACAGCCTGTTCAGCGCCTTGCAGGCGGAGTACGTCGGCCACCAACCGGCCCGGGAAATGCTGATGCATGCGCTGGTCAGCGTGATCATGGTCTGGGTCAGTCGGCAAGTGATGCACCGGCGCACCTCCAGCCAGCGTCCGCAAAGGGCTCGGGAATACCTCAACGGGTTCATTCAGTTGGTGGAAGAAACTTATCGCCAGCACGTCAAGGTAGAGGACCTGGCCCATCGCCTGGGCATCTCGGTGTCACACCTCAACGGCACCTGTCGCGAGCTGGCAGGGCAGCCGGCGTTGCAGATCATGCATGAGCGTCAGTTGCTGGAAGCCAAGCGGCTGCTGACTTATACCGGCATGACGATCTACGAGATTTCCGAGGTGCTCGGCTTCTCTGATCCGACCAACTTCACCCGACTGTTCCGCCGGCGCGTCGGCATCTCGCCCAAGGCCTTCCGCGACCGGCTCAAGACCGACCCGCAGGACGACTGAAACCGCCTCAGCGCAGCGCGTTCAAGGTGGCGTTGTGCGGTATGCAGCGCTCGAAGTTGCAACTGGCGTAATCACGGGGCAATTGCCTGGCCTGCTCGACTCGATAAGCCGCGGTGCCATACAGCGCAAGCGTGGCAGTGCAGGTGACAAAAATGGCGAGGCGTCTTCTTGTCTTGATGTTCATGGCGATGACCTCTGAACGAATACCCGGGGGTACTGTTTTCAGCATAGGTCAGCCGTGGCGGGTTGCCAGTGAGGAAGGTGTTGTGTGTAGCCCGATATTCAGGGCACTGATACGCCCTGAGGGAGGATCCCCAACAGTGATAGTGGCTAGGGAGCAAGCTCCCTCGCCACGGGTTTACTTCAGGCCGGGAAGCCGGGCGATTATTCCAGGTGTTCTGGCTTCATCGGATCCCCCGGCTTGACGTCCAACTGCTGGCGAACGTCTTCGAACATCTCGTCATAATACTTGTGCATCGAACCGATGCTGGCGCTCTTGGGCATGCCGTACTGCTGGGCGATGCGCGTGGCGTGGCGGGCGAAGTCGAAGGCCTGGTCCTTGGCCAGGAAAAACGTCTCGTCCACGCTCTTGTCTTCCACCGTGCCGTGCAGTCGGAATGACATGCCCGTTCCTTCCTTGGGGTCCTGCGCGACTTCGTAATCAATGCACAGGTTGTAGCTGTAGTCGTCCTTGTTCAGCGCATGGCGCTCCATGTGCAGGTGACCGGGTTCGAACATGGCCATAAGCGTCTCTCTTTCGAAGGCGTGGAGAACGGCAGACACCGCGCCTGCTGCATAAGTTTTGCCGTTACCGATAAACAATGCCCGGCGTTGCCGTGCTGACGCGGGTGCCGGCGGTGCCCTGGACGATAGCATCGATGTCCGATAGCGACCCGATCACGGCGACCTTGCCGGTGTTGCGGGCAAATTCGCAGGCGGCCTGTACCTTTGGCCCCATGGAGCCGGCGGCGAAACCGAGTTTTTCCAGGGCGTCGGGGTGGGCCTGGGCGATGGCTTTCTGAGCCGGCGTGCCGAAGTCGACAAAAGCGGCGTTGACGTCCGTGGCGATCACCAGCAGATCGCTCTCCAATTGTTCGGCCAAGAGTGCCGAGCATAGGTCCTTGTCGATCACCGCTTCCACGCCTTGCAGGTTGCCGTTGGCGTCGTACATCGTCGGGATGCCGCCACCCCCGGCGCAGATCACGATGCTGCCCTTCTCCAGCAACCACTTGATCGGGCGGATTTCAAAGATGCGCTTGGGGCGCGGGCTGGCGACCACTCGGCGGTACTTATCGCCGTCCGGGGCGATAGTCCAACCTTTTTCAGCGGCTAATTTCTGCGCTTCTTCGTGGCTGTAGACCGGGCCGATGGGCTTGGTCGGGTTTTCAAAAGCCGGGTCGTTGGCGTCCACTTCGACCTGGGTCAGGAGCGTCGCGAAGGGCACCTCGAAGTCCAGCAGATTGCCCAGTTCCTGTTCGATGATGTAGCCGATCATGCCCTCGGTCTCGGCGCCCAGCACGTCCAGTGGGTAGGGCGCGACCGAGGTGTAGGCCGCCGCTTGCAGCGACAGCAGGCCGACCTGCGGGCCGTTGCCGTGGGCGATGACCAGTTGGTTGCCAGGGTGGATTTTCGCGATCTGCTCAGTCGCGGTGCGGATGTTGCTGCGTTGGTTGTCGGCGGTCATGGGTTCACCCCGACGCAGGAGGGCGTTTCCGCCCAGAGCAACGACGATGCGCATGGTGCTGTCCTTCTGACAGAGGAATGGGTCGGGTGCCTAGATATCCGCCAACGCCGCCACCAGGATCGCCTTGATGGTGTGCATGCGATTCTCCGCTTGCTCGAAGGCGATGTTGGCTGGGGACTCGAACACGTCCTCGGTGACTTCAACACCGTTGGCCAGGTTCGGATAGCGCGCGGCGATATCCTTGCCGACCTTGGTTTCGCTGTTGTGGAAGGCTGGCAGGCAATGCATGAATTTCACCCGGGGATTGCCCGAGGCTTGCATCATCTGCGCGTTGACCTGGTAGGGCAGCAGTTGCTTGATGCGCTCGTCCCAGGCTTCCACCGGTTCGCCCATCGAGACCCAGATATCGGTGTGGATGAAATCCACGCCCTGGACCGCTTCTTTCGGGTCTTCGGTGATGGTAATACGGGCACCGCTTTGGGCGGCGAAAGCCTGGCACTGGTCGATGAAATCCTGATGCGGCCATAGCGCTTTCGGCGCGCCGATGCGCACGTCCATGCCCAGCTTGGCGCCGATCATCAGCAGCGAATTGCCCATGTTGTAGCGGGCGTCGCCCAAGTAGGCGTAGCTGATGTCATGCAGCGGTTTGTCGCTGTGTTCGCGCATGGTCAGGGTGTCAGCGATCATTTGGGTAGGGTGGAATTCGGCTGTCAGGCCGTTGAACACCGGGACGCCGGCAAACTTCGCCAGTTCCTCGACGATTTCCTGTTCGAAGCCCCGGTATTCGATGGCGTCGAACATCCGCCCCAGGACTCGGGCAGTGTCTTTCATGCTTTCCTTGTGGCCGATCTGCGACGACACCGGGTCGATGTAGGTGACGTGGGCGCCCTGGTCATGGGCGGCGACTTCGAAGGCGCAGCGGGTGCGGGTCGAGGTTTTCTCGAAAATCAGTGCGATGTTCTTGCCCTTGAGGTGCGGCTGCTCGGTGCCAGTGTATTTGGCGCGCTTGAGGTCGCGGGACAGGTCCAGCAAAAAGTGCAGCTCGCGGGTCGTGTGGTGCATCAGCGAGAGCAGGCTGCGGTTGCGCATATTGAAAGCCATGATGGATCTCCTTGGGTGTCGGTTATCCCCTGGGCCAGTCTTGGGTAATGACTGGCCCAGGCTCGGAGGTTAGTAGTCAATAGGGTCGCGAATGATCGGGCAGGTCATGCAATGGCCGCCGCCACGGCCTCGGCCGAGTTCGCCGGCGCTGATGGTGATGACTTCCACACCGGCCTTGCGCAGCAGGGTGTTGGTGTAGGTGTTGCGGTCGTAGCCGATCACCACGCCGGGTTCCAGGGCGACCACGTTGTTGCCGTCGTCCCATTGCTCGCGCTCGGCGGCGAAGCTGTTGCCGCCGGTTTCCACGATCCGCAACGCCGGCAGCTTGAGGGCGGCGGCCACGGTGTCGAGGAAACTGCCCTCTTCACGGCGTACATCGATGCCACCGGGTTTGCTCTCGTCCGGGCGCAGGGAAAACGCCACGATCTGACTGACGACTTCCGGGAAAACCGTCACCAGGTCGCGGTCACAGAAACTGAACACCGTGTCCAGGTGCATGGCCGCGCGGGATTTCGGCAGGCCTGCGACGATGACGCGTTCCACGGCGTTGTGCTTGAACAGGTTCAGGGCCAGTTGACCGATAGCCTGGCGGGACGAGCGTTCGCCCATGCCGATCAACACCACGCCATTGCCGATGGGCATCACGTCGCCGCCTTCAAGCGTGGCGCTGCCGTGGTCGTGGTCCGGGTCGCCGTACCAGATCTGGAAGTCGGCCTGGGTGAACTCGGGGTGGAATTTGTAAATGGCCGTGGTGAGCAAGGTCTCCTGGCGGCGCGCCGGCCAGTGCATCGGGTTCAGGGTCACGCCGCCGTAAATCCAGCAGGTGGTATCGCGGGTGAACTGGGTGTTGGGCAGCGGCGGCAGGATGAAGCTGGAGTGCCCGAGAAAGTCGCGGAACATCTGGATGGTCTTGCCGCCAAAGCTGTCCGGCAGGTCATCGGCCGAGACACCGCCGATCAGGTATTCGGCGATATGGCGCGGCTCCAGGCTGCGCAGCCACGCACCGACTTCATTCACCAGGCCCAGGCCCACCGAGTTCGCGGTGACCTTGCGATGCAGGATCCAGTCGAGCGCTTCGGGAATGGCGACGATGTCAGTCAGCAGGTTATGCATTTCCAGGACATCAACGTTGCGTTCGCGCATTTTGGTGACGAAATCGAAATGGTCGCGCTTGGCCTGATTGACCCACAGCACGTCATCGAACAGCAACTCGTCGCAGTTGCTCGGGGTCAACCGCTGATGAGCCAGGCCTGGGGAGCAGACCATGACTTTGCGCAGCTTGCCGGCCTCGGAATGGACGCCGTATTTCACTTTTTCCGTGGTCATTACACGATCCTCCAGATAAGACCATTACAACGTCAGGAAGCCATCGTAGAGGCCATAGGCAGCCACCAGGGCGCCTGCGACCACTGCGGCGAAAATCAGCTTCTCGATCGAGGTGAAAACAGGTTTGCCCAACTCGCGCTTGGCCTTGGCGAACAGAATCGCGCCGGGGGCGTAGAGCAGGGCGGAAAGCAGCAGGTATTTGATCCCGCCGGCGTACAGCAGCCACATCGCGTAGACCAGTGCGATGGCACCGATGATCAGGTCCTTGCGGCGTTCGGCCAGCGCCTTCTCATAGGTTTCACCGCGCACCGCCAGCAGCAACGCGTAGGCGGCGGACCACAGGTACGGCACCAGGATCATCGAAGTGGCGAGGTAGATCAGCGACAGGTAAGTGCTGGAGGAAAATAGCGTGACGATCAGGAACACCTGCACCATCGCGTTCGTCAGCCACAGGGCGTTGGCCGGTACGTGGTTGGCGTTTTCCCGGCGCAGGAACGCGGGCATGGTGTGGTCTTTGGCGGCGGCGAACATGATCTCGGCGCACAGCAACACCCAGGACAGCAGGGCGCCGAGCAGCGAGATGATCAGGCCGACGCTGATCAGCACCGCGCCCCAGTGGCCGACGACATGCTCCAGCACGGCAGCCATGGATGGGTTCTGCAGCTTCGCCAGTTCAGGTTGGGTCATGATCCCCAGCGACAGCACGTTCACCAGCACCAGAAACAACAGCACGGTGATGAAACCGATGACCGTGGCCTTGCCGACGTCGCTGCGTTTTTCGGCGCGGGCCGAGAAAATACTCGCCCCTTCAATGCCGATGAACACCCATACGGTGACCAGCATCATGTGCCGCACCTGATCCATCACGCTGCCCAGGTCCGGGTTCTTCAGGCCCCAGATGTCGGCGGTGAAGATCTCGAGCTTGAAGGCGAACACGGCGATCAGTACGAACAGCAGCAACGGCACGATTTTGGCGACGGTGGTCACCAGGTTGATGAAGGCGGCTTCCTTGATGCCCCGCAGGACCAGGAAGTGCACGGCCCAGAGCAGCAGCGAAGCGCCGATCACCGCCGCGACGGTGTTGCCCTCGCCAAAGATCGGAAAGAAATAGCCCAGCGTGCTGAACAGCAGCACGAAGTAACCGACGTTGCCCAGCCAGGCGCTGATCCAGTAACCCCAGGCCGAGGAAAAGCCCATGTAGTCGCCGAATCCGGCCTTGGCATAGGCGTATACGCCGCCATCCAGATCGGGCTTGCGGTTGGCCAGGGTCTGGAACACGAAAGCCAGGGTCAGCATGCCCACGGCGGTGATAGCCCAGCCGATCAACACTGCACCGACGTCAGCGCTGGCGGCCATGTTCTGCGGCAGCGAGAAAATCCCGCCGCCGATCATTGAGCCCACTACCAGCGCGACCAACGCACCCAGTCGAAGTTTGCCAGGGGTGTTTGACATTGCGTGACTCCATTGCCGGAGAAGAGAGTCAACAGCCTAGGTCGATTCGAAAGTACAACAGCTGATCTGGGTCAGATAACCAGCGGGAAGTAGGGGATCGCGCGATGGCGCAGAATGTTCACCACCGCGCGCGATGGGCCCCCAGTTCGGCGGCTGGCAACGCCCACTGCAACGGCGTACCGGAGATTTTCAGCGGTACGTGCAGTCGATGTGCCGGGCCCCACGGCGTCTGTTCCACCAACAGGCCCTGATCGTCGTTGTCTTCGGCGCGCAGTGCCGCCGCGTTTGCGGCGCCTCGCTCGATCAACAGCTTCGCCGTGCGGGCCAGCGACAAACGTGCGCAACCGCCACGGCCATCGGCCAAGCGGCGGGAGAACAATACAATCGCACTGGCCGCCATCAGGTAGCCCGTGCCATGGTCCAGTGCCTGGACGGGGAGCGGCGTCGGTTTGTCGGCCTGTTTCCACACCATGCCGGCCTCGGCGATGCCGCTGCTCATCTGCACCAGGCTGTCGAAGCCACGGCGATGCTGCCATGGCCCGCTCCAGCCGTAGGCGTTGAGGCTGACATCGATCAGCCCAGGCGCCACTTGCCGGCGTTGCTCGACGCTGTAGCCCAGGCGCTCCAGTGCGTCGGCGCGATAGCCGTGCAGCAAGACATCGGCGTCTTTGAGCAACGCCTCGAACACCGCGCGGTCAGCGGATTGATGCAAGTCGAGGCGGGCACACCGTTTACCGAGGGTGACTTCCGGCACCACGCCGGGTTCGTTCCAGCTCGGCGGGTCGATGCGCAGTACATCGGCGCCCAGGCCGGCGAGGAAGCGACTGGCAATCGGGCCGGCCAGTACGCGGGTCAGGTCCAGTACCTTGAGGCCGGCCAATGGCTGGGCGACGGAGCCAAGCCAGGGCCTGAGCGGACCTTGCCCATCGTCGTGCCGGTGGACGAGGGGCTCGGCGTTCACGGCCATGCCCTGTGGATGAGCCTGCCATGCTTGCCAGGATCGCATCTGCGCGGCGCAACCACCGGCCTCGACCACGGCCTGTTCCAGATCCGCCTTGTGCCAACGGGCAACTTTGCGCGCCATGTCGGCGCGGTCGGTGCAGGTGCCGAGGACTTTTTCCGCGGCAAGGCGATGGTGCGGTGCATTGGTGTGCAGGCGAATCCAGCCGTCGGCGGTGGCGTAGTCGCCAGCCACGGGATCCCACATGGGCGGTACGCTCCAGCCGATCGGGCGCAGGGAGGTCGAAAACCAGAACGAGGCCAGGCGTCGGTCGACCTCAAGCGTCGGCAAGCGGCCGGTTTGCTGGTGGATGAGTTCGGCGACCGCTTGACCGGCCGTGGCGATGCTGGCGCACGCCAACTCGGTGACGGCGAAGGCCGAGGGCAGGGCGCCGTCGCCAGTGAAGGGGATCGGGGCCGTAGGCAAACCGAGGGCGGTTTGCATCGGCGTAAGCAGATCTGACATCACAAGCCCTCCAGAACGAGAGAGCGAGCATAGATCAAAAATCAGTGAGAGGCCGCTGCGCAGCCCCGCGAGAGCAAGCGCCCTGCGTCTGTTGGATGACCGTCAGGCCAATTCTGTCGCATACGCTTGTTCCAGCAGCACCGTAAACCGGTTGAAGGCATCCAGCGCGCCTTTGTCCGCCTCGGCTTCCTGCTGTGCGGTAAGGGCCAGGCCGTCGAGGGTGCGGGTGAAGGATTTCCATCCCTCGGCGCGCCCGCCCGCCGGCTCCGCCAGGTGGCGAGCGCCAAAGGTTTCGTTCATGCCAAGGGCCACGGCGCGCTTGATCAGAAACGCAGCGCCGAGCTTGGATCCTTCGGAAACGAACAGCCAACCGAGGGCTTCGGCCTGGGTCGGTTTTTTTACCGCGCCAGCCACGGGCGCGGGTACTTCGGTGTCCAGGTCGGCGAGATCCGCCTTGGCCGCTTCGGCGCGGCAGCGGGCCGGCAGATCAGGGATCAGGGCGGTCAGTTGCGCGTCGTTGTACAGCGCCACCAGTTCCGATTGGAACAGGTACTGGGCGACGACGAAGCGGGCGTAGCTGGCCTGGGTTTCGAAGGGCGCGTGGGCCTTGACCAGGGCATCGAGCTTGCCGTGGGGCTCGTGGGTGATCTGGTTCAGACGTTGGGAGCGAAGAGTGGAACGTTGAGTGGTCATGAAAAAATTCCTTCGAACAGAAGTATTGTGGCGAGGGGATTTATCCCCGCTGGGCTGCGTAGCAGCCCTAACAAAAATGGAACCGAAAGAAGCAGGCTTTGGGGGCGCTACGCACCCCAGCGGGGATAAATCCCCTCGCCACAGGACATTTGGCTTGCCGACAAAACCTTGGTCAGATATCCCAGATCAGGTTGACCGCGAAGTTGCGCCCGGGCGCGGTCAGGCGATCGAGGTTGGCCGGGCTCAGCACCGCTGCTTCGCCAACGCTGTCGTAGCCGCGCACGTCATCCCACAACCAGTACTTTTTGTCGGTGAGGTTGTAGAGGCCGCCGCTGACCGTGACGTCCTCCGCAACCTTGTAGTAGCCGCTCAAGTCGAGGATGCCGAAGCCGGGCGTCTTGAACTGGCTGGTAACGCCGTCGGGCGAATTGAAATTGCTGTCGTCGACGCGGTTTTTCTTCTTCACCAAGGTCCAGCTGAGCAAAGTGCCGAACTGCTCCTGGTCGTAGCCAAGGCCGAACACGCCGGTGAGCGGGTTGATGCTGTTGAGCGGTTCGCCGGTGTCGTTGTTGCGGCCATGGAGATAGCTGACCGAACCTTGGGTGTAGAGGCCCTGTGGTGCGCCGAACACGTCCAGGTCCAGGCGTCCCTTGGCCTCGACGCCCTTGATGGTGGCGTGCTTGATGTTGTTGCTCTGGAAAGTCAACTGGTCGGCGCCAGGGGTAATGGCGTCTTCGTTGATGAAGTCGCGGTACTTGTTGTAGAACACCGCCACGTCGAACGAGCCCGAATCGAAACGACCGCGCAGGCCGGTCTCATAGCCTTGGCTTTTTTCCGGTTCCAGATCGGGATTGGGCTTCACGCTGTAGCCCACCCCAGCGTTATCGAAACGACCGTACAAGGCCTTGGCGGTCGGGGTGCGGAACCCCTCGGCATACTGGCCGTACCAGGTGTATTGATCGGTGAGGGCATAGGTCAGGCCGAATTTGGGCGAGACGCGATGCCAGGTCTTGTTGTCGTCGCTGACCGTGCCGCCAGCGGTAGGGGCCACGGTGCGGAGGAACTCATCGGTCAGGTGCGGCTTGAGCCGGGTGTAGTCGTAGCGCAGCGCTGGCGTGAAGGTCCATTTGTCCCAGCTGATCTGGTCCTGGGCGAACAGGCTGTAGGTGTTGATCGTCGGGTCCGGGAAGTCACTGGCTTTTGCCAATACGTCTCGTGTGCTGATTGCGCCAACGGCGGGACAACCCACGCCGACCGCCAGGCACACGCCGTTGCCGCTGCGCGAACCGGTGACCTTTTGTTGCTTGAGGGTAGTGCCGTAGGTCAGCGCGTGATCGGTGTCGGCAATTCTGAAAGCCTTGTCCAACTGCGCGTCGAAGACCCACTGCTTTTCTTCATAGAGTGTTTCCCGGGTGCGCAATACCTGGCGGGTGATCGGGAAATAGAACTCGGCGGTGCTCTGGTCGGTCTTGGCGACCTGATGGTTCAGGCTCCACTTGATGCTATCGGCGAACAGGCTATCCAAGGCGAAGCTGTGTTCCAGGCCGAAACGCTCGCGGGTAATGGTGTCGTTGCCGGTGCGCCATTGGTACATGCCGCCGGGCAGGATCGACCCGGGAATGGCCGGTTGGCCGTTGGCGTAGGGGCCGCCGTAGGCGCTCTTCAGGTCGGTATCGCGATCATCCTTGTACTTCTCATAGACCAGGGACAGGCGCGCATCATCGCTGTAGTTCCAGCCGAGTTTGGCCAGCACGTTATGGGCGCGCACGTCTTCCGGGTTGGCCGCGGTGCGGCCCAGGCCGGTGCCGTTGTTACTGCCGTAGGATTCGGTTTCGTGACCGTCGCGCTGGCTGTAGTGGAGCAGCCCATCAAACGGTCCGCTGCGACCGGCGACGGTGCCGGATTTAAGCCAGCTTTCATCGACGGAGCTGTAGCCGGTCTTGAGCCGGGCGCCGACGTCCTTGCCGGGCTTGATGATGTCGTCCGGGTCGAGCGTGTAATAACTGACGACGCCGCCAATGGCATTGCTGCCGTACAGCACCGAGGCCGGCCCGCGCAGGATCTCCACGCGCTTGATGATTTCCGGGTCGACATAATTGCGCTGGGTCTTGGCGTAGGGACCGTTGAAAAAACCGCCGGGGACTTCCACGCCATCGATCTGGGTCAGGATCCGATTGCCGTCGATGCCACGGATGTTGTAGCCGCTGATGCCGCCACGCTGGCCCGCGCCGCCCACTGACACGCCGGGCTCGTAGCGCACCAGGTCCTTGATGGTGTTGACGTTGTTGCGGTCCAGCTCCTGGCGATCATGAATCGAAACGGTGCTCGGCACGCTGGTGATGTCCTGTTCCTGGCGGGTGGCGCTGATGGTCACCTGCTGCAGGTCCAACACGTTGCCGGCGCTGCGCTTTTCCAGAACGATGTTGTTATTGCCCAGCTTGCGGTAGCTCAGGTTGGTCCCCACCAACAGGCGCTCCAGGGCTTTTTCCGGTGGCAGCGAGCCATTGACGCCTGGCGACGCGACCCCTTCGGCCAATTCGGCGGGCAGCCCAACCTGCCAGCCCGTGACGGCGGTAAAGGCATTCAAGGCCGAGACCAGCGGCTGCCGGGCAATCGAAAACGTGTAGTCGCCCATGTTGCGGGCCGGCGGTTGCTCGGCGTTGGCGGCGAGGGCGGCCGGTGCTATGCCGGCCATCAAGATGGCGGCGGTCAGCAGTGACAGCGTGCTAGGGGCAAGGAATCGGCAAGTAAAGCGAGAGGACATCGATAGTGCTCCGTGTCGCATCTGTTATAGGTGCAGATCGGCATCGCGAGATGCGAATCAATTGCATTGGCTATAACGAGACGAACCAGCGAAGCCTATCGAGTAAAAATAATTCTCATTTAGTTCAAGATCACCAGCGCTGGAAATTCCCTCAGGCGCGCGGAGGTTATGTGGGCCAGGGAGCGCACCACATCGAGGGGTTGATCGAGGCGGTAGTTGCCGGTGACCGCGACGTTGGCCAGCCGGTCGTTGCTGGTGATGATCCAACCGGGGTAGTAGCGCCGCAATTCGGCAAGGACCTGGCTCAGCGGCCGATTCTCGAACACCAGTCGTCCTTGGACCCAGGCCAGGTCGGTGCCGACGTCGAGCCGTGCCGGGCGGTCGAAACCGTTGGGGCCGATGCGGATGCTCTCGCCGGCCGAGAGCCGGACATGGGTGTCATAACGGGTTGCCCTCAGGTCGATATCGCCGCGTTGCACCTGGACCTGCGCGACGCCATCCAGGTAACGCACCGCGAATGTGGTATCGCTGACGCTGGCGGTGACCGGGCCGGCGTCCAGCTCCAGCGGCAGGGTGCGGCTGGCTGGCACTTCGAAAAACGCCTCGCCCTTGTACAGCCGGGCCACGTGCCGGTGTTCGTCGAAGGAACTGGAAAAAGCCGAATTGGTGTTGAGCAGGACCTTGGAACCGTCTTCCAGTTGCAGGCGTTGGCGTTCGCCAACCACGGTCAGGTGATCGGCCTGGAATTGCAGCGGCAGGTCGCTGAAATTGAACAATCCCAATAACAGCACGGCTGCCGTGGCTAATGGTTTCCAATGGCTGCGCAGGCGCGACAGTGCGCTGACCTTGGGGCGGTCCTGCAGCTGCCGGGCGCTTTCGATGATTTGCGGGCCGTTCCAGATCGCCTGGGCCCGGGCGAACGCTTCGCCGTGGCGCGGGTCGGCCGCCAGCCAGGCCTGGAACTGTCGGCGCTGTTCCTCGCTGGGGTTATCGAGCAGGATCAGCCAGTCCAGCGCCTGGTCCATGGCATGGGCGGTGTGCCGTGCCTCGGCGGTTTCAGGGGGGCGATGGTTGTCCGTCACGGTGTTTCCTCTGCAGTGTCTATGCACGGCTGTTTCGTTTCTGGCGACCAAGACTAGCAGGCTCGCCAGCCAACACAATTGGACGAAGGTGCTGGCTGCGGATGTCTCTGCAGGCTCACTCGGTGTCCAGGCGTTCGGCCACGCCCATGCAGATCGCCATGATCAATTTCAGTTCCTTTTGCACGGTACTCAACGACACGCCCAAGCGCTCGGCGATGTCCTGGTAGCTGTGGCCGTGCAGGCGGCTGAGGATAAAAATCTGCTGCTGGCGCGAGCTCAGCGATTGCAAGCGCACATTCAGTCGCTCAAGCATTTGCTCGGCGTGGGCGGCGTCTTCGGCGCTGCTTTGGGGCGCGACGACACTATTCACTACGTCCAACGGAACGTCGTCGAGCACGGTTCGCGACTGGATCCGCCGCGCGCGCAAATGGTCCAACGCCAAGTTGCGGGCGGTCTGGAAGACAAAGGGCTCAAGATGATCGACCGTGCGTTCGGCCAACGCGCGGGTGACGCGCAGATAGGTTTCCTGCAGCAGGTCTTCGGCGGTGCTCGGGTTGTTGACCATGCGCTCGAGGGTGCGCAGCAACGGTGTGCGCTGGGCAAGAAAGACGTGGTGAAAGCGCGATTGACTCACGGTAGGGCCCGATCCGATTTGAGTAGATGATAATGCTTATCATCTGCGCGGATGGTCAAGCCCTGATTTCCTGCGGCAGAGCCGTTGTGGGAGCGCGCTCCCACGATTGGCTCGCCTTGACGTCGCGCTGAGTTACTCGGCGTTACACAACGCCAGGCAGTTATCAAGCATGCGGTTGGAGAAACCCCATTCGTTGTCATACCAGGCCAATACCTTGAGCAGCTTGCCGCTGGCCTTGGTGTGGTTGGCGTCGAAGATCGACGACAGCGGGTTGTGGTTGAAATCGCTGGAGACCAGCGGCAGGGTGTTGTAGCCGAGGATTTTCGAATGCTGGCTGGCATGGCGCAGCAGTTCGTTGACTTCTTCGGCCGACGCTTCGCGCTTGAGCTGTACGGTCAGGTCCACCAGGGACACATTGATCACCGGTACACGCACGGCCATGCCGGTCAGTTTGCCAGCCAGTTCCGGCAGCACCAGGCCCACCGCTTCGGCGGCGCCGGTCTTGCTCGGGATCATGTTCTGGGTGGCCGAGCGGGCGCGGTACGGATCGCTGTGATAGACGTCGGTCAGGTTCTGGTCGTTGGTGTAGGCATGGATCGTGGTCATCAGGCCGCTTTCGATGCCCAGCTCGCGGTGCAGCACTTGGGCCACCGGGGCCAGGCAGTTGGTGGTGCACGAAGCGTTGGAAATGATCTGGTGGGACTGGCGCAGGATATCGTGGTTAACGCCATACACCACGGTGGCATCGGCGCCCTTGGCCGGGGCCGAGATGATTACCTTGCGCGCGCCGGCGTTGATATGCGCGGCGGCCTTGGCACGGTCGGTGAACAGCCCGGTGCACTCGAACACCACGTCGATTTTCTCGGCGGCCCAAGGCAGTTCGGCCGGGTTGCGGATGGCGCTGACCGAGATGCGGTCGCCATTGACCGTCAGGCTCTCATGGTCGTGCTGTACGTCAGCATCGAAGGTGCCATGGACGGTGTCGAACTTGAGCAGGTGAGCATTGATTGCACTGTCGCCCAGGTCGTTGATGGCGACGATCTGCAAGTCGCGACGGTAGCCTTGGGTATACAGTGCACGGAGGACGTTGCGGCCGATGCGGCCAAAACCATTGATTGCAATTCGAAGAGTCATTAACTGCGCCGCCGTCGATTTGTTGTTGGAATTACAAGATTATTCGCATAAAAATAGAAAACAAGCCTTTTTAGTGGCAATATTTTGTTTTATCTACAACGAGTGACCTGAATCAACTGGTCCGATTGGTCAGAAACCGTTTGTCGCCCGGTCTTTCCTGCGGTGCGCAAGGGGCTTTGAACCAGCATAGACAATCAGGTCGCCATACCCGTTAGCCTGGAGTTCTACACATGCATCCCCGCGTACTTGAGGTCACCGAACGGCTCATCGCCCGCAGTCGCGCTACACGCGAGGCTTACCTTGAACTGATTCGCGGTGCAGCCAGCGACGGTCCGATGCGCGGCAAGTTGCAGTGCGCCAACTTCGCCCACGGCGTGGCCGGTTGCGGCACCGAAGACAAGCATCACTTGCGGATGATGAACGCCGCCAACATCGCCATTGTGTCGTCCTATAACGACATGCTTTCGGCGCACCAGCCCTACGAAACCTTCCCTGAACAAATCAAGAAAGCCCTGCGCGAGATCGGCTCGGTCGGCCAGTTCGCCGGCGGCACGCCCGCCATGTGCGACGGCGTGACCCAGGGCGAGGCGGGGATGGAACTGAGCCTGCCGAGCCGTGAAGTGATCGCGCTGTCCACGGCGGTGGCGTTGTCTCACAACATGTTCGATGGCGCGCTGATGCTCGGTATCTGCGACAAGATCGTCCCGGGCCTGATGATGGGCGCGCTGCGCTTCGGTCACTTGCCGACGATCTTCGTGCCAGGCGGGCCGATGGTGTCGGGCATTTCCAACAAGGAAAAAGCCGACGTACGCCAGCGCTACGCCGAAGGCAAGGCCACCCGCGAAGAGCTGCTGGAATCGGAGATGAAGTCCTACCACAGCCCCGGCACTTGCACCTTCTACGGCACCGCCAACACCAACCAGTTGCTGATGGAAGTCATGGGCCTGCACCTGCCGGGCGCTTCGTTCGTCAACCCGAACACGCCGCTGCGCGATGCCCTGACCCGCGAAGCGGCGTTCCAGGTGACGCGCCTGACCAAGCAGAGCGGTAATTTCATGCCCATCGGCGAAATCGTCGACGAGCGTTCGCTGGTCAACTCCATCGTCGCGCTCCACGCCACCGGCGGTTCCACCAACCACACCTTGCACATGCCGGCCATCGCCATGGCGGCGGGCATCCAGTTGACCTGGCAGGACATGGCCGATCTCTCCGAGGTGGTGCCGACCCTGAGCCACGTCTACCCGAACGGCAAGGCTGACATCAACCACTTCCAGGCGGCGGGCGGCATGTCGTTCCTGATCCGCGAACTGCTGGAAGCCGGTCTGCTTCATGAGAACGTCAACACCGTGCTCGGTCATGGCTTGAGTCGCTACACCCAGGAACCGTTCCTGGAAGACGGCGAGCTGGTGTGGCGCGACGGCCCGACCGAAAGTCTCGACGAAAACATCCTGCGCCCGGTGGCCCGTGCTTTCTCGCCGGAAGGCGGGTTGCGGGTGATGGAAGGCAACCTGGGCCGTGGCGTGATGAAGGTTTCGGCCGTGGCCCTGGAAAATCAGGTCGTCGAAGCCCCGGCCATGGTCTTCCAGGATCAACAGGACCTGGCCGATGCGTTCAAGGCCGGTTTGCTGGAGAAGGATTTTGTCGCGGTGATGCGCTTCCAGGGCCCGCGCTCCAATGGCATGCCGGAACTGCACAAGATGACGCCGTTCCTCGGCGTGCTGCAGGATCGCGGCTTCAAAGTGGCACTGGTGACCGACGGGCGCATGTCCGGCGCGTCGGGGAAAATCCCGGCGGCAATCCATGTCAGCCCCGAAGCGTATGTCGGTGGTGCGTTGGCTCGGGTGCGGGAGGGCGATATCATCCGCGTCGATGGCGTCAAAGGCACCTTGGAATTGAAGGTGGACGCCGATGAGTTCGCCGCGCGCGAGCCGGCCAAAGGCCTGTTGGGCAACAACATCGGCACCGGTCGCGAGCTGTTCGGTTTCATGCGCATGGCCTTCAGCTCGGCGGAGCAGGGCGCCAGCGCGTTCACTTCTGCCCTGGAGACGCTTAATTGAAACTGGCTTTGGTCGGTGACATCGGTGGGACCAACGCACGTTTCGCGTTGTGGAAGAACCACAACCTGGAAAACATCCAGGTGCTGGCGACGGCGGATTACGCCTGCCCGGAAGATGCCATCAAGGTGTATTTGAGCGGCATGGGCATGGCGCCGGGGGCGATTGGCTCGGTGTGCCTGTCGGTGGCCGGCCCAGTGAGCGGCGATGAGTTTCGCTTCACCAACAATCATTGGCGACTGAGCAACCTGGCCTTCTGCAAGACCTTGCAGGTGGACATGCTTATGCTGGTCAACGACTTCTCCGCCATGGCCCTGGGCATGACCTGTTTGCGTCCCGATGAATATCGGGTCGTCTGCCAGGGCACGCCCGAGCCGATGCGCCCGGCGGTGGTGATTGGTCCGGGCACCGGGCTGGGCGTCGGTACGCTGCTGGACCTGGGCGAGGGCCGTTTCGCGGCGTTGCCGGGAGAGGGCGGTCATGTCGACCTGCCAATGAGCAGTCCGCGCGAGACTCAACTCTGGCAACACATCTACAACGAGATCGGCCACGTCAGCGCCGAAACGGCCCTGAGCGGCAGTGGCCTGCCTCGCGTCTATCGGGCGATCTGCGCGGTGGACGGCCATGTGCCGGTGCTCGATACCCCCGAGTCGATCACCGCAGCTGGCCTCGCCGGCGACCCCATCGCGCTGGAAGTCCTGGAGCAATTCTGCCGCTGGCTGGGGCGCGTGGCGGGCAACAACGTGTTGACGGTCGGTGGGCGTGGCGGCGTTTACATTGTTGGCGGGGTAGTCCCTCGGTTCGCCGATTTCTTCCTCGAAAGCGGCTTCGCCAAATGCTTCGCCGACAAAGGTTGTATGAGCGATTATTTCAACGGTATTCCGGTCTGGCTGGTGACCGCGCCGTACTCTGGGCTGATGGGCGCGGGCGTGGCGTTGGAGCAATCGGCGTCGGCCTTCGTCTGAAATAGGCTACCTGTGGGAGCGGGCTCGCTCGCCTCGCAGGTTGTGGTGTTTGCAGGTTCCGTCCATCAGGCATAATCCGCCCCAACCTAAACAGCAAGGACGATGCCCCGTGAGTTCAGTGAACAAATCGATTTTGTTGGTCGACGACGACCAAGAGATTCGCGAGCTGCTGGACACTTACCTCAGCCGTGCGGGGTTCCAGGTGCGCACCACGCCTGATGGCGCCGGGTTTCGCCAGGCCTTGAACGAGGCACCGAGCGACCTGGTGATCCTCGACGTGATGCTGCCGGATGAAGACGGCTTCAGCCTCTGCCGCTGGGTTCGCCAGCACCCGCGCCAGGCGCACGTGCCGATCATCATGCTCACCGCCAGTTCCGACGAGGCCGACCGGGTCATTGGGTTGGAGTTGGGTGCCGATGATTACCTGGGTAAACCTTTCAGCCCCCGTGAATTGCAGGCGCGCATCAAGGCGCTGCTGCGCAGGGCGCAGTTCGGCCAGGAACGCACCGGCGGCGAGGTGCTGGCTTTTGACGAGTGGCGCCTGGACATGGTCAGCCACCGGCTGTTCCACGCCGATGGCGAAGAAGTGATTCTGTCTGGCGCCGACTTTGCCCTGCTCAAACTGTTTCTCGACCATCCCCAGGAAATCCTCGACCGCGACACCATCGGCAACGCCACCCGGGGACGTGAACTCATGCCGCTGGACCGGATTGTCGACATGGCGGTGAGTCGCCTGCGCCAGCGCTTGCGCGACACTGATAAGCCGCCGCGATTGATCCGTACGGTGCGCGGCAGCGGTTATCAACTGGCGGCCACTGTGGTTGCCAGCAATGGTCATTGACGGGATCAAAAAACTGGCAAGGCGAGTGCCCGTGCCGCGCTCGCTGTTGGGGCGCATGCTGCTGCTGACCTTGTTGGTGGTGCTGTTCGCCCAGACGTTGTCCAGCCTGATCTGGGTTTCGCAACTGCGCGCGACCCAGCTCGAAGGCCTGGTCACCAGCGCGCGCAGCCTGGCTCACTCGATGACCGCCACCGTCAGCTACCTGCGTTCGCTGCCGGTGGCGTATCGTCCCTTGGTGCTGGACCAGTTGCGCAGCATGGGCGGTACGCGATTCGTCGTCACGCTCAACGACAAACCCCTGGGCATGGACGTGCTGCCGGTCACGCCGCGCAAGCTGGCAGTGCTCAAGGCCGTGGACGAAGTGCTGCGTCGTTCCCTGGGCAACAACGCCGACATTTCCGTCAAGTTCGTCAGCCCCGAGGACCTGCGGATTTTCAACGGCGGACTCAAGCTCGATGAGTTGCCCCGCTCTTGGGCCCATTACGCCTTGACCCTTGAACCGGTAAACCCGCCGGTGCTGGTCACGCAGATCCAGATGGCACCGGGCGAATGGCTGTACATCGCCTCGCTGCTGCCCGAACCCTATACCAGCCTCGAAGAACAGGACCTGCCCAAGCAACAGGTCGGTTTCATCGTGCTCACCAGTAGCTTGTTGTTGCTGTTCATCGGCTTGCTGGTGCATTGGCAGAGCCGGCCGCTCAAGCGCTTGGCGCGGGCGGCGCGGGACATGTCCCTGGGCGCCGAAGTGGAGCCCGTGGCCGAGGGCGGCGGCAGTGAAGTGGTGGAAGTGGGGCGCGCCTTCAACGCCATGCGCGAGCGCATCAGCCGCTACCTGACCGAGCGCAGCCAGTTGTTCAGCGCGATTTCCCACGACTTGCGCACACCGATCACCCGGCTGCGACTGCGGGTGGAGCTGCTGGAGGACGAAAACCTGCAAGCCAAGTTCGGCCGTGACCTGGACGAGTTGGAGCTGCTGGTCAAGGGCGCGCTGCAATGCGTCAAGGACACCGATATCCATGAAAACATCGAGCCAGTGGACCTCAACCATGTGCTCGATTGCCTGGTGGAGCCTTATCTCGCGCCCAACGGCAACGGCCGGGTTACACAGGATGGTCGGGCGCTGGCCCCGTATCCCGGCAAGCCGCTGGCCCTCAAGCGTTGTATCGGCAACCTGATCGACAACGCCTTGAAATACGGGCAGAAGGCCCATCTGCACATCGACGACGACGAAACGGCGTTCGTCCTGCACGTTGACGATGAAGGCCCGGGCGTGCCGGAGCAGCGCCTGGAGCAAGTCTTCGAGCCGCACTTTCGCTTGGCCGGGCAACAGCAGGGATATGGCCTGGGGCTGGGCATCGCACGCAATATTGCCCACAGCCATGGCGGCGAAGTGAGCCTGCAAAACCTGCGCGAGGGTGGGTTGCGGGTGACGTTGCAATTGCCGCGCAGCCAGGATTAGCCGGGCTGTGTCGACTGATCGTTCCTGCGCAGAGCGTGGGAACGTTCATTATCAATGTCACGGATCGGTGACATAACTCGTCCCTTTCGTTACCTGTCGCTTGCCTTCCCTTGTTTAGACTCCCCGGGTCAGAACAACAAAAAAGGGACCTCGATGGATACCTTCCAACCGGCGTTCAGCAGTTGGCTGAATGCACCTGCCCACCAGCAATGGCTCGCCGCCGAAGGCTTGCGCCTGTTGGCGTTCGCCAAGGCCTCGAAACTGCCCGACGGTTTCGGCAATCTGGATGAGCTGGGTCGCCTGCCGGCCAATGCGCGGGCCGAGACCATGAACACCGCGCGCATGACCCACAGCTTCGCCATGGCCCACATCCAGGGCCTGCCAGGGTTCGCCGAGCTGGTGGATCATGGCGTCCAGGCGCTTATGGGGCCGCTACGTGATGCGGAATATGGCGGCTGGTTTGCCACGACCCATCCCGATGAGGACGGCACCGGCAAAGCCGCTTACCTGCATGCATTCGTTGCCTTGGCCGCCAGCTCCGCGGTGGTGGCCCAGCGTCCCGGTGCCGAGGCATTGCTCAAGGAGGCGATACGGGTCATCGACGAGCATTTCTGGAGCGAAGAAGAGGGCGCCCTGCGCGAATCCTTCAACCGCGACTGGAGCGAGGAAGAAGCCTATCGCGGCGCCAACAGCAACATGCACGCCACCGAAGCCTTTCTCGCCTTGGCCGATGCCACCGACGACCCGCGCTGGCTGGCCCGTGCGCTGCACATCGTCGAACGGGTGATCCATGTCCATGCCGCCGCCAACGACCACATGGTCGTGGAACATTTCGACCGCGACTGGCAACCGTTGCGTGAGTACAACCACGACAACCCAGCCGACGGTTTCCGCCCATATGGCACCACGCCGGGCCATGGTTTCGAATGGGCGCGGCTGCTGCTGCACCTTGAAGCCGCGCGGGTTCGGATCGGCATGCTGACGCCGGGCTGGCTGGTCCAGGATGCGCAAAAACTCTTCGAGCAAAACTGCCGCCATGGTTGGCAGATCGATGGTGCGCCGGGCATTGTCTACACCTTGGACTGGGACAACCGTGCCGTGGTCCGCCATCGCTTGCACTGGGTGCATGCCGAAGCGGCAGCGGCGGCCAGTGCCTTGCTCAAGCGCACCGACGAGGTCCAATACGAGACCTGGTACCGGCGCTTTTGGGAATTTTGTGACAAACATTTCATCGACCGCTGCAACGGCAGCTGGCACCACGAGCTCGACCCGCAAAACCGCCCCAGTGCCGACATCTGGCCGGGCAAACCGGATCTTTATCACGCCTGGCAGGCGGTGCTGATACCTCGCCTCCCGCTGGCGCCCAGCATGGCGTCGGCCCTGGCACGGTTATCCGAGCCTGCGCCTGTGTAACCATGTCGTGACATACACGCGTCCCTTCGTTACCTGCGAAGGGATATCCCCTGATTAGAATCCATGCAGCGCAAGCACCAGACTTGCATGCATAACAACAAGAAAGGTACTTCTAGATGAATGCGATTTCTCGCCTCGCTACTGTCATTTCTCTTGCTTCCTTGCTTCCCGTCGCAGCATTCCCTGTCAGCGCCCTTGCCGCCGAATCGAAAGGTTCCGTGGAAGTCGTCCATTGGTGGACATCGGGTGGTGAGAAAGCCGCGGTCGATGTGCTCAAGGCCCAAGTAGAAAAAGACGGCTTTACCTGGAAGGACGGCGCTGTCGCCGGCGGTGGCGGCTCCACTGCCATGACCGTGCTCAAGAGCCGCGCCGTGGCCGGCAACCCTCCGGGCGTAGCCCAGATCAAGGGTCCTGACATCCAGGAATGGGCGACTACCGGCCTGCTCGACACCGACGTCCTGAAAGATGTCGCCAAGGAAGAAAAGTGGGACAGCCTGCTCGACAAGAAAGTCTCGGACACCGTGAAGTACGAAGGTGACTACGTGGCCGTGCCGGTGAACATCCACCGCGTCAACTGGCTGTGGATCAACCCGGAAGTCTTCAAGAAAGCCGGCATCACCAAGAACCCGACCACCCTTGAAGAATTCTACGCAGCCGGTGACAAGCTCAAGGCCGCGGGCTTCATTCCCCTGGCCCACGGTGGCCAACCTTGGCAGGACAGCACCGTGTTCGAAGCCGTGGTGCTTTCGGTCATGGGTGCCGATGGCTACAAGAAGGCACTGGTCGACCTGGACAACAAGGCACTGACCGGTCCTGAAATGGTCAAGGCGCTGACCGAGCTGAAGAAAGTCGCGACCTACATGGACCCTGATGGCAAGGGCCAGGACTGGAACCTGGAAGCGGCCAAGGTCATCAATGGCAAGGCCGGCATGCAGATCATGGGTGACTGGGCCAAGAGTGAATGGACCGCCGCGAAGAAAGTCGCCGGCAAGGACTACGAATGCGTAGCCTTCCCGGGTACTGACAAGGCCTTCACCTACAACATCGACTCCCTGGCGGTGTTCAAGCAGAAAGACCAAGGCACCGCCGCCGGCCAGAAAGATATTGCCAAGGTCGTGCTGGGTGAAAACTTCCAGAAAGTCTTCAGCATCAACAAAGGCTCGATCCCGGTGCGCAACGACATGCTGGGCGACATGGCCAAGTACGGTTTCGACTCCTGCGCCCAGACCGCTGCCAAGGACTTCCTGGCGGACGCCAAGTCCGGCGGCCTGCAACCAAGCATGGCGCACAACATGGCGACCACGCTGGCGGTACAGGGCGCGTTCTTTGACGTGGTGACGAACTACATCAACGACCCGAAAGCCGACCCTGCCGATGCCGCCAAGAAGCTTGGCGCAGCGGTTCAGTCGGCCAAGTAAAGCGGCTACAAGCGACGAGCTGCAAGCAGGCACTTTGCTGGGCTTGCAGCTTGCAGCTGCCCTTAGTCCTTATTCTCTGTTTTGGATTTCCCCATGAGTTCTGTTGCTGTATTCAGCAAGGCCTCGCCGTTCGATGCATTGCAGCGCTGGCTACCAAAACTGGTGCTGGCGCCGAGCATGTTCATCGTGCTGGTGGGCTTCTATGGCTACATCTTGTGGACGTTCGTCCTGTCGTTCACCACGTCGACTTTCCTGCCGACTTACAAGTGGGCGGGCCTGGCGCAATACGCGCGGCTGTGGGACAACGACCGCTGGTGGGTAGCGAGCAAGAACCTCGCGGTCTTCGGCGGCATGTTCATCGGGATCACCCTGGTGATTGGGGTGCTGCTGGCGGTGTTTCTTGACCAGCGTATCCGTCGCGAAGGCTTTATCCGCACCATTTACCTGTACCCGATGGCGCTCTCGATGATCGTCACCGGTACCGCTTGGAAGTGGTTGCTCAACCCGGGCATGGGCCTGGACAAATTGTTGCGCGACTGGGGTTGGGAAGGCTTCCGCCTGGACTGGCTGATCGACCCTGATCGTGTGGTGTACTGCCTGGTGATCGCAGCGGTCTGGCAGGCCTCGGGTTTCATCATGGCGATGTTCCTGGCCGGCCTGCGGGGCGTCGATCAATCGATCATCCGCGCCGCGCAGATCGACGGTGCGAGCATGCCGCGCATCTACTGGAAAGTGGTGCTGCCAAGCCTGCGTCCGGTGTTCTTCAGCGCCGTAATGATCCTGGCGCACATCGCGATCAAGAGCTTCGACCTGGTAGCGGCCATGACGGCCGGTGGACCGGGTTACTCCTCGGACCTGCCAGCCATGTTCATGTATTCCTTCACATTCAGTCGCGGCCAGATGGGCATGGGCTCGGCCAGTGCCATCCTGATGCTCGGTGCGATTCTCGCCATCATCGTGCCTTATCTGTATTCCGAGCTGAGGGCCAAGCGTCATGACTAGTCTCGCTGCCAAACCCTCCATCAGCCTGAGCCGCATCGCGATCTACGCGGTGCTGATCGTCGCGGTATTGCTTTACCTGGTGCCGCTGGTGGTCATGCTGTTGACCAGCTTCAAGACTCCGGAAGACATCAGCACCGGCAACCTGTTGAGCTGGCCGACCGTGGTCAGTGGTATTGGCTGGGTCAAGGCCTGGGCCACGGTCAATGGCTATTTCTGGAACTCGATCAAGATCACCGTTCCGGCCGTGTTGATCTCCACCGCCATCGGCGCGCTGAACGGCTATGTGTTGTCGATGTGGCGTTTCCGTGGCTCGCAGCTGTTCTTCGGCCTGTTGCTGTTCGGTTGCTTCCTGCCGTTCCAGACCGTGCTGCTGCCGGCCTCGTTCACCCTCGGCAAGATGGGCCTGGCCAGCACCACTACTGGCCTGGTGTTTGTCCACGTGGTCTACGGGCTGGCGTTTACCACGCTGTTTTTCCGTAACTACTACGTGAGCATCCCGGACGCGCTGGTGAAGGCCGCACGCCTGGATGGTGCGGGCTTCTTCACGATCTTCCGCCGGATCATCCTGCCGATGTCGACGCCAATCATCATGGTCTGCCTGATCTGGCAATTCACCCAGATATGGAATGACTTCCTGTTTGGCGTGGTGTTCTCCAGCGGCGACTCCCAGCCCATCACGGTGGCGCTGAACAACCTGGTCAACACCAGCACCGGGGCCAAGGAATATAACGTGGATATGGCGGCGGCGATGATCGCCGGGTTGCCGACCCTGCTGGTCTATGTGATCGCAGGCAAGTATTTCGTGCGCGGCCTCACGGCTGGCGCGGTCAAGGGGTAATCATGGCTACGCTTGAACTTCGCAATGTAAACAAGACCTATGGCGCGGGCCTGCCCGACACCTTGAAAGACATCCAATTGTCGATCAAGGAAGGTGAGTTCCTGATCCTGGTCGGCCCTTCGGGCTGCGGCAAATCCACACTGATGAACTGCATCGCCGGCCTCGAGACTATCACCGGCGGCGCGATCATGATCGGCGACCAGGATGTCAGCGGCATGAGCCCCAAGGATCGTGACATCGCCATGGTGTTCCAGTCCTACGCGCTGTATCCGACCATGAGCGTGCGCGAGAACATCGAGTTCGGCCTGAAGATTCGCAAGATGAAACAGGCGGACATCAACGAAGAAGTCGCGCGTGTTGCCAAGCTGTTGCAGATCGAACACCTGCTGAACCGCAAGCCCGGCCAGCTCTCCGGCGGCCAGCAGCAGCGCGTTGCCATGGGCCGGGCCCTGGCGCGGCGGCCGAAGATCTATCTGTTCGACGAACCGCTGTCCAACCTCGACGCCAAGCTGCGGGTCGAGATGCGCACCGAAATGAAACTGATGCACCAGCGCCTGAAAACCACCACGGTCTACGTCACTCACGACCAGATCGAAGCCATGACCCTGGGCGATAAGGTGGCGGTAATGAAGGACGGCATCATCCAGCAGTTCGGCACGCCAAAAGACATCTACAACAACCCGGCCAACCTGTTCGTGGCGAGTTTCATCGGTTCTCCACCGATGAACTTCATTCCCCTGCGCCTGCAACGCAAGGACGGTCGCCTGCTGGCTTTGCTCGACAGCGGTCAGGCCCGTTGCGAGTTGCCGATGGGCATGCAAGACGCCGGCCTCGAAGATCGCGAAGTGATCCTGGGCCTGCGCCCGGAGCAGATCGTGTTGGCCGGAAACGAGCCGAACGGTTTGCCGACCATTCGGGCAGAAGTCCAGGTCACCGAGCCCACCGGTCCGGACACCCTGGTGTTCGTCAACCTCAACGACACCAAGGTCTGCTGCCGCCTCGCACCGGACGTTGCGCCAGCGCCGGGCGAAACCCTGACGCTGCAATTCGACCCGTCGAAAGTGCTGCTGTTCGACGCCAAGTCTGGCGAGCGCCTGGGCGTGGCCGGCCAGCCGCAAGCGCAAGCCCGAACCGACAATGTCGCGCAGTTCAAAGGCCGATGAGTAATAGAAGACGGAGCGGGCTTGCTCGCTCTCGACAGGAGTCTGCGGCGAGTGGGGGACCTCCCGTCGCAATCGTTGTAAACCGCGTTAGATAAAAACAGTTAATAACAATAAAGACGAGGATGTAGGGATGAAGAAGAAGAACAATGCCCAGCTTATCTGCCAGTTGTCAGCCGTTGCGGCGATGATGCTGGCCGGTAGCGCCCATGCGGCCGACGCGTTCAGCGCCGACTCGAAGTGGATGACGGGCGACTGGGGCGGTGAACGGACCAAGCTGATCGAGCAGGGTATCGACATCAAGGCTGACTTCGTCGGTGAGATGGGTGCCAACCTCGACGGCGGCTACAACGATGACAAGACCGCGCGTTGGTCCCAACAGTTTGGCTTGGGCGTAGCCCTCGACCTGGAAAAACTGCTGGGCTGGAATGAAACGGAAGCCAAGATCCAATTCACTCGCCGTGATGGTCGCAACATCTCCAACGACCGTATCGGTGACCCGCGTGCCGGCACCCTCAGCTCCTCCCAGGAAGTCTGGGGTCGCGGGCAGACTACCCGTCTGACCCAGTTGTGGATCAAGCAGAAATACTTCGACAGCAAGCTGGATGTCAAAGCCGGTTACTACGGCGTGGGCGAAGACTTCAACACCTTCCCTTGCGAGTTCCAGAACCTGGCCTTCTGCGGTTCCCAGGCAGGCAACTGGGCCACCGGCATCTGGTACAACTGGCCAATCATGCAGGCAGCGATCCGGTTCAAATACAACATTACGCCTGAGCTGTATGCGCAAATCGGCGCCTACAACCAGAACCCTTCGCAGCTGGAAAACAACAACCGCTACAAGCTCAGCGGCAGCGGCACCCAGGGCACCTTGATTCCGGTCGAATTGGTCTGGTCGCCGAAGATCAACAACTTGCCGGGCGAGTACCGTGTGGGCTACTACAAAAGCACCGCCAAGGCTGATGACGTCCGCGAAGACGACAATGGCAATGACGCTGCGACCACCGGCAACGCCTACCGTAGCCACAGCAGCAAGGACGGCTACTGGTTCGTCCTGCAGCAGCAGCTCACCGCGCACAATGGTGACGCTACGCGCGGCCTGAACATCGCGGCCAACGCCACCTTCCATGACAAGGAAACCAACGTCGTCGACAATTACCAGTCGCTGATGTTTGTGTACAAGGGGCCGTTCGATGCGCGTCCTAAAGATGACGTCGGGATCGGTTTCTCGCGCATCCATGTCAACGAAGACGTGAAGAAAAACGCCGAGCTGACCAACGTTGCCAATGGTGTAAGCGACTACGACAATCCGCTGTTCTCGCCGTTGCGCAGCACTGAATACAACTACGAAATCAACTACGGCTTCCATGTCACCAACTGGCTGACCGTGCGTCCTAACTTGCAATACGTGACTCACCCAGGCGGTGTCAACGAAGTCGATGACGCGCTGGTGGCCGGTCTGAAAATTCAGTCGGTGTTCTAACGCTGTTGCGATAAGCTCCTCTCTATGTGCGCATATTTGCGGACAGCCAAGGCTGTCCGCTTTTTTTTGCGGAGTGCGTTTGGTTGCGCGCAGAACCTGTGGCGAGGGAGCTTGCTCCCGCTGGGTTGCGAAGCGACCCGAAAGCCATTCACTGCGGTGCTTCAGCCAGACCGCATTTGTCCGGTTTACGACTGCTTCGCAGCCGAGCGGGAGCAAGCTCCCTCGCCACAAAAGAAGAGTCGTACACAGTTGAGTATCGAATGATTTCCAGGACTGCGGCCCATGCATGAGCATCCGCTACAACGCTTTTTCAGATCCTTGCGCGAGCGTCCGGTATTTGCCTGGGAGCGCTATCAGCAGCGCGATGTATTGGTGATCGATCACCCGTTGTGCCAGGCGGTGTTCAGTCGCCAGGGTGCGCAGTTGTTGCACTTTCAGCCGCGCGGCCAGAAACCCTGGCTGTGGTGCGCGGCCAAGTGGCCACAAGTCGGCGCCATACGGGGTGGCGTCCCGGTGTGCTGGCCTTGGTATGGCCGTCACCCGAGCGAAAATGCCTGGCCGTCCCATGGTTGGGCGCGTCTGATCGACTGGAAGCTGCTGGAGAGCAGCAGCGATCACGATGGCGTGCACTTGCACTGGCAGTTGCAGCTGTGCGACTGGCAAGTCGATCTGTATGCCGACTTGGGCGAGGGCATGGAGCTGCGCTTGAGCACCGAGCATCACGACAGCCTGCCTTGCCAGTTGAGCCAAGCCTTGCATGCCTATTGGCGTATTGGTGACGTCGGCGAGGTAGCGCTGTCTGGGCTCGAAGGCGCGCACGGTTACGACCAGTTGAACCGTGCGGTTTGCCAACAGGAAGGCGAGTTGCGGGTCGACGGTGGCTGTCAGCGGGTGTTCCAGCATGAGGGAGAATTGCAACTCAAGGATCACGCCTGGCAGCGCGAGTTGTGCATCGATACCGGTGATAGCGCCGACACGGTGGTGTGGCACCCCGGTGCCAGGCCATTGCTGGGGGTGAGCTGGGATGAAGTCAGTGAGTTCGTTTGCGTCGAAGCGGCCAGTGGCGGCACCGAGAGCCTATGCCTGGCACCCGGGGAGCAGGCGCATTTGAGTTTGCAGGCGCGGGCGGGAGTTTAGCTCTGGATGACCTTTCCCACGCTCTGCGTGAGAAAGGTCAGGATGGTCAGTTGAACTCATCCCCCACCGGATACCGGCTGGCGTTCAGGCTTTCCTTGATCTTGCGCAGGTGCGGCTGGAAATCCACGCCTCGGCGCAAGGTCATGCCGGTGGCCAGCACGTCCAGTACGGTGAGTTGGATGATGCGCGAAGTCATAGGCATGTAGATATCGGTGTCTTCCGGCAGCGGAATGTTCAGGCTCAAGGTGCTCGCCTTGGCCAACGGCGAGCCCTCGGCGGTCAGGCCGAGCACCGAAGCGCCGTTCTCTCGGGCGATGCGTGCTACTTCCACCAACTCGCGGGTACGCCCGGTGTAGGAGATGATCACGAACAGCTCACCGGTATGCGCCACCGACGCGATCATGCGCTGCATCAGCACATCGGCGTGGGCGGTCACCGCCAGGTTGAAGCGAAAAAATTTGTGCTGGGCATCCAGCGCCACGGGGGCCGAGGCGCCGAGGCCGAAGAAGTGGATCTGGCGGGCCTGGATCAGCAGATCCACCGCGCGGCTGATCAAATTGGGATCAAGGGCCTGGCAGGCGCTGTCCAATGAGGCAATGGCACTGCCGAAGATTTTCCGGGTGTAGGCTTCGGGGTTGTCATCGGCTTCGACGGCGCGGCTGACGTACGCCGCGCCGCTGGCCAGGCTCTGGGCCAGTTGCAGTTTGAGTTCCGGGTAGCCGCTGACACCGAACGAGCGGCAGAAGCGGTTGACGGTCGGCTCGCTGACCGAAGCCGCCTGGGCGAGGGCGGCGATGCTGAAGCGGGTAGCCTGCTGTGGGTTGAGCAGGATTACTTCGGCCACCTTGCGTTCGGCCTTGTTCAGGTCTTCCAGGCGACTCTGGATTTGCTCCAGTAGATTTCGCACGCGGTCCATACAAGATTCCTAAAGAGACGGGTCTTTGATACGACCCTTTGCGGTGGCCTATCCTACTGATGGCTCCGACGGACCACCACTCGGAATCGGTATTTTTGGAAAATGTTGTGGTTATTACTACATTTTTCCTTGAGTGATACCTTAAAAAAAGGTATTTGTAGCTTAACTTGATAAAAGAACAAACATCATGCATTCGATTACGGTTGAACCGTGCACTTTTGCCTTGTTCGGCGCGCTGGGCGACCTGGCGTTGCGCAAGCTGTTTCCTGCCCTTTATCAGCTCGATGGCGCCGGCCTGCTGCACGAGGACACGCGAATCTTCGCGCTGGCCCGTGAACCCGGCAGCGAGCAGCAGCACTTGGCATTCATCACCACGGAGCTGCGCCGTTATGTTGGCGATAAAGACCTCGACGAAGCCGTGATCGAACGCTTCCTGGGGCGGTTGACTTACCTGCATGTGGATTTTCTCAAGGCCGACGACTACGTCGCGCTCGCTGAGCAGGTCGGCCAGACCCCACAACAGGTCATCGCCTATTTCGCCACCCCGGCGGCGGTCTACGGTGCTATCTGCGAAAACCTGGCGAAAGTCGGCTTGAGCGAAAACACCCGCGTCGTGCTGGAAAAACCCATCGGCTCGGACCTGGAATCGTCGCGCAAGGTCAACGACGCCGTGGCGCAATTCTTCCCGGAAAACCGCACCTATCGTATCGACCATTACCTGGGCAAAGAGACGGTCCAGAACCTGATCGCGCTGCGGTTCGCCAACAGCCTGTTCGAAACCCAGTGGAACCAGAATTACATTTCCCACGTGGAAATCACGGTGGCCGAGAAGGTCGGTATCGAAGGCCGTTGGGGTTATTTCGACAAGGCCGGCCAGCTGCGCGACATGATCCAGAATCACCTGCTCCAGTTGCTGTGCCTGATCGCCATGGACCCGCCGGCCGACCTGTCCGCTGACAGCATCCGTGACGAGAAGGTCAAGGTGCTCAAGGCACTGGCGCCGATCAGTCCGGAAGGCTTGACCACCCAAGTGGTGCGCGGCCAGTACATTGCCGGCCACAGCGAGGGCAAGGCGGTCCCGGGTTACCTGGAAGAACCCAATTCCAATACCCAGAGCGACACCGAGACGTTCGTCGCCCTGCGCGCCGACATCCGTAATTGGCGTTGGGCTGGGGTGCCGTTTTACCTGCGCACCGGCAAGCGCATGCCGCAGAAGCTGTCGCAGATTGTCATTCACTTCAAGGAACCGTCCCACTACATCTTCGCCCCCGAGCAGCGCCTGCAGATCAGCAACAAGCTGATCATCCGCCTGCAACCGGACGAGGGGATTTCCTTGCGGGTGATGACCAAGGAGCAAGGCCTGGACAAGGGCATGCAATTGCGCAGCGGTCCATTGCAACTCAACTTCTCCGACACCTATCGCAGCGCACGGATTCCCGATGCCTACGAGCGGTTGTTGCTGGAAGTCATGAACGGCAATCAGAACCTGTTTGTCCGTAAAGATGAAATTGAAGCCGCGTGGACGTGGTGTGACCAGTTGATCGCCGGATGGAAGAAGTCTGGCGATGCGCCCAAGCCGTATGCCGCTGGGTCATGGGGGCCGATGAGCTCCATTGCACTGATCACGCGGGATGGGAGGTCATGGTATGGCGATATCTGAATTGAAACTGCCCCAGGGCGTCACTGCCCTGGCGTTCAAGAGCCCGGTGCTGTTGGCTGAAAGCCTGGCGCTGAACGTTGCCGAGCAACTGCGTGCCGCGATCGACGGCAATGGCACGGCGACCCTGGTGGTCTCGGGCGGTCGCAGCCCGGTGGCGTTTTTCCAGCACCTGTCCAAGCAAGCGCTGGATTGGTCGAAAGTGGTGGTGAGCCTGGCGGACGAGCGCTGGGTGCCGGTTGAACATGCCGACAGCAATGCCGGCCTGCTCAAGCGGTATCTGCTCCAGGGCGCGGCGGCCAAGGCGCAATTCCTGAGCCTGTACAACGCCAGCGCGAACCTGGAAGCGGCGGCCGAACAGGCCGATCGCCTGCTGGCCGAGTTGCCGCCTATCGACGTGCTGGTGTTGGGCATGGGCGATGACGGGCACACCGCCTCGTTGTTCCCCGACAGCCCGAACCTGGCCAAGGCCCTGGATGAACAAGGACCTCGCCGTTGCTGGCCGATGCTCGCACCGACCGTGCCGCACCAGCGCCTGACCATGAGTCGCGCCTTGCTGGCTTCGGCGAAACACAAGGTGCTGGCGATTTCCGGTCAATCGAAATTGACCACCCTGAACGCCGCGGTGGCCGGTGACGACGTCGCCGCAATGCCGATCCGCGCGTTTCTGCAACCTACGTTAGAGATTTACTGGTGCCCATGAACCAAGGATCAGCCGCTATGAAAAACCCATCTCCTACCGTTTCCATGGCGGACAAAGTGACGCTGATCGACAGCCTCTGCGCCAAGGCGCGGATCCTGCCGGTGATAACCATCGCCCGTGAACAAGACATCCTGCCATTGGCCGATGCCTTGGCCGCCGGTGGCCTGACGGCACTGGAAGTGACCTTGCGTTCGCAGTACGGCCTCAAGGCCATCCAGGTGTTGCGCGAGCAGCGCCCGGAGTTGGTGACTGGCGCTGGCACGGTGCTCGACCGCCATATGCTTGCTGCCGCTGAGGCGGCCGGTTCGCAATTCATCGTGACCCCGGGCATCACCCGAGATTTGCTGGAAGCGAGCGTCCAGAGCCCGATCCCATTGTTGCCGGGGATCAGTAACGCCTCGGGCATCATGGAAGGCTACGGCTTGGGCTATCGCCGCTTCAAGTTGTTCCCGGCCGAAGTCAGCGGCGGCGTTGCCGCCATCAAGGCCTTGGGCGGACCGTTTGGCGAAGTGAAATTCTGCCCGACCGGCGGCGTGAGCCCGGCCAACATCAAAAGCTACATGGCGTTGAAAAACGTGATGTGCGTGGGCGGCAGTTGGATGCTCGATCCGGAGTGGATCAAGAACGGCGACTGGGGCCGTATCCAGGAATGCACCGCCGAGGCGCTGGCGTTGCTGGACTGATTGTTTACCGAACTTCGTTGGGTGTTCTACGGCTTTACGGTGCGCTTGGTCGGCGCGCCGTTTTTTTTTGCCTGTATTTTCGCCACAACTAGATTCGGCTCAGGTCGGTCAGCGCTCGGGTCAAACGCTCGATATCACGGCCCAAGGTAATCAACCCCGGCGTAATGCGAATGCACGGCCCAACGCTGGTCTTGCGCACCACGGTAAAAATCCCATAGTCGTCGAGCAGTCGATCGGCCATGGCCTGCTGGTCACTTTGGGCGGTAAACCGCATCGAGGTGATGCCGCAATAAAGACGACGGTCGTCCGGCGTCATGACTTCGATGCCAGGCACATCGCGCACCGCGCTCACCCACATATCCCGCAAGTAGCACAGCCGTGCACCTTTGGCTGATGCGCCACCCAACGCACGGTGTTCTTCAAACACCAGTGGCAGCGTCAGCAGGGCCGGGATGTTGGGCGTGCTGTGTGGCGTGCGTGAGCGTATGTCGGTGGCGGGATAGGTGGCTTCGTCCATGTCCGGGTCGATGTCGGCCAGCCGCTGCGGCGCGATATAGAGAAAGCCCAGGGCCAAGGGGCCGCCAATCCACTTTTGCAAGTTGAACCCGGCGAATTGAATACCGAGTTTCTTCAAGTCGAATTCGATCTGACCCAAGGCGTGAGGCGCCATCAAGAATGATGTCGACATCGAATTCCCGAGCCGCCTCGGCAATGGCCTGGACCGGCATCACCAAGCCGGTCAGGTGGTTGACATAGGTCAGTGGCATCAACTTGAGGCGGGGATAACGAATGAAGGCTTCTCGATACGTGCCGACCAGGCTGTCGAAACTGGCGGGGTGCGGGTGGACCAGCTCAATGACCTCTGCCCCGCGTTGGCGGGCCAGCCAGCGCATCGCACTCTTGACCGACTCGTATTCGACATCGCTTATCAAGACCTGGTCGCCAGGCTTGAGACCGTTGTAATTACGAATCAGCGTTTGCAAGGCGTCCACGGCGCTGGTGGCCAGCGCCACGGTAGACGGGGGGACATGGATCAGTTTCGCCACTTGTAGACGAATCGCCTCGCCATGTTCCCGATCAAAATGCTGGCGCACGTACAACGAGTTGCCGCGGTTGACGAATTCGATGTTGCGTTGGTACTCCTCGACCACGGTGCGCGACATCCGCCCGAAGTAGCCATTTTCAAGATTGAGCGGCCCGCCGGCATCGACATCGTACCGATCGACAAAGGTTTCCCAGAAGCGTTCATCGTGGGCGCGTAGCGTATTTTCGGGCATGGCAGGCTCAATCAATGGCAGCGGTCAGTGGCGAGGTTTAGGCAAGCCATGTTTAGCCCGCAGCGGGTCCAGCAGGTCTGACAACCCGTTGTGGTCGATCTCCTGCATCAGTGCCAGCAAACCGCCCAGTTCCCCCTTGGGGAAACCCTCCCGGGCGAACCAGTTCAAGTACTGACCAGGCAGGTCGGCAAGGATTCGACCCTTGTATTTACCGAAGGGCATTTGGCGCGTTACCAGCAGTTCGAGCTTTTCCGGATTCATGGCAATTGTCTTGTTCAGGACCATCGGCAAAATACAGGCATTCTGCATGCAGGCCAAATGACAGATCATGCAAATAACGCGGATACAGATTTTTTCCGTGTAAATAACTGATTGAATTTAAACGTATTTTTTATAATTAAAGGCTGGCACGACCGATGCAATATTCCTTGCAGGTTTTTATTCACCAAGCAAAGGAACTGAAAAATGACTGACATCAATAAAGAATCCATCTCTGTCTTGAACGACCTGATCGAGACTAGCAAGGATGGCCAGGAAGGATTCAAGACCTGCGCTGAAGACATCAAGCATCCAGAACTCAAGACGCTGTTCGTCCAGCGCTCCGCCGATTGCGCAACCGCAGCGGCCGAACTGCAAGCCGCGGTTCGTGCCCTGGGCGGTGATCCGGAAACCTCTACCAGCGTCTCCGGTGACCTGCATCGTCGCTGGGTGGACGTGAAAGCCATGTTCACTGGCAAGGACGAAGAAGCGGTGCTCAACGAAGCCGAACGCGGCGAGGATCACGCACTGAAGGCCTACAAGGAAGCCATCGAGAAGATCAACAAGCACAACCTGGTGGGCATTCGTGATCTGGTGGAACGCCAGTACCACGGCGTGCAACGCAACCATGACCAAGTCAAGGCCCTGCGTAACCAGGCGCGTGCCCAGAGCTAAACACGCTGTCAACGCCGATAAGAACGCCAGCCTGCCTGGCGTTTTTTTATGGGAGGCGATCAGTGGAAATACGCGCAATAGTGTTTGTCGAATCCGTCAACAAACAACTCTGGACTCAGTTAGATAGCTAGCTAATAATTGCATCACTTCTAACGCAATCTATTGTTACAACGTCCTCAGAAAAGAGTTTTCCGCGTGCCCATCACCTTCCAGGCCCTGTTCGCTCCCGACCGCCTCGCTGTGCAGTTCGCCATCAAAACCGTCCTCGGTGGTGGCCTGGCGCTGTGGCTGGCGTTGCGCTGGGGTTTGGAGCAGCCGTCCTGGGCTTTGATGACGGCGTTCATCGTCGCCCAGCCGCTGTCCGGAATGGTAGTGCAAAAGGGCTTGGCGCGGTTGGTCGGGACTTTGGTGGGAACGATCATGTCGGTCGTGTTCATGGGGCTGTTTGCCCAGGCACCGTGGTTGTTTTTGCTGGCGCTGGCGTTGTGGCTCGGCGTGTGCACAGCCTGTTCGACGCTGTTGCGCAGCGCCTGGTCGTATTCTTTCGTGCTGGCCGGCTACACGGTGGCGATCATCGCCTTGCCGGCCATTTCCCATCCGCTTGGCGTGTTCGATCAGGCCGTGGCCCGTTGCACCGAGATCAGCCTGGGCATCACCTGCGCCACGGCCGCCAGTGCGTTGCTCTGGCCGTTGCGGGTCGAACGGCAACTGGCGGATCAGGCTCGCGCTGCCTGGCAGAGCGGCATGCAGGCGGCCCGTGCGACATTGGCCGGCGATGCCCAGGCCCGCAAAGGTTTGCTGGAGATTCTTGGCAAGATCGTCGCGGTGGACGCCCAGCGTGAACACGCTTGGTTCGAAGGCAGCCTGGGTCGCCAGCGCGCCCGGGCCATCAGCGGTTTGAGCCAGAAGTTGTTGATGCTGCTGCGTATAGCCCGTTCGGTACGTCGGCAGTGGAAACAGCTTGAGCCAGCGGAAGCTGAAGTGCTCCAGCCCTGGATGACGGAGGTGCAGCAGGCCTTGGACGCGGACAGCGCGACGCTACAGGCGTTGCGCCCCCGGGTTCTGGACGCGTCTCACGATCCACGCATCAGCTCGGCGCAAAGTTACTGCCTGGCTCGTTTGGCCTTGTTGCTCGACACTGCCCTGGCCGCTTGCGCTGCGCTGTCGGCAGTGCAGGAGGGCAGGGAGGCGGCGGACCCGCCGCGAACCCTGGCGCCGCACCGGGATGTGTCCTTGGCCATGGTATTCGGCGCCCGTAGCGCCTTGGCGTTCCTGACGGTGTCGTGTTTCTGGTTGGCGACGGCCTGGCCCGCCGCGTCGGGTGCACTGCTGCTCACCTGCGTGGTCTGCAGCCTGTTCGCCAGTCGCGAAAATGGCGCGCAGATCGGCATGAGCTTTTTGCGCGGCATTCTGTTGGCAGTGCCGACAGCGTTTGTGATCGGTGAAATCCTCCTGCCGCAATGGAGCAGTTTCGCGATGCTTTGCATGGCCATGGGCGTGCCGTTGTTCTTCGGGGCGCTGGGCATGGCCAAGCCGCCGCTCTACGCCACGGCCACTTCGTTCTGCCTGCACTTTGTGGTGTTGGTGTCGCCGCTCAACGCCATGAAATATGACGTCTCGACGTTCTTCAATAACGCCCAGGCCATAATGATTGGCGTAGGTGCGGCGGTGTTGGCGTTCAAGCTGTTGATTCTGCGCAACCCGGCCTGGCACAGCCGTCGGCTGCTGGCCGCGACGCTGGACGATCTGGTGCGCCTGACCCATCGCAACCTGCGCGGGGCCGAGAGCTGGTTCGGCGGACGCATGGCCGACCGTTTGTTGCAACTGGCGCGGCATTATCCCGAACTGCCGGTGCCGGCGCGCAGTCGTTGGGATGACGGTTTGTTGGGCCTGGACATTGGCGATGAGTTGCTGCACCTGCGCTTGAGCCTGGCCGTCGCCCAAGTGCCCGAGGCCCCGGCCCAGCGCCGCTATTTCGAAACCCTGGAGCAGGCGCTGGAACGCGGTCCGTCCGGCGGCCAGGCCGAGGCATTGGCCCAGGCGAGCGACGAGTATCTGCAGGTGCTGTCGCAGCAGCCCTCCAGCGATGCGCTGAAGTTGGCGCAAGGCGCGGTCGTGCAGTTGCAGAACAGCTGGCGCGCCTGGTGCCGTCAGCACGAATCTCAGCGTGGGGAGCATAGCCATGGGCTTGCGTGAGTGGTCGATCGGCGGGGTCTTGCTCAGCCCGTTCCTGATTTATGTGGTGCTGGCCTTGCTGGTGACGGGGGCGCTGCGCCTGTTGCTCAGCCTGGTGCTGGCCGGGCGGTGGATCTGGCATGAGGCGTTGTTCGACTGCGCCCTGTATGTCTGTGTCCTGACTGTCATTACCCTGGTCCTCGGACCGTTATAAGGAGTTGAACATGCGTACTTCCGTACGTGTTGCCGTCACGCTGAGTGTGGTGGCCGTGGCGATCTTCGCCGGGTTTCATTTGTGGCAGTACTACATGCTCACGCCCTGGACCCGGGATGCGCGGATCCGTGCCGACGTGGTGGTGATCGCGCCCGACGTATCGGGTTGGGTGCGCGAGCTCAAGGCCGTGGATAACCAGCAGGTCAAGGCCGGCGACGTATTGCTCAATATCGATCGCGAGCGTTTCGAGGCCGCAGTGGAGAAAGCCAGGGCGGTGGTCCAGACTCGCCAGCAGCAACTGAGCCTGCGCGAACACGAAGCCAGTCGCCGCGCCGCATTGGGTCCACAGGCCATCAGCGCCGAGTTGCGCGAAAACGCCCAGATCAACGCAGGGATTGCCCGTGGTGAACTGCGCGAGGCCCAGGCCGAGGCCAAGGTTGCCGAGCTGAACCTGGCGCGCAGCCAGGTCATGGCCCCACGTAGCGGTCACATCACCAACCTGCGCCTGGCCGAAGGCAACTATGTGAACGCCGGGCAGCCGGTCATGGCGCTGGTGGATGACTCAACGTTCTACGTGCAGGCCTATTTCGAAGAAACCAAACTGCCGAGGATCCGCGTCGGCGATCCGGTCAAAATCTGGTTGATGAGCGCCGGTCATGCGCTCGAAGGTCATGTGGAAAGCATCAGCCGAGGCATCACCGACCGCAATACCAACCCCGATGCGCAACTGCTGGCCGAGGTCGAGCCGACATTCAACTGGGTGCGCCTGGCCCAGCGGATTCCGGTACGGATCAAGCTGGACAAGGTGCCGGAAGGGGTGAGCCTGAGCGCGGGGATGACGGCGAGTGTGCAGGTGCGGGAAGCCCAGCAATAGCCGCAACACTGCAGTCATTTGTGGCGAGGGGATTTAGCGAAACGTCGCACCGCCCCGCTGGGCTGCGCAGCAGCCCCCTGTGCCCAGGCTGGCACACCGCAGTGGTCTTGAGGTATTGGGGGCGCTTCGCGCCCCAGCGGGGATAAATCCCCTCGCCACATTTCATTCCCATAGATCGCGGTAGTCAGCCAACAGTAATCGGCGGCAACGTCGGCAATGTCACGGTCTGCTGTTTACGCGGGGCGAGAATCTCGGCCTCGCCGTCCACCACCAGTTCATCGCGCTGATTGAACACACGGGTGGCGATGCGCACGCGAAATTTTGGCAGCTTCTCCAGGATCTCCAGGCGCACGGTCAAGGTGTCGCCGATCTTTACCGGTTTCTGGAAACTCATCTGCTGGCCAATATAAATGGTGCCCGGCCCAGGCAACTCGCACGCGACCGCCGCGCTGATCAGTGCACCGCTGAACATGCCATGGGCGATGCGCTCCTTGAACATGCTGGCTGCGGCAAATTCGGCGTCCAGGTGCACCGGGTTGTGATCGCCCGACATCGCGGCGAACAACTGGATGTCGCGCTCTTCGACGGTCTTGCTGTAGCTGGCAGTCTGACCGACTTCGAGGGCTTCGTAAGGGATGTTGGTAACCTGGGTCATGTCTGGATCCTGGACGGGTAAAGGAAAACGCGGCAAAGCTACTCGCTGCGTGGCGGCCGCTTGTGACTCAAGGCCTGGGCAATCCAGGCCAGCACATCGGCGGTCACTTCATCGCGGTTGGTTTCATTGAACAGTTCGTGCCGGGCCTGCGGGTAAATCGTCAATTGCATATGTTGGTTGCCGGCGTCGCGCAAGGCGTCGGCCAGATCCTTCAGACGCTTGCCCTCGCTCACCGGATCACATTCGCCGCCAATTACCAGCAGCGGCAGGCCTGGATCGATCTGCGCGAGATTGGACGCTTTGCTGATCTGCTGCAACCCACCCAGCAGGTCGACCCACAGCTGATTGGTGCAACGAAAGCCGCATAGCGGGTCTCGGACGTATTTGTCCACCTCGGCCGGGTCGCGGCTGAGCCAGTCGAAAGGCGTACGCACGGGTTTGAATTTTTTGTTGAAGCTGCCGAATGACAACCACTCGATCAGCGCGCTACGCCCCGTTGCTCCCTGACGTCGACGCTCGAAGCGGGCGATCAGGCGCGCCGCACGGTAAAGCGCCACGGGTTGGAAGTTCGAACCGCTGAGAATCGCCCCGTGCAGGCTGGCGCTGTGGTGCAGCAGGTAAGCTTGGGCGATGTAGCTGCCCATGCTGTGGCCCAGCAGCAGTATGGGGATATCCGGATGCTGCTGGCCGATGTGGTGGTTAAGGCTCGCCAGGTCGCCGACGACCTTGGCCCAGCCGTCCTCGTTCGCGAAATGACCGAGGATGGCTTCTTCACCCGTCTTGCCGTGGCCACGCAGGTCCAGCGCATAGACGCCATAACCTTCGGCGCACAGCGCTTGCGCCAGGCGCCCATAGCGGGCGCTGTGTTCGGCCATGCCGTGGGCCAGCATGATGACCGCCGATGGGGCGGTTTCGGGCAACCACTGATTGACGAACAGGCGGTTGTGGTCGGTCGCGGTCAGCCAGAACGTTTGGTGGATCATGGCGGTTCCTTTGCACAAATCAGACGCAGCGTTGCTGCATTGTATAGCGCATCCGCTGCGTCTCGCCTGATCAGCTCTCGGCGAGGCAGGAAGATTCACATAATCTATGACGCAAGTTGCCATATTTGCCTGATTGGCCATAGCTGCTAGTGTCCCATGAGCTCCGCCTGTGAAAGCGATACGCAAGCGGTCCCGGATACGTTCAGGTAAAGAGGATAAAAACAATGCAGCCTGATTTCTGGAATGACAAACGCCCGGCCGGCGTGCCTTCGGACATCGAACACGGTGTCTACAAGTCGGTCGTTGAGGTGTTCGAGCGTTCCTGCAAGAAATTTGCCGACCGTCCGGCGTTCAGCAACATGGGGGTGACGCTCACTTACGCCGAGCTCGAGCGCTACAGCGCGGCCTTTGCCGGTTACCTGCAGGCCCATACCGACCTGGCACCGGGCGATCGCATCGCGGTACAGATGCCCAACGTCCTGCAATACCCGATCGCCGTCTTCGGTGCGCTGCGCGCCGGACTGGTGGTGGTCAACACCAACCCGTTGTATACCCCGCGGGAAATGCGCCACCAGTTCAAGGACTCCGGCGCCCGGGCGCTGGTGTACCTGAATATGTTCGGCCAGAAAGTCCAGGAAGTGCTGCCTGACACCGACCTGCAATACCTGATCGAGGCGAAGATGGGCGACCTGATGCCCACCGCCAAGGGCTGGTTGGTGAATACGGTGGTGAGCAAGGTCAAGAAAATGGTCCCGGACTATTCGCTGCCCCAAGCCGTTTCTTTCAAGACCGCCCTGCGCCTGGGGCGTGGCCAAGGCATCAAGCCGTTGAACGTGAGCCTCGCCGACATCGCCGTGTTGCAATACACCGGCGGCACTACCGGGCTGGCGAAAGGCGCGATGCTGACCCACGGCAACCTGGTCGCCAACATGCAACAGGCCCGGGCCTGCCTGGGGCAGATCGGCGACGACGGCCAGCCGTTGTTGCGCGAAGGCCAGGAAGTCATGATCGCGCCGCTGCCGCTGTACCACATCTATGCATTCACGGCGAACTGCATGTGCATGATGGTCACGGGCAACCACAACGTGTTGATCACCAATCCACGAGACATCGGCGGCTTCATCAAGGAGCTGAAGAACTGGCGGTTTTCCCTGTTGTTGGGGCTCAACACGTTGTTCGTGGCGCTGATGGATCACCCGGATTTCAAGACGCTGGATTTCTCCAATCTCAAGGTCACCAACTCAGGCGGTACCGCGTTGGTCAAGGCCACCGCCGAGCGTTGGAAACAGCTCACCGGTTGCAGTATTACCGAAGGGTACGGGCTGACCGAAACCTCGCCAGTGGCCAGTGCCAACCCTTACGGCGGCAAGTCGCGCCTGGGTACGGTGGGTTTGCCGGTGCCGGGGACGCTGATGAAAGTCATCAGCGATGACGGTATCGAGCTGCCTCTTGGTGAGCGCGGAGAACTGTGCATCAAGGGCCCGCAGATCATGAAGGGCTACTGGAACAAGCCTGAAGCTACCGCTGAGGTGCTGGACAGCGAAGGCTGGTTCAAGTCCGGCGATATCGCGGTGATCGACCCCGATGGATTTGTGCGTATCGTCGACCGCAAGAAGGACATGATCATCGTCTCGGGTTTCAACGTGTACCCCAACGAGATCGAGGACGTGGTGATGGCGCACCCGAAAGTCGCCAGCTGCGCCGTCATCGGCGTGCCGGACGAACGTTCGGGGGAGGCGGTGAAACTGTTCGTGGTGGCGCGTGAGTCGGGCGTCAGCCTTGAAGAGCTCAAGGCGTACTGCAAGGAGAACTTCACGGGGTACAAGATACCCAAGCACATCGTGCTACGAGAGTCGCTGCCAATGACGCCGGTGGGCAAGATCTTGCGACGGGAGCTGCGCGACATCGCCTGAAGCCAGAGAGGTCCAGTAAAAACCCTGTGGGAGCACGCGTGCTCCCACAGTGCTTTATGTATTTGAGGTAATTACACAGGGCTTAGAATTTTTACTCTAAAAATGACTATTGCATATTCTTGAGTCAGATTTGTGACCGTAGGGGCCGTTTTTGGCTCTAGGCGACCCTTGGCAAAGCTGCTACTCTCGGCGCGCTTTTGTGACTTCTCGGCCTTTATCCAGCCAGATTCACCAACAGACACACACCAATAATAATCGCATCAAATGCGGTGAGAATTCGCGTTGCTGAGGAGTGGGGCTTCCATGATCGAAGACTTTTGGAAGGATAAATACCCAGCTGGGATTGCTGCCGACATCAATCCAGATGAGTATCCGAATATTCAGGCGGTGTTGAAGCAATCCTGCCAACGCTTCGCCGACAAGCCGGCATTCAGCAACCTTGGCAAGACGATCACCTACGGTGAGCTGTACGAGTTGTCCGGTGCCTTTGCCGCTTACTTGCAACAGCATACCGATTTGCAGCCGGGCGATCGAATCGCCGTGCAACTTCCCAACGTCCTCCAATACCCAGTGGCCGTGTTCGGTGCGATTCGTGCCGGGCTGATCGTGGTCAATACCAACCCGCTCTACACTGCGCGGGAAATGGAACATCAATTCAATGATTCCGGTGCCAAGGCGCTGGTGTGCCTGGCAAACATGGCGCACCTGGCCGAGCACGTGGTGCCCAAGACGGGCGTCAAGCACGTCATCGTGACCGAAGTCGCCGATCTTCTGCCGCCGCTCAAGCGTATGCTGATCAACAGCGTCATCAAGTACGTCAAGAAGATGGTCCCGGCTTATCACTTGCCCAAGGCCATCAAGTTCAACGATGTGCTGAGCAAGGGCCATGGCCAGCCCGTGACCGAAGCCAACCCTGCCAGCGATGAAGTGGCCGTGCTGCAATACACCGGCGGCACCACTGGCGTGGCGAAGGGCGCGATGCTTACCCACCGCAACCTGGTGGCGAACATGCTGCAGTGCAAGGCGCTGATGGGCTCCAACCTCAATGAAGGCTGCGAAGTGCTAATCACGCCGCTGCCGCTTTATCACATCTACGCATTCACCTTCCATTGCATGGCGATGATGCTGATCGGCAACCACAACATCCTGATCAGCAACCCGCGCGACCTGTCGGCGATGGTCAAGGAACTGTCGAAGTGGAAGTTCAGCGGTTTCGTTGGCCTCAACACGTTGTTCGTGGCGCTGTGCAACAACGAAGCTTTCCGCAAGCTGGACTTCTCGGCGCTGAAGGTGACTTTGTCTGGCGGCATGGCCTTGCAATTGGCCGCGGCGGAGCGTTGGAAAGCGGTCACCGGTTGCCCGATCTGCGAAGGCTACGGCATGACCGAGACGAGCCCGGTCGCCACAGTCAACCCGATCCAGCACATCCAGGTTGGCACGATCGGTATTCCGGTGCCGTCGACGCTGTGCAAGGTCATCAATGACGCGGGCGTCGAGCTGCCATTGGGTGAAATCGGCGAGTTGTGTGTGAAAGGTCCACAGGTCATGAAGGGCTATTGGCAGCGCCAGGACGCCACCGACGAGATGCTCGACAGCGATGGCTGGCTCAAGACCGGCGACATCGCGGTGATCCAGCCGGACGGCTACATGCGCATTGTCGATCGCAAGAAAGACATGATCCTGATCTCCGGCTTCAACGTGTACCCCAACGAATTGGAAGATGTGTTGGCGACCCTGCCGGGTGTGCTGCAATGCGCGGCCATCGGGGTGCCGGATGAGAAATCCGGCGAGGCGATCAAGATATTCATCGTCGCGCGCCCGGGTGTCACCCTGACCAAGGAGCAGGTGATGGAGCACATGCGCGCCAACGTCACGGGTTACAAAGTGCCCAAGACCGTGGAATTCCGCGATGCGTTGCCTACCACCAACGTGGGCAAGATCCTGCGTCGCGAATTGCGGGATGAAGAGTTGAGGAAGTTGGGGTTGAAGAAGTAAGACCGCCGCCAACAAAACGCCCCGCCAAGTGCGGGGCTTTTTATTGCGGGAAAATTTCTACAGCCAGGCGCCCCTGGCCTTGGGTTACAACCGAAATTGCGCAAAATCCAGGTTGGTGCCACCCGGGCGCATGTCTTGGAGGTAGGAATCCTTGTCGGCACTGAGTTCCAGGCTCAGGGCTGCCTTGCGTTTGCCTTGGTTGCGCACTTCGAGGTTTTCCATTTTTTCGCGAAGGAACACGGTCGGTACCTTCAGATGCAACAACTCGTCGGTGGCCGGCGTGTGCAGCAGCAGGTGAATCCATTCGTATTGCCCAATGGCCAGCCGGGCCACTGGAATGTCGAACCAGAAGATGTTGCGGTTGCGGTTCAGTTCGCTGAAATGGCAGTTATTGACGCCTAGGACGGCGCCGCCCAGTTCTTGATTCCTGCGGGCGATGGCCTGCTTTTTATCGAGTTTCATAACGTTCCTACGGGATTGGAGCTTCGGGCCGCAGCCTGAATACGTGGAGCATTCTCGGGGGTGGATCGACAAACATAAAGCGCAACCTGCATCTGACGATGAAATGCGCCGCTGAAAAAATGAAACTCCCTGCAAACGGCCCCGGTCAACCCATATGTAATGACTTTTCGTACAGTTATTCACAGGAGAGACATCATGGGTAGCACGAGCGATAAAGTGAAGGGCGTTGCCAACGAAGCCGTCGGCAACATCAAGCAAGGCGTCGGCAAGGCCACCGACAATGACCGTATGCGCGCCGAGGGCGTGGTCCAGGAGAAAAAAGGTGAGGCCCAGCAAACCGTGGGCAAGGCCAAGGATGCGGTCAAGAAAGGCGTTAACGAGGCGTAACCGGCCTGTTAAAAAACGATTGGAACGGCCATCCGCGGGTGGCCGTTATCATGTCGGCTCGAACTTGCACCGGGGAAAATTGTTCCAAAGTCGCCAAACAGGTTACTTTTGTCTTGGATAGCAACTCCGTGAGTCGCCAGGCGACCTTCCTTTTTTGCGGCGAAAGGAGACGCACATGATGTTCTCGGCCTTGAAAGGCTTACCCCTGCACCGCGTGATGATACGCACGGTGAATGAATTTCTCGACGACGAGATGTCGACGTACGCCTCCGCTCTGGCTTACCAGATGCTGTTTTCGCTGTTCCCCTTCATTCTGTTTCTGATCGCGCTGATCGGTTTCCTGCACCTGCCGGACTTCTTCTCCTGGTTGCGCCTGCAATCGGAGCTGGTGCTTCCGCCCCAGGCCCTGGAACAGGTCAACCCGGTGATCGACCAGCTCCAGCAATCCAAGGGTGGGTTGCTTTCGATCGGTATCGTGATCGCGTTGTGGACTGCCTCGGCCGGTGTGCGGCTGATGATGAGCGCGATGAACGCAGCCTACGATGTGGTCGAGGGGCGTCCGGCCTGGAAGCGCTTCCCGCTGTCGATTTTCTACACCATCGGCATCGCGGGCATGTTGCTGGCCGCCGCAGCGCTGATGGTGCTGGGGCCGCAGGTGATGGGCTGGATTGCCGCCCAGGTCGGGCTGGAGGAGTTTATCGTCACCGTCTGGACCCTCGTGCGCTGGCCGATCATCGTCTTTCTGCTGATGGTGGCCGTGGCGCTGATCTATTACGTGATGCCCGACGTCAAGCAGGAGTTTCGCTTCATCACGCCAGGCTCGGTGTTGGCCGTGGTGGTCTGGATCATCGCTTCCCTGGGCTTCGCGTTCTACGTCAAGACCTTCGCCGACTACAACGCCATGTATGGCAGTATCGGCGCGATCATCGTCTTGTTGCTGTATTTCTATATTTCTTCAGCGGTGCTGTTACTCGGTGCGGAGATGAATGCAGTGATCGAGCACATGTCCGCCGAGGGCAAGGACAAAGGCGAAAAACACCCAGACGAGCATAGCGAAAAACAGCATGTGTCCGGCCTTGGTCGCGACCATTCCATCCCTCTCACTCATACTGACGAAGCCCGACCATGATCCGCGAAATCCTGAAGATGGGCGATGAACGCCTGCTGCGCATCGCGCCGCCGGTGCCGGAGGAGATGTTCGACACGCCCGAGTTGTGGCAACTGATCGATGACATGTTCCAGACCATGGAGAGCGTTGGCGGCGTAGGCCTGGCGGCGCCGCAAATCGGTGTCGACCTGCAATTGGTGATCTTCGGCTTCGAGCACAGCGAGCGTTATCCCGACGCCGAGGCCGTGCCGCAGACTATCTTGATCAACCCGCTGATCACGCCGCTGAGTCCGCTGATGGAAGAGGGTTACGAAGGCTGTCTGTCGGTACCGGGCCTGCGCGGTGCGGTGGATCGCTACCAGCACATCCGCTACGAAGGTTTCGACCCCAAGGGCGAAGCCATCGTGCGCACGGCTTCAGGTTTCCACGCCCGGGTGGTCCAGCACGAATGCGATCACCTGATCGGTCGCTTGTACCCATCGCGCATCACCGATTTCAGCAAGTTCGGATTTACTGAAGTGATGTTTCCGGACCTTGACCCAGCGGCCGACGATTGATCGTCAGGGTTTTGCAGGTTCCAACCCCATTGCAATCATCGGCTTGCTGCGCGCGTATCGGCTCAAACGCTCAGCCATTGCGTAAGGCAGTTCGGGGTTGAAGCGGAACCCGCGCCGCTCATAAAAGCCGCGCAGATCCGGATGGCAGAATAACCACACTGGCTCGTCCATGCCGTTCACCGCCTCTCTGATCAACCGCGCCGCGATGCCCTGCGCGCGGTACGCCGGGTCAACGAACAACCCCGTCAGCCAATGCCCACCAGACACCGGTCGCAGGCACAACGCCGCGATGATCTCATCGCGGCGCGCCACCCAGAGCTGCGCGTCACGCACGGCTTTCATCGAAGATTGGTGGGCACGATAGAACTTGTTCATCAGCGGCCACAGCGGTTCTTCGAGCTGTGTGTAATGGATTTGTGGCATGGCAGGGGACGTTGGCGATGAGAGGAGGGCGATTATAAAAGAACGCCGGTGCAGCGATAGGTGTATACCTGGCTTACATCCCGTATGACTGGAGTACGTATCATGGCCAAAGGCATGGATTCAAAAAAAGCGGCAAAGAAAAAACCGGCGAAGACCGCCGATGAAAAGCGCGCCGACAAAAAAACCAAGAAGGTCAACCTGTTCGGCCATTGAACCGGCAACGCCTGGCTTTGCCTCGGGAGGAGCTGGGGCTGTAGCCCCAGCTTCACACTCGCGGTTCGTCGGCATGGATCGACCGCTTCATGTCGGAACCGCTCAGGTACTTTCGCGAACCTTGAGTTCGAATCCCAGGTCAACCACCGGCTGGGTAATACGATTGCCAGCCATCAAGGTGAGCATCTGTTCAGCGGCGCGGCGGCCAATCGCTTCCCTTGGAGTGCTGATGCTGCTCAAGCGCGGCACCATATGGGCCGAGGCGGGCAGATCGTTGAAGCCCAGGATCGATACCTGTTCGGGGACCTTGATGCCACAGCGCAACGCCTCGAGCAGGGCGCCGTGGGCCAGATCGTCGTTACCGAAGAAAATCGCGTCGACGTCCGGGTGGCTGGCGAGCAATTGCAGGAACAGTTCTGCGCCCAAGCCCACCGACGACGGACGCGGCGTCAGTATTTCCAGGTCCGGGTCGTAGAGTTCGGCTTTCTGCAGCGCACGGCGGAAACCCTCGCCGCGCAGCAGCGTGCGTTGGTCCAGCTGGGCGCCGATATAGGCCAGGCGCTTGCGACCTCGGGAAATCAAATGCTCGGCGGCGGTCTCGCCGGCCTTGAGCTGGGAAAAACCGACGCAGTTCAGGCCGGCGCCTGGGTCCAATTCCATCATGTACACGCAGGGAATATTGCTGGCCTCGATCATGCGCCGGGCGCTTTCGGTACGGTCGAATCCGGTCAGCAGCAAGCCTCGAGGCTGGTACGCCATGTAGTTGCGCAGCAGGTCTTCTTCTTCATCCCGGGAATAGTGGTAGTTGCCAATCACCACTTCGAAGCCTTTGGGCCGCAGCACGCGATGAATGGCTTCCAGGGTGTCAATGAACAGGAGGTTGGACAACGACGGCACCAGCACCACCACCGAATGGCTCTGGGCCGAGGCCAGTGCGCGGGCGGCGGGGTTGACGACGTAGTTGAGTTCCAGGGCAGCCTGGCGGACCTTGTCCACCAATTCGGCGGCCACGGTGCTGACGCCACGCAGGGCACGGGAGGCGGTGATCGGACTGACACCGGCCAGGCGTGCGACTTCGTTGAGCGTGGGGCGACCGGTGGTGCGAGTATTCTTATCGTTTTTAGGGGCGGTCATCAGGGTGGCTTGCCAAACAAAAATCAAGGCACTAAGGTAGCGCTGTCTCGGCGCGGCTGCAAATGCGCGAGCAGGGTTTGCCTGATCCCTGTGCGCAAGTGTCGTGGACGTACATGCTGCAACCACAAAAATGACAAGAAGGCGTCGGCAACTTCTGCTTTTGCTGCGGTGTCATAACTGGCAAAGGTAGCGCTGTCTGCGCGCTGAGGTGTTACATGAATAATCCAATCACCGCCCTGGTCATCATGGGCGTTGCCGGTTGCGGCAAAACTTGCGTCAGCCAGGCCCTGTGCCAACTGAGCGACGCCACCGCCATTGAAGGCGACACGTTCCACCCTGCGGCCAACATCCAGAAGATGAGCGCCGGTATTCCCTTGAACGATGACGACCGTGCCGGCTGGCTCGACAGCCTGTGCGACGAGTTGCGCCGTGTCGACGCCACGGGCGAGCGCCCAGTGCTGACCTGCTCGGCCCTCAAGCACAGTTATCGCGAGCGTCTGCGCAGCGCCTTGCCAGGCCTGGGCTTCGTATTCCTTGAATTGACTCCAGAAGTGGCCGCTGATCGGGTTTCCCATCGTCCCGGCCATTTCATGCCGTCGACCCTGATTGACAGCCAGTTCGCCACTCTTGAATCCCCTGTCGGCGAGCCCCTGACCCTGGCTCTGGATGCGTCCAGCCACAGCGTTGATGAACTGGCCCGCCAGGCTTACGTCTGGTGGTTGGCCCACGGTTTGAAGCTTGCCGGCTGAGCTTCAGAAAATTTGCGTCAGAAAGATAGCGCTGTCCCGACGGCTTGAAAATAACTGCGTCAATAACAACAACAAATCAGGAGACACCTCCCATGTTCGGCATGTCCCACGAGACGTTCCTACTGCTTGATGCAGTGGTCACGGTGATCGGACTCATCGTCCTTATCACCAAGTTCAAATTCCACCCGTTCATCGCACTGACCATCGCCGCCGCGTTCCTCGGCCTGACGTCGGGCATGCCGACCGGCACCATCATCAAGGCGTTCCAGGACGGCTTCGGTGGCGTGCTTGGTTTTGTCGGCATCATCCTCGCGCTGGGCACGATGCTCGGCAAGATGATGGCCGAGTCGGGCGGGGCCGATCAGATCGCCCAGACCCTGATCCGCGCCTTCGGCAAGGACAAGGTGCAGTGGGCCATGATGTTCGCTGCGTTCCTGGTGGGCATCCCGCTGTTCTTCGAGATCGGCTTCGTGTTGCTGATCCCGCTGGTGTTCATCGTGGCGCGCCGCACCGGCGTGTCGATCATCAAGATCGGTATCCCGCTGCTGGCCGGCCTTTCCGCCGTCCACGGCCTGGTGCCACCGCACCCGGGCCCGCTGCTGGCGATCGGCATCTTTGGCGCTGATATCGGCAAGACCATTCTCTATGGCCTGATCGTCGCGCTGCCGACCGCTATCATTGCCGGGCCGATCTTCGGTACCTTCATTGCCAAGCACATCCCCGGTCATCCGAACCAGGAACTGGTGGATCAACTGGCGCGCGAGACGAACGCCGCCGAGCTGCCAAGCTTCAGCATCACCTTGATCACCGTGTTGTCGCCGGTGTTCCTGATGTTGCTCAAGACCTTCGCTGACGTGGCGCTGCCGGACGGCAACCTGTTCCGCGTCTGGATGGACATGATTGGCCACCCGATCTCGGCGTTGCTGCTGGCGTTGCTGCTGTCGTTGTACACCTTCGGCTACAAGCAGGGCATCGGCTCCAGCCAGATGCTCAAATGGCTGGACGCAAGCCTGGCTCCGACGGCCGCGATCATCCTGATCATCGGTGCCGGTGGCGGCTTCAAGCAGATGCTCGTGACCAGCGGCGTGGGCGATGTGATCGGCCATATGGCGGTCAGCGCGCAGATCTCGCCGATCCTGCTGGCCTGGCTGGTGGCGGCGGTGATTCGAATTGCGACGGGTTCGGCGACGGTGGCAACCATTACCGGTGCCGGGATCGTCGTGCCGGTGGTGGGGATGATGCCGGGTGTGAACCGTGAGCTGCTGGTGCTGGCGACCGGTGCCGGCTCGTTGATCCTGTCTCACGTCAACGACGCAGGCTTCTGGCTCGTCAAGCAGTACTTCAATATGACCGTGGCCGAAACCTTCAAGACCTGGACCGCGATGGAAACCATCCTGTCCGTGGTGGCGCTGATCTTTATCCTGCTGTTGTCGCTGGTGATCTAAGCAGCGACTGACAATCTGTGGCGAGGGAGCTTGCTCCCTCGCCACATCAGCGGTTGTGATTGGCTGTCAGGCTTGTTTGCCAGCCAAGCCATCCGCCCGGAACATCCCACGGATCCCGCGCACCGCCTGGCGAATCCGGTCCTGGTTTTCGATCAGCGCAAAGCGCACGTGATCATCCCCATATTCCCCGAACCCCACCCCCGGCGAGACGCAAACCTTGGCCTCGGCCAACAGCTTCTTGGCGAATTCCAGCGAGCCGAGGTGGGCATAGGCCTCGGGGATCTTGGCCCAGACGTACATCGACGCCTTGGGGATTTCCACCATCCAGCCCAGCTCATGCAGGCCCTTGACCAGCACATTACGGCGCTGGCGGTACTGCTCGGCGATGTCGCGCACGCATTGCTGATCACCTTCAAGGGCGGCGATGGCGGCAACTTGAAGCGGGGTGAAGGTGCCGTAGTCGTGGTAACTCTTGATCCGAGCCAGGGCGTTGACCAGTTCCGGGTTGCCGACCATGAAGCCGATGCGCCAGCCGGCCATGTTGTAGCTCTTGGACAGGGTGAAGAACTCCACCGCAATGTCTTTCGCACCCGGCACCTGCATGATCGAAGGGGCTTTCCAGCCGTCATAGACGATGTCGGCGTAGGCCAGGTCGTGGATCACCAGCACGTCGTATTGCTTGGCCAGGGCGATGACCCGCTCGAAGAAATCCAGCTCCACGCACTGCGCGGTCGGGTTGGATGGGAAGCCCAGGATCATCATCTTCGGCTTGGGAATCGAGCCGCGAATGGCCCGCTCCAGTTCGTCGAAGAAATCCACGCCAGGCACCAGCGGCACCGAACGCACCTGGGCGCCGGCGATCACTGCGCCGTAGATGTGGATCGGATAACTGGGGTTGGGCACCAGCACCGTGTCGCCCTGGTCCAGGGTCGCCAGCATCAAGTGCGCCAAGCCTTCCTTGGAACCGATGGTGACGATGGCTTCGGTTTCCGGGTCGATGTCCACCTCGTAGCGGTCCTTGTACCAGCGCGAAATGGCGCGGCGCAGGCGCGGGATGCCTTTGGAGGTGGAGTAGCCGTGGGTGTCTTCACGCTGGGCGACCGTGACCAGTTTTTCCACGATGTGCGGGGGCGTGGCGCCGTCGGGGTTACCCATGCTCAAGTCGATGATGTCTTCGCCGCGCCGACGCGCAGCCATCTTCAGCTCGGCAGTGATATTGAATACATACGGGGGGAGTCGATCGATGCGCGCAAAGCGGCGCGGCGAACCTTGTTCGGCCATTGTTGCCTCGAAATACGTGAGCGCCCGGAACCGTCCGAGCGACGTCGGCCACTGCGGTGGCCTGGGGCGCAAGATAATAGGGCCGGTGTCAAATTGTCCAGTAGCGGCGCCGAACTATTTTCGACGACACTGTGGCGCTGCTGTGGCGCCATCGAGGCGTCCCGTCGACCGTTGAACACGTCATACCCAATCCTGATGGAACGAATCATGGAATTTTCCAGCGGCTTCCTGCTGAGTCTTTCGCTGTGCCTGGACATCGGCGTGGCCAATATCGCGATGATCACCCTGGCGATGCAGCGCGGCTATTTCCAGGGGTTCGCCCTGGGCCTGGGCACCTGCGTGGGGGATCTGGTCTACGCGGTCCTGGCGCTGGCGGGGATGACCGTGCTGCTGCAATACGAAACGGTGCGCTGGGTGCTGTGGATCGGCGGCTCGGTGCTGCTGTTGTATTTCGCCGCGAAAATGGTGCATTCGGCGATCTATCACAACGCGTTGCTGGCCGAGGCCGGCGAGGTCCGGGGCAACTCGCCACGCCAGGAGTTTTTCCGCGGGATCTTCCTGGCCATGTCATCCCCCAGCGCCATCCTCTGGTTTGCCGCGGTGGGCGGGACGCTCATCGCCCGCTCCGGGGGTGGAACGATGCTCAGTTCGGCGCTGTTCCTGGGCGGATTTCTCTGCGCCGGGCTGCTGTGGAGCGCGGGCTTGTGCCTGGCGGCGACCCAAGGTGGCAAATTGTTGGGCGACAAGTTGCTGCGCTACTCCTATTGGGCATCCGCGGCGATCTTCTGCTATTTCGCGGTCTATGTGATCGTTTCTGGTTACAACGAGTTTGTAGGAAAAACCGCCGCAGTCGTCCTGCCTGGACTTTGACAAGCGAAACGGTCTGGTAATCACGGTTTGGCTTCTATACTGCCAAGCCCGACTTCAAGTTTTCCGGAGTGTTGAAACAATGGAAACACAAAAACGCGTTAACGCAATCGAGCCGCGCTTTGAACAGGGACGCTTTCAGCTCATCGCCGGTTTCGGCGCGCGTTTTACCCAGGACACTGCCCAGGACATCCCGCTGCTCTGGGAAAAATTCCTGCCTTGGCTCGGCAAGGTGCCAGGTCAGAAAGACGAAGTGACCTACGGTGTGTGTTGCAACCCGGACGGCAAGGGTGGCTTCGAATACATCGCCGGCGTGGAAATCAGTCGGCTCGACGACCTGCCGGAGCAATACCGCTGGATCGAAATCCAGCCCGGGCCCTATGCTGTGTTCCAGCACAAAGGGCCACTAAAAAGCCTTCCGGACACCTTCCAATACATTTGGAAAGAATGGCTGCCAACGTCCGGCCACCAAGCGGCGGATGAGCCTGAGTTCGAGCGCTACAGCGAGGATTTTAATCCCAGGACCGGTGAAGGCACCCTGGAAATCTGGATACCCCTCAAACCGAGCTGAGCGATGGATCCGTCTGGTCAAACACCAGCCGCATCCGCCGTTCATAACCGATACGGCCTTTATAGGCCTCGCCGCTGTCGACCCAGCCCAGTCGCGTGTACAGGCCAATCGCTGCTTCATTGTCGGCGTCGACTGACAGCTCCAGTCCATTTATTTCCGGCCACGCCGAGCGCGCCACCGTCGGCAATGCCTGCAAGCAGGCCTTGCCGTATCCCTTGCCCTGGGCTCGGAAGTCGACCTGCAAGGCATGCAGGGTGGCGCTGTGTTCATCGGCCCACGCGGGCAGCACGGGCGGGCGCTTGAGCAGCAAGAACGCGACGGGCACATCGCCAGCCAGCAATGCGAAACCCTTTACACCCGGTCCGGGCCTGGACAGCAGCGTATGCAGCGCACCGTGGATATCGCCGGAAAACTTGATCTGGTCAGGGTGGATTTCGATGGCTTCGACCTGTTGCTGTTGCGTCGGGGTCAGGTCTTCATAAGGTACGAGCTGAGCGGTCACGAGAACGTCCGTTGTTTGCCGACAGAATGGGTCTCGGATTCTAGCGAAAATTTTTCTTTGGTTTATTTTTGTTTGGCTGTCGATTCACCGTTTCTCCAGACGACTAAGGATGTCTCTAACAAAAACCTGCGGAGAATCATCATGAATACCCAAGCTACCGAAAGCGAAATCCAGACGCTGATCGACACCTATCGCCAGGCGGTCATGGCCAAGGACGTGGAAAAGGTCATGGCACTCTATGACGACAACATCGTCTCGTTCGACGCCATCCAGGCCCTGCAATTCAAGGGCAAGGTCGCCTACCGGGCCCATTGGGAGGCGTGCATGGAAATGTGCCCCGGCCCGCACAAGTTCGATTTCCATCAGGTCCAGATCACGCCGGCCGAGAACATCGCGTTCGCCCATTGGCTGGCCTATTGCGGCGGCACCAACGACAAAGGCGAAGAGCAGGCATGCTGGATGCGCGTGACAGCTTGCTACAAGCGTACGGCCGGCGCGTGGAAGATCGTCCATGAACATTGGTCGGCGCCATTCGACCCGATGGCGGGTACGGCGATATTCGACTCGCAGCCCTGATCGGCTACGGTTTCCTCCTGTCACCTTTGTCGATCGGTTCGATCACGGAGCTTTCCATGAAGTATTTATGCCTGGTGTATAGCAACGAACAGGCCCTGCACAACTCGCCCGACAGCCCTGAGGACGCAGAGTGCATGGCTTATGCCGAGTCGATCCAGGGCAGCGGCCGGATGGTTGCCGCCGAAGCCCTGGAGTCGGTGCAGACCGCCACCACGGTGCGCATGCGCGGCGGCAAGCTGTCGATCACCGACGGCCCGTTCGCCGAAACCAAGGAGCAACTGGCGGGCTTCTACCTGATTGATGCCAAGGACCTCAACGAGGCCATCCAGGTCGCCGGCAACATACCGGCGGCCCGGGTCGGCTGCGTTGAAGTCCGGCCGGTCCGTCAACTCAATCCCTGAACAGCAACCACGAACAGGACTGTGTCCATGAGTCTCAAACCCGCATCTTTGGAGTGGGTCGTCGGCCGGCTCGAAATGCTGATAGCCCAAGGCATGCCCGACTGATGCCGGGCGAGGCGGTCAAGGCACGGGTCGAGCAGGTTTATCGGCAGGACTCGCGGCGGATCCTGGCAACGCTGATTCGCTTGCTGGGCGACTTTGATCTTGCCGAAGAAGCCCTGCACGAAGCGTTCTTCATTGCGGTCGAGCGCTGGGAGCGCGACGGTGTGCCGGACAATCCGCGGGCGTGGCTCGTGTCCGCCGGACGTTTCAAGGCGATTGACAGCCTGCGCCGTCGGGCGCGCTTCGCGGCGTCCCAGCCGATGCTGGTTGCACAGCTCGAAGAGCTGGAGCAGGCCGATTGGAGTGGTGAGGACGTGGAAGACGATCGCCTTCGGCTGATTTTTACCTGTTGCCATCCGGCCCTGGCGGCTGATGCCCAGGTGCCGTTGACGCTGCGTGAAGTGTGCGACTTGACCACCGAAGAAATTGCCCGTGCCTTTCTCGCCGCGCCGGCGGCCATCGCCCAACGCATCGTTCGGGCCAAGGCGAAGATTCGCGACGCGAAGATTCCCTATCAAGTGCCATCGCGCACCGAACTCCCGGAACGACTCGACAGTGTGTTACGGGTGATTTACCTGGTGTTCAACGAGGGGTATTCGGCCTCGATGGGCGCCGAATTGACCCGTGAAGATCTCACCCGCGAAGCCATACGCCTCGCGCGTTTGCTGATGGAGTTGTTGCCGGAAGCTGAAGTCATGGGGTTGTTGGCGCTGATGCTGTTGCACGAATCGCGACGCCGGGCACGAAGCTCGGTGACGGGTGAACTGATTCTGCTGGACGAGCAGGACCGATCCCTGTGGGATCAAGGGATGATCGCCGAAGGCTGCGCCATGGTGGAGGCCGCGCTCAACACCCGGCGGTTCGGACCCTATTGTCTGCAAGCAGCGATTGCCGCCGTGCACGCTGAAGCGCCCACCGCGCAAGGAACCGACTGGCCGCAGATCGTTGGCCTCTACGATGTGTTGTTGCGCGCGATGCCATCGCCAGTCATCGAGCTCAACCGCGCGGCTGCCCTGGCCAAGCGCGATGGGCCGCAGGCAGGGTTAAGTCTGGTCGAGGGGATACTCGCAAGGGGTGAGTTGCTCGACTATCACCTGGCCCATTCGGCGCGGGCGGAATTCTGTCGGCAGTTGGGGCGGGTGGAGGAGGCGAGGGCGGCTTATGGACGGGCGCTTGAACTGACGCAGCAATTGCCGGAGCGACGGTTTATCGAAGCCAGGTTGGCCGGGTTGGATTAATAGTCCAAAGGCTCGCTGGCATTCCATTTCCGGCCGACCTCAACAAAAAAGGCGACCCGAAGGTCGCCTTTCTCATTCGCCCAACGTTGATCAGAACTCGTGATCAGCGCTGTCCGGGTTCAGGTCGCTGATGCCCAGCTTGCCTGCGGCTTGTTCGATCGAACCGGTCTGCTTGACCAGGGCGGCGATGGCGTCGCGCACGATCTGGTTGCCCGCGGTGTTGCCGGCGGCGATCAACTGATCGTAGTGCTCACCCTTGTTGGCGTGATCGACCATGACCTGGATCTTGGCTTCGGTGTCGGCGAGGTCGGCCTTGAGCGCGGTGTCAGCGGCCGGATCGGCCTTGGCTACCAGCGACGACAGGCTGGCGCCGGTCATCTTGGTGCCGTCTACGCGGGAGTATTCGCCCAGGTAAACGTTACGGACACCCTTGGCATCGTAGAAATGCGAGTAGTGGGTGTTGTCGCTGAAGCAGTCCTGCTCGTCTTCTGGCGAGTTGGCTTCCAGGGACACCTTCATGCGCTCGCCCGCCAGTTCGCCCAGGGACAGGCTGCCCATGCCGAACAGCATTTTGCGCAGGCCGGTTTCGGCCGGCTCGGCTTCCAGGGTGGCGCGGTAGTTGTCGGCCACGTTCGGCTTCCAGTTACCGACCATTTCCTGCAGGTCGTTGACCAGCAGCTGGGTCACGGACTTCAGATAGGCACGTCGACGGTCGTTGTGGCCACCGGTGGCGCCTGCGCCTTCCAGGTAATCCGAAGCTGGGCGATTGCCAGCACCAGGGCCGGTGCCGTTGAGGTCCTGGCCCCACAGCAGGAATTCGATGGCGTGGTAGCCCGTTGCGACGTTCGCCTCGGAACCGCCCAGCTCGTTCAGGCTGGCGAGTTTTTCCGGGGTAATGTCCTTGACATCGACCTTGTCTTCGCCGACCTGAACTTCGGTATTGGCGATGATGTTAGCGGTGGCGCCCGGGTTACCCAGGGCATGCTCGTAGGACTTGTCGACATAGTCGATCAGGCCCTCGTCCAGGGGCCATGCGTTCACTTGGCCTTCCCAGTCGTCGATGATGGTGTTGCCGAAGCGGAACACTTCGCTCTGCAGGTAAGGCACGCGGGCGGCGACCCAGGCAGCCTTGGCGGCTTTCAGGGTGTCGGCGTTCGGCTTGGCCAGGAACGCGTCGACGGCGGTTTGCAGGGTTTTCGCGGTGGATTCGGCATCGCTGTAGACGGCATAGACGATGTCGGCATAGTGCGCGACAACAGCCTTGGCGGCGGTTTCGTCGATCTTGCCAGCGGCAGCGGGGGCAGCCGGAGCAGCGGTACTGGCGGCCGGCGTTGGCGCTTGCGGCGCGGCGGCCTTGTCTTTGCCTTCGCCGCAACCGGCGAGGGAAATAGCGATGGCCAACAGACTGGCGGTAGCCAGAGGCATACGAATCATGGCGAACATCCTGCTTCGGTGATGAATGGGACAGGCGCAAGGGTGCGCAAAAGCTGCGACATAATGCGAAAGATTTGCATTATGTGTAAAGGGCTGTGGCTGTAAATATTTCTTATTTAATGATGCAGATCGCCGCGTGTGGGCGGCGTCTGTAGGGATTGTCTCGTTGCCAACTCCTGGAACGGAGCAATGGCAGCGCAAAAGAATCAGACGATGGAGGCCTTGGTGCGCTCCGCCTGCTTCAGATAAAGGCCCAGTTCCCGTGCCGGCAGGGGTTTGCTGTAGTAATACCCCTGACCTTCATGGCAGCCCTCGGAGATGATGTAGGCCTCTTGCTCGATCGTCTCGACGCCTTCGGCAATGACCTGCATCCCCAGGCTTTTGCCTAGCTGGATGATGGCCCGGACGATGGTGGCGTCGTCTTCGTCGTCGAGCAGGTCCTGGACGAAGCTCTTGTCGATCTTGATCTTGTCCAGCGGCAGGCTCTTGAGGTAACTCAACGAGGAATAGCCGGTTCCGAAGTCATCGATGGCAATCAGCGCACCGGAACGGCGCAGGCTCAGCAGGTGCTGGGCAGCGGTGGTGATGTCTTCCATCAGGCCGGTCTCGGTGACTTCCAGCTCCAGGCTGCGAGGCGGCAAGCGATACATCTGCAGGAAGTTGTTCACCACCCGCGGCAATTCGGCGTGGTGCAATTGAACGGTGGACAGGTTGACCGCCATGCGCAAGTCGACGAAGCCTTGGTCGTGCCATTCGCGCAATTGCTTGCAGGCCTGGTCCAGTACCCATTCGCCAATGGCAATGATGGTGCCGTTCTGCTCGGCCAGGGGAATGAACAGGTCTGGCGGCACGAGACCGTGTTCCGGATGATGCCAGCGGATCAAGGCTTCGGTGCCCACCACGCGCAAATCGCGATAACTGATCTGTGGCTGGTACACCAGGCTGAATTGCCCGCGGGCCAGCGCCTCGCGCAGGTCCTTTTCCAGTTCGCGACGGCGGCGCATCTCGCTGTCGACGCTGGCGATGTAGAACTGGTAGCGATTGCGCGAGCGGGTCTTGGCCAGCGTCATGGTCTGCTCGGCCTTTTGCAGCAGCTTCTCGGTGCTGTCGCCATCCTCGGGAAACAGGGTGATACCGATGGTTGCCCGTAGGCGGATCTCCTGATCATCCAGCGCGAACGGCGCTTCCAGGTCATCCAGAATGCTCTGGGCCAGTTCGGCGGCCTCGTAAGGTTGCTCGATATCGGCCTGGACCAGGGCGAACTGGTCACCGCCCAACCGGGCCAACGCACCGAGGCGTCCGCTGTGAGCCCGCAGCCGATCAGCCAGGGCCAGCAGCAACTGGTCGCCGGTCTGGTAGCTGAACTGTTCGTTGATGCTCTTGAAATCATCCAGCCCCACGCAGAGCACCGCCACGCGACGTTGCAGGCGTCCGGCATCTACCAGGATCTTGTCGAGTTGTTGTTGCAGCTGCTGGCGATTGGGCAAGCCAGTCAGGAAGTCGTACTGCGCCATGCGCAACAAGCTGTTCTCGGCTTCGTGGCGTAGATGGGTGTTGCGCTCGATGGAGGCCAGGAGCTGATTGGCGGTATTGATCCACAGGCCCAGCTCGTTTTTCTCATGGCCTCGCAGCTGCGGGATCTTGTGTGCGCTGGGGCGGTCAGGGTTGATTTCGGTCAGGTGCTGGATAATCCGCGACAACGGCTTGGTCAGCAGCCAGTGATAGACCAGGTACAGCACCAGCCCCATGGCGAGGGCGCGCAGCATCCCGGAAATGAAGATGATCACGGAGCTGACAATGAAGCCCTGGCCGTAGGTCGCGGTATCGAGCGTGATGCTCAGGTCGCCGTAATATTCGCTGTAGGGACCGCGGCCCACCAGTTGTGTGGTGAAGGTTCGTTCCTGGCCAAGGATCAGGTCGGTCAGCCAGCGGCTTTCGGAGCGCTGCAAGGGCCGGGTTTTTTCGGCAAGCATGGTTTCGCGAGGGTGGCCGATGGAGGCCATGCGCACGGCCTCGTCCTGGAACAGCCCTTCGATCACCTGCATGCCCATCTCCCGATCCAGGCTGTAGACCGCCTGGGTAGAAGGGTCGCGGAACATATCAAGGATGCGCTGGGCGTCGACAGCTACGGCCCGGTTGGTTTTGTAGGCGTCGAACACGATCTGGGCACAGCTCAAGATCATGCCAACGATCAACGCCGAGAGGAGCACGACCCGGAGCAACTTCACAGACAAGCTGTTTTTAAGTTCCAGCTTCAAAGATGGATTCCTTGTTTCGTGCGGATAGCGTCAAGTTGCCATGAGTATTGGCAATCCTGTGATGTCAGTCAAAGGGACAATCAAACACAAGGGTTTTCGCCTGAAGCCTGGCCGTTATACGGTGTCTACAGAGTTATTACTCTACGACCATTGTTTCGGTTGGAAGGGCCTGCAACTTGAGGCCTGGCGGGATTTTTTATTGGGTTTCAGACGCGAGGTCATGTGCCTGCTGCAGGGGATTGTGGATGCAAGCTTAAAAAAAAGGCGCTTTGCCCTCTCGGGAAAAGCGCCTTTTTCCTGGCATCAAAGCTTAGGCAGTAAAGGCTTTGCCTTCGAACTGCTCAGCCACGAACTTCCAGTTGACCAGGTTCCAGAACGCTTCGACGTATTTCGGGCGAACGTTGCGGTAGTCGATGTAGTAGGCGTGTTCCCAGACGTCGCAGGTCAGCAGCGGGGTGTCGCCGCTGGTCAGCGGGTTGCCGGCGCCGATGGTGCTGGCCAGGGCCAGGGAACCGTCAGCCTTTTTCACCAGCCAGCCCCAGCCGGAACCGAAGGTGCCGATGGACGTCTTGCTGAATTCTTCCTTGAACTTGTCGAACGAACCGAAGGCAGCGTTGATGGCTTCAGCCAGTGCGCCGGTTGGTTGACCGCCGGCGTTTGGCGCCAGGCAGTTCCAGTAGAAGGTGTGGTTCCAGACCTGAGCGGCGTTGTTGAAGATACCGCCCGAGGAAGTCTTGACGATTTCTTCCAGGGTCTTGCCTTCGAACTCGGTGCCAGGCACCAGGTTGTTCAGGTTCACGACATAGGTGTTGTGGTGCTTGTCGTGGTGGTATTCCAGAGTCTCTTTGGAGATGTGCGGCTGCAGTGCATCGTGAGGATAGGGCAGCGGCGGCAATTCGAAAGCCATGGTGATTCTCCTAATCAGGTCAGTTGCGGTGAGCGCAAGGCCGATCACGGGCGGCCAGACTAGCGCCGGGGAGTTTGTACTCTTTGCGGCGCAGGAGTCGGATCATAGCACCGGGGGTGCGGCATAACCACGCAACAACTGTGTGGAATAGAGGTTCCAGAGCGGTTTGGAATATCAGCCGAAGACGATCAACTGCACCGCCACGGTGAACATCATCAGTGCCACCAGCAGGTCGAGAATTCGCCAGGTAGCGGGTCGGGCCAGCCAAGGGGCCAGCCACGCGGCGCCCAGCGCCAAGGTGGAAAACCAAAGCAGCGAGGCGCTAGCCGCGCCCACCACATAAGCACCGGGGACGCTTTGCTGGGCGCCGAGGGAGCCAATCAGCAACACCGTGTCCAGATAAACATGGGGGTTGAGCAGCGTGACCGCCAAGGCGCTGAGCAGCACGGTTCGCAATGAGCGCGTGACGTGTTTTTCACTGCGCTGCAGGCTCTGTTTCGAACACGCCCGACGCAGCGCCTGGCTGCCGTACCAGAGCAGGAACGCCGCGCCGCCCCATCGTGCGATCGAAAGCAGCAGCGGGCTTTGAGCCAGCAGCGTCGCCAACCCGAACACGCCGGCGGCGACCAATAGCGCATCGCAAATGATGCACACCGCGGCCACTGGCAGGTGATGCTCACGCCGCAGGCTCTGAGCCAGCACAAACGCGTTTTGGGCGCCAATCGCCATGATCAATCCAAGCGCTACCAGCAGCCCGTTGACGTAACTTTGCCACATGAATTCTTCCCCTTGATTGTTCGCAATGCTGGTCATTCTCCGGTGCGGGGGCGTATAAGAAAAACCAATGTTGCTGATTGCCCATTAGGAATACTGATGTTCGATTACAAACTGCTTTCTGCCTTGGCAGCCGTCGTCGAGCAGGCCGGTTTCGAGCGTGCCGCGCAGGTGCTGGGATTGTCGCAGTCGGCCATCTCCCAGCGAATAAAACTGCTGGAAGCACGGGTCGGCCAGCCCGTCCTGGTGCGCGTCACGCCGCCGGCGCCTACCGAAATCGGCCGCCGATTACTCAACCATGTGCAACAGGTCCGGCTACTGGAGCGTGACCTGCAAAGCCTGGTGCCGGCGCTGGATGAGGAAGGGGTGCCGGAGCGCCTGCGGATTGCATTGAACGCCGACAGCCTGGCCACGTGGTGGGCCGGTGCCGTGGGGGCTTTTTGTGCAGAACAGCATCTGCTGCTCGACCTGGTGGTGGAAGACCAGACCGTGGGACTCAAGCGAATGCGCGCCGGCGAAGTAGCGGCGTGTGTCTGCGCAAGCGAACGCCCGGTGGCCGGGGCCCGCAGCGTATTGCTGGGGGCGATGCGCTATCGTGCGCTTGCCTGTCCTGCGTTCATCACCCGACATTTCCCCGAAGGGGTGCGCGCCGATCAGCTGGCGCGCACGCCGGCCCTGGTATTCGGCCCGGACGATTTCCTGCAACACCGATACCTGGCGTCCCTCGGCGTCGAAGGCGGTTTCGAGCACCATTTGTGTCCTTCGTCCGAAGGCTTCATTCGCCTCATCGAGGCGGGGCTGGGATGGGGCCTGGTGCCTGAGCTGCAAGTGCGCGAGCAGTTGGAGCGAGGCGAGTTGGTGGAATTGCTGGCAGATAAGCCGATCGACGTTCCGCTGTACTGGCATCATTGGCGCAATGGCGGACAGTTGCTCGGTTTGCTGACCGAACAATTGATCGCAGCGACAAGCAGCACGCTGCAAGCAGTGAATTGAAGTCGTATGGCTTGCAGCTCTTGGCTTGTAGCTCGAAACTGATTTTAGGAGCACTACATGAAAATTCTGGTCACCGGCGCAAGTGGCTTCATTGGCGGACGCTTTGCGCGTTTTGCCTTGGAGCAAGGCCTGGATGTTCGGGTCAACGGCCGCCGGGCCGAAAGCGTTGAGCATCTGGTCCGGCGCGGCGCCGAGTTCATCGAGGGCGACCTGATCGACCCGATGCTGGCCCGTGATCTGTGTCGCGATATCGATGCCGTGGTGCATTGCGCCGGTTCGGTGGGCGTCTGGGGACGCTATCAGGATTTCCACCAGGGCAACGTCCAACTCACCGAAAACATCGTCGAGGCTTGCCTGAAGCAGAAGGTCCGGCGATTGGTGCATCTCTCATCGCCGTCCATTTATTTCGACGGTCGTGACCACCTCGGGTTGACCGAAGAGCAAGTGCCCAAACGCTTCAAGCATCCCTATGCCGCCACCAAATACCTGGCCGAGCAGAAAGTCTTCGGCGCCCAGGAGTTCGGCCTGGAAGTGTTGGCCCTGCGGCCGCGTTTCGTCACTGGGGCCGGCGACATGAGCGTCTTCCCGCGACTGCTCAAGATGCAGCGCAAGGGGCGACTGGCCATAGTCGGCAACGGATTGAACAAGGTCGATTTCACCAGCGTACAGAACCTCAACGAAGCGCTGCTCAGCAGCTTGCTGGCCATCGATTCAGCCTTGGGCAAGGCCTACAACATCAGCAACGGAGCGCCGGTCCCGCTGTGGGACGTGGTCAATTACGTAATGCGACAAATGGAGGTCCCACAGGTCAGGCGTTACCGCTCCTACGGGCTGGCCTACAGCGTCGCGGCCATGAATGAAGGTTTCTGCGCGCTGTGGCCCGGTCGCCCCGAGCCGACGCTGTCGCGCCTGGGCATGCAGGTCATGAACAGGAATTTCACCTTGGACATCGGTCGGGCGCGGCATTATCTCGATTATGATCCGCAGGTCAGTTTGTGGGCCGCCCTCGATGAATTTTGCGCTTGGTGGCGCGTCCAAGATGCCCGCTGATCGGTCCGTCATGAACCGAGTGCTCAGTTCGGGGTCAATGGGTGCGGCGGGTGAGGGGGTTATACTCGCTGCACCGAGCCATTACCGGTTTTCCAAAGGTTGAACCCATGCCCATGCGTAACGATGCCGACGACGACTTCGATGATGTACCGAGCCTGCGGATGCGGGCCGACATTCCCGATGACGATGACTTCCCGACCAACCGCGAGCCCCGCGTGCAAGCGCGTCCGGCACCCGCTGCGGCGGCCAAGGTCAAGGCTCCCAGCACTGGGCCGTTGTGGGCATTGGTCGGCGCCCTGCTGTGTGCCCTGGCATTCCTGGCTTGGTGGAGTTTCCAGCAGATCTCCTTGATGGAACAACAGCTGGTGGCCACTCAGGAAAGCTTCGCGCGGATCAGCGAGGATGCGGCGGGACGCTTGCAGGATATTTCCGGCAAAGTGGTCGCTGGGCAGTCCAACGTGATGAGCGACAGTGAAGCGTTGAAATTGCAGATCAAACAGTTGGATAACAAGCTGCAGGACCAGGCACGGCAATTCGAAGGCAAGCTGCAAGAACAATACAAACTCCTGCAAGGCGCGTTCGGTCCATCTGCCGACCTGGATAAGCAGCTGGCCCAGATGATTGCCCAGGACTCCGAACAGCAGAACGCCTACACCCAGCTGCAAGCAGCCAATACCCAGCTTCAGGCCCAGGTCAAAACGTTGGCGGCTGAGGTATCAGCCTTGAAGAACCAGGGCGAGGGCGGCGCGCTGGATGCCCAGCTCAAGAGCATCGGTGCCGACATCACCGCTTTGAAAAGAGCCACCTCGAGCTCGGCCATCGAACGCCTGGAACAGGACATGGTCGTGCTCAAGAGCCAACAGGAGAATCGTTCGGGCGGCTCTGCTGCGGAGTTCGATGCCTTCCGTGGTCAGGTCACGCGTAACATCAATACCCTGCAATCGCAGATCCAGTACCTGCAACAGCAACTGAGCAACCGGGCCCAGTGACGCTCTGGAACCTGTGGAAGCCAGCTCGCTTCCACAGGTTTGTGCTTGCCCTCGCAACAATCCCCTGAATACTCCCACATCACCCCGCGCCGTCTACGCTCTTGGAACATCAACAAGAACGAGGGCGCGCGCATGGGATTGATTCGAAAGATGGCCAGGCTGACGGCGTTGCTGTTTCTGGTAACACAGGTCCAGGCCGCCGCTCCGGACGACGGCCAGGCAGCCCGGGCACTGCTGGAAAAGGCCCTGGTTTACTATGACGACTACGGCGACTATGCGTTCGCCGCCTTCAGCCGCCAAGGCGAGTTCGTCGACAAGGACCGCTACGTGTTTGTGGTCGACACCCAAGGCGTGATGCTCGCCAGCGGCGGTCCCTCGTCAGCATTGATCGGGCGAGACGTTTCCGAGGTGTTGGGGCCGGATTTGCGCAAGGCTTTCAAGGACGCACTGAAAACCCCTGAAGCCAGCGGTATCCAGCAGGCTGAGTACCGTTGGCAGAACTGGGCCGACGGCAAGGTCGAGCGCAAGCATGTGTACTTTCAGCGGGTCGGTGAGCGAATCCTCGCGGTCGGCTATTACCTGCCACGGGCCTCAGCCGAACAGGCCAGGGCGCTGCTGGACAAGGCGTCGGCCGACTTGTTGAAAAACCAGAAAGCGACGCTGACGGCGATCAACTCCCTCAAGGGCGGCTATCTTCAGGATGACCTGTATGTCTTTGTCGTCGACCTTGATACGCGACGCTATGTCGGTCATGGCACCAACCTGCGCTTGATCAATACTGATTTCGCCAAGGTCAAGGATCCGGCTGGCAAGCCTGTGGGCGAGCCGATATTGGCCATGATTGGTAAGCAGGATGCGGGGGAGTATGAGTATCGCTGGAAGAATCCGGTGACGGGGAAGGTCGAGAACAAGCATGCCTATTTGAAGAAGGCGGGGCATCTGCTGGTTGCGGTGGGGTATTACAGTCCTTGAGGTGGTTTCTGGGTTTTGGGTTCTGGGTTTCTGGGTGTATATCCGTTACCGAAGAAACGGATATACACACGCAAAAACCGCTGAAATCAGCCCGCCACCAACACCCGAATCGCCTCCAACCGCAACGCAGCCTTCTCCAGCATCGCCAGCCCTTGCTCGCGCTGCTGACGCAAAGCCTCCAGCTCGCTATCGCGCACGGTAGGGTTCACCGCTTGCAGCGCGGTCAGACGTGCCAGCTCCTCTTCGGTATCGGCTGCAAGGCGGCGTTGAGCCTCGGCCACGCGCTCGGCATGGCGCGGGATGATCTTCTCTTCGCCAGCATTGATCCGTGGTGACAGCTGATCACGCTGGGCCTGGATGAACTTGTTGGCGCTGGCGCGGGGCACGCTTTCGAGCTGGTCGTTCAGGGTTTCGAACGAGACCCGGGCCGCCAAGTCGTTGCCGTTGGCATCCAGCAGGCAGCGCAGGGCGGCCGGTGGCAGGTAGCGGCCCAGTTGCAGCGAGCGCGGGGCAACCACTTCGCTGACGTAGAGCAGTTCCAGCAACACGGTGCCGGGCTTGAGTGCCTTGTTCTTGATCAGCGCCACGGCGGTGTTGCCCATGGAGCCGGACAGCACCAGGTCCATGCCGCCTTGCACCATCGGGTGCTCCCAGGTGATGAATTGCATGTCTTCGCGAGACAGCGCCTGGTTGCGGTCGTAAGTGATGGTCACGCCTTCGTCGTCGCCCAGCGGGAAACTGGCGTCGAGCATTTTTTCGCTCGGCTTGAGGATCAGCGCGTTGTCGGAATGGTCCTCGCTGTCGATGCCGAAGGCGTCGAACAGGGTTTCCATGTAGATCGGCAGGGCGAACTGGTCGTCCTGTTCGAATATGGCTTCCACCAATGCGTCACCTTCTCCCGCACCGCCGGAATTGAGCTCCAGCAGACGATCACGGCCGGTATGCAGTTCGGCTTCCAGGCGTTCACGCTCGGCGCGCGCCTCGTCGATCAGCGTTTGCCACTCGCCGTCATCGGCTTCTTCCAACAAGGGCAGCAGGCGCGGGCCAAACTGGTGTTGCAAGGCGTTGCCGGTCGGGCAGGTGTTGAGGAACGCATTCAGCGCTTCGTGATACCACTGGAACAACCGCGCCTGCGGGCTGGTTTCCAAATAGGGCACGTGCAGCTCGATCGTGTGTTTCTGGCCGATCCGGTCCAGTCGGCCGATGCGTTGTTCCAGCAGGTCCGGGTGCGCCGGCAGGTCGAACAGGACCAGGTGATGGGCAAACTGGAAGTTGCGACCTTCGCTGCCGATTTCCGAGCAGATCAGCACCTGGGCACCAAACTCTTCGTCGGCGAAGTAGGCGGCCGCGCGGTCTCGCTCAAGGATGTTCATGCCCTCGTGGAACACCGTGGCCGGGATGCCGGAGCGCACGCGCAGGGCGTCTTCCAGGTCCATGGCGGTTTCGGCGTGCGCACAGATCACCAGGACTTTGGTGCGTTTGAGCATTTTCAACTGATCGATCAGCCACTCGACGCGCGGATCGAATTTCCACCAGCGCTCTTCTTCACTGGCGTCCGGCTGGGCCTGGAAGCTGACTTCCGGGTACAGCTCGGCGTGATCGCCCAATGGCAGTTCAAGGTATTCATCCGGGCACGGCAACGGATAGGCGTGCAGCTTGCGCTCCGGGAAGCCCTGTACAGCGGCGCGAGTATTGCGAAACAGCACGCGGCCGGTGCCGTGGCGATCCAGCAATTCGCGAACCAGGCGGGCGCTGGCTTCGATATCGCCATCGTTGACGGCGGTCAGCAGCGCTTCGCCTTCGTTACCCAGGAAACCATGGATGGTCTTGTGGGCTTCGGGCGACAGGCGACCTTTGTCCAACAGCTCCTGAACGGCCTCGGCCACCGGGCGATAGTTTTCGCTCTCGGCGCGGAAGGCCTTGAGGTCATGGAAACGGTTCGGGTCGAGCAGGCGCAGACGGGCGAAGTGGCTGTCTTGGCCCAATTGTTCTGGGGTTGCGGTCAGCAACAACACACCCGGGATCGTTTCGGCAAGCTGTTCGACTAGCGCGTATTGCGGGCTCACGTGGTCTTCATGCCAGACCAGGTGATGGGCTTCGTCGACGACCATCAAGTCCCAGCCGGCGGCGAACAGCGCGTCCTGGGCTTTCTCATCTTCCACCAGCCACTCCAGCGCCACCAGTGCCAGTTGGGTGTCTTCGAACGGGTTGCTGGCATCGCTTTCGATAAAGCGTTCTTCGTCGAACAGCGCAACCTGCAGGTTGAAGCGTCGGCGCATTTCCACCAGCCATTGGTGCTGGAGGTTTTCCGGCACCAGGATCAGCACACGGTTGGCGCGGCCGGACAGCAGTTGCCGATGGATGATCAGGCCGGCTTCGATGGTCTTGCCCAGGCCCACTTCGTCCGCCAGCAATACCCGGGGCGCGATGCGGTCGGCCACTTCACGGGCGATGTGCAGTTGGTGCGCGATCGGTTGGGCGCGTACGCCACCCAGGCCCCAGAGCGACGACTGCAATTGGCGGCTGGTATGTTCCAGCGTGTGGTACCGAAGGGAGAACCAGGCCAATGGGTCGATCTGGCCGGCGAACAGGCGGTCGCTGGCCAGGCGGAACTGGATGAAATTCGACAGTTGGGTTTCCGGCAGCGTGACGACTTCGTTCTGGCCGTTGAGGCCGTGATAAACCAGCAGCCCATCGACGTCGTCGACTTCGCGCACGGTCATTTTCCAGCCTTCGAAGTGAGTGATCACATCGCCCGGCGAAAACCGTACACGGGTGAGGGGCGCATTCCGTAGCGCGTACTGGCGGGTGTCGCCAGTGGCCGGATAGAGCACGGTCAACAAGCGGCCGTCCTGTGCCAGAACGGTGCCTAAACCCAGCTCGGCTTCGCTGTCACTGATCCAGCGTTGCCCCGGTTGATACTGCTGCGCCATGCTGCCTGACTCCCGCCGTGAAAAAGCCGGCTATCTTAACGGAATGAGCCGTCAGACCAAAGGATTTACGCACGCATCCCGGCCTCATGTGGGCTTGCCCATCAACCACCCCAAGGGAACTTAAGCGGACTTCGCGATCAAACAAGCTTGTGTGTGGGCAGGGCATAATGCCAACCGGGTCACAAGTTTCAGACCAGCGGTTCAAGCTGCACCCGCCACAGCCGACAACCTGAAGACAGGAGACCTTTATGTTGCCACCCATGCTTCCTCTGAGCGCGGTACCCGTTACCGCGCAACAGGATCCGGTCCGCCCGCGACCGGACATACCGCCCGTGGTCCCCGTGCAGGAAAGCTCCAACGAAAGCACCATCGACCTGCAAAAGCGTGACCCGGAAGAAACCGCGCTGCTGCTGCGCGAGGAACAGCGTCGCAAGCATGAGCGCGAGAGACGCCGTCGTGAAGCCGATGAAGATCCTGAGGAGCACCTGGCTATACCCGGGACGGAACTGAACGCCGATAACACCGTGCCGGTTGTGCCGCTGGTGGAGGGGGAGTCGCGCCAGGGCCTGTGGGTCGATATTCAGATCTGATCCAGGCGAACCGAGCCGACAGGCTGGTCAACTTCGACGACAGCCCGCATCATTGGGCGCATCCGCAACTCACGTACGATGCCGACACGCCATGAGCCACGAAGACAAGCTGGTTGATCTTAGCGCTGAGCGCGCCAAGCGCGTTCACGACCTCAACGAAAAGCGCCTCAATGAAGTCCGCCAGGCGTTCGAGCAGGCGATGCCGTTGGGCAAGCCGAAGAAAAAAACCAAAAGCAAACCGAAAAAGCGCTGAACCCCCTCGATCCATTGATGCAGATCAGTTATTCCCCCTCCTTTTCGCTCAGTCACGAGCGTTATTGACGCCGGTCAATTTTTATCCAGGCCTGATTGGTTACCTTGGCTCCAACGAAACAAGGGCAAGACCAGGAGGCCAGTCATGTTTATCGATAATGTGGTGTTTGCCGGAGTGTTGACGGTCGGCCTCATGTTCGTGTTTTTCGCAGGTTTTGGATTATTCATCTGGAAAGACGCACACAAGCGCAAGAAGCCGTAAATCTTTCCAGCGACAACGAGCACGCAAGGCATTTTGGGCGACTTCGGTCGCCCTTTTTTTTTGCGCCGCGATTGTTGGGCTTACAAAATCACTGACCTAAAAAAAGGTGCGAACCGCAAGGGACGCACCTTTTTACGTGCCGCTGGAAATCAGCTGCCGATGGCTTTGGAGGCCAGCCAGAACAGTGCGGCAGACAAGGCCACCGTGGCCGGCAGGGTCAACACCCAGGCCAGCAGGATTGTCTTGACCGTGCCGCCTTGCAGGCCGCTCTTGTTGGCGACCATGGTGCCCGCCACGCCGGAAGACAGCACGTGGGTGGTGGACACCGGAAGGCTGAATATATTTGCCGCGCCGATCATGCAGGCAGTGGTGATCTGGGCGGACATGCCTTGGGCATAGGTCATGCCTTGCTTGCCGATCTTCTCGCCGATGGTCAATACCACGCGTTTCCAGCCGACCATGGTGCCCAGGCCGAGTGCCAAGGCGACCGCCAGGATCACCCAGAATGGGGCGTATTCGGTGGTGGCGGTCAGGTCCTTGCGCAGCTTGTTCAGGTCGTCTTTTTCACGCGCCGCCAGCCCAGGCAACTTGCCGACTTTTTTCGCCGTGTCGTCGAGGCAGAGCAGGTAGCGACGGACTTCGATGCGGCTTTCCGACGGCAGCGAGTGATAGTCCGCCACGCCTTTGAGGGTGTCGAGCAACGCATTGATGGTCGGTTCGGTCTGCTGCGGGTTGCAACGGAATTTCTCCGGCAGGTCGCCTTCGACGCTTTTGCCCAAGGCCAGGAATTCGCCGAGGGACTCGTTGTTGCGCTTGTAGAACTGGCTCAGGTGCAGGGTCGCGTCGCGAGTGCGCTCGATCTGGTAGGTGGTGCTGTTCAGGTCGAGTACGAACTGCGCAGGCACGATACCGATCAATACCAGCATGATCAGGCCGATGCCTTTCTGGCCATCGTTGGAGCCATGGACGAAGCTCACGGCCATGGCGGAAATCACCAGCACCAGGCGGTTCCAGAATGGCGGATGCTTCTTGTCATCAATTTTGCGGCGCTGTTCCGGCGTCTTGTGCATCTTCGACAGCGGACGCCACCATTTCAGGCTGATCAACACCAGGGCCGCGATCAGGAAACCGGCCATCGGCGAGAACACCAGGGAGGCACCGATGTCGATCGCCTTCTGCCAGTTCACGCCGTCGCCCAACGGAATATCGTTGATCAGGGCGTTGGCCAGGCCCACGCCGAGAATCGAGCCGATCAGCGTATGGGAGCTGGAGGCCGGAATACCGAAGTACCAAGTGCCCAGGTTCCAGGTGATGGCCGCTGCAAGCAGCGAAAACACCATGGCCAGTCCGTGCCCGGTGTTCACATTGATCAGCAACTCCACCGGCAGCAAGTGAACGATGGCATACGCCACGCCTACGCCGCCCAGCAGTACGCCGAGGAAATTGAACACACCGGAAAAGAACACCGCCAGGTGGGGCGGCATGGCTTTGGTGTAGATAACAGTGGCAACCGCGTTAGCGGTGTCATGAAAGCCGTTGATGAACTCGAAGGCGAGGACAAAAGCCAGGGCGAGCAAGAGGCTCACGAGCACCCAAGCATCCAGTCCGCTGAATAAATCGATTATGAAGGTTTTCTGACCCGGTCATAAGGGGGCGCGATTATGCCAGAAAACCGCGTTAATCGATGCATTGCCTGCTCATCGGTAACATTCTTCTACGAAATAACCGTGAGCAAACCTGTCCGGTCCCGGTGAGCCATCAGGAGCGCAACCCTTTGTTTAAAAGGCCAAATGCCCTGTGGGCAGGGTTCGCATCGAGATGGGAAGGGAGTAGGAATAGTCGTACGAAAAATCCAAAGCAGGACCGGCAATCAAGCTCTCCGGCCGATGGTGGAAGAGCACAACGGCCCGCTTTTGGCGGGCGCTCGATGCCGAGGGCCGGCCTGGGTGACGACCGGACACGGTAAGCAAGAACGTCCAGCCCGAGCGTTAACCCTCTTCGGCCTTGAGTTCTTTTTCGATCTTCTGAAGTTCCTGGCTGAAAGCCTGGTCCTGAACGGTGGCGCGTTTACGCCAAGGTTTGCGTTCCGGTTCTGGTTGCGCGGCGTAAGTGGTGATTTCCCCGCCGTAAACTTCCTTGTAACGTTGTTCCTGGCGCTCAAGTTCCGCGCGCAGTTCTTCTTTCGTCACAGTATTACCTAATGAGTTGAAATTAATCTGGTGATACGCACTGCATGCAGACATGCAGACGGCCACGGCACCAGAGCTGATAGCTGACGTAGCATCAGGGCTTCGGATATTGCCGATACAGGGGAAGCGGTCATGGGTGCTTCAGGCACCGGCTTCTGGCACAACAGAGACTCACTGTGATGCCGGAGACGGGCAAGCCTATTGGCCAAGCCGTCACCGAACGCATTATAGCGGTCTGCCTGAAGAACACTATCAGTAAAAGTTGAACCGTACGTTGCCTTGTGTGAAGGGATGTTTGTATGTACTAGTTATGTCAACAGAGTTTCAAGCTGTACCACAAGTTCAATATCGCTCCATCTGTTCAAGGCAATCGCGGCGCCGTCCTGTAGTTTCATATGCCTGTAAGGCGAGACCAATCAACAGGAACAAGCCGGGGGGAGGGCGTTGCGATTATCGGTCGGCGGTTCGATAATCGAACGGTCTTGGCGTTAGCCCCTTGCCTGTCCGCCGGGCAGCCGCTTGTAATAGCCGTCATTCCAGAGGATCCGACATGAACGACCAATTGCGCAACGCCTTCACGTCAGTCGCGCCGCCGATCGTTGCCTCGCCGGCCAAGCGGATCCAGGCCCTCACCGGCGACCCGGATTTCATGACATCGCTGGCCCGTGGGCTGGCCGTGGTCCAGGCGTTCCAGGAGCGCAAGCGGCACTTGACCATCGCCCAGATCAGCCACCGCACCGAAATCCCCCGCGCCGCGGTCAGGCGTTGCCTGCACACCCTGATCAAGCTCGGCTACGCGACCACCGATGGGCGTACTTATTCCCTGTTGCCCAAGGTGCTGACCCTGGGCCATGCCTATTTGTCCTCGACGCCCTTGGCCGTTTCCGCCCAGCCGTACCTGGACCGCATGAGTGAACAACTGCACGAAGCCTGCAACATGGCGACGCTCGAAGGCGACGATATTCTCTACATCGCGCGGTCGGCCACCACCCAGCGGCTGATTTCCGTGGACCTGTCCGTGGGCGGTCGCCTGCCGGCTTATTGCACGTCGATGGGCCGGATTTTACTGGCGGCCCTGGACGATGCTTCGCTGCGCGATTACCTGGACCATGCCGACCTGCACGCCAAGACCAGCCGGACATTGCACACGCCCGAGGCGTTGCTCGAATGCTTGCAGGAGGTTCGCCAGCAAGGCTGGTGCATCGTCGATCAGGAACTGGAACAAGGCCTGCGCTCGATCGCCGTGCCGGTCTATGACGCTTCGGGTCAGGTTGTGGCTGCGCTGAACGTCAGCACCCACGCCGGGCGGGTCAGCCGCAACGAGCTGGAACAACGATTCTTGCCAGGCTTGCTAGGGGCCAGCCGGGACTTGAGCGCGCAGTTGTTCACTTAAGCTGTTCGATAAACGCACACAGTCGGCTGCGCTGAATTGACGGTGTTTGCTCGGGCTCATTAATGTCGCGCAGCGTCATCTGGCGTTTCTTGCGTGGAATAAAAATAAAATGAACCAGCCCCAGACTTCCGTAGGCACTTGCCTCGATGTGCAGTCCTTTATCAATGCCCAACCCATCTCGCGCTATCAATGGCGGGTGGTGATTCTGTGTTTCCTGATTGTTTTCCTCGACGGCCTCGACACGGCCGCAATGGGTTTCATTGCGCCGGCACTGTCCCAGGATTGGGGGATCGATCGGGCCAGCCTTGGCCCGGTGATGAGTGCGGCGCTGATCGGCATGGTATTCGGCGCATTGGGTTCGGGCCCCTTGGCGGATCGCTTCGGGCGAAAAGTCGTGTTGGTGGGCGCCGTCGTGTTGTTTGGCGGGTTCAGCCTGGCGTCGGCATACAGCACCAACGTCGACCAGCTGCTGGTGCTGCGCTTCCTCACGGGCCTGGGCCTGGGCGCCGGGATGCCGAACGCCACCACCTTGTTGTCGGAATACACCCCGGAGCGCAAGAAGTCGCTGTTGGTCACCAGCATGTTCTGCGGCTTCAACCTCGGCATGGCCTGCGGCGGGTTCATCTCGGCCAAGTTGATCCCGGCTTTTGGCTGGCACAGCCTGTTGATGATTGGCGGAATCTTGCCGCTGATCCTGGCGGTCGTGTTGTTGTTCTGGTTGCCGGAATCGGCGCGTTATCTGGTGGTGCGCAACCGTGGCACCGACAAGGTGCGCAAGACCCTGGCGCCGATTGACCCGCAGACCGTCGCCCAGGCGGCAAGCTTCAGCGTCCCCGAACAGAAGACCGTGAAGGCGCGTAACGTGCTCGCGGTGATTTTCTCCGGCACCTACAGCGCCGGCACCTTGTTGCTGTGGCTGACGTATTTCATGGGGCTGGTGATTGTCTATCTGCTGACCAGTTGGCTGCCGACCCTGATGCGCGACAGCGGAGCGAGCATGGAACAAGCCGCGTTTATCGGCGCGTTGTTCCAGTTTGGCGGCGTGCTGAGCGCAGTGGGGGTCGGTTGGGCGATGGATCGGTTCAACCCGCACAAGGTCATCGGCATTTTTTATCTGATGGCCGGGCTGTTTGCCTACGCGGTGGGGCAGAGCCTGGGCAACATTACCTTGCTCGCGACCTTAGTGCTGGTGGCCGGCATGTGCGTCAACGGCGCTCAGTCGGCGATGCCGTCCCTGGCGGCGCGTTTTTATCCGACCCAGGGCCGGGCCACTGGCGTTTCCTGGATGCTCGGCATCGGCCGGTTCGGCGCGATTCTCGGTGCGTGGATGGGCGCCACGTTGTTGGGCTTGGGCTGGAATTTCGAGCAGGTCCTGACCGCATTGGTGGTGCCCGCAGCCCTGGCGGCCACGGCGGTGGTGATCAAGGGCATGGTCAGCCATGCGGATGCGACCTGAGTTATTCACCTGCACGAAACGCTGGGTCCGCACCTGTGGCGAGGGAGCAAGCTTCCCTCGCCACGGTTTTAGTGTGTTTTCGAGTTAAGGAAATATCGATAGCCAAGCAACAATCTGTTCGATAAACGAACACTTAGTCGATTATCGGATTGTTTTGGCGTTATCCCGAAGCTTAATCTTCAGGCATTCCGGCGCCGAACCTCGCGCCTTTTTCTTCATGTCGGTCTACTGGAAAACGGGAGCCTGCCCCATGGCTGAAATCCTTTCGCTGCACGACGCGGTGAAGCAATTCGTCAACGACGGCGATACCGTCGCGCTTGAAGGCTTCACCCACCTGATCCCGACGGCGGCAGGTCATGAAATCATTCGTCAGGGCAAGAAAGACCTGACCTTGGTGCGCATGACGCCTGACCTGATCTACGACCAGTTGATCGGCGCCGGTTGTGCTCGCAAGCTGATTTTTTCCTGGGGCGGCAACCCTGGCGTGGGTTCCTTGCACCGGCTGCGCGATGCGGTCGAGAAGCAATGGCCGCATCCGCTGGAAATCGAGGAGCACAGCCACGCCGACCTGGCCAACGCCTACGTTGCTGGCGCCTCCGGCCTGCCGTTCGCGGTGCTTCGGGCCTACGCCGGCTCCGACCTGCCGAAGGTCAATCCGCTGATCAAGAGCGTGACCTGTCCCTTCACCGGTGAAGTGTTGGCCGCTGTGCCTTCGGTACGCCCGGACATCACCGTGATCCACGCCCAGAAAGCCGACCGCAAGGGCAACGTGCTGCTGTGGGGCATCCTCGGCGTGCAGAAAGAAGCCGCCCTGGCCGCCAAGCGCTGCATCGTCACCGTCGAAGAAATCGTCGACGACCTGAACGCGCCGATGAATGCCTGCGTACTGCCGACCTGGGCATTGAGCGCGGTGTGCCACGTACCCGGCGGCGCCCATCCGTCCTACGCCCACGGTTACACCGAGCGTGACAACCGTTTCTACCAGGCGTGGGACCCGATCGCCCGGGACCGTGAGACCTTTACCGCATGGATCAACGAATACATCCACGGCACTCGGGATTTCAGTGAATTCCAGGCCCGGCTGGCAGCCGCTTCGCAGGTGAAACCATGACGTACTCCACCAATGAAATGATGACGGTCGCCGCGGCGCGTCGCTTGAAAAACAATGCCGTGTGTTTCGTTGGCATCGGCCTGCCGTCGAAAGCGGCCAACCTGGCGCGGCTGACCTCGTCCCCTGATGTAGTGCTGATCTACGAGTCCGGCCCCATCGGCGCCAAGCCCAGCGTATTGCCGTTGTCCATCGGCGACGGTGAACTGGCGGAAACCGCGGACACTGTCGTTCCGACCGGTGAGATTTTTCGCTACTGGTTGCAGGGCGGGCGTATCGACGTCGGTTTCCTTGGCGCCGCCCAGGTGGACCGTTTCGGCAATATCAACACCACGGTGGTCGGCGACTACCACCAGCCCAAAGTGCGCCTGCCGGGTGCCGGTGGCGCGCCGGAAATCGCCGGTTCGGCCAAGAGCGTGTTGATCATCCTCAAGCAGTCGGCGCGTTCGTTTGTCGACAAGCTGGATTTCATCACCTCGGTCGGCCATGGCGAAGGCGGCGATTCGCGCAAGCGTCTTGGCCTGCCGGGTGCTGGCCCCGTGGGTATCATCACCGACTTGTGCATCATGGAGCCGGAAGCCGACAGCCATGAATTCGTTGTCACCGCGCTGCACCCGGGCGTGACCCGTGAGCAAGTCATTGCGGCCACCGGATGGGCGATCCGTTTCGCCGACCAAGTGCAAACCACCGCCGAGCCGACCGAAGTGGAGCTGCGCGCACTGCGCGACCTGGAAGCTCGTACCGCGGCGGCCCACGGCCAGGCACCGGGAGAAGCCTGATGCGCGACGTGTATATCTGTGATGCGATTCGAACCCCTATCGGTCGGTTTGGCGGCGGGTTGTCCGCTGTGCGTGCCGATGACCTGGCAGCCGTGCCGATCAAGGCATTGATGGAACGTAATCCGTCGGTGGACTGGAGCGCGGTGGACGAGGTGTTCCTCGGCTGCGCCAATCAGGCCGGCGAAGACAACCGCAACGTGGCGCGCATGGCGCTGCTGCTGGCGGGCCTGCCGGAGAGCATTCCCGGCGTGACCCTCAACCGCCTCTGCGCCTCGGGCATGGACGCCATCGGCACCGCGTTCCGCGCTATCGCCAGCGGCGAGATGGAGCTGGCGATTGCCGGCGGCGTGGAGTCGATGTCCCGTGCGCCGTTCGTGATGGGCAAGGCTGACGCGGCGTTCTCGCGCAACATGAAGCTGGAAGACACCACCATCGGCTGGCGCTTCATCAACCCGTTGATGAAAGCCCAGTACGGCGTGGACGCGATGCCGCAGACCGCTGATAACGTGGCGGATGACTACGCGGTGTCCCGCGCCGACCAGGACGCTTTCGCCTTGCGCAGTCAACAGCGCACGGCGGCAGCCCAAGCGGCAGGCTTTTTCGCCGAAGAAATCGTCCCGGTGCGCATTGCCCATAAGAAAGGCGAAACCGTGGTCGAGCAGGATGAGCATCCTCGCGCCGACACCACGCTGGAAACCTTGAGCAAACTCAAACCGGTCAATGGCCCGGACAAGACCGTCACCGCCGGCAATGCCTCAGGCGTCAACGATGGCGCGGCGGCGATGATCCTGGCGTCGGCCGAGGCGGTGCAGAAACACGGCTTGACCCCTCGGGGTAAAGTGCTCGGCATGGCCAGCGCCGGTGTCGCACCACGGGTGATGGGCATCGGCCCGGTGCCAGCGGTGCGCAAACTGACCGAGCGCCTGGGCCTGGCGGTCGCCGATTTTGACGTGATCGAGCTTAACGAAGCCTTTGCCAGCCAAGGCCTGGCAGTGTTGCGCGACCTTGGGTTGGCGGACGATGCGCCGCAGGTCAATCCGAACGGCGGCGCTATTGCCCTTGGCCATCCACTGGGCATGAGCGGGGCGCGCTTGGTCATGACGGCGCTGCATCATTTGGAAAAGACCGGCGGCAAGAAAGGCCTGGCGACCATGTGCGTTGGCGTCGGCCAGGGCCTGGCGCTGGCTATTGAGCGCGTCTGACGGGTCGCCTACTAATAAGAAATCGAGGAATGCTTCATGACTGACAAGCCTGGTTATCGTCGCCCTCAAGCGGGCACCCAGCCGGAATATTTGCACCCGTCGTACCAGTCCACCAACCTGCGCTCGCCGTCCAAGCCGTTGGTGTATTTGCCTCACTCGCTGTCGGAAATTACCGGGCCGACTGTAGGCGCCGACCGCTTGCAGGAGAAAGATCACGACCTCACCGCCCAACATGCCGGCGAGCCATTGGGTGAGCGGATCATCATTCACGGGCGCGTGCTGGATGAGCACGGCCAGCCGGTGCCGGGCATCCTGGTGGAGATCTGGCAAGCCAACGCCGCCGGTCGCTATAACCATGACCGCGACAACCATGACGCGCCGCTGGACCCGAACTTCACCGGCACCGGTCGCACCGTGACCGATGCCGATGGCTGGTATCAGTTTCAGACGATCAAGCCCGGCGCCTATCCGTGGGGTAATCACCACAACGCCTGGCGCCCGGCGCACATCCATTTTTCATTGTTCGGGCCGAGCATCCTGACGCGCCTGGTCACGCAGATGTATTTCCCCGGTGATCCGTTGCTGGAATACGACCCGATCTACAACTGCGTGCCGGACACCCGTGCCAAGGAACGCCTGATCGCCCGTTTCGACCTGGAAAAAACCGTCCCTCACTATGCCCTCGGTTATCGCTGGGACATCGTCTTGCGCGGCCGCGAAGCCACGCCGATGGAGAAATAAGATGACGCTCAACGCCACAACATCCCACACCGTCGGCCCTTACTACCACATCGGTCTGACGTGGCTGAACCGCGAAGACCTGACCGAAGCCCAGACGCTTGGCCAGCGCGTGGCGATCACCGGGCAGGTGGTCGACGGCAACGGACAGTTCGTCAACGACGCCATGCTGGAAGTCTGGCAGGCCAACGCCGCGGGTAAATATGCACACCCGGAAGACGACCAGGACAAACCGCTGGACCCGCATTTTGACGGTTTCGGCCGGGTGCCGGTGGATGCCGAAGGGCGTTTCCGTTTCACCACCATCAAGCCGGGCACCGTGCCGGGGTTGGGCGGTACGACCCAGGCACCGCATCTTGTCGTGCTGGTGTTCGCACGCGGGCTGGTCAAGCATTTGCTGACGCGCATCTACTTCGACGGCGAACAGGCCAACGAAGCTGACCCATTGCTGGCCTGCGTGCCCGAAGAGCGTCGCGGCACAATCATCGCCAGGCCGGATGCGTCGGGCGTGTATCAATGGAACGTAATCCTGCAGGGCACGGATGCCGAGACGGTGTTCTTCGATTACTGATTGAAAACCCCCGTGGCGAGGGAGCTTGCTCCCGCTGGCTTGCACAGCAAGCCCATGGCAGGCGACGCGGTGTATCAAAGCAGCGCGGAGCCTGGTTTTGCGACTGCTGCGCAGCCGAGCGGGAGCAAGCTCCCTCGCCACGGGAGGTAAGACTGTGGAACGGGACTGTTACCAAGTGTGTCTAGACTTGGTCAATCCCCAACGAGTAAGTAACCCATGACCACCCCAATCAACCACTACACCGGTGAGGAACGCAGCAAGCGCATCTTCGCCATCGTCGGTGCCTCATCCGGCAACCTGGTCGAATGGTTCGACTTCTACGTCTATGCGTTCTGCGCGATTTATTTCGCCCCGGCGTTCTTTCCCTCGGACAACCCGACGGTGCAACTGGTCAACACGGCCGGCGTGTTCGCCGCCGGCTTCCTGATGCGGCCCATTGGCGGTTGGATCTTTGGTCGAGTGGCGGACCGTCACGGGCGCAAGAATTCGATGATGATCTCGGTGATGATGATGTGCTTCGGCTCGTTGCTCATCGCCTGCCTGCCGACCTACAAGGACATCGGCGTCTGGGCACCGGTGCTGCTGTTGTTCGCGCGTTTGTTGCAAGGCCTGTCGGTGGGCGGTGAATACGGCACCACCGCCACCTACATGAGCGAAGTCGCCCTCAAGGGCCAACGCGGCTTTTTCGCCTCGTTCCAGTACGTGACGCTGATCGGCGGGCAACTATTGGCGGTGTCGCTGGTGGTGGTCATGCAACAATTTCTCAGCGAAGAAGAGTTGCGCGCCTATGGCTGGCGGATCCCATTCGTGGTGGGCGCCGCGGCCGCATTGATTTCCCTGTTCCTGCGACGCTCCCTGAAGGAAACCAGCAGTAAGGAAATGCGCGAAAACAAGGACGCCGGCAGCATTGCGGCGCTGTTTCGCGACCACAAGGCCGCGTTCATCACCGTGCTGGGCTACACCGCCGGCGGTTCGCTGATTTTCTACACCTTCACCACCTACATGCAGAAATACCTGGTGAACACCGCCGGCATGCACGCCAAGACCGCCAGCTACATCATGACCGGTGCTCTGTTCCTCTATATGTGCATGCAGCCGCTGTTCGGCATGCTGGCGGACAAGATCGGCCGGCGTAACTCCATGCTCTGGTTCGGTGCCCTGGGGGCGTTGTGCACGGTGCCGATCCTGCTGACCCTCAAAAGCATCAGCAGCCCGTTCCTGGCGTTTGTCCTGATTACGTTGGCGCTGGCGATCGTCAGTTTCTACACCTCTATCAGCGGCCTGGTGAAAGCTGAAATGTTTCCACCGCAAGTGCGGGCGCTGGGAGTAGGGTTGGCCTATGCGGTGGCCAATGCGATTTTTGGTGGTTCGGCTGAATATGTCGCCTTGAGCCTGAAGGCCCAGGGCATGGAGAACGCCTTCTACTGGTATGTCACGGTGATGATGGTGGTGGCGTTCCTGTTCAGCCTGCGCCTGCCCAAGCAGCCGGCGTATTTGCACCATGACCTCTGACTCATCGCGCCGGCCAGTGGGCCCGCGCATTAAGGACTGTTTATGAGCGAACGACCGGGCAATCAGCTGTTCGATGCCTATTTCACCGCTCGCGACATGCGCGAGGTGTTCTGCGATGCGGGGCGGGTCCAGGCGATGCTGGATGTCGAGGCGGCACTGGCGCGGGCCGAGGCGCGGGTAGGGTTGATTCCCCAACACGCGGTGGCGTCGATCGAGAACGCCTGTCGCGCCCAGCTGTACGATTTTTCGCAGTTGAGCGAAGCAATCGCCAGCGCTGGCAACTCGGCAATCCCGCTGGTCAAGGCGCTGGGCAAGCGCATCGCCGCCCAGAGCGCCGAGGCTGAGCGCTACGTACACCTGGGCGCCACCAGCCAGGATGTGATGGACAGCGGGTTGGTGCTGCAATTGCGTCAGGCGTTGGTCCTGATCGAGGCAGAGCTGGCGCAACTGGCGGGCACCCTGGCCCGACAAGCCGAACGCTACGCCGCCACACCGCTGGCCGGGCGCACCTGGTTGCAACACGCAACCCCGGTGACCTTGGGCATGAAGATCGCCGGTTGGCTGGGGGCGATCACCCGCAGTCGCCAACGCTTGCGAGAACTCAAGCCTCGCTTGCTTGTGCTGCAATTCGGCGGCGCCTCCGGGACACTCGCCGCCTTGGGCGACCAGGCGCTACCGGTCGCCGAAGCCTTGGCCGCCGAGCTGCAACTGAACCTGCCGGAGCAACCGTGGCACACCCAGCGCGATCGTTTGGTGGAGTTCGGCGCGGTGCTGGGCTTGGTCGCCGGCAGCCTGGGCAAGTTGGGGCGCGACGTCAGCCTGTTGATGCAGACCGAGACCGGCGAAGCGTTCGAGCCTTCAGCGCCGGGCAAAGGTGGTTCGTCGACCATGCCGCACAAGCGCAACCCGGTGGGCGCGGCCGTGTTGATTGGCGCGGCGACGCGGGTGCCAGGCCTGGTGTCGACGTTGTTCAGCGCCATGCCTCAAGAACATGAACGTAGCCTGGGCCTGTGGCACGCCGAATGGGAAACCCTGCCGGAAATCTGCTGCCTGGTCTCCGGCGCCCTGCAACAGGCGCGGCTGCTGGCCGAAGGGCTGGAAGTGGATGCGGCACGTATGGCCCGCAACCTGGAACTGACCCAAGGGCTGGTGCTGGCCGAAGCGGTGAGCATCGCCCTGGCCCAGCGGGTTGGCCGCGACACGGCGCATCATTTGCTGGAGCAATGCTGCAAGCGCGCCGTGGCCGAACAGCGGCATCTACGCGAGGTGCTGGGAGACGAACCCCAGGTCACCGCGCAGTTGTCCGCAACCGAACTTGATCATCTGCTCGACCCGGCGCACTACCTCGGACAAGCCCAGACCTGGGTTGCCCGGGCAGTGGCCGAACACCTTGCCTTGAACGCCTGAAAGGAGATCGTTGTGGGATTGGTCAAACTCGCCGAGGGCGAACTGAACTATTGTTTTGATGAGCGGCGATTGGACGGGCCACAAGACGCCCCGGTGCTGGTGCTCTCCAACTCCCTGGGCACCAATCTGCACATGTGGGATGAACAGATCCCGGCCTTCAGCGAACACTTTCGCGTGCTGCGTTTCGACACCCGTGGCCACGGCCAGTCGCTGGTCACCGAAGGCCCCTACAGCATCGAACAGCTGGGCCGCGACGTGCTGGCGATGCTCGATCAGTTGAACATCGACAAGGCGCACTTCTGTGGCTTGTCCATGGGTGGCTTGATCGGCCAGTGGCTAGGGATCAATGCCGGCGAGCGCCTGCACAAATTGGTGGTGTGCAACACCGCCGCCAAGATTGGCGACCCGTCGGTGTGGAACCCGCGCATCGAAACCGTATTGCGCGATGGCAAGGCCGCGATGGTGGCCTTGCGTGATGCGTCGATTGCCCGTTGGTTCACGCCTGATTTTGCCGAGGCCCATCCGGACAAGGCCAAGAAAATCACCGACATGCTTGCCGCGACGTCGCCTCAGGGTTACGCCGCCAACTGTGCCGCCGTGCGCGATGCCGATTTCCGCGAGCAGTTGTCTGCGATTCGCGTGCCGCTGCTGGTGATCGCCGGCACTGAAGATGCGGTGACGCCGCCGTCGGGTGGGCACTTTATCCAAGACCGGGTCAGTGGCGCCGAGTACGCCGAGTTCCATGCCGCGCACCTGTCCAACGTCCAGGCCGGCGCGGCGTTCAGCGCGCGGGTCGTGGATTTCCTGATTGATTCTGGGCGTGCCTGAGGAGTTTTTTGTGGACGAGAAACAACGTTACGACGAAGGCATGCAAGTACGCCGCGCGGTGCTGGGCGATGCCCACGTCGATCGCAGCCTTGATGCCCTGACTGAATTCAACAGCGAATTCCAGGAAATGATCACCCGCCACGCCTGGGGCGACATCTGGACCCGCCCGGGCTTACCGCGTCATACCCGCAGCCTGATCACCATTGCCATGTTGATCGGCATGAACCGCAACGAGGAACTCAAGCTGCACCTGCGCGCCGCCGCCAACAACGGCGTGAGCCGCAGCGAGATCAAGGAAGTGATCATGCAGAGCGCCATTTACTGCGGCATTCCGGCGGCCAATGCAACTTTTCACTTGGCCGAGTCGGTTTGGGATGAGTTGGGCGTGGAATCGCGAGGTTGAGAAATACCCTGTGCGAGCGGGCTTGCTCGCGATAGCGATGGGTCAGTTGGCATCGACACCCTCTGACCCACCACTTTGGCTTACAACAAGCTGATCGGATAGCTGACGATCAAGCGGTTCTCATCGAACTCATTGACGTTGAAATCCCGGCGCATCGTCGAGTTACGCCATTTCACGTTGAGGCTCTTGAGCGCGCCGCTCTGTACGGTGTAGGCCAGCTCACTTTCACGGCCCCATTCCTTGCCGTCGTCGACGGTGGCGGTGTGCACGTTGTCGCCGCTGATGTAGCGGTTCATCAGGGTCAGGCCCGGCACGCCGACAGCA